>JAZOAE010000024.1:0-11650 GCA_045595305.1 Elusimicrobiaceae bacterium
TTTTCGACGCCACCCACTCTGTACAAAAACCAGGAGCCTTGGGTTCTGCCACCGGCGGCAACCGCAAATTGGCCCCCGTGTTGGCTAAAGCGGCCACGGCATTGGGTATTGCCGGCGTGTTTTTTGAAGCACATCCCACGCCGCAAAAAGCACTTTCCGACGGCCCGAATTCGCTGGATTTCGCACTCACTACTAAAATGGTAGAAGAGTTGTGCGCCATTGATAAAGTGGTAAAAAAATTTAAATAGCTATGACTCGTTGGCAACCTTCCTTCAAATGGCATTTAATCACGTTAGGAATTCTGCTAACGGTGTGCGTAGTAGGCTTTGGGCTGACAAGTTGGGTGACCCATCGGCTCCCGGCCCCGTATCAACCGCGTACAACAGCTCATGGCACGACGCCTTGGAATGATTAAGAGGAACCTATGAAAAAATTTACCATCAATCCGTCTTCTATTAAACGCATGGCACGCCAAGTGCTTACGATTGAACACGAAGCCCTGGCGCTAAGTTACAAAAGCATTGATGAGCAATTTATTAAAGCCGTCGATGTGATTGCCAATTGCAAGGGCCGCGTAGTTGTACTGGGAATTGGTAAGAGCGGAATTATCGGCCGTAAAATTTCTGCTACACTTGCTTCTACAGGCACCCCCTCTTTCTTTGTGCATCCCGTGGAAGCTTTACACGGAGATTTGGGAATGATTACGCCGGGCGACGTAATTTTAGCGATTTCTTTTTCCGGGCAGACCGAAGAAATTAATAAAATTTTACCATCGCTCGAACGCCGCAAACTGACTATTATTTCTATGACAGGACATGCACATAGTAAGCTGGCACTCATGTCGGATATTCATCTTACGGTGCATATTGAGCGCGAGGCTTGCCCGTATAACTTGGCCCCCACCGCTTCCACCACTGCCACCCTGGCCGTAGGCGATGCGCTGGCCATTTGCTTGATGAATATCAAACATTTTGAGAAACGCGATTTTGCCCAATTCCATCCGGGTGGCTCGCTGGGAAAATTACTGACCCAGCAAGTCAAAGATGTCATGCGCAAAGGGAAAAATAATCCTACCGTCCCGCAAACTGCCACCGTCAAAGACGCCCTGTTTGTAATGACACAAACCGGAGCTGCCGGAGCTTGCAGTATCATAGATAAGAAAGGAGGACTCCTAGGATATTTTACCGACGGAGATTTGCGCCGTATTCTGCAAACGGGTACGAATGTTATCAATAAACCCATTACGCAAGTGATGACTAAAAATCCGTATCATATTTTAGATACTCTCCCCGCTATCGAGGCTGCTAAAATGATCCACCAAACCAAAGTGGATAACTTGCCCGTGCTCGACAAAACCGGCAAAGTAGTTGGGATTATCGACGAAAAAGATCTCATCGAATTTTTGGCGATGCTGGATAAAAAATGAAACAATTTTGGATAGGAACACTCGTTGCCCTCTTACTAACCGCCTGCACTACCAAACAAACCCCCGTTCCCGAGGAAGATACGCAGGTAGCTACGAATGTGTCTATCTTTTCTTCCAAAGAAAATCAAAAGCAGTGGATCCTGCAAGCACAGTCTGTTAATTTCGAAAACATGCAAAGCGCTATGTTAAAAAATCCGCGTTTGCTACTCAAACAAAATGGGGAGGACAGCGCTACCGTTTCAGGAGACATAGGCACGTTTGATTACGCCAAACAATTAGTTACCATCGACGGAAATGCTATTGTCCAGTCATTAACTGCCAAAATCCGCATCACGGCCCCCCGCTTCTTTTACAGTGTGGAATCTGACCGCGTATGGTCCGATGCAAAAACAATTATCACCCGCGGCACAGCACGTTCTGTGGCTATTAACGGAATTGAGACAAATTCCAAACTCACCAAAATTATTATTAAAAAACACGCCACGCAATTACCCGCCACTGCGCAGGAGCTGAAGGGAAGTAATCTATGAAATACCGCAATCTGTGTTTAGCTAGCAGCATGTTACTACTTTTAACCGGATGCCGGGGTGTCCAAATGCAACCCCCTACTACTCAAGCGGTTACGCAACCGGCCAAGCAAACGCTCGCGCAAAAAAAATCGGCCCTTTCCCAGAAGAAAAAATCCGCCTTACAGCTGCCCGAAGTACTAGGCGGTATCGTAAAAAGCGATGAGTGGATCATCTACAAAGATGAAAAGAAGGAAGAGTTTAAAGGGAACGTGTTTTATAATAATGATATTTATACGTTTAAATCCAATTACGCACTTTCGGACCGCCAAAATAATACATTTACCGCCTCAGGCAACGTTTACGCTAAACACAAAGATGAACAAAATACCGTCTATGAAGCATACGCCGATTATGCCCGCTATAATTACAAAACCGGCAAAGGCCTATTAAAATCTACCACCAAAAAACCGGTGCGCCTGATTTTAACTGATAACACACAAACCGTAACCGCTCAAGCCAAACAGATTTCGTTTGATACCAATACGCAAGTGTTTATTTTGACCGGGCAAGTAGACGCTAAACGTGTCACCGCAGAGGGCACGCAAACCATGAAGGCTGATAAGGCCACGGTCAAACAACAAGAAGATTATCTATTGCTGGAAGGGAACGCCCTGCTGACCGACGATTTGCGCACCTTGCAAGCAGACACTGTGCTTTATGACGGAGCACACAATCAGGCCCACGCGTATGGGGCACGCCCATTGGCCACCGGATCGACCGAGCAAGGAACATTTGCTATAATAGCAGATAGTGTTTCCTCGGATGCAGCGGGGAACGTGGTAACGCTAGACGGCCGCGTGCAAGGTTGGCTGGTATCGCCTGAGCTGAACAATCATAAAATCAATGAAAAATTTTAGAGGCTTTTATGGAACTACGCAGTGAAAAAATCGTCAAGGTATATAGAGACCGCATGGTGGTAAAAGGCGTGGATATTCACGTAAAATCCGGCGAGATTGTAGGATTACTGGGGCCTAACGGTGCCGGAAAAACCACTTCTTTTTACATGATGGTCGGCTTCATCCGCCCTACTAGCGGCAACGTATTTATCGACGGAGATGATGTAACTGCACTGCCGATGTTCGAGCGCGCGCGCCACGGACTTGGGTATCTGGCGCAGGAGCCCACTATCTTCAAAGGGCTTACGGTAGAGGAAAATTTGCTCGCTGTCTTAGAGCGCATTTTGGATGACAAGGCCGCGCAGAAAAAACGCGTGGATGAACTGTTAAGCGAGTTTGGCCTAAGTAAACTGGCCAAGCAAAAAGCCTGGACGCTTTCCGGCGGAGAAAAACGCCGTATGGAAATTGCACGCTGTATGATCAGCAACCCTAAAATTATTCTCTTGGATGAGCCGTTTGTGGGAATCGACCCGATTACCGTGTCCGACTTGCGGCAAATGATTTTTAAACTTAAAGACAAAGGCATCGGCGTGCTGATTACCGACCACAACGTGCGCGAAACGCTGCCGCTAACCGAGCGTGCTTATCTGATTTACGATGGAAAAATATTGGTAGAAGGTGACCAGCAAACGCTGCTCAACGATAAAAACGCCCGCAAGTTATATCTTGGCGAAGACTTTAAGATGTAACGCTTTAATAGCGCAGTCAAAACCCCGTTCATTCACGAACGGGGTTTTAATTTATTCATTAATCTCTTGGGCAGTACGATCGTACGGAAAAACGGATTGGGTACTCAAATCCACCAGCCATGTTCCGCATGGAAAATCCGACAAATTCAAATGATTGGCATCAAGTCCTGTACGTGCTTTGGCATGGCAAACAACCAAATACGTTCCATCCTCTTGTTCCCGTGCGGAAAACAAACGTGAGCTCAAAAGGAATATAGCTCTTTGCCGCAGATACGTTTTATTCATTTGATAGAAATACGTATCAATTTTTGCCCCAACTTGTTTTTGCAAAATCGACTTGGCCAGTGTCTCCCCTGTCTGGGCTGGCTGGGCTGGTTGTACAACGACGGGCTTCGTAGCCACCGTCTTACGTGCCTTTTGTTGCGCAACGGGCGCGCGAACTTCCTCAACAACCGCTGGTTCCCGTTCGGATTGATAAATTTGCTGAGCACGGTAGGCACGCTGTTGCGCCAACTGTGCCATGCGACGCTCGTCCTTAATTTCCTCGTAAGAAAGTTTCACTAACCCGCTGTTATTGATCACTTTTTGAGGATTGGCTTTTACTTTGGTCACATTCACTAAATTGGAGTGGGTCACCGTGAGCGTAATTTTACCCGGAGTATATTTACGCGCGTGACCGTATTTTTCCATCTCTTCGTCAAATTTTTGATTAAAATCCAATACGATTTCGTCTTTCTCGCTGCGCCAGCAACAAGCGGTAATACAACTCTCCTGCAAGTCCAACCGCTCGGCGGCTTCCTGCGGCCAAAAGCGCAAATTAAACCGCACGCAAGAATCATATTGCTTGCCGTCAAAATCTGTCCGCTTGCCCGGAACCTCTATCCACGACTTGGTAGTTGCTACGCCCGAATTATTCATCGGCGTGTAACATCCGGCCAGCAGTATAGCTATTGCACCTAAAAGCACTTTTTTCATACACTTTATTATAGTAAGTTTTTTAAGGAGAATTTATGGAGTTCATTTTAACCTACGTTCAAAAAATCCCCAACTATCCCGCGCACTATCATACGTTGACGGCGCAACTAATTTCGGCTGTTGTATTTATTGTACTGCTTTACTTGTTGGTGCGTATATTTACGTGGCTTTGTAATAATTACTTATCGCGCATAGTGAAATTTTTCAAAGCGGAGAAATGGTTCAAGGCCCTTACCGAAAAGCACTTTTTTACTGCGCTGGGCATTGTAATTGCCGCCATGGCCGCCATCGATTTCCACCCGATTTTTATCTCGCAAAAAATCGAGTGGATTACCACACTGATGGAGAAAACCACCGCACTGTTTGTGCTGCTTAGCTTTTCATATTTGGGTTTTACGTTTTTAAATACGCTCGACAAACTCTACGGGCGCAACCCCAAAATACCAATAAAGGGCTTGGTACAAGTATTTAAAATTATTTTGTTTTTAGCCACTTCGCTCTTTATAATTTCTATTATATTGGGGCGCAAACCTTTATATATCATCACCGGGCTTTCGGCATTGGCAGCAGTTTTCTCGTTAATTTTCAAAGATCCCATTTTGGGCTTTGCCGCCAGCATCCAACTTACTACCAACAACCTAATTAAAATCGGCGACTGGATCACCGTAGAATCTGCCGGTGCTGACGGGAATATTTTGGATATTTCACTTACCAGCGTACGCGTACAAAATTTTGATATGACTATCGTCAGCGTGCCCACCTATGATTTAATTTCCAAACCATTTAAAAACTGGAGCGGTATGTACGAAGCCAAAGCACGGCGCATCCAACGCAGTATTTTAATTGACGTGGATACGGTTAAATTTTTAGATGAAGAAATGCTGGCGCGCCTTAAAAAAATTGAACTCTTAAAAAATTATTTGGAAGGAAAAGAAAAAGAAATTGCCGATTATAACCAGGCACATAACGTGCAAGAAAATATAATTAACGGCCGTAACTTAACCAACATCGGCACTTTCCGCCACTACGCGGAAGAATATCTAAAGTCGCGCCCGTTTGTTACACAAGCCGACCCCGGATTTACCTTGATGGTGCGCCAACTCCCCTCCAACTCGCAGGGGATTCCGTTGGAAATTTACTGCTTTGTAAACACAACCGTGTGGACGCAATATGAGGCTTTGCAGTCGGATATATTTGATCACTTATTCTCGGTCTTGCCGGAGTTTGGCCTGTATGCTTACCAACAGCCCAGCGGACGCAATTTAAATAAACTGATAAACAAATAACAGAAAGGGAGCCTCTCAAGGCTCCCTTTTTTCTGCTTTAAAATTTTTCTTATTTGCGGTGCAAATTTACAAACGCGGCGGCTTCAATGCCCGCTTTGGCGCCACTGCCCGCAGCGATAATCGCTTGGCGGTAGTATTTGTCGGCACAATCACCCGCGGCAAAAATACCTTCAATCGTAGTGTGGGTTTTTTCATCGGCAAGTACAAGCCCGCGGTCCGAAAGAGCCACTAAAGAATCTTTCAAAAATGCGGTCTGCGGATCGGCCCCAATAGCCACAAATACGCCCTGGCACTCAATATCTTGCATGGCTCCGGTTTGCACATTTTTTACACGAAGCCCGGTTACAGCATTGTCACCTAAAATGGCCTCAGGCACGCTGTTAAGCACAAATTTGATGTGCGGGTTTTTGCGCGCCTGTTCGACGGTGACTTGATCAGCGCGGAACGCGTCGCGGCGGTGAATTAAATTAACCTCGGGGCAGAACTGCGCCAAGAAAAGCGCATCTTCAAACGCCGTGTTTCCGCCGCCCACTACGCACACTTTTTTGCCGCGCATAAAAAACCCGTCACACGTGGCGCAAGCTGAAAGACCGTGCCCTTTAAATTTTTCTTCGCCGGGTAAACCTAGCCAACGCGCCTTGGCGCCTGTAGCGATAATCACGCTGATGGCTTGGTATTGTTTTCCGCCAGTGGTAGTGAGCGTAAAGGGAGATTTTTCCCCTTCAATTTTGGCAATTTCATCCGTGGAAAATTCCACACCCAAGCGCTTGCATTGTTTGTGCATATTATCCATAATTTCAAAACCGCCGATAGGGTTTACAAAGCCCGCGTAATTTTCCAACTCGCTGGTCTGCAATAATTGTCCGCCCGGCACGGCCCCGCCGCAGATAAGCGGCTTGAGTCCCGCGCGCACGGCGTAAATAGCCGCGCTGCACCCGGCAGGTCCGGCCCCAATGATAATTAAATCGCGCTCGTTCATTTTTTAAACTCCTTTGTTAATTGTTGATAAAATTCGACGGGGAACCCCACCACATTGGTGCGGCTGCCCACAATTTTCTCTATAAACGGATCCTCGTCATCTTGCACGGCATATGCGCCGGCTTTGTCCATATGTTTACCCGCGTAATGGGCGAGTTCTTGGTCGGACAATTTGCGCGCTTTGCAATGGCTCACATCGTACCCGTACACCAATTTATGCGTGTCTTTGCACACGATGCACACCCCTGTGTACACGCTCTGCCAAGAGCCGTTTAACTTTTTCAAAATACGCAGTGCATCGGCCTTGTTTTTGGGTTTGCCAATGATTTCCCCTTTGCAAAAAACGAGTGTATCGGCGCCGATCACGGTAGCGGCGGGATATTTTTTGGCTACATCAAACGCTTTTTGAGTAGCCAGTTCCACCACGCGCGCCGACGGGCGTTTTTTGGTGCTACGCTCCGCACACTGCGAAGGGATAATCTCAAATTTTGTCCCTAAACTTTTTAAAATTGAAATGCGCCGCGGCGACTTGGAAGCTAAAATAAGCATATTATTTTTTCCGTTTTTCACGATAAAATTTAAATAATCGAAATAACCCAAAACATGTAAGACCAGAAAGAGGAAGACAAATACTCATCAACAAGTCTCTATGCTGTCCGCTCCTATACGTGTAATCTAACAGCCAAGAATCTCCTGGAATTACTGACAATAAGACACGATAATACAACACAGCAAGTCCAAGCCCCAGAACCCCAAACAATACAATTATCCACCCGCTTTTCTTCATCTTACTTCCTCACCAATTACTTCTTTGATCAAACACTTTAAGCAATATCCACGTAATACACAAAATGGCAGGAATATATGTATATATTCTGGCGGATAGATACTGATGTTTTTCAAGCCAAACACAACCGACTATCACCATACAACCAACCACAAACATTATCACGCCTTTTTTAGTTCCTGTCATGTTTTCCCCCGCGGGTGATTATTTCTTCACAAATTTGGCGATAATCAAATATCCAAAAATAAGCCCCAGCACGCCGCAAATGCTTACACTTGCGCTTAACGGATGAATACCCAGCGTGTACACGCGCGTAAGGGCCCAGCCGATTTTATCGGGCAAAAAGTTGCAGCAATAATCTAGTCCCAGGGCAATCACACCGCCTAAAATAATAGTTAATAGTGCAAATACAAGTCCGCGCATAAAATACTCCTATTACAAATTGTTAGCTTAAGGTTATTGTATCTTTTTTGATGGGAATCGGGGCGGTTTGTTTCCCATCTTCCCGATCAGTCAAACTATGGCGCATATTGAAAAACCCAAGCCCCGCCAGCACGGCTACCGCGCCGACTACCAGCCAGGGAAGCGCAAGCCACGTCGGGGCAAGCGCATCTGACAAAATACCCGCCATAAAAAATCCCGCGGCCGAGCCAAAGTTATAAAACACCATCAGCATCCCTAAATACCGCCCGCGTGTTTCGCGCGTGGCAATGTTGGAAACAAGCGTCTGTTCGCCGGGGGATACAATCAGTTCCCCCACGCCGGCTAAAAATACGCCCAGGCCAATCAGCCAAAACGAGCCGAAAAATCCCACCGAGCCAAACCCAATGGCATAGAGTACACAACCTATCAGCATCGCCGTGGAAAGGCGCATTTTAGCCATCAGTTTAGTGGCCCATACTTGCAGTAGCACCACCACCGCCCCGTTAATGGTGAAAAACCAACCGATAAAATATTCCGGCATGTGCAAATATTGCTTACAATGTACCGAAAGACCAACTACCAATTGCGAGTTTACCGCCGTAATCATCACTACGTAAAGGCAAATTTTAGCCAGGCGCGTGTCTTTTAAAGATAAAAGTGTGGAAACGAAACTGGGTTTGCGTCGCACGGCAAGCACACGTTTGCGGTCGTGCACCAAACGCGACACATACAAGATGGTAATTCCGTATAAGATGGCCGTAAAAAAGAAGGCCACACTGTAAGAATAGCGCACTAAAAATCCGCCGACAGCCGGACCAAGCGCCCAGCCGATGTTCAGTCCAATGCGGATAATGCCAAAGGCTTCCACACGGTTTTTCCCTGTTGTGTTATCGGTCACCCAGGCGTTAGCCGCCGGACGAAAAAATGCACCCAAAAATGTAGTCAAAAAATAGGTGAGCAACACCCAGGCAACGCCGGCGTGAAATTCAATACATAGGCCCAGGGCAAACATGGCAATAATCTGCGAAAATAACCCCCACATCATAATCGCTTTGCGGCCAAAAGTATCGGCTAATTCTCCCGATATAGCACTCGATACACAGCGCGATAAACCCGCTAGCGCAATCACCAGCCCCGCCAGCGCCGGTGCCAGATGAAGTTGGGTGATAAGATAAATGGTGAAAAACGGTAGAGACAGCCCGTAGCCAAAGAGCAAAATGCCGTTGGCCACAGAGACTACAATCATACTCTGCCGGGTATATTTATGCATAGATATATTGTATGAAATTTGAGGGATACAAAAACTCCCCGAGAATTTTCCCCGGGGAGTTCTATGGAACAGATTGCTTAAGATTAGTTATACAGATCAATGGTAGACAAATTTTTCTGGAACAGTTTTTTGCCCATCTTGTCTTTGCAAAATAGACCCTGCTCGCAATACGTTTCTCCACATGCACGATGATAAATGTCTTCTCCGCAAAAGGTTTTGTGATTGACCTTCGCATTCCACCGTTCATCATTGTGATCTAAAATGTGTATAAACCCCCGGCACTTGTATGGCCCTTTGGTAAAGTAAGCAAAAATTCTATATCTTTGCCCAACTCCGCCGTTATATAACGAAATTTCAAAATCTTCTCCTTTCAAAGTATCTTTTCGAACTAAATTACTGCCACATTGAGATTCCCACGTGCCCGTCAGCCGTGGGTATCTCAACTTAAGATCTAATTGACTAAAGGAAGTAGGCCACTGACGATACTGTAGATAATAGGCATTACTCGCCCGTACAACTTCGGCCAATACAGTCTGCAAATTTGTTCCTCGTGCCTTAGTCACCGCCCTTTGATATTGCGGCAACGCGATGGCGGCTAAGATCCCTATGATTAACACCACCACAAGCATTTCAATTAATGTGAAAGCGCATATATTTTTATTAGATAATCCCTGAACTGGTTTCAGTGTCTTCGACGCTTGTTGTTCCTGCTGAGAAACGACAGGCGTGGAAGATCCCGAACTAAATTCGGGAATTATATCTTCATTTTCTTTTATATTCTTTTTATAACAGCTCTTTTTCATGGTCAGCTATAAACCCCTATCTATACAAAAACTTCTTCGCGTATAGTTCAGTATAAGAAAAAAAAAAGACCAATTCAAGCGTTACTTATTTTTGATAGCAAATGAACGGCAACAAATAAGGTGGAGATCCCCGATAGCAACTTTCGGGGATGACAAAAGGCGTGGGTTTAGGATGACAAAGATCGCCGTTCAGCATAACGGCTTAACACTTGGGGAGAACATTTGAGCGACGCCCAGAAAGGCAGCGAAATTACAAATACGGGGCAATCACTTTGTAAACTTTACCAGCTATTTTGGCGTAGCCTTCTTCGTTAGGATGAACCTGATCGCTTTTGTACTTTTTGTGAAAGAAAATCCCCTTGAGAATACCCGGCACAAATAGTGCCCCTTTTTCTTTGGCTAGTTTTTTATAAGCTTTGGTATACTCGCCCATGCCGGGAGCGCCTGTATCCACGATAACAGCAATTGCCCCCATCGCTTGTACTTCGTCCACAATGTGCGAAACAGCCTCTATTGCTTTTTGCCGGCTGCGCTGGTGCATAAAATCATTAGCGCCCAATTCAATAAGCACCATATACGGGCGATGACGTAGCACGGAAGGAAGACGGGTTGGCGCATTCGCTGCCGTATCTCCAGAAAGACCTAAATTGACGACGGGACGATTGATCTTTTGCGCTAATACGTCGGGATAACTAGTTCCTTCGGCCGCGCCATACCCAGCCGTTAAACTATCTCCAAATGCAACGATCACTTCGTTATTATTCGGAAAATTTTTAATCTGTGGCTTATTTCCCTTCAACAAATAGAATAATCCTACCACGCAAAGTACCCCTATGAGTATTTTTTTCATAGACTTATTATAACAAATCGCTCCGTTTATTATAAAATAGGGAAAAGGAGTTTTTATGAAAAATATTTTAGTGATTGGCGGGGCCGGGTACATTGGCTCACACGTGGTAAAAATGCTCGTGGATAAAGGATATAATCCGGTAGTGTTTGATAATTTGTCCAAAGGGCACAAAGAAGCTGTGGAAAAATTTCCCCTCGAGATAGGAGATTTAGGCGATAAAAAACACCTGGCGGAAGTTTTTAAGAAACACAACATTGAAGCTGTCATGCATTTTGCGGCGTTTATTGAAGTGGGAGAGAGCGTCAAAGAGCCCTCTAAATATTATCACAACAACGTCGCACAGGTGCTTAATTTATTAGATGCCATGGTGGAAAATAACGTGCGCTACTTTGTCTTTTCTTCTACGGCAGCTACATTTGGCGAACCCGTGCGTGAGAAAATTGACGAAACCCACCCGCAACTTCCCATTAACCCTTACGGCAACACCAAGTTAATGGTGGAAAAAATGCTGGCCGATTTTGACAGCGCTTACGGCTTAAAATCAACCGCTTTGCGTTATTTTAACGCCAGCGGCGCCGACGATAGCGGAACTATTGGCGAGTCGCACTCGCCCGAAACGCATTTAATTCCGCTCGTGCTGCAAGCCGCTGCGGGCAAACGCCCTTGCATTAAAGTGTTCGGTACTGATTACCCCACGC
>JAZOAE010000025.1:0-6155 GCA_045595305.1 Elusimicrobiaceae bacterium
AGACCGCTTGGCCTCCGACTTATACATCGCGTGCGGAATTTCGGGCCACACGCATCATACGTGCGGTATTGGCGGTTCTCCTATCATTGTGGCGATTAACAAAGACCCCAATGCACCTATTATGAAAAGTGCGACGTACGCGGTAGAGGGGGACCTCAACGAAGTGATCCCCACACTGTTAAAAACGTTACATTAATTTCTTAATGGCCCAGTTTTTGGGATAGAGATTATTAGCACGCTCGCCGAGGTTTTTCATGAACCCAAGCGGGCGTTCTTGATAGGTAACCAGCACGAATCCGCGCGGCGTGTCGGGCGGCAGTGTAAAACTCTCCCGGTGCAAATAACGCAGAGCTTGTTCTAATGACAGCTCTACATGCGGATATTTTCCTGTGGGAGTGGTAATAGAAAGTGCCTGCGCAATAGAAGGGATTTTTTCTTTTCCTTTTACTTCTTCAGTCGGGATTCCATCACTAAGTAAATGAATTTGACGGAATTTTTTGATTTGCTCACGTAAGGACGAGGACAGCGTGGCACGTTGTGGCCCATCACTCGTTTTACGCAAGATAGCCATAAACAGGCCTTCGCTTTTTGTAACTCCCGGGATAAAACGATATACAGGTGCCTCAAAATCATTAAGCAAAGAGCCGGTAATTTGCCATTCGGTTTTTGTGGAAACGGGCAAAATTTCTGCGCCCAATTCTTCTATAATCCAGCGCACGTTTTCTTCGTTCTCGTGCGTATTAAACGTGCACGTGCTATAGATAAGCAGTCCACCCGTGCGCAAGCACGGCCAGATATCTTGCAAAATTTTGCGCTGACGTTCCCGGCACATGCGCACATTTTGCAAGCTCCACTCGTTCACGGCGCTTTCGTCTCGGCGGAATAATCCTTCGCCTGAACACGGTACATCTGTCAAAATTACATCAAACGCAAGGTTTGTTGTAGCAAATTCGTGCGCATAGTTGTGCGTAACCAATACGTCCGGGTGACCCTGTTTGAGCATATTTTCTAAAAGGATATTAGCACGGCGGCGGTCCGGCTCGTTACTTACTAACATAGAACCTTGCGGCAACGCTGCGCGCATCAAGGTGGATTTCCCGCCGGGGGCGGCACACAGATCCAACGCACTTACAGGAGCGGAAAGATGTTCGCGCAGGACGTGATCCAAAAACATGGATCCTGTCTCTTGCACGTAGTATGCTCCCGCGTGAAAAAGAGGATCCAGCGTGAAGTTGGGGCGCTCGTCCAGCCAATATCCGTCCTTGCACCACGGAACAGGGGTTTGATGCTCGCAAATAGGCTCGCCGAAATATTTCCACAGATTTAAACGTACACTCACCGGGGCAGGTTCTTGCAAAGCTTGCAAAAAACGTTGCCAGCGTTGCGGGCCGAACAAATCAGAAGTATATGAGATGAAATCTTGCGGCAAGTGCATAATTTTATTTTACAATTTTTAATCGGGATGAAAATTCTCTCTCGTCCATATTTGCTAAAATATAGAAGTATGATAGACATCAAAACGCTCTCGTTCCACTTTGGCCTGCGTACCTTATTTGAGGATACGTCTGTGCTCATTCACGACGGGCAAAAAGTGGGCCTTGTGGGCCCGAACGGGTGCGGAAAATCTACCTTGTTTAAACTTATAGAAGGCAAATTCTCACCAGACGGCGGGAAAATAGAAATTTCCCGCGGTACGCAAATTGCCAGTGTAGCGCAGGATATTGCTAACCCGTCTGTGTGTCTATTAGATTATGTTTTGGCGGCCGATAAAGAGCTGATGCGTTTGCAAAAGGAATTGGAAAACCCACACATCACCGGCGAGCGTATGGCCGAAATTTTTGATAAGTTGGAGTTCTTGGGTGCGCACAGTGCCCAAGCGCGCGCGAGTGCCATTTTAAGCGGATTAGGGTTTGTAAATGAGGATTTTAAGCGTCCGCTCAAAGAATTTTCCGGCGGGTGGCAAGTGCGTGCCAATGTGGCGGCGTGTTTGTACGCGCCGTCAAATTGTCTGCTCTTAGACGAACCTACCAACCACCTAGACCTTGAAACCGCTATGTGGCTGGAAAATTACTTAGTGCGGGTGGATAAAACGGTATTCATCATCAGCCACGACCGGCACATCTTAAATCGTTTGTGTGATCATATTATTCACGTAGAAGACGGCAAATTAAAACTTTATAATGGGAATTACGATACATACGAGCGCACGCGCGCCGCTGCTATCGAGGGGGCTAAATTAGCCGCGGCCAAGCACGAGCGTGTGGTAGCGCATTTACAGTCATTTGTAGATCGTTTCCGCTATAAAGCTACTAAGGCCAAGCAAGCACAGAGCCGTCTCAAAATGATTGAAAAATTGGGGGAGGCGCCTACGATTCCCAAAGATCCCGAAGCGCATTTTGAATTTCCCTCACCTGAGAAATTAAACAACTCGCTTTTGACCATTGAAAACGGTGTGGCGGGATATGATGAAAAGCCTGTCTTACAAAATTTGGATTTGCGCATAGAGCCGGATGACCGCATCGCGCTTTTGGGTGCTAACGGAAACGGAAAATCTACGCTTGCCAAAATTCTATCGCACCGCTTGCTGTTGATGTCCGGCAAGATGACAACCGCCAAAAAAATGAAAATCGCTTACTTTTCCCAGCATCAGACGGAAGAATTGGACGTGGAAAAAACGCCGTACGAAATGTTGAGTGCTCAAATGCCCTTATCCACAGAAACGCAAATCCGCGCGCAACTGGGTGCCTTTGGCTTAAACAAGGCTAAGTCCGATACATTAATAGGCAGTTTGTCAGGGGGAGAGAAATCCCGCTTACTTCTTGCCCTTATTACCAAAGATGCCCCGCATTTGCTGATTTTGGATGAGCCCACCAACCATTTGGATATTCAATCGCGCGCAGCTTTAATTGAGGCACTGAATAATTATGAAGGGGCCGTGGTATTGATTACACACGATTTACACGTGATAGAACTTACGTGTGACACGTTGTGGATTGTGCGTCGTGGTACATGTCAAACCTTTGCGGGAGATTTGGAAGATTACAAGGCGCAACTCTTAAAAAACAATGACCGTAACGACTTAGCCAGTGATAAAATGACATCAAAGGAAATGCAGCGCAAAGAAGCTGCTGCCCGTCGTATGCGCGTAGCTCCTTTGAAAAAAGAAATCCGCGCGTTGGATGATAAAATTGAGAAATTAACTACCCGTAAAACCGCTTTGGAGGAGCAACTGCTTACGCAATATAACGCCGATAGCAGTATCGAGTTGGCGCTACTCAATGATGAACTTAAAAAGACAGAAGAGCGCTGGATTAGTTTAAATGAAGAGATGGAGGCCGCCTTGCATGAACGTGTTTGAGACGTTGCCCGAATTTTTACAAATCGCACTTAAGCGTATGCTTATTGAAGAGCCCACACCTATTCAGGTGCGTGCCTTACCGCCTGCGCTTTCGGGTAAGGACGTACTTGGTACTGCCCAAACAGGGACAGGAAAAACATTGGCGTTTTTGCTGCCGCTAGTCGTTTATTTGATACAAAATTCGGCGAATAACGCACTCATTCTTTCGCCCACGCGCGAACTGGCTCAGCAAATTTTAGCCGAACTTGAAAAATTAACGGACTCCTTATCCGCTGCGTTAATTATTGGGGGGGATAACATTCACAAACAATATGCTGCTTTGCGCCGTAAACCGCGTGTGATTATTGCCACGCCGGGGCGTTTAATAGATCATCTGGGGCGCAAGAGCGTGGATCTGTCTCAAACACATTTTTTGGTATTGGATGAAACGGATCGTATGCTGGATATGGGATTCATTGAGGATATGCGCCGTATTGTGAAAGTATTACCACAACCCCGTCAAACATTATTGTTTTCAGCCACTCTTCCGAAAGAAATTGTGCAGCTGGCCGGAGAATTTTTAACGCGTCCGCTGCGAGTGCAAATTGGTGCAGTTACCTCACCGGCACAAGGTGTATTACAAGAAATTGTCTACGTATCTATTCGCGAAAAACTCCCACAACTTTTGCATGAGCTTAATACACGTGCAGGATCGATTTTAATCTTTGTAAAAACCAAACATGGGGCGGAAAGATTGGCAAAAGAACTCAAGCGTTATGGTCAAAAGGTAAATGCGTTGCATGGGGAACTTCGCCAAAACCGCCGGCGGCAGATTATGGAATTTTTTAGAAACGGTACCGTGCGTGTGTTGGTGGCTACGGACTTGGCAGCCCGCGGCTTGGATGTGCCGCAAATTGCGCACGTTATTAATTATGATTTACCCCAATGTCCCGAGGACTATATTCACCGCATCGGTCGTACCGGTCGCGCGGGGGGCGTGGGCAACGCCCTATCGTTTATCAGCGACGATGGCCAAAAATGGCAAGAGATTTGCCGTGTTACTAAATTTGGCAGTTCCGTTAGAACAATTCAAAAAACCATTGAACCGTTGCCCGCACCGAAATTCGTGGCGCATGAGGAGGGAGCTGCACATGCTAAACGCAGCAAGAAAAAACAAATTCCTTCTAAATATACCCAACGTGCCAAAGAGTTATTAAACACGGGCGAAGTGGTTTTGCCTCAAAGTAATAAACTCTCCATGCGTACGGTAAAAAAGCCTAAAACATTTAAAAAGGCAACTGAGGCAGCACGTGTTTTAACGCAAGAACAGCCATCCTCCCCACAATCGTTTCGCACGGTAAAAGTGGGTCTTAGCAAAAAAGCCCGTGCTAAGTTGGAGCGTCAGCAACAAGTTGCTAAACCCTCAGGCGGAAAACAAAATTTTAAAAAGTTTTTTAAGCGCAAACACAAATAAAATACCGCCCCAAACAGGGGCGGTATTAGTAATCTTAAAGTTAGTCAATTGCGCATTCGTTAACCGAATTATCGGGGGTTGTATCGGAACAGATAAATTCACACAAGTCCTGAAATCTCTCATTGTAAAATTGACAGATGTACACATCACGTTGGTCTTGAGGGACAGCATTGGGGAAACGATGTGCCGTAACTCGTCTGTGGAACTGGGCTTTTAAGCAAAAAGTATTATTAGCAGATCCGTCTGCCAATCGACAAGCCGATACAGTTCCGCCCTGTTCATTACTCAATGTATATTGAAACTCTCCCATGTTCCCTTGTTCGGATAAGTCAAACAAATCAACATCTAAATCCCTAAGAGATGTTGGCCAGGAAGAATTAGCCGCCTTATATCTTTTGGCTGATTCGAAGATCGTTTTTAAGCTAGCCAGGGCGTTGGTGGCCTCTGCTCGTTGAATGACTTTGCGGTACTGTGGTAAAGCAACCGCTGTTAAAACGCCCAAAATTAATACTACCGTCAGTAATTCTATCAATGTAAACCCAAATTTTTTACTCATAACAAATATCTCCTTACAAGTAGTATAACGGTTTTGAGGTTGTTTTGCAATAAAAATTCTTGAAAGTATGTAAAAAAAGGATATAATAATAAAAAGTGAGGAGTGTTTATGCATAACAAAATTAAAAATGGATTTACGTTGGCCGAATTGATGGCTGTGGTAATTATTGTGGCATTACTAGCTGCTTTGAGTGCGGGGTACTATAAGAGGTCCGTAGAACAAGCACGATTTTCGGAAGGATTGATGGCTGCTAGTGCTATTGCCGAAGGACTGAATCGTGAATGTTTAGAGCGCCAAATGAATGGGCAAACCTGTACAGGTTCGGGTTGGATTCCCTACATTAATCAGTTGGATGTCGGGGTGTCTGGCAGCAGCTGTGATCAAGATGCATGTCAGACCAAACATTTCACTATCACAATTGATCCCCAAGGAGTGACGAATGCTGTTCGTACAGATGGTATTTATGCCTCCACCTATAGGATTCAAATTCAGCCGCACTTTGCAACCTCTAATCGAGATCAAATTGCCTGTGTGGGAGAGGATGAGGCAGGAAACGGGCAAACATTCTGTGAATCGATGGGATATACATCTTGTACAGATGGTGTGTGTGTAAAACCCAGTTAAGTTTTTGAAAATGCTATGCTAAGCCACGGGATTAAGCCCGTGGCTTTTTTATTAGCTACGTGAAATTATATAATGTAATTATGAAAACACTTTCTACGGATTGCTTAGTAATCGGTGCAGGAATTTCGGGTTGTGTGTATGCCCATCAAGCCGCTAAAAGGGGC
>JAZOAE010000026.1:0-8636 GCA_045595305.1 Elusimicrobiaceae bacterium
CATTTTGGCGGCGATTGCCTTGCCGCAATATCAAAAGGCGGTAGATATGGCCAACTTTAGACAATTGGACGTTATTGGCCGTCAGTTAGCAAGGGCGCTGGAATGGCATTATGTGCAAAACGGGACCTATCCTACAGACTGGCGCAAACTAGAATTTGATGTGCCAGGATGTACAACTAAACAGTATTCGGTGGAGTGTAATGGCTTGAAGTTCGGCGGGAAAACTGTAGACGTAAGTACCCCTCATACACAAAGCTGGTTTTGGATTCGTGCATTTTATGCTAATGTATACTATTACTTAAAAAATTCTACTAATGAACATGCCGGAGAATGGTACTGTTATGGTAATGCGCAAGGGGGAAGCCGCGGATATAATTTGTGCAAGAGAGTATGCGGTAAAGGATCCTGTTACTATAAATGAGTATTTTCGTATTCCGCGAAATCTTAGTGTATCAGATACGCGTCTTTGTCGCCCACGGTTGTTTTCTCATCTCGACTGCGCGATTTGCAAAAACTTGTTCCGCGTGCATTGGTGGGCACACAAGCCAATTGTCTAAAATTATTTACTGAAGTAATTTGATATTGCGCGCCGCCGCCCTTGCGGGTAAAAACTACTTCCCAACAGGGCGAATTGCCTTCGCGGCAGACAATCTCAGCTGTGAAATCATTTAATTTGGCTTTTTGTAATTGCTCGTTAATTTTTTCCAGGTCACTACTTGAAAAATTTTTCCCGGCCAAAAAATCTTTACCGCGTCCCCACAATAATCGTATTTCCGTAAGCCGTGTATTTTCTACCGCATTAAAATAATAAGGCAATGCCACGGCGGCTAATACGCCGATAATCAGCACCACTACCAACATTTCAAGCAGCGTGTACCCTTTCATGGCTTTATCTCCGCGAGGTATTTAAGTACCAAGGCACGGATATCTTCCTGAGGAACTTGTAGCCCCAGTGACCAGGCGGCCTCGTGCAATAAATCCTCTAGCAGCGTGGGTAAATTGTTTTGTAAATCCGTCAAGAATAAATTGCGGTCTATATGCACATAATCTTCCAGCACAGTAGATTGTTTTTTGCCTAGCAATGCACGTTTGCCGCGGGTGTGTTCCAATTTGAAACGGAACAACAGCAGTCCGCCAAACGAAAGTTTATCTAAAAATTTGCGTGCGGTGGTAAAAAACAACGCGCAATTTTGACAGAGCGTTTCCACGTGAATTGTTTGCGCAACGTGTCCGTTGATCATTTCATCTTGGCTGGCTACTTGTTTGTTCATAAGTAGCCCGTAGGAGTTAAATTCGGTTAATTTATAAACGCCGCGGGCATTGGAAATGACGGTCACGCCGTCTTGCACAGGTTTTAACGGATAGTCCGGGTTGGCCATTACGCCGTAAGGGGCTTGCGTGGAAGCGTAGGCCACTACTTCGGGCAGTTGTTTGTAATCGGTAAGCGGTTCTTGTGGATAGAGTGGTACAAATGACAGCGTACTGATAATTTCTCCGTCGGCAGAAACGGTGCAGGTTTTGAGATAATTTTCAAAATGACTTTCCGCTTTGTCATATAAGATGTGGCGTAATTTGTCGGACTTTTGGCGGTGATCTAAGAGCCAGGGAAGTTTGTCCGGGTGGACAATCATTTCCGGGCGGGAGGACTGCCCGGTGCGGATGTAAGCACGTTTTAATTTGCCCACCAGGTGGGGGGTTAAATTACTTTGCGGAATATCAATGACCACAAACATACGGTCACCGCGTTTGTTAATACACGTGTTTACATCTACAAATACCACGGGGTCAATATTTGTTTTGATAATATCTTCAATGCTGTTGCGCACTTTTTCGTGATAGGCAATTCCCGTAAATGGCGGGGCGGGTTTGTCATTTTTATCATCTTGCACACCGATGATAATGGTGCCGCCCAAGGCATTGGCAAACGAGGCAATTGTTTTGGCAAATTTCTCATGATTTTTGGGTAACATATATTTGTAGTCTAGCTGTTTGTTTTCAGGCAGACCGCGTTTGCAAAATGCTACTACATCATCAAAGGTAAGTTCGTGTACCGGTTTATTAAAAAGCATAGTGCCCCCTATAAAAAGCCTCTTATATTTATTATAATGATTTAGAGAAGTTTATCAAGGCAAAAATATGAACAATCAGCCCATGCACGCACTGGCTAGTGTGATTACCGAGAAATTTATCGCGGCTTCCCCCAAGGAAGCGGCGGCAGCGCTTGCTGGGTTAGCCACACATGAAGTTCTTTTACTTATTGGCGGGCTCAAAGCACAAAGCGTAGTGGCGGCACTTAACCCGATGGATCCACCCAAGGCCGCGGCAGTTTTGCGGCGTTTGCCGCTTAAACAAGCCAGTTACGTGCTCACGCATTTGGAAGTTCCCCAGGCTACTAAATTATGGAAGGAATTTTCCACTCCTTACAAAGAGCGTTTGGTGTCCGTGCTGGAGCCGGCGTTTGTTAATTTGCTTAAAACAGCGGGCGGATTCCCCGGAGATAGCGTGGGTCATGCAATGACTACCGATTTTGTAGCCGTGCGCACAGAAACAAAGGTGGGGGAATTGGTGAGTCGCCTTAAAAATTTGCCGCGCAAAAAATTACCTTTAGTGTGTTTTGTAACCGGGAAGGATGGCTCCCTTAAAGGAAGCATCCCGACAGCAGAGCTGGCTTTTTTTAGTCAACAATCTGTGTGTGGCAGTGTGATGAACAAAGCGCGCGCTGTTCATCCGCAAGATTTATTATCCGAGGTGCAATCTATTTTTTCTAAAGAAGAAACTGCGTGCTTGCCGGTAACGGACGAAGCGGGTATTTTAATCGGCGCACTTACCAAAGAAACTCTATTAACTTCTGCTTCTGCTAAAAAATCACTGTGGGCTAAATTAACAAAATAAATTTTAATACACACAACAAAAAAACCCGCTCATTAAGAGCGGGTTTTTGTAAGGTTGCAACCTAATTGATTGCTTTGAATCAAAAAAAACCTCTCGCGGGAAAAATCGCAAGAGGTCTTTTCTAAATAGTTAGCGCGGAAGTTGCGGTCCGCAGGACTATTTTACTCTGCCGGCGGAACCAAATACGTTTTCGTTCTTTTCGGCGTACATTTTAATCAGTTCTTCGCGGGCTGGGCCTAAGTATTTGCGCGGGTCAAATTCAGCCGGTTTGGTGGCGAAGATTTTGCGGATGGTGGCGGTCATCACTAAGCGGCCGTCGCTATCTACGTTGATTTTGCATACAGCCGATTTAGCGGCTTTGCGCAATTGCTCTTCGGGAATGCCGGCGGTGTTATCCAATTTGCCGCCGTATTCGTTAATTTGTTTAACGGCCCATTGCGGTACGGAAGAAGATCCGTGCAACACAATCGGGAAACCGGGCAAGCGTTTAGAAACTTCTTCCAAAATATCAAAGCGAAGCTCGGGGAGTTTTTCACCGGGTTTCACTTTAAATTTGTAAGCACCGTGAGAAGTACCGATGGAAATAGCCAAGGAATCTACCCCTGTGCGTTTTACGAAGTCTTCTACTTGGGCAGGGTCGGTGTAAGTGTGGTGCTCGGCGGAAACTTCATCTTCAATACCAGCCAAAACGCCCAATTCACCTTCTACGGTTACATCATGTTGATGGGCATATTCCACTACTTTTTTGGTTAGCGCGACGTTTTCTTCATACGGCAAGCTGGATCCGTCAATCATTACAGAAGAAAAACCGTTGTCAATACAGTCTTTGCACAATTCAAAACTATCGCCGTGATCCAAGTGCAAGCACAGCGGAACCGGTTTGCCTAGTTCGCTCATCATTTCTACAGCACCGAGGGCCATCCAGCGAAGTAGCGTGGAGTTTGCATATTGGCGCGCACCTTTAGATACTTGCAAAATTACCGGACTGCCGGTTTGTACACAGGCGGTTACAATAGCTTGGAGTTGTTCCATGTTATTGAAGTTGTAAGCCGGGATGGCATAGCCACCAGCCATCGCGTCTTTGAACATTTGGCGGGTATTAACCAAGCCAAGTTCTTTATAAGAAACGGTCATGTGAAAATCCTCCTAAAAAATTAACTGCTGTCTCCATTATTTTACAAATTTTTTAAAACTTTTGCCGTGTATTTTCCACATATGAAAAAGAACCAAATACGTAAGGTCTAAAACTCTAAAAATTTCCCTCGTAACTGCCGATATAAAAAACACTTGCTTTTTTGGCCGTTTTGGCGTATAATGTAACTACCTTATTATGGAAAAATGAGCCAAAATGACTAAAAAAATTGATTTTTCTCTTCTCAAAACACTTACTCAGCTTCCGGGTCTTTCTGGTCGCGAAGAAGCGGTAAGGAAACATCTTAAAGATTTATTGTCTCCTCACGCGGACGAAGTGCGTGTCGACGTATTAGGAAATTTGATTTTAACTAAAAGGGGTACCTCGGGCAAAACGCTTCTACTATGTGCGCACATGGATGAAGTGGGCCTTATGGTGCGTTTTATTGATGAACGCGGTTTTTTGCGTTTTGTAACAGTGGGGGGAATTGATCCCCGCACCTTGCTCGCTCAGCGTGTGCGCGTGCAGACGAAAAGCGGTCCGCTCTTGGGGATTGTTGGTACTAAGCCCGCGCATATCACTACCGAGGCCGAACGCAGTCAGGCGGTACCTCTTAAAGAACTTTTTATCGATTTAGGGTTGCCCGTCGAAAAAGTAAAAGAGTTAGTCCAAGTAGGGGATCCCATTGTATTAGATAGATCCTACGAGGAATTCGGAGACGGACTTATTTCCTCCAAGGCCATTGATAACCGCGGCGGCGCCTTCATTCTAGCCGAAGTATTTAAGCAACTTGAAAATCCATATTATACCGTGCATGCCGTTTTCACTGTGCAGGAAGAAGTTGGCGTGCGAGGGGCTACAACGGCGGCTTTTGGTTTGGACGCCGATGTTAGTTTGTGTCTGGATACCACGGGGGCGGCAGATATTCCTGGCGTGGCTCCACAAGACTATATTGTACGTATAGGCGGCGGGGTGGGTATTAGCGTGTTGGATTCGATGACTATTACCCCTAAACCACTTTTTGATGAATTAAAAAAATGCTGTGAACAGCACCATATCCTCTATCAAGTGCGTATTGCACAACGGGGTGGCAACGATGCCGGGGCAATTCATTTAGCCAAGACAGGGACACCTACCTGTGCACTTTCGTTGCCTACGCGTAACATTCATAGCAATGTAGAGGTATGCTCAAAAAAAGATATTCAAGCTATGGTCGATTTGACATTGTTGTGTGTGCAGGAAGGACTTCATTTCTAAGGGAGAGATTATGAAACCGTTTACCATGAATCAAAAACGGGCTGTATTTGTAGATGTAACGGACCAGGCGGCTAATCCCGCGTATCGTATTGCATTAAATGAAGCAGCAGCATTGGAACGGTTGGACGTAGTATACCGTGCTTTGGTGGCGCTACTTTATAATTATGTTCCCTCTTCCGGGCATCCGGGGGGAAGTATTTCCAGTGGGCGTGCGGTATCTCACCTATTATATAAGACAATGTTGTATGATTTCTCTCACCCACAGGATGATGCTGCCGATATTATTTCCTATGCAGCAGGGCATAAAGCACTGGGGCTTTACGCTATGTGGGCACTGCGTAATGAATGCGTGCGTATCGGTGCGCCTGAACTATTGCCGGTCGATGAAGCGCAGCAGTTACGGTTGGAAGATTTATTAGGTTTTAGGCATAACAGCAAACAAGGCACTGCGCTATTTACAAAATTTCATTCCAAACCCTTGGGCGGACATCCCGAACCGTTAGTTCCTTTTGTACGTACCAGTACCGGGGCTAGCGGGGTAGGATTGGCAGCCGCGGTTGGTTTGGCGCTTGCGGCAGCTGATGCGTATGGTGAAAATTGCCCGCGCGTGCACGTCATTGAAGGCGAGGGCGGTTTAACGGCAGGACGTGTGAGTGAGTCGCTTGCTATGGCGGCTACGGCTCAGCTCAAAAATATTACGTTTCATATTGACTGGAACCAAGCTTCCATCGAATCGGAACGTGTAACGGCCGAAAATAATCAGCCGGGTGATTATGTTCAATGGACGCCGATGGAACTTTTCTACATGCAGGATTGCAACGTAGTTTATGTCCCCAACGGGCACGATTTTAATCAAATTTTTGCCGCTCAAAAATTAGCCGCGCAAATGTCCAATCATCAACCTACCGCGATTATTTACCGAACGGTCAAAGGATGGAAATACGGTATTGAAGGCAAAGCTTCGCATGGAAGCGGACATAAATTTGCTTCCGAAGAATTTTATAAATCGCTTTCTGAATTTGAACAAACATTTAGCGAAACGTTCCCGCGCTTTGAAGGGGAAAAAACTCCGGAAAATATTGAAAGATATTACTGGGAGAGTTTGCTTGTCATCCGCCGCGTGCTGGAAAGTGATGCGCAAATTCGGCAGTTTGTAGTGGCGCAATTAAAAGCATCCGCGCAGCAACTGGCGCTTGCAAAGCGTGCCGTTCGCCCGACGCTAGGCGATGTGCAAAAAGCGTACGCTTTTAATCCCGCCCAAGTGCCTGCTGAGTTTGCTTTCGAAGTGGGTAAACAATATACCACACGCGGGATATTGGGCAAAACGTTGTCGCATTTAAACAAAGAAACCAGTGGCACATTGTTAGTTGGTTCGGCTGATTTGTACGGATCCACCGGCGCCGGTGCGGTGGCGGAAGGTTTTGCTTCCGGTAATTTCAACACGCTGACCAACCCCACTAGCCGCCGATTAAGTGCGGGGGGAATTTGTGAAGATGGAATGTCGGCCGTATGCAGCGGAATTTCGGCTTTTGGGCGGCATATTGCGGTTTCTTCCTCATATGGTGCATTTTTAGCTTTTGAGCATGTTGCGGCGCGTTTGCATGCGATTGGTGTGCAAGCTTCGCGCGAAGTTGGACTTCACCCCAATACGCTGGTGCTTTTTAACGGGCATGCCAGTTTGCCCACTGGGGAAGATGGCCCTACTCACGCTGATCCGCAAAGTTTACAACTGGTACAAGATAACTTCCCCAAAGGATCTTGCATTACCATTACGCCGTTAGAAGTAGATGAAATTTGGCCGTTGGTTACTACTGCTTTGTCTAAAAAACCGGCAGTGTTTGCACCGTTTGTAATTCGTGCTTCAGCGGCATATATGGATCGGGCTAAACTTGGCATTGATGCGGCGTTAGCAGCTGCGAAAGGCGTGTATTATTTGCACCATGCTAAAGATGCCCAAGCGGGAACTGTGTTTGTGCAAGGGGCGGGCATTGGTCGTATCGTAGTGGAAAAAGTGTTGCCGGAGATTTTGGCGGGGAAGGCTCCGGATGTGAACCTTATTTATGTGGCCAGCCGTGAGTTGTTTGAATTATTGCCCAAAGAGGAACAAGAGCAGTTGGTACCTTGTGCGCTGATGCAGCGTGCTATGGGGCTGACGGATTTTACACTTCCCACGCTAGACTGTTGGATTCACAGCCAACAAGGGCGTGAACATACCGTCTATCCGCACAAGAATGGGCGGTATTTGGGCAGTGCCAGCAGCGCAAAAGTATATGAAGAAGCTGGTATGGACGGAGCGTCTATACTAGCGGCTATCCGCACCTATGCGGACGATTTAAAACGGGCAGCGAAATAAGCCCGATAAGGAGAGAAAAATGGCAGAAGAAAAACCTTATTTAACCGGAAGAACCTATATATTCCGACTTCCTAAAGGGAAAGATTTGCTCGAGGAGCTGATCGATTTTTGCCACGACAATCAAGTCAAATGCGGGATTGTGTCGGTGGTAGGATCTGTTTCCAACGCAACGATCGGTTATTACGATCAAGCCAAAAAGAAATTTGAAAAATCCCTGTTCGATGAAGAGTTGGAGCTCTTAAATCTAACGGGCAACGTAAGCATTCAGGACAATCGCCCTATGGTGCACGCACATGTAACACTGGCGGACAAAGACCATACCGTTATCGGAGGTCATTTATTGCCGGGTACCAAAATTTATGTGTGTGAAGCTTTTATCCAAGAACTTGTGGGCGAGCCGAAAGTTCGCCGCAGCGACAAAGTAACTAAGCTTAGTTTGTGGTCGTAATCTTACAGGTTTGTTGTGATAATTCCCCGGGCATCTAGCTCGGGGAGTTTTGTTGATAGGAAGCTTACTTAAATTTTGCTAAAATATATAAGAAGATTTATTTTATTAAGGAGACCTACTTTCATGAGTTGTGAAAAATGCACCCCTGAAGTACAAGCCATGTGCTGTGTCTGCAAAGGCGCAAAGCATGAGCCGGCCCCGATCCCCGAAGAAGGGAAATGGGTCAAAGCCAAACAAATTGCCGATATTAGCGGCCTCACCCACGGGGTAGGCTGGTGTGCCCCGCAGCAAGGCGCCTGCAAATTGACTTTAAACGTCAAGAAAGGCGTAATCAAAGAAGCCTTGGTAGAAACCTTGGGCTGCTCGGGTATGACACACTCTGCTGCTATGGCGGCCGAAATTCTACCCCGCAAAACGATTTTAGAAGCCTTAAACTCTGACCTCGTGTGCGACGCGATTAACACCGCTATGCGCGAATTATTCCTACAAATTGTCTATGGCCGCACGCAAAGTGCTTTCTCTGACGACGGTCTACCGATCGGCGCCGGGATGGA
>JAZOAE010000027.1:0-56011 GCA_045595305.1 Elusimicrobiaceae bacterium
GAAGAAAATGATTGGTAATTTTATCTCTTGTTTCCATACTTTCTCCTTTATATTCGTTTATACGGCGTTTTAAACCGGGGTGAATATCCCCCCGTTTATACAAAAACAAAATCGCGTATAACCCATTATAAGAAAAAAAAAAAACGATTCAAGCGCTATTTTTTCTACGACGAAAAACGGCACAAAAAAGGAAACAACATCCCCTGCCATAGCAGGGGATGTTGTTTTATTCGTATAAGGTACGTTTAGAACTTCAGTTGCGTGGCGTGTTCACACGGGCAAGTGCGTTTTTCATCCACGGGAATTTGCTCTATTAGTTTAAACAAAAGCGCTTTTAATTTTTCAATATTGCTATTAAAAACTTTCAGCACCGCCTCGTGCGATACTGGTGCCACATCGCCCACGAGTCCGGCGTCATAGTCGGTAATGAGCGCAATGTTTAACGGGCACATATTGAGTTCTTTCACCAGGTAATTCTCCGGGAACGACGTCATCCCAATCACCTGCCACCCTTGGCGCGTAAAGAAGGCAGACTCGGCCTTAGTAGAATAGCGCGGACCATTAATAACAACCACCGTTCCCGTTTCATGCACGGGGATGCTCAGTGACTTGGCCGTTTCAATAGCCAGTTTGCGCAGTTGCGGACAGTACAAATCGGCCGGGGAAGGATGCTGCACAGAGGGGCCTTCTAATAAAAACGGGCTTTCAAAAAATGTATTTTTGCGGCCGTCAGTCCAGTCTACAAATTGATCGCAAATCACAAAATGTCCGGGCTCCACTTCTTTTTGCAAACTGCCTGCGGCACACGGAGAAATCACGCGCGTGCACCCCAAATGTTTCATCGCCCATACGTTAGCGCGGTAGTTTACCTGATGCGGCGCAATAGTATGATTGCGTCCGTGGCGCGGCATAAACGCCACTTTGTGCACTCCAATGGTACCAATAAAAACGTTATCACTTGTTTTGCCGTAAGGCGTGTCTATAGTCACTTCTTCAATGTCTGTTAAAAATTTATAAAAACCGGATCCGCCAAATACACCGATGTCTGCTTTGTTTAAAATTTCCATAACTGCCTCCTTTCCTTGCATTGTAGCACATTTTACGCAGAAGTGACTTGCATTGTTTTCCACTTACCGCAGGCAAAGCGTATCACCATAAACACAGCCGTGAGCCCGGCATAAAAGGTTAGCCAGCTCCACACCCATATCACCGGCGCATGCAACTTATATACTAATATCCAGGTGCCTGGGATGAGCAGTAACCACGCGCAGCCTATCATCACGTGCATATAGTATTTGGTATCCCCGGCACCGCGAATGGCTTCCCCAAAAATCAAGTAGGTCGCGTCGCACAACACAAACAAACTGACCAGCTTCATCAGCGGCCAAGTTTTGGCGGCAATTTCGGCCCCGTTTGCTGTGCCTGCCGGAATAAATAAATGCAAAAACAGCGGCGCCCCAAAAAAGAATAACAAGGCAATACTGCCTGCATACGCGTATCCAATTTTACACGCGTTTTTGACCACTTGTACACTTACATCCGGGCGTTTTAACCCCTGGTATTTGCTGACGAGAATTTGAATCCCCATCCCTAGACCTAGAATCACCATAAACACTACAGGCTGCATGCTCATTACAATGTTGCTGGCCTGTAAAGAAACGGTATCGATATTGCCCACCATAAACGTGAATAGGGTAAAAGAAATCACGTCCATCAAAAATCCAAACCCGTTAGGCAACCCAAAGCGCACCATCCGCGTAAAAATAGGTTTATAAAAGCCCGCCAGGCGCGACACTTTAAACGCGATTCGCGTGTTAGTTGCAAAAATCAGCGTAAGAAAAATTACCATAATCAGCGCATTGCCCAAAATGGTAGCATACGCCGCGCCCTTAATACCTAGTGCGGGCAGCCCCAATTTTCCAAAAATGAGCGCATAATCCAATACAATATTCAGCATGTTTCCCGCCAATGTAGCACCCATGGGAATTTTGGTTTTCCCGCGTCCGTTAAAAAAACTGGCTAGAGCGTTATTGATTACTGCCAACCCGCCAAATAAATTTAATAGTCCAAAATACTGCAACTCCAACACGCGCACCGGCTCAGCATGACCAAAACTATTAATAATTACCTTACCCACAGGAGTAAGGGCCGCCAAAACAAGCGCAGATAAAAGGGCCAAAAATATACCTTGCCATAGAGAAAGTGCCACAGAGCCCCGCTTATTTTTAGCCGCAAATTGCGCAACAAACACACTGGTATATCCGGCAAGCCCCATAAACAGAGAGCTAAACGTCATCGCCAGCATCCCCCCCGGTACGCATGCACCCAACGCTTCGGATGAGTACCATGCCAAAAACATCCGGTCCACAAATTGCATGATCACTTGGGCGGCCATGGTCACAATCAGCGGATAGGATAAGAACCAAAGTTCCCCTAGTGAAGTTTGAATGTTTGGTTTGGGAGTCATTTTACACCATAAAAAAGAGCCCCGTGTTAGCGGGGCCCTTGATAAAGTTACCAAAAATTACAGCTTGACAACTTTTACGGCTTTCGGGCCTTTTTCGGATTCGACTACTTCGAATTCTACTTCTTGGCCTTCGGCTAAGGTCTTGAAACCGTCACCCTGAATTTCTTGGTAGTGAACAAAGAGATCTTTAGAACCATCTTCGGGGGTTACGAAACCGTAACCTTTTTGGTCGTTAAACCATTTTACTTTTCCTTTAGGCATTTACTTATACTTCCTTTTAATTAATTATATCAAGTACTTAAACTTAATAAGTACCTACATTTATTATACTATAAATGTAAAAAAAAATTGCAAGTATTTTTTAAGGTATAATAAAACTATGCAGATTATAGAGGCTGTACCTAATATATCCGAAGCACGCGATGTTGCCAACTTGACCCGCATTGTGGGCGATTTGTACGCCATGCTGGGCGGAGCACGTTTGTTACATGTAGATAGTAACATAGATGCTAACCGCACCGTACTTACTATAGCCGGGCATCCCGAACAAGTAGTGCGAGCGTGCTTTATGCTGTTTCGCACCTGCCAGGCAGATATTGATATGAGCTTTCACAAAGGGGCTCATCCTCGACTTGGTGCTGTGGATGTGTGTCCGCTGGTACCTGTTCAAAACATCACACTGGAGGAAACTATTCCATATGCCGAATCGTTAGCGCGACGCGTAGCGCAGGAATTAAACATCCCCGTTTATTTGTATGAAGCAAATGCACACACGCCCGCACGCAAGAATTTAGCATTTATCCGCAAAGGCGAATACGAAAGTCTGCCGGAGAAATTAAAAAATCTGCCACCCGACTATGGACCACGTACCTTTTCCCATTCGGTAGCACATACCGGGGCCAGCGTAATCGGCGCGCGCAATTTTTTAATTGCGTTTAATATATCGCTTAACACGCAAAATGTAGACATGGCCAAAGAGATAGCGGCTAAACTACGCGAAAAGAACGGCGGCCTTCCTAGCGTGAAAGCCATTGGGTGGTACATGCCAAGTTATAATTGTGCCCAAGTGTCGTGCAATTTGACCGACTTTCACCAAACTTCACTGGCCGATTTATTTGAAGCATGCAAACGCGAAGCTGCAGCGCGCAATCTACAAATTACCGGCAGCGAACTCATTGGCTTGGCGCCGCAAGAGGCGCTCGTGCAAGCCGGCAAACATTACCGCCCTAACACAACCGATGAAAAATTCTTAATCATGGCAGCGGCGGAACATTTGCTACTAAATAAAATCCGCCCGTTTGTTGCCAAAGAGCGGATATTAGAGAAGGCGCTTTCTTTATAACATTTTGGCCAACTTTACAAACTGTGCGGGAGTTAGCTGCTCCGGGCGAACGGTTAGAGGCACGTTTATTTGAGCAAGCGCCGCGGCAATTTTCTCACGCTCATACCCACCCAGCAAAAGTGCATTTAATAACGTCTTACGACGGTGCAAAAATGCCGCTTGCACCACACGCGCTATAGCAGGCCAATGGGCAGGCGCGGGAATTTTTTCAAATGCCAATACGCGCGAATCCACTTTGGGCGGCGGGTTAAAACATCCTTTGCCCACGTTACAAATTAAATTAATACGCGCGCGCAGTTGGCTCAAAACAGATAAAACGCCATACCCTTTTTCACCGGGTTTAGCAGTAATTTTTTGCGCTTGCTCTTTTTGGAACATAAATACGGCCGTCTTAAAATGTGTCCATGCGAGCACTTTATCTAAAATCTCCGCCGCGTCAATGTAAGGCAAGTTACTCACAAACTGCGTCGGCACAGCAGGAAGTTCGCTCAAATCAAACTTCAAAAAATCGCCCTGCAAAATGTTAAGTTGCGCCGCAGCGGGCAAATTCTGTTGTAAAAATTTCACCATATCCGGGTCAATTTCTATGACGGTAAAACCCGTTTGTCCGCGCTTAATAAATTCTTGGGTAAGCGCCCCTTGCCCGGGGCCGATTTCCACCAGGTTATCGGCGCGCAACACTTCGGCCGCGTCCACAATTTCGTTAATAACGCGCGGGGAAATTAAAAAGTGCTGCCCGTATTTTTGAATAGTTCGTCCGCTCATTTATCATCCGCCAATACTTTGATATTTTTAGTTGCCACTTTGTTTTTGGGATCCAACTCCAGCGCGCGGCGGTAATGAGAAAGGGCCTTTTCATCGTCGGCGTTAATAATCGCCGCCGTGCCAAGGCCCAGCTGGGCAAGCGGATCTTTGGGCTGGCTAATTGCCGCGCGAGAAAACATCTCAGCCGCATCCGCCCCGTTACCGCGTGCCAAAAACGCAAGTCCTTTGAGCAAATCGCACGTGTTATCCGCGGGGCACGCTTTGTATTCCTGTAAATCTTCGCTGGCCTCGTCTACAAACAACAACCATGTGCGGCCCGTCACCCATAGCCCCATGTCGTTACCGACGATACGCGGATCATACACAGCTTTGGGGGCCACGGTGCGGTTTTGCGTGAGCGCCGAAGGGGACCGATAATCCAGCGTGCGGCCTTGCAGTGATAGATTCACGTTATACTTGCCATCGGCCTGTGCGACGGCTTGGCGCAACCCCTCTATCAAATTATTAATTTGCGTATGACGTTCTTCTTCGCTAGTGACAGATAAGGTAAAGATACGTTTAAAAGTTTGGGCCTCCGGAGCCGGGGAACTTTCCGAAAGTGCACTATCGCCGCGCAAACGTTCGTACGCTTGCTCAAAGGTATTACCGCGCGCAGCAGGTTTTTTTTGCGGCGGCGTAGCAGGCTCAAATTCCAGCGTGACTTCAATATTAATAGCTTTGCCGGCGGGAACGCGCTCCAAATTTTCTTTAAAAGATTGAATTTGCTGCTCAAAGGCCTGGGCGGTTTTTCCGCTGGCACGATAGACGGCGTTTAGGGCAAGCCCGTCATTTTTAAAGCGCGTAATGGCAAATGCTTGCTCGATGACGCTACGGGCCAAATCTAGTTGCCCCTGTTGCACAAGTAAAAACCCGTAGCGAAGCCGCGCCACAAAATCGCCGGGCTTGGTTTTAACCGCACGCCGATAGTATTTCAGTGCTTCTTGCGGGCGGTTTAATTTTTCGTACAACGCGCCCAAGCTGAGCATGGCGTCTTCGTAATTAGAAAAATAGTGCAACGCTTTTTTAAAAGATTCTTCGGCCAGCACGTCGCGCCCCAACGCTTCATAGAGTGTGCCCAACTGATAATGATAAAGCGGTTCGCGCGGGGCCAAATCTACCGATTGGCGGAAATGCTCGAGTGCTTTGTCCCAATTTTTCTGCACGGCGTAGGTGGAGCCGAGGTTCATATGCGTGTCGGCCTTGTTGGGATCCAACTCATTGGCTTTTAGAAAATAATCTTGCGCCTCTTGCACGTTGCCTTTCCAACCGGCTGCAATACCTAAAAGCTGATAAGCCATGGCGTTTTTAGGGTCGAGGGTAAGGGCTTCTTTGTATTCGCTAATGGCATCATCCACTTTGCCTTCCCAATATAATGACGCACCCAAGAGTAAATAAGGTAACGGAGATTTAGGATTTTTGATAACCGCGCGGGCAAAACTATTGGAAGCGGCTTGATAGTTGGCGGTAGTCATTTCCCCCATGCCGCGGCGCATTTCCATAAACGATTGATCTTCCATCATGCGGTCCCAGACGGTGGTGGAATAATCGGTTTTGATTTCGGGTTTGCGGAAAGAAAACGGAAACCCCGCCCAGGAAGGGAAGGCAGACACTATAAAACTTAGCACACATAATACCCATGCATAGCGCATAGGTATATGATAGCAAAAAAGGAGGGGCAAACATTTCTGTTTGCCCCTTTTGCATATCGTAAGTACTTCTAGGTATACTTGTGATGTCCTTTGTTTAACAATCGTCACAATCTCCCGCGTTCCGGTCTCCTTGTTTACCTCTCTTTGTCGGGTCCTTCTTACCACGCGGACACGGCTTCCACGCTTTAGGTTTGATTTGTTCCCCGTTCTTACAAAGGATATCAATATACTCTAATACCTTGGCTCTGTCAATCGTCTCGCCAACAGGGTATTTACACGAACTTGCTACTTCTAAGTCGGCATACCTTTCGTGGAACGTTGTACGACTCTTTTCGTCGTTTCTTTCCGTCAAGTTGAGCCCATCCCTAGTCGGCAGCGGTGTACGCAACAGGCCAGCTAATGGGAAGGTTCTCCACGGACCACCGTCAACCTCCCGCTTATATCCGCTTCTGTTACCGTTATCTACATAACCACCCCACCAGTACTGTGATCCGCAGGGGAAACGTCTATTCTTTATCTTCGCACCTCCGTCTGCACAATCCGTTGTAAATTTACTTGGGAATGAGGCAGCATCATAACCTAAGAATGCGATGAACGCTCCGAATATATTATCAAAGCTAGAGTCTTGCGGATCTCTGGCGTTGGCACCAATTGTTTTCCCTAATAAACACACTGTGTTCTTGGGAACTTTACCGTTGTACGGATCAATCATGATAGCATCTACCAAGTTGGCTACCGTTAACGTGCTTTCGTCATAGTACAACGTAGTGTTGGTACTTTGATTGGCCTTATCAAACTTCTCCTTGGCAGCTTTCACATACTCCTTGGTCTCACTATCCAATGGCTGGAATAACCGTTTATTATCCACAGTCAACTTGCATCCTTGCCACTCCAGACAGCCACTCTGCGCGTTCTTTCCGCGTCTGGTAGCTTTCATAATATCTTCATCGCAAGGAACTTTTATCACCCTTTCAAAGAAAGGAACGATCGTTTCCGGATCCGGCTTCTTGTCTTTACATTGTGGGAGGGTTGGATCTTTTGGATACCAAGGTCCCCATGTGTTGTTATCCTGGCACAGACGTTCCGCAGGACAGTCTTCAGGCTTGTTAATCAACGTACCAGGACCTTCTTCTCTTTCTCCACTTTCACAGTCTGGGTCTTTACATTGTGGGAGGGTTGGATCTTTTGGATACCAAGGTCCCCATGTGTTGTTATCCTGGCACAGACGTTCCGCAGGACAGTCTTCAGGCTTGTTGATCAACGAACCTGGGCCCGTTTCTCTCTCTCCACGCGTACAGTCTGTTCTCTGTTCCTTACAATTTTGATCGTTGGGATCATCGTAAAAATACGGTTCCCATACCTTTTCCGGCAAACATTTGCGTATCATTCGGCATCGTTTACCGGATGCTGTAGTTCGAAACGCCTCCTGTTCATCTCCAGGTTCACAAGGGTCTGTCTGGGGAACTGACTTCTGGATATCTCCGCTCATGCCGAACGGACATTTCACCGTCGAGATAGATTGATCACCCCGTTTGACAGTCCATTCGATGTAACCGAAGTCATTATTTGCCATGAGTTGCGCTATTTGCGCTTCTCTCTTTACCGGATCTTTTTCCTCTATTTTGCTACCATCATAGGACACGATACGGTGTTTGGCCCGATATTCCAATATATTATTCTCCAACACTGTGGGGGGCACCACATCGCCGGAAGGCTGCTCAAAGTCGGGCGTCGTGAACACAGAATTTCCTTTTATCTGGTACTTAAAGGAAACCTTGATATCCTTGGCCGCCTCTGCTACGTTGAAGTCAGGTCGGCCGCCTTTGCCACCTTGATAATTTCTGTTAAACTTCACGTGCAAGGCAGCCTCTTCTTTCGGGGCGCACTCCGCCACAATGGAGTCATAGAAGCAGATAGGACCTTTCATCATATCCGTACCTTCTACACGCCATTTTTTGTCGTGCACTTTATACATATACCCATTTTTGCCGCTGCTAACACCTTTGTGGTTAATATAGGCGTTTTCAAATTCCCAATACGGCATGGGCAAGCGGTTCACATCGTGCGAATGCCATGCTATCGTATCTTTCATCGCAACGGAAGATACAAACAGCAAGTCCAGGTTGTTAAAGGCTTCTATAGCATCATCTTCGCTGACACCTTTCCCTAACTTCATGAAGTTGTCAATGATCTGGTTCTTAATCTGGTTGTATGAGATGGCATTTCCTTTAGCAACCAACATCACACACGCATCGGCTAAGCTTTCCTGGTCAACCTCTAAGATTTCAGCACGGATCTTTTGCTGGTGACTAGATACCTTATTTGTCTTAGCAATTTGTGTGGCGATAGACATCCTGGAATTTTGTGACTCTTCTTGTACCTGGCCTACCCCCACTCTTGATACGTTGTGTTCAAGGCCGGTACCGCCGTGTTTTTTATCCACGGAAGCACAGAGCAGGTTTTTCTTTGATTTCTTTCCCAGGTGATCCGTTCTGTCGATCCCTTTGGATAAACCGAATTTACCAGCAAGAGACTCTGGGAAGTAGTTGCGTACTACTACATAGGTGTAGATGTTCCACTTGCGGGCTTGACCCGACGGAATTACACTGTAGTGCAACGGCATATCTTCACAATCCATTCCACTAGCAGCATGCAAGCCAAGCTCTCCGGAAGTATATGCCCCGAAAGCAAGACCCAAACATTTACCACGAATGCCCAAAGGCCCTAAGCGGTCTTCATCTCCAGAGCGGCCTGCAACCCAGCCACTAGGACATTTTTCTTTATAATTTTCTCCGAATTGAGTGGTCATCCAACCTTTACAAGCATCTGAGGTAAACGGCACACCGGGATGAGAGGCATTCCATTTTTTCTCATTCATACCACAACATTCAGAAGGTTTCCCACCAGAACCACCACCGGAACCAAAGAAAGTATCCGGATCTCCATCTGAGTTACCGGTAATGATACAATTGATCAGGCCGCCCAAAATGTTTTGAGCTAATTTATCGGCCCATTTAATCCAGTCCCATTTGCGGTTAAAGCGGGCTTCCCACTCTTTCTGCATGCGGGTCTTCATCATATCCCACCACCACGGCGTTTCACCTTTACCGATGTTGATGTTGTGGTCCAACTTACCGGACCCGCCCGAACGACCCGTCTCTGCGAGCGAAATACCACCCAGGGTGGATGTCTCCGAAGGCTTTACATACGAATCGCGCAACGCTTCTACAGCGTTGGCTTTACCCATGTTATCAAGCCCTTTGCGTGCGGCTGCGGCACCGCCTTGTCCAAACGTAGAACGCGCCGGTCCACCTGCACGTAACGGCTGCAGAGAAACCGGTTTAGGAGCGTTGCGCGGCCCGGAATCTTTCACCTTGTTGGCCGCTTCTTTCATGCCGCCACCCCATTCTTTCACTTTCAATGGAGAGCCTTTCCCGCCTTTCATACTGGCATTTTTCAAATTGCCGATGGGCGTCCGTTTGAAAGCCGCGCGGGTACCCGCTTTGGCACGCTTTTTATAAATATTCGTGATGTTTTCTTCTTCATCAATATCCGTGCGGGAGCTGTGCGTAGCATCGTAAAGGCCGGATGCTTCCGCAGAAGCGGATGCGTCGGCGGCGGCGTCGATGTCCATATCCGTACGCATATCTTCATCTTCCAGCTCAGCTTCTTTACCCCAATTAATTAAATCAAATGTGCTCTTGCCGGACAGCTGGGCAATTTGAGCATCGGGGTCTTCAAGCCGCGCCGTATCAAAACCGTATTGTTCCGGGTTGAATATCGCTTCGCCGTCACCGGGCGTGAGCAGTGTGCTTTCGCTGCCTGAACCGCTGTACTTGTACAGGAACGGCAACAAAAGCAGCGCCACTAAGGCTGCGATAAAGAACGGGGCATCCCGGCGGGTCCGCTCAAAGAGCGTCTGCCGCGGTTTGCCGTCTCTCCCAATTTTGGAGGAAGATTTAGCGAAAGATTTGCTGCCAGCAGGTTTGCTGCTTTTAATCTTATCGCTAAAGGTGAAACTTTCTTTCTTTTCCTCTGGCATAATAGCCTCCTATGAAAAATAAAACTGCGTGGTACTTCTTTTTACAACTGGCGGATTGCTTTTACGACGACATCTTAAACGCTCCGCGGGTACTAGAACATAAATAAATTATGCGTTGTTCACAACTGGATACCCATTGTGTAACAACCATTTCCTACTACCTCTTACTTTTATTATACAACTATTTGTCATAATTTCAAGACCTAATTTGGGGTAATTTGGACCTACTTTTTCCTAGGCCCTCCAATAGGCCCTGTCCTTTTAAAGTTTCAAAATGGCTCCGCCAACCGTATCTTGCACTCTTTCTATTTCTCCATCTTCAGCAGTACAAGTAATATTCCCTGCGGCATCCTCCGTACAGCTGGCCCGCACCCACGTGGCAAATTGTCCCCCGTCATTTGTAATTCGGTTAAATATAACACTACTACCGCCATAAGTCTCGCCGCCCATGGAAAACTGGTCCAATTCTCCATCTGTGGGCCACTGTTGCAGTTCATATGCATTGGGCGCTAGCGCTTCCCCCGGATGGGCTGCTGTCCAGGCCTGTTCCCAACGCGCCTTCTGTTGATCGTAATACGCTTGACAACCTCGTTTAAACTCTTCAAAAGAGCTATTGTACGAGCCCGACAAAGAATCGCACGCAACCTGGGTCGTAGAAATTTGCATATGGCAGGCTTCCTCTAAGGCCTTATATCCGCTGTCTAAGTCCTTGCAAACTTGTTGAATTGCCGCCGTGTTGGTTGTAAATGTTTCCGATATTGATTCCGTTTTTAATGCTTCCAAGCAATTTTTGGGGTATCCAAGTGCATCCGCCCCGTTACTGACAATTTGATTAAACCTTTTAACAGCATCATCCACTCTGGAATTTTGCACGGCTTCTTTGCATTTCTTTTCAAATTCCAGATATTCCAAGCGTTCTTCTTGGTCATCTTGCAAGGAAACCATATCTATCTGGATGCCCCCGTAGCCCACTATTTGCGAAGCGGTAGAAGGGATCTCTGCCCCCAGAAAACCAGCATTGGCCAACGCCTTTTTGACGGCGTCGTTACTGGTATATTTCGACATACGGCTGGTAATCCACGCGTGGTACATATCGCGGTGCGGTTTATCCTCCCCGATATCGTAGATATTTGTTCCCCAAGTTAATTGCATATTGCTAAGATCCCGGTTAATGTTGTCCATCCCGGGGTTCGCCTGCATCATGCGTTGGGCCATCGTGGTTAACCAATCGCCCGAACCTACCCCGGCGATATTTGTATTGGCAATTGTTTTAAAGGCGTTGATGGAATCATACCCATCCTGCGCATCGCGGTTTATGCTAAAAGCGTCTCTTCCAAAAAATACATCGGATGTCTGTTGGTTTGCTTCCGTTTGAGCAGTTACATTGGTATCTTTCAATTCCACGGTTGCTTCCGGGTTGGTTTCATCTCCGGGGTTTGGCAGTACAGATCCGTGAATACGATCTTCCGCAACGCCCCGTTGGCGTTGCAACGCATTCAAAGCATGCATATCGATTAAACTGCTTGGGGGGATTCCCTGGCGTGCGCGGGCTTGCAAACCGCTCTCCGCCGCATCTTCTTCACTATCCGAATACAAATTCCCCAACGTCTGCGAACGACGTTCAAATGCAATGGCATCTACGGAGGCACTTTCCCCTTGATTACCCGACAGGCCGAGCGTTTTACCCGTCCAAGCTAACAGCGTGCGCAAGAAAGACATACTCGACGTATCATTTTGGCTAAAACCCATCGCATAGGCAATATTGCGCAAGAGTGGAATTTTTTCAACGGGTACCACTGTGCCGATCGTTCCTAAAAATAAAAGGCATATCAATGCCAAGGCCCAAACCCAGCCGCGGCGTTTTTTAGAAGCCGGCGCCGGAAGCAGTGCTACCGGTCCTTGGGCAGTTTGTGGAGTAGCTTGCTGTGCAGACGGTTGAGCCTCCTCTTTTGCTTTGGCCGCTTTGGCCGCTTTTGACTTACGTCTTTCTTTTTTGGATTTACGTTTTTTAGGCTCTACGGTTCCAATCAGCCGAATAGTGGGCAAGTCAGCCGGCTCTTGCGCAGGAGCAGGCCGGGCCGATTGCTCCGCTTGCGAAGACTCTTTTACAAGTACAGGTTGCTCCTTTTGTTCAGGCTGCTCGACTGTCTTAAGCGGAGCGGGTTGCTCAACTGTCTTAAGCGGAGCGGGTTGTTCAGGTTGTGCAGCTTGCTTGGGCGGAGCAGGTTGCTCAAGAACCGTCTCCGAGGCGAACGCTTGTGCGGAGATTGTTTGCATATGAGCGCCTGGCAAGTCCGCCGGCAAATCCGCCGGAAGTTCCAACTCAGGCTCTGCTTGTGAAACAACAGGTATTTCTGGTAGTTTTTGCTCAGATTTTTTATCGGAGGAAGATGCCTGTGCCGATTCGGATTTTTGTTTTTCTTCTTTGGCTTTTTGTTCGGCACGGCGAATTTGAACTAAATCTTGCACGGTATCCATCCGGGTGAACGTAGTATCCGGCGATACCATAAGATCTTCGGGAATTTCCTGCTTTTTAGGGCGAATAATCCCGTTTTCAGCGATAATCGGCTGAAAATCTTCGTGCAAATTTAGGTCTTCTTCCGGGACGAACGGCATCCCTTCGTTTTGTTTATCCATACAAACCCTGTAGCAAATAGTGCTGATGCCACACAAGCATCAGCACATTATTTAGATCTTCGGCAACAATACACCGACCATTCCTTTGAATCCGGACTGAATATGTGCCCACGTCTTCTTTATGAAATCTTTCCAGGAAGGATGTAACGCAGTTTGAACGGCCGCTGCTACAGACAAAACAGACACCATTTGTGCAGCCGCAGCCCACCATATTCCGCCCATATCACCATACTTCGCCATAAACTCTTTAGCCTTGATAAATAAAAGGGTGTTCGGAGTGGTAACAGCAAGCACCAAGCCTATAGCAACCATCTTACGTTTGGCCTTCAACACAGCAAGTCTAGTAGCAGCTGCGGCTTTTGCATAAGGAGTAGGTGCCGCATTAAGCATAAGCTGTGCCACTTTAATATCGGCATCTATCTTTTGCAACCACTTTGCCCCGCCAATAATTAAGCCGGCAGAAGCCACTGCTGTCCCGAAAAGCCACCCAATTAATTCTCTCTGTTTTTTATTGCGCTCTTCTTGTTTGTCTTCTTCTTTCTCTTTCCACTTCTGCATTGCACCGGGTTTGTGGGTTTTGGCAGGCGGCAAGAAAGTGGACGAAGTAGGCGTGTGCACATCCGTATTGGCCTCCACTCTCGTTCCGTTAGAAGAGGTATAATTGGCCAATAAGGCACGTCCGCCTTCGTTGGCTGATGCTTTCGGATTGGCATACGCTTTGGCAGACAATCTTAAAATATCTTTCAGCTCGTCGCGTTCTCTGGGATTTTGTTGGGAACGCCCCGTTTTAAGGGCATTGCGGCCCCTTGAAAAAGAAGTAGTTCCTCCGTCTCCTAATCCCAAGGCTCTCTCCCGCTCGATGCGCGAAACAATATTCGTTCCAGCCGGCATGTCACCCGACAAGCGGCGCGGGCCTTCTTGACCGGGAACTTTCGCGGAAGAACCGCTGCCGGAGGGCCCCGCTGTAGAGCCCGGACCGGAACTTCCTGAATAATTACTCCCCGAAGCATGGGCCATTGGGGCTGTGGTAAATCCGTTTCCACCGCCGGAAGATCCCTCCCCGCCGGTACTTCTGGAGCCTTCATATCCATTTCCTGTATTCCCGTTGCCGCCTGGCACGTTAGGGTTGCCTACCGACAAACGCGTGTCTCCCTGTACCACGTCGAGGTTTTCCGTACCGAGCCCTTCATTATAATTGGAAATATCTGCTGCCGGGCCCACATCCATATTGCCCAGCGAATATTCCAAATCGCCCAATGCGCGTTGGTTTTCACGATAGCGGTCCAAGGCACTTTTGCCTTGCGAAGCAGCACGCTCTTCGGGCGTAGCAAATTGATTGAGACTATCCTCTATATTAATGGAAGTCAACATTCCATCCCGGCGGATCATTCCCGACGGGCGACGCGAAGAATCGAGGCTGCTTAACGACGTGCGGATCTGACGCTGCGCCGCAATTTGTTTATTAGCAATCGCGCTGGAACCTATATAAAAGACACCTGCCGAGGCAACGGACACAAGCAGTGCAGCATTGCCCAGCTTAATAGCACCTTTAGTGCTTTTCAGGAAACGAAATATATTCATATGTCCTCCTTGAAAAAATTTATTGCCTGCACATCGCACGAACTTTTTTAACATCTGCTATACAGGCCGTAGCTTCTACTTATCAAATGCATTGCGCGTCCTGGGGGAACGGGTACGCTGTTGCAACTCCTGCTGATATTGTGCTTCCATGCGCAACCTTGTATCCTGGCGCTGGGCCTCCATGCGGGCTTGTTGAATACGTAGTTCATCTTGTTTTACTTGGTTGTTGAGGTACAATCCCCCCGCCACCCAAAGAATTATTAAGGCAATCAGCCCGATGCGAATCATCCACGTAACCGGTTTGGAAAATTTCGGTTGGGAAAGTTCTATCATTCTGCGCAATTTTTTCTGTTGCTGTTCGGTTAATTTCATTTTCCCACTCCTCACCTATTTATGCACTTCATCTCCCTTGTGCCGCAAGGCCTCTGCCCTTTCATCCAAAGTACCTTTCGTAAGGTTATCATCCAACTGCTCATCGGTATAACCATCGCCTTTTTCAGACAGGAACTTAAAGATGTATGCACCTGCAAAACCGATACCACCCGCAGCTCCCAATATCCACGTTGATAAACCTCCTATCCAAGAACCAAAGGCAGGCACCGCTAGCGCTATACCGACGCCACCTGCTAAAAAACCACCCAAGGCTATGGCAAATTTCGAGTAGAAATCCCCGCCATATGTACTGTTATATGCAATACCAGCCGCAATTAACTTATAAATGGGGAACAAGGCAATCGCGGCGGCCGCAATAGCTAATCCCCAAAAGAGCGGTGCCCAAGGTCCTGCTCCTCGGGCGATATCAGCGTAAGTTCCGATAATCGGAATCATAACCAAAGCAAGCGGCAATGCCCACCACATCCATTTGCGCAGCTCGTGACGTCTTTTGGTACGTTTTTCGAGGTCGTTCTCTACGCCTCCCAACTTACTTCTCACTGCACCCAATTGGTTATCGTACATTTTCAGTTTAGACGGAGATACGTTCCCCCCGGCGCTCACAAAGCCTTTGTCCACTGCTACACCGCCGGTAATCTTGGCGCTGGCCATTAATGGAAGCCCCCCTGCGTTGGGAGCATTGTGAGGGTTGCGCACAATTTTCTTAGTCTGCCGGTGAATAAAATCCAAGTCATCGCGGCCATCTCTACCATAACGAGCTCGGCCTCCGGCGTAATTGTTATCGCCGTCCAATCCATCCGAACGACCAAAACTGGCACGGGAACCTTGCATGCGCGGCCCTTCCTGCATGTTCTTTAGAACTTGTTGTGCCTGTTTCATGGTTTTGTCAGCATCAGCCAATACACCAGGAACATCTTTGCCGCCACCATTATTTTTTCCGCTGTTTTGAATAACAAACGAGTTATTGACACCGTTTCCGCTACCGGCATGCACGCCACCGCCTTGTCCCCAGTTAGGGGTTGTCTTCGTGAACTGTGCATTTCCCGAATCGGAGTCTCCCCCCCCTGCCCCGGGCGCACCGGCTCCCCCTTGTGGGGAAGAACCCGTTGAAGCAGCGTTGGCAATAGCGTCTCCCATGCCAGAGAGATTTTTTTGTAAATTAGAAAACATCTCTAAGGCACCACCTGCTTGCTTGTCAAAGTTTTCGCCCATACCCAAGCCTACATCCGCTGAACCAACTTGGTACGCTTTGGGCAGCTGCGGGGAATCTCCTCCTTCATCCGGGTCTGGAGTATATGCGGATTGCGCATCGTATTCCCTAAGCGCACTTTTGCGCTGTTCTTGTTCATATTTTTTATTGGCCAGAATAATGGATTGTGACGGAGCCGCGTTGAAAGCAGACTCTATTTCCCCGTTAGGTGTATATCGCCCGCCGCCCCCTCGAGAGACATACACTACGTCCCCGCTTTGTTCATACGCGGGCGGAACAAAAGAAGTATTATCTGCCGGAGAGCCCAGGTAACTTACTGCCGCCACACCGGCCGCACCCACTACTGCCGTAATTCCGACAGCTTGAGCAAAACTGATAGGCATTTTGCCTGCTTTACTGGCTAACCATTTAAATAAGTTCATACGTCCTCCTTATGGAAAAAATCTATTAAGCTGTTTTCTTCCTACCTCAAAAGGTATTCCAAACGAACTACTACTTTTCAAAAACTACTTACTACACCAACATCCCGTAGAAGTCTGATGGAAATTGGGTGTAGGGTCCTTACAGTCAGACGGCTTTATAGTACAATTAGGCGTATTAGTTCCAGTCCCTACCTGGTAGACATCATTTTTAGCATCTATACCGGCTTGTCTTACTTTTGTAACCCATTCCGGATCTTGCATTACCGTAGTTTTCCCCGTCGACTTGAAAAAACCATCTGGAGTAGGGTTTTTCGCAAGGAAGTCCTTACTATCAGTATATCCAAGGCTCTTTGCAAAATCATTATCTGAAGCAGCTTTTGCGTAGAACACATCACTTCCGTAACGTATCATATCGTTTTCGGCACTGCGTTTGGCGCGACCTGCTTGGATGTTCGTACTAATTGTATCTGTTATGCTACTCAAGAACCCGTTTACAAGGATGTTAGCTGCGTTTTTGGCCAAATCAATCAGCATTTCTTCCCACCATTCTTTTTTATCCTGGTCTTCCTTCTTTTTATCGTCTTCGGCTTTTTGGGCAGCATCGGCCACTTTGTCTTCCAAGTCATCTAAATCAGACGTGGTGGGCGGAGCCGAAGTATCCAACGTAAGCCCCCCTTCTGCCAATTTGCTCAGGTCTACCCCATCTTTCGTAAACGCTTCGCTACCGCGAACATCCCCGCCAAAAAGCGCCTTGGAGGCATTGCGCATTTTGTTTTCTTTAATGCGGGCCGCGGCAAGACTTCCTTGACGGAATTGGCCCAAAGCACGGCGGGCATCATCTGTTTTAAGTTGAGCGGGCCGTGCATTCCCGCGGTCTTCACGCCCTTTGAATTGATGGAAATCCCCCGAGGGACCATACGTGGAACTTACCCCGCTGGCGTTAGAAGAAGCCATTCCGCCACCGGTAGACAGCGTACCAATTTCCGTCTTTGTACCGCCACCGGAGCCGCCGCCGTAACCGCCTCCGCGCCCGCCATATCCGCGGGGAGAATTGGAACGGCCAGAATTGCTACCGGAAGAAGCTGAAGATGAATCATCGGAATCTTCCGCGTCGGAGCTTTCCGCATTTTCTTCCTCGGCTGCGGCCGCATCTTCCGCTTGGCGTTGTTCTTTTTCCTCGGCAGTATAAAGGAGCGAAGCATTATTTTCTTTCATGTCCGGGTAAGCGTTGGCTAATAAATATTGTTCGGCTGCATCCGTAGCAAAAGGCATTTGCGCTAAATCGTATCCGCGTGCATTCATTCCGGCGAATGAGCCATCATCTCCACTAAGCGCTGTAGAGATGAACACAATCAACGCCACAACAGATACCACCACAATCGCCCCAATTGTGTAGGCCTGTTTACGATCCATTTTATTGATCTTTTCAAATACTTTTTTCGATTTAAAATTAAACATAATTATACCCTATACACAAATAAAAACTACTCTTGCTGACCCATCACGCTTGCGCGTGTGCTCAAACACAGAGTGATACTTCATACTCTTAGTATAAGACTAAAATGCTATTTTGTCAAGACCTGTTTTGGACCTGTTTTCTACAATTCAAAAGGCCCCTTCAAGCACTGTTATGCAACCGGAAAATTTGCGTGTCCCTTAAACAGCCTAAAACAACGGCCCAACTCCCAAAAACCAGGTTTGGGAAAGTCCTTAACCTCTTTGATTATTATCTATTTTCCGGGCGGGCATATGGGGCGGGGCGTTCGTTCGGCCCAGCGTACTTGATCACTTGAATTTTGAGCCCTTCTTCACATAAGAATCGGTAACCTTTAAAACAGTATTGATCCCGGTCACACACCTTGTTTTTGTCGTACCTACACAAAAAAGCAATGCGCGGGGCCTTGGTATTTGCGGTAAGCGTAATTTTTGTCCAGTTGTTATTGGTATCTATATCCATGTGAAAAGAATCTATACTCAAAAACCGCCGAGCGCCCGGGTCATCAACCCCTATTATATTTTCTACTTTACGTTGAATATCTTTTTTCAAAAAGCGTTTATCCCAACCTTTTTCGTAATATTCCGTTACGTGCGATTGTAATTGGAAACGCCGCGCCGCGTACGTGCCGGCTATCTGCATTTTCTGGTTGAGTACCAGCAACCCGGCAATTTTAATAATGAACAATAAAAATACAACAAGCACCGGAAATAATAACACCATTTCCGTAGTTGATTGACCTTTGCAATTACGTATTAAATGATTTATCTTTTTCATCTAAGGCCTCAAGACAACGTTATATTTCGGCAGCGGATTGGGCCATACGCAGTTGTTATTAATCCGCGGACACTCCAAAACAACTGTATTGCGAACGTGGGGCTTATACTTGGCCGATAAATTAATATTAAAGTTATTGTACGGCAACTCAAAGTCTTGCTTGAGCGTAACTCCGCGTTTTAATGTTTTCAAACGACGGCGGCCCGTGGAATCCACATAGGCAAACAAGAATAAGGGCATCCCGGTTTCTTTAGTCATGTTAAGCGGAATACTGATAGCACCGCCCGTGCCGCCTGCCATATCCGAAGCGGATATATACATGATAATATCATCAGCCGATTGCTCCTTAGTAGGAATCGACAAATACTGCATTAAGCGAAACGCACTCTGCCGGGCACACTCGCTTTGTTTGCAGTTTGATACATTTAAAAAATAACCTTCACGAAACATCTGCGCATTTTTGATTTGGCTTTCATACAAAGCTTTTTGCAAATGAAACGTGTCCCCCACTTGCATATACGTATTCAAATAAGCCATGATGGCAGGAAGCCCCACTTTTTTGAGCGCCACGTAATGTTTTTCCACCATTTCCTTATTCATCAAATGCAATGGGCCTTTGATTTCTTCGGGGGTTTCTTTTTCCCAATTTGTACGGTCGTATAAGGGGGTACCGGCATCATCTTTGGCTTTGTCTATCCCTTCGTATTGGGCATAATGGACGCCCCAATCTATAGAATCTTGTTTAGGGGGTGGATTGTAGCGTGCCTTTTTATCATAATCAGGCGCCACAGTAGGCACGGCCCCCGCCTGGAAAAACAAGTCGAAAACCGTCCAGGAGCTGTTATCCCGGTATGGTTTTTCTTCATTAACTAGTTCCAATTCGCTGTTATATGTTTTCAGCACACGGTATGGAAGAGGCCCATTTAAAAGACTCGCCGCATTTAAGAATACACTTACGGAGGTCATTTGCGAATAGGCAGCATTATCCAGTGCAAATTGATGACGCACCTTGGCAATAGATACCTTCGCCGTTTCCACTAATAAATAAATGACCAGCACAAACAATGGCAAAAGCAAAACAGCCGGCAAGAGGAGTTGTGCGCGGCGGTTTTGCAAAGTGTTGTGGATGCAGGGCCATATATTCATATCACTGACCTTCTGGCAATATTTTTCCTATGAAAGAAAATAAATAATGCACCATATCTGTATGAAAGGCCGTTGCAAACGCAGAAAAAATCACCACCACAGAGGCAAGCAACAATACATACTCAATGGTAGCTTGCCCACGTGAAAGGGTCTCTTTTTCCGGTTTATGCCAATTCATACAATTATTACTGATCTTCTTCCGTTACAATATTTCCTTCCGAAGAAATCAGTCCCTTTTCAATGGCCTTGACTACTGCTTCCGTACGGCTGCTTACGCCCAGCTTATGGAAAGCACTGTTTAAATGATTCTTTACTGTTTTTACGCTGCAATTCAGCTCTTTGGCAAGTTCTTTATTACTAAGCCCTTTGCCCAGCAAATCCATAATTTTAATTTCCGTTTTGGTCAACGTAGCTTGCGAAGGGACACTGGTATCCCCCATTTTACGCAAACCGTGAAGAAGTTTGCCCATCAACTGTTGCGGGATCATGAGCCCTTCACTGGTGAAAGTTTTAATAGAATTGACCAGCTCTGCGGCCGGCAACATTTTGGACAGATATCCGTTCGCTCCTGCTTGGATAGCATCCAACACGTGCGCTTCATCTTCAAAGCTAGAAAGCATGAGTACATTGACCTGCGGACATGTTTCGCGAATTTTGCGCGTAGCCTCAATCCCATCAAGCTTGGGCAATTTGATATCCATTAAAACCACATCCGGTTTTAATTTTTTAGCCATCGCAACGGCTTCCACGCCATCGGAAGCTTCACCAATTACTTCTACCCACTTTTCCCCGGTCAAGATATCCTTAATACCCGCCCGGAATAAAGTTTGGTCATCTGCAATTATTACAGTAATTTTTTTCTTCTTATTTGCTGGCATAATCTCCTCTCACTTCAAATACTATTTGTCAATTGGCAGTGTGAAATTAAACGAAGCTCCTTTACCAAGACCCTCACTGTGTGCCCAAATACGTCCTTCGTGATTAAGCACAATATCTTTCGCAATTGACAATCCTAGGCCCAAACGACCCACACGGCTTTTATCTCCAACTTGTGTAAAGCTAGTAAACAAGCTGGGGGCTTTCTCCGGTTCAATGCCATCCCCAGAGTCCGTTACCGATACTTTAGCATTTTTTTCATCTATTTTACTAACTACAACACTAATTTGACCGTTATCGGGGGTATGGCGCACCGCATTTTCCAAAATATTTGAAATCACTTGACGAATACGTTTTTCGTCGGCAAATACCGGGATTTCCCCCACACTTTCAAACGTTACCAAAATATTGCGCTTCCCAGCTTTGGCTTTAAAAATCTCAGCCGTTTTCCGCAGGCTTTCCGTAAGTTCAAAACGGGTTTTTTCAATGCGCAGCTTCCCTTTTTCAATAGCGGCCCAATCTACCAAGTCCTTAATTAAGTGCTCAATTTGCGCAATAGACTCATCCATAAACATCATTTTTTTCTGTTGTTCTTCATCGGGGGTTAATTTCTTTTTTAACATGTCAAAACTCATTTTCAGCGTCATAAGTGAATTAGACAAGTCGTGCGAAACAATAGAAAAGAATTTAGACTTCATGTTATTCAAGCGGTCCAAATCAGCGTTACGCGTTTTTAATTGAGCTAATAATTCTTTGTTGCTTTGTTCCAAGAAATATTTGTCCAACGCACGGTTAATGGTGCGTTTCAAATAATCGAAATCCACTGGCTTCATCAAAAAATCGTATACAGATTCCTGCATCGCTTCCATAATAGCATTGAGGGAAGCATACGCCGTAATCATAATAATTTGCGTATCCTGGTTAAAAGAGCGGATCTTACGGATCAGATCCCCGCCCTTCTCATCGGGCAAATTATAGTCCATTAAAATAATATTGAAAAATTCATTGGAACAAATCTCCAAACATTCCGCAGCAGTCCCTGCTTGATATACCTTATATCCTTCAATTTCGAGCAAATCAACCAAAGTTTCCCGCAGGTTATTATCATCATCTACCACTAAAATTTTAACTTGCTTTTCCATAATTTGTGTCTCCCAGTTTACGGTAAATTTTAAAAAACATACAAAAACAGGTTCCCTTTCCCAATTCGCTTGTAATAAATAATTTTCCCTTGTGACGGATAATTGCTTTATGTACCACCGCTAAGCCCAACCCCGTTCCGCGAGCCTTGGTAGTAAAAAAGGGAGAGAACATATCTTGGCGGACTTCTTGCGCGATGCCTTCCCCGGTATCTTTGATATAAATACAAACTGCTTTACGCCCTACCCGGGAACCAATTGTTAAAGTCCCTCCCGTAGGCATGGCATCCACTGCATTGGAAATAATATTACGCAAGGCTTGTTTTATTTCTTCAGCATCCACTTTAATGCGCACACTCTCCGAGTCCAATTGTTCTTTCACGGCAATGTGAGCCGGCACAGGGAAAGAAGTAAGCAATTCATGCAAATAGCTATTTACTTCTACTGTACTAAAAATCATTTCGCGTGTGCGGGCATACCCCAATACCTCGTTGATAATACTGTTTGCTTGACGAATTTCACCCTCGATGACATTAAATTGTTTAACCAATTTTGGTTCTTTTGGCTGAACTAGCGTTTTAATCAAACGCGTGGCGTTACTGATAACCGCCAACGGGTTTCGAATTTCGTGGCTAATAATAGAAGCCATCTTCCCGATAGCAGCCAAGCGCTCGGTTTTAACGAGCTCACGCGTAGCTGCTTCCAACTCTCTGGTACGGTGGGATACCCGTTGCTCAAGCACCTGGTTCATTTGCGCCAACTCTTGCTGCGTTTTAATTAATTCCTGTTGGCGCTGATGTAACGCCTGAGACATATCCACAAACACATTTGCCAAATCCCCAATTTCGTTATTAGGGATATCCACATCGCTGCGTTGTATGACAAAATTTTCATCTTCTCGTAATTTAATCGCCGCCGCACGCAAACGCGCCAAAGGACGGGTGATGGGGATAATTACTAAATAGCTAATTACTCCTACAAATAAAATCATTATCAACACAACAGCCAGCAAGTCACCCAGCGAAGAACCGACGAACAAACGGGGAACTGTTTCTTCCGGTTGGAACAAATAGACCCAAAGGCCTGTATAGCTTACCGGCACTCTGGAGGCCAACACTCTTTCCCCTTGATCCAGTTGAATTTCAGATTTTTGAAGAGATATACCCGTTCTTAAAGTCCGTATTTTTTGACGTAGTTCAGCCGCATCTTCCTCATCCAATCCTTCCGATGCCCCATTATAAGAAAGCGGTTCTCCTCCCGCAGAAACCAGCACAACATCCATATCTAACGGATATCTTTGGCTTAAAGAAGTCTGAATAACCTCATCCAAATAAATGGTAGCTGCAAATATAGCTCTTACCGCCGCTTGGTTCGAATCGCTATACAAAGGTTGCGCCAACCAAAGGAAAGGTTTATTTTGCGCGTCGTAATATACTGCGCTTATAAAATATTCTCCCTTTAAACAACGCTCTACAAGTTCACTTTGTACAGATGCAAAACTTGAAATAGGGATCTTTCCTTGTTCAAATATGATATTGGGTGGATTAGAAGGCGAAAGGACTGCCAGATAAAACAAACCGGGGATGCGATGTTGCAGATAAGTTAAGTCGCTCTTGGAAATTAAATTTGGATTTTCCCAATTGACATGCAAATCACCAAATTCATTGAGTATTTTCCGTTGCTCTCTTAAAGCAGCCCCTACCATAAAAGCGAGGCGTTCCCCTATAGTTCGTTGTTTTTGCAACAGTTCTTTTTTAAGCAGTGTGCTATTAAGCTTCATCGTGCGGTATCCAATTACCAATACCGGTACCATGGAGATAATAAAAAGCACAATAACCGCTTTAGGGAAAAGGCCTTGTAACTTTCTGGTTTTCATATTCACTGTTACATCCCCCAAATACTATACAAACGGGGGCCAGGTGTAGGCCCAGCCCCCGCCTTAGAACAAATTAATTACTAACAACTGCCCGTAGGAGCCGTCGCTGTGCCGCGTGTATTAGAAGGCACTAAGAACGAAAATCCTTCTATCTTAGCGGCCGTGCCAAAATCCAACAACACTTTTCCCTCCCACAAGAACGTGGGGGAAGCGCTAACCTTATACGATTCACCGTATGCCGCCTCCGCTTTTAACAGTTCCAATCCCTCCGTATCAAATTTTTTCATGATTTTTTTAGGATCGATTCCCGCAGCCTCCATGGCTTTGTCCCAACGGCTAGAACGATAGTCTTTATTACGTACGGATAAATACTGCCACAATTTGGTGGGATAATATTTAGCAATTAACAATTGGCGGACGTCTTCTTCCCACTCGGCAGAGCCATGTAAACTTGAAAACCCTCTTTGCGGATCATAGTTTACAATGTAGCGCAATTTAACGGTCTTATCTTTAGGGAATTCCCCATTCTTTTTAGCTTCTATGACCGCATTTTCTGCCATTACACCGTAGGGGCATTGCGACATAACAAAAATCTCCATCACGTTCGGCTGGGCCTCTTTATTGGCATATACTCCGCCACGGGTCTGATGATAGAGCACAATATAATCAGCCGTTTCTTGCACAACGCCTTGTTTCAATGGAACTTCCATCTTCGTACGCACTTCATCCGTCTTTTTGATTAAATACACCGGTAAAAAGCTATAATCCAAGTTGCCCAATGTTTCATCTTGCATAGCTTGCAACTGGGTCATCTTGGTGACTACCGGTTCCATCTCTAAAAATTGCCCCAAGCCGGCCGTCAAGCGCCCATCTTCCTGCCCGGCAGAATATTCCCCGGACTCTATGATAATAAACTCCGCTTTTGTTTGTTTACTTTGTGTATTTTTTTTAGAGGCGGCTACTCCCAACGGTACGGCTAATGCCAATACCAAAAGTACAGAAACAAGTTTCTTCATATATGAAATTCCTATTTATCTTCCAATTCAACACGTACACCGCGCACACCCAATGTACATAAGAAATTATATACAAACAAGAAAACGACGGTGGATACCAGGAACAGAATGGTCGCTTGAATAGCAAACATCACCAGTCCCATCAAATAAGACACGCTCAGCGTAGCCTCTGGTTTAAATACTTCCAAGCAAGCCGTCAAAATCATACACACAAATACGGCCAACGGGAAGGCTGAAAAGAATACGTCTTTAATAGATACTTTTTTTATTTCTACTTTCATATACTCTCCTAAAATGATTATTTCTCCGGCTCTAAAACAACTACAATACGGTTTCTACCGGCATCATCCGGCAACTGTACGGCCTTTACAATGCATTTCACATTTGCATTAACAACAGATCCCCGCAATACCTTGGTAGGATTTTCGAGCGCTTCCCCCACCACTTGAATGATCTCTTGCTGGCGTCCGTCAAAAATATCCAGCAAATGAATTTTGCGATTTTCAGATTCCTTTAATTCAAAATTCGTATACAGCACGTTGTTATTTTCATCCACTACAATGGCACGGGTTCCCTTCGGTATAGCAACCGCAAAAATAGATTTCCACCAGGTTTTCTCTTTCTCCAAAGATACAATCTCATTACGTTCCAGAGACTTCATATCCTCATTAATCTTTCCTAACAAACCCTGCACAGACTTGGCCACATCCCCTATCTCATCTTTACGTTCCGGATATTCCAACGACAATTTGTTCAAGGAAATAACATCTATTCCGTCTTTCAGTGCACCTAATGGACGAATCACTTTGAGCAGCAAAAATAGGTACAGCACGCCCCCGATGAGCAAAATCATAATGAATACGCCTATGGCATATTTCACCATCGCTTCGCTAATGGAATCCCGGGCAGCCGCACGAGAAACTGTTAAATTAACTATGCCTGCCACGCGGTTACTCGCCATAAGCGGAATGGCCATATCATAGTCTTCCCCTTTAGAAATCAAAATTGCACGCGGCATTCCGCTGCCAAGGGCTAACACCGCAGCATTACTGTCAAAGCCCACCGCATTGTCATAATCCGTGTACGACATGCCTATGAATTTTGTATTTTCATGCCAACGAATGGAACCGTCGTAATTAAGGTAAATCACGTTTTTGACCCGGGCATCGTTTTGCATAATATCTTCCAACTGCCTTACTTCAGGGAAAGATATACTCTTATATTTTGCCACCAGTCCCTGCACTAATTGTGGAGCCCGGTTACGCACTGCTTCAATCATTTCATTTTGTAATTTTTTATCAAATACTGATTTAAACAAATTGAAATAAAACAATCCTCCAATGACGGCAGCATATACCGTCACTAACACAAACCATAAAAACCATTTAGACGTCAATTTCATGGGTTACTCCTATTTAATCATCATGAGTTCTTCTAATCTGCGAAGCCCCGTCTCAGCATCCATGTTACCCGGATCCAATTGTTTAGCCGCAGTCCACGCAGCACGAGCGCGCTCATAATCTTTCTGGTGGTATGCGTCCAAACCTTCCAAGAATTTAGCCTGGGAAGCCGCAGACGCTTCTGCCGACACCCTCGGAATTCCTCCATTAGGCAGCCCGGGAATAACCTCAGCGCCGGGCATTCCCGTCGTGGTAGTGGTCGTAGTTGTTGTCGTCGTGGTAGTGGTAGCTCCGGGAATAGGAATAATCGGCGTAGTGTTATCTACCAGTATGGTTTCTATATCATCGCCTAAATTTTCCACTTTCTTTTCAGCCTCTTTGGCTAACTCTTCAGCTTTTTTGGCTGCCGCTTTGGCCGCTTCGTCAGCGGAGGCTTGGGCTGCTCTTTGTTCTTCTTCCAGTTTTTTAGCAAGCAATTCCTGGTTACGAATATAACGTTCCTTCGCATCACGAGCTTGCTTAATCATATTATCCATAGACGCAGTATCAGCGCCCCATTTCTTCGCGTTGTTCCAATAGGAAATGGCCTTATCATACTGATAGGAGCTATACGCTTGGCATCCTGCCGTATAATACCCCCCGGCTATTTCATTTTTCAGCTGAGACATATACTTTTGTACCCGAGGATCACCGGGCTGAATCTTTTTAATACGTTCAAATACAGCGTACGCTTCCACATACTGCCCCTTGTTGTACAGCTCTAACGCCTGTTTCATATTTTCCTGCAATTGCTGTTGGCGCAGCTTGGACTCTGCTTCAGAAATTTTAGAGACTAACTCTTGGTCATCTTTACGCATTAAAAGGGCATTATACCAAGCATCCAAAGCCTCCTGATACTCTCCGTTCTGTTGTGCCACATTGCCACGCCGTGTATATTCCTTTGCAATATCGGCATCAATTTGACGTTTCCAAGATTGTGCTTTCGTATTGTTGGGCTGAAGGGTTAAGATTTCATTTAATTTATCATTGGCCTCTACCAAGCGTCCGCTGTCGTACAAAGCAGCCGCTTCTTTAAATTTGGAATCGATTACTTGTGACTCGGAGATGGTCCCGTATGTCCCCATATTATTGGCCTGTTTGGCTAATGTTTGCGCTTGTTTGAAATTGGGATCGATACTTAAAATTGTTTGGGCAAGTTCTTGCGCGCGCTGATAATCCCCTTGCTTATACAACTGATAGGCGTTTTCATACACCATACGCAGCGTATAGTTTTGAATACGTTGTTTTTCCAGCTGAACCGTAGAAAGGTATTGTTTCTTTTCTTCTACGTCATTGAGTGTACCCAAGGAAATTTTACCTAGGTCCAATAACATTCCTTCTTCTTTTCCGTGTTGGCGCACGGGCACTTCCCGCACAAACGTAGATGCAACGGCCGGGAGAGTCATACTTACTAAAATAACAGTGAATAGATGTTTATTCATACGCGTTCCTTAGAATCCAAGCCCCCCGGAGAGAAGTCCTCCCAACATAGGAGACAAAATGAGAATAAAAATCGTAGGAAAGATGAAAATAAACAACGGGAATAACATTTTAGTAGAGGCTTGCGCGGCCAACTTCTCCGCTTTGTTCAAGCGGCGCGAACGCAAATCCGCCGAAAAATTGCGCAACAAGTCTACTAAACTGGTTCCTAGTTCGTCGGACTGAATAATCAGCCCCACCAATGAACGCACTTCTTGCACACCCGTACGCGCCGCCAAACGTTCCAACGCTTCACGGCGGGAGTAACCCAGTTTAATTTCCCCTATTGTTTTTTCCAATTCTTCTTCCAAAACTGTTTTCTCACGAGCCACTTTAATGATTCTTTCAAACGCTGTTAAATAATCCAACCCGGATTCTATGATCAGCGCCGCCAAATCTACCGTGGTAGAGAAGTTACCCAAAATTTCTTGTTGACGTTTTTGGATACGACCCTTGATAATTACATCCGGCAAAATAAATCCAACCGGCACAAAAATAATTGGCCAAAACGACCGGAATAAAAGCATCATCGCTGCCGGTAAAATAATTGCTACAAAAATTTTAATGTACAAGATATCAACCGGTTGCGGTTTTTCCGGGCTACCCAGTTGTAAGTACATTGTTTCCAGGGGTTCTTCCAAATGAAACACCTGCAAACAAAACATGGCCACCCGGTCCAAGAAATTGGCGTCAGGATCCAACCGCGCAAAGCTGGACGCTGACTTATAACGGCGCATAGTAATATCGACGATTTCTTCCTTTTCCCCGACAGGTGCAAACAAGCGGAAGATGCCCACGAAAATAGCGCCGGCTCCTACCAACAACAAAATAATTTTACTAGCTTCCATGAGAGTCATAATTATACCCGAATATCTCCCAATTTTCTAAGCACTTGCATCCCGATGAAAATCCACACCACACAGAACAAGAATATAATCATACCTATTGGACTAGTGTAGAAAGAAATCATCTGTGTAGGGTTAAATACAAACATAACAAGCATCATGATAAACGGCATAATACTTACCACAATAGACTGGATGCGCTGCTGCGCCGTCATCGCCTGTAATTTTTCTTCCAACTTACTTTCTTCGCGGATATTTTCAACCAAACGTGCGAAGATTACCGGCAAGTTACCACCCACCTGCCGCTGGATAATGATTGCTTTTACAACATAAGATAACATACGGCTGTCTACACGCGCAATCATACCATCCAAAGCTTGCTCAAAGGGGGTTCCCAACCGATAATTTTTTACCACCAAACCGAACTCATCTGAAATAGGAGGCAGTAAATCTTTGGATACCATTTCAAACCCTTGCACAATATCCATTCCTGAACGAAGCGAGTTGGACAGTAAAATGAGCGCATCCATCAACTGCTTGTTTACTTTTATACCGCGGCTTCGTTTCAAAGATTCTAAAATCAGCGAAGGAACCCGTATACTTACTACCGCACCAAACGCTAGGATAGCCAAGAATATAAATACACCTAAAAATCCGCCAATCATCCATCCAAAGAAGAATCCGATGAGCATAAAAACAGCAATAACGCTCATTACAATATACTTCACATCAATTGTTACGAACTGACGGTTAAAATCTTCTGCCCAGACGGCGCTCTTGGCACGGTAATCTTCTATCATGTAAGAGATTGAATCCCGTTTACTTTCCAAGAGAGTATACACAAACATACCCGCAAATATAGCACCCAAAAATATAAGCACCAAATCAACTAACTGATCAGATTTTGTCGTCCGGTATGTCTTTGGATCCGGGAAATTAAGCGGGATCGGCTCATCCATAAACTGATTATACAAGTGGTTGGCCAATATCACTACCGCCATTACAGACTTGCGGTACTTTTCATCCCGTTGGGCAACCGGACCAGAAAAAGATTCGATTGTACTAAAAAATTCATTGTTAATTAGTTCGAATGTAGAAAGCAAGGCACGCCCGCGCCCTTGCATACTATCTTTCATTACATATAATTTGCCCGAGCGTAACAAATCTTTATTTAAGCGGTCTAGGGCATTCATTAAATTTAAGCGTCTCTCCACATAACTGTGAGACAACTCATCCAAGTCAATAGGCTTATTCGGGTCTAACGAGTCCGCGGCCTGCTTCAAATACAAATTCACGTTAGCAAACGCCTGACGCCACAAATCAACCTCACTATACGTTTTATTTGTCTTTTGTACCCACAATATCTTTTGAGCGTCCATGCGTGTAAGTTCTTCCTCAAGCCAAGCCGGTTCTGTAACGGGCTTCTTGGAAGCAGCACTTCCGCACCAGTCAGTAAGTGTATACGTTGTTTTGTGATCCTTTAAATTGAAAAACTCCGCCAAGATACGCATTTTATCTTGCGCACATTGAATTTTGTTTAAATCTTGTGAGTCTAATGAACGCGCACCCAATCCTCCCGGCAAAAACATCATCGCCAAGGAAACCGCGCAAATTGTAAGCCAAGATACTTGTCTTTTCATATACAATACGTTAAACTACCGGTGGAGCAGGAGGCACAGATCCATGCGGAGCCTCCGGAGGTACAGGCTCCTTCGGAGCTTGGGGACGCACAATCCCCCGTGCCGCTGTCTGCAGCGCCTCCACGGCTTGTAAATTTGGCTCTCCGTTTTCATCCAGCGGAACAGCCCCTTTCGTAAATATATCTTTGGAAACAGGCTGCCCTTTTGCATTAAATTCGTCATAAAATGTAGGCAAATTGCCTGTAGGGGCAAACACCCCTTGCACTTTTCCATTTTCATCAACGCCTGTCTGTACGTAGCGGAATAAATCCGTAGACTGAATTTCCCCGTCCTTTTGCCCATGCATTTCGGTAATATAGGTTACCTTACGGGAACCATCCGAGAAACGGGAAAGCTGTACGATCATGTTTACAGCCGAAGAAATCATTTCGCGAATTACGTATACAGGCAAATCAGCTCCGGTTTGCATACACATCGCTTCCAAACGAGACAGTCCATCACGCGGCGTATTGGCGTGAATAGTAGTAAGAGATCCTTCGTGACCGGTATTCATGGCCTGTAACATGTCCAAAGCTTCGCCGCCACGGCACTCCCCTACCACAATGCGGTCCGGACGCATACGCAAACAGTTCTTTACTAAATCTTGAATTGTTACAGCCCCTTTGCCTTCCACGTTTGGCGGTCTGGACTCCAAAGATACCCAGTGCGGCTGTTGCAGACGAAGTTCCGCTGTATCTTCTACGGTAATAATACGTTCGTCATCCGCAATATAGCCTGAAATAGCATTCAAAAATGTGGTTTTACCGGTACCGGTACCACCGCACACAATGATATTTTTACGGATCTTAACACACTGTTTAATAAATTCCATACATTCCGGCGTAATGGTACCAAAACGGTAGTAATCTTCCGGGCCGAACGGTTTTTGGGAGAAACGACGAATAGTCAGCGTGGGGCCGGAAACCGCCAACGGTGAAATAATGGCGTTGACACGGGAACCGTCTTTTAAACGGGCGTCCACAAGCGGCACAGATTCATCGATACGGCGGCCCAATGGAGCCACAATACGTTTGATAACCTGTACTACCTGATCATTATTTCTAAATTTGTATTTTGTAAGCGTCAATTTCCCTTTTTGTTCGATAAAAATTTTGTCAAAGGCATTGACCATAATTTCGGTGACAGCCGGGTCCCGCATTAAAACTTCCAGCGGCCCCAACCCCAAAATTTCATCTAACAGTTCCGAAGAAAAGCGGGCACGTTGTTCACGTGAAAACTGCAAATTAGGTTGTTTTTGCAAAATATCATCCACAATAGCAGCCACACGCTTACGTGTTTGCTCACTGGCAGAACTTTCATCACTCACTGCAATATGTTCAATTTCCAAAGTATGCACTACTTCTTTGTGAACCTTTTGTTTCAAGTCATCCCAGAATGAAAGTTTTGTTTTTTCTCCTCCATCGACTAAGTGATTCTCAAGCGATTGCGCACTATCATCCCCTATGATGGGTTTCCAAATTTCTTGCGCAGCTTGTGTAAATTCTGCATCGGAAACGGAAGCGGTCCAATCTTTAGGGGCAGTTTTCAAATCACGGATTTTAGCCAAAATCAACCGCAACCCCTTCACCCATTCCGATTGTGGATTAACAACAATCTCCACTTCTTTGCGGTTCACCGTGGACATTACGTCTTCATCCCAAGGCAAGAAGACATCAACTTCTTGGCCCAACGAAGAGTAGAAGCGTTCCACTTCCTCATAGGCAATGGAGCCGGGCATGTCGTAGGCGTTACAGATCACACTTAACCGATCCATGGGATAGTGTTGTTCTTTATAATCGTTAAAAAGTTGCACTGTAGAATTGAGGTGAGAGCGTGTAGCCTGCGACACCCAAAACACTTTATCCGCAATATCAAATGCAAAGGCTTGCATTGGGAAACTTGAATCTACATCTAAGAAAATATCAAAAGTTTGGGCCAAACGAGATAAAATAGGAATTAAAATCTTAGGGCTCATGGAGGCAACTTGCGCGCGCGTGTTCCCTAGCGGAAGAACCCCTACCCCCCACTGCGACATGGAGATTTTCCCTCTAAGGAGTCCCCCTACAACAGCGATATTGGTATTGCCTAATGTTTGTAAAATATCTGCTACACTAACCGGTTTTTTAATATTTAAATAGAAACTGTGTTCCTGCCGTGCCAACGGATCCAACGGTACAATCAGTACGGGACGTTTTTGAATTCCGGCCCAACCGAGTGCCAAATTAAGTGTAAGCGTAGTCTTTCCAGCGCCTTCTTTAGGGCCGGAGAATGCAATAATTTTTGCTTCAGACTTGCTATTTTCTTTCTCTGCTTCCATATAAATTATTCAACAATTTCAACTGTAATGAACAGGAAAAGCGAACGTTGCTCTTCCGTCACGTCTCTGCTTTTAAACAAAAGCCCAATCAAGGGAAGGCGTCCTAAAAATGGGACACGGTCTTCGCTGACGTTGCGGGCACTGCTCTTAAGTCCGCCGATTACGAGCGTTTCCCCGCTGTTTAACTCTACGTGTGTTTCCACAGAACGGTTCGTAAAAGAAGGAGCCGTAGCGGTACCGATAACCACTGTACGGGAATAATCCACCGTAGATACTTCCAACTGTACACTAACATCAATGATATTGTTACGTTCCGGAACAATGGTAGGGAGTACGTTTAACAAAATACCGTAGTCTTCCAATTGGGAACCGACCCCTTGGTTATTCACAACCGGTATCGGCACTCTTCCCCCCACAGTAATGCGGGCCTGATTGCCGGAAGCCGTTACAATTTTCGGGTTAGATAATACTTGGGCGCGCCCTTCGGTTTCCATCAAACGCAAGCGTGTAGCTACCGCTGTTTTGCGTTGGAATTCACCTAAAGACAAAATGCCGGGAATAGTGGCCTCTTCAAAATCGAACAGCTGGTTCCAAGAAAAGCCTTTCACGCTTTGCAGCGTACCGCTAATTTCCACTACGTCAGCGCTAACGGCTATCAGCCGCGTCTTTTTAGCATGAGCGTCACAGGGCGCCAACATGCTAAGCAAGAAAATCGCTCCTGCAACTGCGTAAATAACTTTTTTATTTGTCATGTATCATCCCATTAATTAAATAATTTACTAAAGGTTGAAATTTCCAACACATAATTGTCCGTATCTTGAGGGGAACGAACCGTAACGGTCACCTTTCCCTCTACTTGAGCTACTGCCAAATACTGTGCATCACGCGGAGAAAGCGCCAACACCACATAGGCACTATCTCCTTCTGTACCTACTTTTAAAACGGAAATATTTTGTAACAACGTTATAGTAACGTTCTGCTTAGTACCATCTTTAACTTGCGCGAAAAAAGTTACTAATACATCTACCCGATCGGATGCGGATATAGTTTGTGCCGCAGCTTTGGGTAAACCCGCCAAGAGATATCCACGCAGATTGGTCGGAACCTTACTGGAAACGCTCGCCACAGCAGGTGCGGCGGCAGGAGCAGCCTTATGGGCAGGTTCGCTTTGAGAAGGTCTGCTCATGGCACAGACTAAAACCGAAGTCAATACCACTAAACATACGCCAAAACCAATTTTTTTCATAGACATCTCTCCATTAGTTAAATAATTTATCAAAGGTTGCCACTTGTATTCTATAGTTCGATCCATCCCCATGAGAACGCAAGACGACCGTAATCGTTCCTTCTTGTTGGGCTAATGCCAGGTACTGCGCGTCTGTGGGAGAAAGTGCCAACGCTAAAGCCATGCTATCTGTCAAGCCGGCAACGTCTTCTTCTTTATTCTTCATAGCACCGGCCGACTTAGCATCCAAACCTTGTCCCAAGTCCGCCCCAACGCCGAGGACCTTAATATTCTGTAAGAGTGTTACTGTTACATTCTGTTGGATATCCCCTTTCAGTCTTGCCGGGAAGGTAAACAGTATGTCTACGGCATCATCGGGTTTGATGAGCGAAGCAGTAGACACCGGGATGTTATTGATGATAAAACCACGCATTTCCACCGGAATCTTACTAGAGAGCCCTGCCTCCGGAGACAAAGAGGTAATAGCATATTTAGAAATTTGATTTCCTTTAGGAATTTGAACACGCGCCACGGCATTTTCAATGGCTTTAAAGTCCGCATCCGTGTTGTAGGTAAAAGCATCTTTTTGCAAATACGCAATAGGAATTTGCTTAGTTTGAATAAACTCACGCTTAATTACCTCACGTTCCTTGATGTCCCTGGTGGGAACAAACACGGCCTTGGTACTTTGAGAACCCCGCAGTTTACGGTCTGTACGGGTTACAATTACAGTGTATACGATAGCTGCCAGAATAGCCAACAGCAACGGTACTAAAAAACCTCTTTTCATTTTGTCTCCTTAACTTCTTTATATTTAATAACCTAAATCCACATTTTTTGCATCTTTTTCACTTTTTGTTACTTTCTCGAAATTTGCATTTTCATCCTTTTCATAACATGTGTACCCAGTATCCTCGATAAACTTGATAGTCGTGGTATCATCTTCGTCTTCAAACAATCTCTCAAAATCGGCAATCTCAAACGTATACATCGTATGATCGTTTTTTCCTCGTTGTGATATCATGACTTCCCCATTAGCCAACGCTAATGCAATGTATTGAGCGTCCTTAGGAGTCATGGCTAGCACAACGGCCCCCGCTTCTTTTTCATCTTTAGCAGGTAAAACACGCAAAACTAAGATGTTCTGAAGCAATGTTGCCGTTACCTTGTGTGTGACATTATCGCGGAGGTGTACATGGAAAGTATATAAAACGTCTACATAATCTCCTTGCTGAAGTAAACCAGCCTGCGCCAAAGGAACTCCCGGGATCCAAACAGCTCTAAAATTTTCAGGTATATCTGTATCAAATGAAGAAGAAATTTCTTCTTTGGTTGATTCGGTTTTCGTACATCCAAGCATTCCTGGAAGTAGGAAACACCCCATCAACATCACTAAAAAACCTCTTTTCATTTTGTCTCCTTACAACTTTAATTAAATATCCAAAATCTGTCTTATCGCTGATCCGAACTTAAATAGCCCTTTTCCACCGGCATGCGGGCTGTGGACGTCAATTTGCGGATCCCTTCCCGGCGGGGTTCATTAGCCAAAATATAACTCGTCCCCGGGAAAGCTAACTTCAGCGGATAATTCACTGTTACTATTACATCTTGGTGCCGATGTTTTTTATACATAGGGTCCATCCCTGTTGTTTCCACCTTTATCTGCACCGTAAGTCTTTCAGCTTCCTGCCCAAACACTCTACGTTTCGCGTTTTCGATAGTCTGCTGCATGGCCGTCCGGTTCGCAATACCGCTGGGTTTATTCACCCCCACCAACGCAGCAATACGTGCAAATTCATAGGAAGCGTGATTTAACACAATCGAGTGGTACGCAATATTGCCGTATTCCAATACAAAGAAAATCACCAACAGGAATACAGGCAAAATCAGCATTAATTCTACAGTTACCTGTCCACGCTCCCTACGAAAAATATGCATAGTTTAGTTGGAGCTGTTAATGCCACCTAAAATTTTGCCTTTCACGTTTTCCCATATCTCAGGCATGGCGTTTTTAATCAGCATCCCTGCGGCCAAGGCCACACCCACTACCACGACGAGCATGAGTACGTATTCTACCGTGTTCTGCCCTTCTTTTCTGGTCAGTGTACCTAAAGCTTTGGCTTTAAGCATGTCTACTTTATTTTGCAACGATACGATGTGTTTCATAAGTCCTCCTGGAATTCCAAATTTTTAATCTGCGTAATAATCCATCAAAATAATTTTAGCACCTCGTTCAAACTGCTGGGGCACCAAGTGCGAATACAATATATAGAAAGAAAGAAATGCCCCCATGAGTCCGGCCACTACCACAATATATTCCACGGTACCTTGGCCTTTTTTATTATTAAATACTTTCTTTCCTATGTTTAACATATCCTAAAATTGGATAGACAACGCCAATTGTTGCGACGTGCCTAATGCCCCAAACGGGGTAACCGCGTAATCGATGGAGGCGCCATAGCCAAAGAGCTCGCCGCTATACACACCTGCCCCAAATGATACACGGGAAGTTTCTTCCAGCCCTACGTCCTTAACCCAGCTATCGGTATTGATACCGGTATTGTCGCGTGTGTAGTACCCTACGCGCAAATCAAACCGGGCCACCTGCAACAAATCTTCAGGGATGTGGATTTCAAGCCCTACGCCGTAGCGGGCTTTATCATCGCGGTATTTCATATATTCACCGGAAATGGTGAAATAGCGCGTATTTAAATCAGCCCCTAAACGAAGCCCACGCGGCATTTCGTCTTTATCGCCAATGTTGACGATGGCACCGCCTAAACCGAGCCAGTTCACTAGGCGCAATTTAGCCCCCACGTCAAACCCGACGTTATCATAGTGAGCGTGATCAAAATACGGGGTGCCTCTGTAAAGGCGTTCCGTGACGTATTTAGCCGTAGCCCCCAACTGTAATTTTTGGTCAATAAATCCGCGCGCGATCGATAAGCTGCCTACGAAGTTTTGCACAGGCACGCCCACTTCGGGTTGTTTATGACCCCATTCATCGCGGAAGTCGAAGTCGTCCATATCCATATAGTTGACAGTCAGGCCGATAATCGTTTTACCGATAGGCTGCAAGTACGCCAAGGTACGGGCCTTATAGCCCTGCAGGTAATCCATATAGGTAAACTGGAGTTCGCGCGTAGTGGCACTGGCGGAACCGGCCGGGTTCCAGAATAATGCTTCCGGTCCGTCGGCGACAGACACAAACGCATTACCTAGTGCTTGAGCGCGCGGAGCACCCGCATCGATCTTTAAGAAGGCCCCCGCACTGGTACCCGCATTTTTATCGATAGCCAGCGCGTTGGTGCTGAGTAATCCTACTAACAAACCTGCCGTCACTATATTTGATATCTTCATAAATCTACTATTCCTCTTATATTATAGCACGAAGTTACCTACGGAATTAATATCTTTACCACCTTTTGGCAATGTTCGCGCCCGTTGTAAGCTTTGAAATCTACCAAGCCGAAGTACACACCGCGGGCCACTTTCTTACCATGTTGGTTGGTGCGGTCCCATTTGCAGCGCAAGGCCGCGTTACGTACGTTGGCAAATTCATCCAGGTCAACGCGATGGTACTGGCCATCCACATCTTTCACGTTGTTATCCGGTTGGAAGTACAAGTTAGATCCCATAGTAGTTTGATAGTTATTGGCGTCCACACACGTGTAGTCGCTATCACGTACCAAATCACCCGCCAGGTTGAAGTACTTAATCGACACAGTACCCGGCACCGGCATCTTGGTAATTTCTAACGTACCTTTGCTGGCATCGTTGAGCGGGTTGGGGTAGAAGAACACGGTCTTCTTCCAATCTTCGCAGACGAACCGTCCGTCACCGATGGCGATGGTCGCTTTGTGCAAGTTCTGGTATTCGTAGGTATCAGCCACGCGTGCGATCTTCCACTCGTTGGGATTTTCGGAGGTATCATTTCCGAGCAAGATTTCACCCGTTACAGAGTCGACAGCTGCCGTATCGAGCGACGTTACGAAGCGGAACGGATAAATTCCGTCGGGCACTTCTTGACCCGCATAATCCAGACCGTCCCACACTTCTTCGACCAGTGTAGTACCGGGGCGGATACCCACAATGGAGCGCACCAACACTTCACGGATATCTTTCACTTCTTTACCCGTGGTGGGGTTACGCAGCGTACCTTTGGAATAATCAAAGATCGTGGTACCCGGCTTAAAGATTTGGATCGCTACTTTCATCGGCACAGAAACCTGGTAGCCGATCTTCATATTTTGGCCACGTTGAGAAATGGCGTAGTTATCATTTTCTAACAAGTCGAATACTTTTAACAGATCCGCGTTCAAGGTAATGGACTTGACCGTCGGCTCATACAAGCCTGCATCGGGGTAGTTCCGTGCGGTCAAGCGCACCTCGTAGATACCGGGTTTAACGTAGTTACCGGTATGATCGGTACCGTCCCAATAGATCTTGCGGATTGCGTTCGCGTCAAAGTGGCCCGTATTGCGAATCGTCATGGTAGAGAGGAATTTGCAGATATCCCCGGCTACGTTCGTGCGCGATTCATACACATTGACGTTGCTGGAAAGCACGTTGTCGGTTACGGGCGAGCACATATTCGGCTCGAGGGCCACGATAGCTACTTCTACCTGCGCCGCGCGGGAGATCGAGAAGTTGATCTCGTAGGGCGGGATGAAGTGCAACGTCGTGGATGAGGCGTTAAAGAGTTGCGGTGCGTTGGGGAACACAGCTACGCTGCCGTCCAAGAAGTACACCGGCCCGCGGGTTACGTTGATTTTGTGCACCACTTTATCCGAGGCGTAGAGGTAATCTTCTTGCTGGACGTCAATGTTGTTCACACAGGCCTGAGGATTAGCGGCGGTACCACAATTTAATTCTTCCCCTTTTCTAAACGGCTCACCGGAGATAGTGTAATTGCCTTTCAAATTCGTATTGCTGGCGTCGCGCAACTTATCATAATAGTAGCGGTTGAACGGCTCGTTGGAGCGCGCCGAGATGAAGAACGGATATTGTCCGTCCGGCACCATTTCGTAAGGGCAGTTGGCCCTTTCGTTGGTGTTGGTACACTTGGTAATTTCTTCGGCTGTATGGCGGCCGGCATCCGGGGTGGGGTTGTAGAAGTACAACGCATCCCATTCTTCCATCACAATGCCGTCGTCGCCGATACGCAAGCTGGAGCGGTCAAAGGTATGGATGGGTTGCAAGCGCACATCAATCGCACCCGACGAGGCCTGTGCTGCATTAGCAGGGTAATTGGTAAACGTTTTATCGTTTACGTAGATACACTCACGCTGCTTTTGGTTGACTAAGGCTGGGTCCACATATCCGCTCGTCGACATAATATCGCTATCATTATCTTTGTTACACACACGTGGCGGCCAAGCAACAGCAACATCCGTGGTTACATCTAAAAGTTCCTGTTTCAAGTAGACCGTATACGCACCGGTAGCAGGCTCGTTACTATCGGCACTACCATTATTGAGCAGATCTTCATTTAAGTCACGATCGCCCACGATGTCCCTTTCGGCAGCAGTCGTCCACGTATTGCGGTAAGTCTTCCCATCAGTCGTTTCAAAATATTCTACAACAGAACCATTCTCTGGGAGAGCACCACTCTCTCTCTCCACTCCTCCGGTAGGAGTAATAGTCACGCCTGCGCTCAAATTGGTTACACCGGTCTGCTTTCCGGTATACGTAGCGGTTACATGCGCGTCATTATACTCGCCTGTGGTACTATTATAATGAGGGATGACTACATCCTTATTATATATATTCACCTGCGCGTTCATAGTTTTGGACAAGTGATACGAAATCGTAGCTTTGGCGTTGCTATCGCCATATACGTCCGTGGTGGACACATCTACCACGCGGTACATATCCACGGGGAAGACCTCAATGGCTTCGTTACTTTGTGCAGGGAACATAGCGTCCATCGCTTTGACGCGGAACATATAGGTACCGGGGTACACCATACGGCCTTGATCGTCGCGCCCATCCCACGTTAACGTGTTAAGCTGCGAGGCCACGTTCGGTTCGCCTTCTTGCAAAGTTAAATATTTTACTACCACGCCGGCGGTATTTTCCACGGTGGCAATCACTTGCGCATCGCGGTCCAAAGCGTATTTAAAGATGTACGGATCCAAGCCGTAGGCTGTTGGGCTCGATCCCAAGGTAGCGTAGCTGGCCGGTTGCATGGTAATGCCCACCAGTCCGCGCTCGAGTTCCAAGGTACCCACAGTGTAGCGTAACGTCTTTACACCGGTGAAATACTTATTGTTATTTCCGGCGCTATATTCGCAATTCTGATTCGGCTCAAAACCCGGCTTACCATAATAAGAGAAGGTATCCGTTCCGTCATGCTTAGTAGCCGCTGCATTGTGATAGCACCCATTATAAGGTACTTCGGCCCACAACACGTAGACATAGTTACCGTCCGGCATCGGGGCGCCATAGGCAAAGGTTTCTTCGCATCCTGTCTGTATTTTACAGATGCTACCATTGGATTTTTTCTCGTTATAGGCATAATAGCGGGTGCAGTTAGCAGGGACCACTGTTCCATCTTCCCTAGTTTGGGTAGCCTGGCAGGTACCGTCCCAACGCTGCGTGTAGTTCATACGGCCGGACTTTTGTTCGGCACTGCGGTATACCAAAGAACCCGTGATTGTCGTCGTGCTGATCGTAGGCCCTGTGCCCGTAGGTGCGGACGAATTGGTCAATACCGCAGATACTAAGTTGCCTTCGGTATCGGTCGCTTGGGCTTTTACAAACTGTGTACCGGGGGTATAAACTTCCCAATATACGGTAGCTGATTCGGTAGGCACGTAAGAAATGGTAGCGTACGCAGTGGACTTTTTGTTAAGCCCAGTCACCTGTACGTCGGTCAGTTTCAAGGGATCCAAGGAGACTTGGCGCGTAACTGCGCGCGAGAAGTCAATTCCCGGCCATTCATCTTGCGATTTAGCTTGGATAGAAGCCAAATAGTTACCCGCGGGCAGCAAGAGCCCGTCGTCGTTACGGCCATCCCACGAGTCAAAATCTGCAATTTGCGTATCCTTATCAGTCCCTTTCATCCCTTCGCCGGTACGTGGTTGCCAGTCTACTAGGGTGCGTACAATTTTGGCCGTAGCAGCGGCAGTATCTTCAGCAAAACTGACAGCATCAGAACTCGTAGGATCTGCATAGTGCCAAGTGTGAGTAGTGGTAGTAACTTGATTACAACTACTACCTCCCCAAGTGTACGATACTGTAGTTGTTGAAGTAGAGCTTCCCTCTAGATCGCTACACAATTTTTGAGTAGGTGCCGTAAATACACAATAATTTGCAGCCCCCGCTCTACATACCCCTCCACTCCACGAAGACGTTCCTAACTCTGTGCCAACAACATCACAAAAAGCTTCATTCATGGACGAAATATCACACCGCCCCGTTAAACCAGAACCGCTCCAAGTCCCACCCCAGCTGGCACAGGTCGATGCGTTAACTGACACCACTTTACCCATTGCGGGCAGCCTACAGAACGTGCTTGTACCAATTGTTTGCAAAGTACCACCCATGGTGTTGACACACCCGTCTGCAGTAAGAATATCAAATACGGGCAGCTGCGTCGGTGATAATTCCTGCCAAGTACCGCCTGCAGTCGTTTCACAAGCACTTTGAGAAGCAGCATAATCTCCCGAAGTAAATCTACAAGCGTTATCGATCCACGCCCCATGCAGCTGTGTACACATACTGCTTAAATTCACCTGTGTTGTGGTAGTCGTATAGGTAGTGGAGCTAAGAGTAGTAGCCACCCCGGCATAAGCGGTAGTATCTTCGGTAGACGCATCAAAGATGGCGATGCGCACATCAGAATCTTTGCTTAAACGATAGGTAAAGGTATAAGGTTGGGCTGTTACCGGGGTAATAGTACCCACCAAAGACGGGGTACTACGCACCGTGTGCACGTTGGTAACATCGATTTGTATCGGGATTTGGGTCGCTCCGTTCCATCCGGGGTACACACCCATTTCCGTAATGTCAATACGGTCCGCAATTACACCGTCGGAAGGAACACTGGTAAACGCAGTAGCACGGTAGCCGAATTGGCCGTTAGATTTACCAAACTCGCCGGCAATTTCATAGAAACCGTCCCATCCGGTACAGAAGTTAAGTGCCTCATTTGTTTCCGCACCGTTATTGTCAAACACTACACAATCGCTATGTCCCGCGTTTAAACAACAACCTTTGTACTCCGAGGCACTCGAATAATCAGATTTACATACATTATTGTCATTATTAACTCTCTTAAAACCCTTACAGGTCCCAGCATATGCAGATCCCGGCTCTGTTCCGGCCTCAGAACTTCCACAAGCTTTGAGTCTCGTCATAGTGGAAGGCCAACAATAGGCTTTTGTAGAAGCCGTTTCTTCAGTAGCGGTAGGATCCACTCCGTCACAAATCCAGTGGGCCCCTAAACATTCCGCTTCGCGAGTATTGGAAGTGCCGGATGTGTTATCTTTACCTGCGTTGGAGCAGTGATAAGAACCGCACGTGTAATTTTGGTAATTTGCAGTATTTTGCGCAGGAAAAACATCAATAGAACGAATGGTAGGGGTTTCGTCCGCACTTTTAGGGTTTTTACCATTGTAGTATTTAAAAATATCAAACGTAACACGTTGCAAGGGGAACGAAACAGAATACGTAGTTTGCCCAACGGGTAAGTTGCTGCACGCAAAGGCGGCACACAACCCCAAACAATGGTTGGGGTATTTGTTTTCAACGGTTGGTGCGGGATAGGGTTGGTCGTACTCAATGAGTGCGGAAGAAACCCACGGATCATTCTGCGTTGCATTGGAACTGGGATTGACCTGAGAACCGGCAGACACAATAAAACTGCGGTCATGTGCCGTGTCGGTACTTGCCCACGTTGAAACGTATGTTGTACCGTCCATATACCCGTTACAATACAACGCTTTATCTTGGTTAGAGGTAGTGCCGTTCGTATCATTATCGGCTTGGGCATCATTGGTATAATACACCCCAAATTGCACCGGATTTACCGTTTGGGCAAACAGCGGCGTGCACAGTGCTACGAATAAGATAGTTAAAATGGACGTTTTTACCGTCTGAGGTTTAAAAAAATTATGAAGTAAATGTTGAAGTTTTGTCATTTCGTTTTTAGTCCCTTGCAAGGTTTATTACTACGCCGTACCTTCTACATTGTAGTAAATTTTACGTATAAAAACTACATACAAACCGCGCCTTGTTTTTTGTTCAAAACAAACCGCAGTTTACGACATTTTTTCTGTGTAGTAAGCGCCCAAAATTTCCAGGAGGAAACTACACTCCTAAATTTTCGCAACTTTTGAGTGAATTGTCAACTGTTTTTTTAGAGATAAAACACGAGGAGAAAAAAAGCGCTTAACCCCGCAACTTTTTTGAAGGCTTTTTACATACTATTTCCGTCGGAGAGTTACTCTTTTTTGTAATCTGCGGTCTGATCAACCACTTCGCGGTATACGGCAAAATGACCGCGGCCGTTTTTCTTAACTACGTAAAGTGCTTTGTCGGCTTTTTCTAATAATTCTTCGGCCGAAGAAGCATCCGTAGGGAACGAGGCCGTCCCTTGGCTAATGGAAATATGAATTTCTTCCCCGTTGGTATATTTACTCGGAAGCGTAATGGCATTGATGCGGTCCTGCAACCGTTTGGCAATAATTTTAGATTCTTCGCTGTTGGTGCTGGGAAGCATAATCACCATTTCATCTCCCCCAAAACGACATGGCACATCCGTTTGACGCAAGCTGGTACGCACTACACGGCTGACTTCTTGCAAGGCCCAGTCTCCAATTTGGTGACCGTAGTTATCGTTAATTTGTTTGAAAAAATCAATATCCAAAATCAGCAGCGAGAGCGTTAAATCAAATCGTTTGGCACGGTACATTTCTTCGGCAAATTTTTCGTTGAAATAACGGCGCACCGGCAAGCGTGTTAGTTCATCATAGTTGGAAAGTTCCTGCACACGCTCAAACAAGCGGGCATTATCAATGGACAGCGCCATTTGTGAGGCAAATTGCTGCAGCGAAATAAAATCCAAATACCCAATTCTTCGGCGGGAGAGCACATTATCAAATGCCAAAAATCCCACTTTGCTGCGCTGCACTTTTAGGGGAATATAAATGACGCTTCGCGTAGCACGATAGGTGGCTTCCGCATCAAAAACTTCTTTCAAAAGCGACTGCTCCTGCTCGCCAATTTCTTCTTGCGTTTGGCGTGTTACCTGCCCGGAAATATCCACACAAAGCGCGCTCTTTATGCGCCGTGCATATGTATCGGTTAAGTACAAACGCACGCGGTCAAAGCGGAAGTATTTTTGCACCCCTTGCAAAATAAGTTCCAGGCCGTCCTCTAACCGAAGCGACGAGGCAAACACCGTCGACAAATCATTCAGCGCCGTGGAAACATTTAAGCGTTGGTTTTTGGCCTGATCAATTTCCGTGTTACGCAAATTGTGTGAAATTTCTTGCCCGAGGGCCTTAATCAGTTCCTTTTCTTGCGAAGTAAATCCGCGGCGTTTATTAAACCGCTCCAAGCGCAGCACGCCTACTTTCTCTTGCATGTAATTGTACACTTCGCCGTTTTTCAATCCCATGCTGGGGCGTTGCCATTTGAGTAAAACATAAATAGCGGGATAACTTAAATCTTCCGTTTCAGTAATTCCTTCCTGCAATAATTTGCGCAAGAAATTTGATTCCCCAATGACTGAAATATCTTCCTGTTTGTCCATGCAGTATTCTTTTTTGCACATCATGCGCAAGGACAAAATAGCGCGTTCTTGCTGCCAGTCAAAAAAGTAAATACGGTCGAGCTTAAATAAATTGCGTAGCACAGGCAGGGCGCTTTCCAACAGTTCGCGCTTATTTTGGAAAGCTTGGTTTAGTTGCTTATGAAATTTGTATAACGTATACGATTTCTTATCAAACATAACTAATTCTCATAAATAGAAAGCAAATATTCTATTTCCTTAGCGGCCAAATCTAATTCCCGGTCCAGCGAAGCTTGTGTAAAACGCCCTTCCACAATTTGCGTGGCACACACCGCTAAAATACGTTTTAAGATCTCCATAATCGTGCCCATAATGGTAATGTTGGGCAACGTGCGCGCAGCTGATAAAATTTTACCATACACACGCAAGCGCCGGCTGGAAGAAAGCATAAATAATTCCAGGGCATCTTCATACGCGGGGAAAACTTCCAAAAGTTTGGCGTAGTGGACTTGAATTTCCGGTCGGGCACAAAACTTGATGAATGTCAGTGCTTCTTTTTTGTGTTGCGAATGTACATTAACAAATAGGTTCATCCCGGACATATACGCCATGGGCTGTTCCCCGGTGGCGGGAACCGGCACCGTATGCACCTGGGTACCGCGCCGCGCATCAAAAGTACTAAGGCCCAGCTTACGCGAGAGCATTAAGCTGGCTTTACCGGAAACCATCGTTCCCAACGAGCCGCGTTCGCGCAAGATCGGCATAAAGTTATTAAGCGCCAAGTTGACATAATCGCGCAAGCCTTCCTTAAATGCTTTAGTAGCCACAGAGGTCCGCTTGAGATCTTCCGTCAATAAATCCACCCCGCGCCCCCATACACAAGGCAACGCGCTACGCATGGAAAGTGAACCGCGCCAATCCCCGTTTTGCACAGGATAATAACCTGGCACATCTTTAAATTGTTTGCGAAGTGCCGCGCAAATATTCAGGAGTCCTTCCCAAGTGGAAAGGTCTTCTTCCGGGTTGCGGGTTACTGCTTTTAAGTGGTCTACCCGGTAATGCAAGGCACTGATATCAAACCACCACGGATACGAATAAATATCTTTTGTGCCCGGTTTATAACAGTGATTTTTTAGCGGCGTCAAACACGTGGAAAGCGAAAGTCCCGGATCTAATTGAGATAAATTTTCAGCTACGCCTTCGCGCACCAACAGGGCTGTCCAATAGTGCGGGATTTGGATCAAATCGGGGATTTCTTCTTCGTGCGTGGGATTTTTGATCGTGAACATGCGCCGCCACAACACGTTACGCGTAAACACACGCACAAACACAGGAATGTTTGGATGTTCTTTCTTAAATAAGTTTAAAAAAGACGCGTATGTTTCTTTGGTTTGGTCCCCGGCATCGGGCATGGTCCATAAAATCATTTCTACTCCTTACGCGCTACCAACTGCGCACCTTCATATTGGGATCTATATCCACATTGGCCTTAAACGGTTTGCCTGTTTGTTGGGCATATTCTAACTTTTTATAAGCCGCCAATGCAATCATAGCTGCATTATCGGAAGATAATTTGCACTCCACAAAGTATACTGTTTTTCCTTGCGCTTGTGCGCGCTCTTGCATCCGTTCGCGCAATAAACTATTGGCCGCTACGCCGCCCCCCACCGCAATATAGTTTACCTTATATTTCTTGGCGGCAAGCAAGGTTTTAGTAACCAATGTATCCACCATGGCTTCTTCAAAACTGGCACACACGTCGGGCACGCTAATGCGTTGATGATCGCGCAGATAGTAGCTTACAGCTGTTTTGATCCCGCTAAATGAAAACTCCCACGTGCCGGGTAATAACGGCCGCGGAAACGCGATGGCATCGCGGCGCCCCTGCAAGGCTTGGGCAGATACCTGCGGTCCTCCCGGGTAGGGAAGCCCCAAGAGTTTGGCTACTTTATCAAAGGCTTCGCCAGCGGCGTCATCGCGCGTTTTGCCCAGTACTTTGTACTGCCCGTAATCTTTCACATACCAAAGCTCTGTATGCCCGCCGGACACCACCAGGGCAACTAACGGAAATTGCAAGCGGTTTGTTACTTCGCCATTTTCAAAATCACACGCAAAAATATGGCCTTCCAAATGATTCACACCCACCAGCGGCACTTGCTTGTACGCCGCCAATGTTTCCGCGGCCACGCGTCCTACCATCAGTCCGCCGGGTAATCCCGGGCCGCTGGCAAACGCCACGCAGTCAATATCGTAATTTTGCAAAGCCTCTTTAATAACCGTGGCAATTTTGGCCGCGTGTGCGCGGCTGGCCAGTTCCGGTACGACGCCGTGATATTTTTTATGTTCCTCTATTTGGGAATAAATCACGTTGCTAAGTAACTTCTTGCCGTCCTGCAACACGGCAGCGGAAGTTTCATCGCAGGTAGATTCAATTCCTAAAATAGTAAACGGTTGTTTCATAATTATTTATTGGTCTTGTCGTTTTTTTGAGTTTCTTTTTTATCGTCTTTTTTGTCCGATGATGTTCCTTCTTTTTTGGCTTTGCGCTCTTGCGCGGCTTTTTCGGCCTTGGCCTTGGCTTGTTCAAGGGTGATCTTCCCTGTCAAAATTTCTACTGCTTGTTCCAACACAGGGTCCTTGACTTTAAATTCGGGTTGTTTAGCCGTTTTCCCCGGCGTGTAGACAATATCATTATACTGCATAAATACTTTGGCCTCATCTTCCGGTGCAAATACTACTTCCACATCCGGGAAAATTCCCCCTTCATCGGCTTTGGTTTTATCGCGATAATTACGTTGAATTAATTTACCCGAAGGCGTATAGTATTTTGCAATCGTCAAGCGCAGTCCCGCTCCACCGGACAAGGGCATTACTTGCTGTACGCTGGCCTTTCCGAACGAACGTTGCCCCACAATAAAGGCACGATGGTTATCTTGCAAGGCACCGGATACAATTTCGCTGGCGCTGGCAGAACCCTGGTTGATCAGCACCGCCATGGGGATATCGGGATATAAAGGAGCTCCACTCGTTTTAAATTCCTGGTAATACTCCGGTTTGCGGCCCTGTGTGTACACAATCATCTCACCTTCCGGCAAGAAAAGTTTGGAAATATCCACGGCTCCGTTGAGCAGACCCCCGGGGTTGAAACGTAAATCTAACACGAGCGACTTCATTCCTTGCTTGGATAAATCGGCCAAGGCTTTCTGTAATTCCTCTGTGCTATGGCCGGAAAAATCAACTAAATACACATACCCCACCTGATCGGGCAACATACGGTGATACACCACTTCAGGAACGATGATTGCACGTTTGAGCGTAACATCTGGGATTTTTTCATATTCTCCGGCTTCATTTTTGCGACTTAACGTCAGTTTTACCTTGCTACCCGATTTACCGCGCATGAGGGATACCGCCTCGTCGAGTTTCATATCCGTCACATCTTTGTCATCTACAAATAAAATACGATCTTGCGGCATAATGCCGGCTTTAAAGGCAGGGGTTCCTGGCATAGGGGTCATTACGGTAATGTAACCATCCACTTTTTGCAAGCGAATCCCCAAACCACCAAACTCGCCTTTGGTATCATTTTTAAGTTCTTTATAATCTTTGGGTTCCAAGTACGAAGAGAAATCATCCAATTCTTCCACAACCCCTTTAATAGCGCCGGACACTAATTGATCTGTATCGGTAACTTCTACGTAATTTTCTTTCACAAACTCCAACACATCCACAAGCGTGCGCAATTTTTTAAGGCTGCCGTCTACGGCACCGTAGGCATAGGGAAATAAAGTCCCCATAAAAAATAATACCGCTGACCAAGTTACAATTTTATTTAGTTTATTTGTTTTCATAATTCCTCTTATTTAAGCCAATCTGTTGGATCTACCGCCGTAGTTCCCTGCCGAATTTCAAAGTACACAGCGCTCTGCCCCGTACCGGAAGAAGCTTGTGTATCCTTTCCTACGGTGCCGACAATTCCTTGCGTTCCTACCTTGTCACCTACAGACACCCGAATTTCTTTCAAAAATCCGTAGATGGTAAAAAATCCTTTGGCGTGGTCAATAATCACCACATTTCCATAAGACCTAAATTCCCCCGCATAAATAACACTGCCTGCCGCGCTGGCTTTGACGGCCGTGCCCGAAGCGGCAGCAATCTTGATACCATCTCTAAAAATCCATGTGTTCAAATCGGAGCGGTATTCTTTACCAAATTGGCTGATTACTTTGCCTTGCACCGGCCAAGGTAACGAATGCTGCGGCACATTGATTTTAGGTCCGGCCGGTTTGGCTGAAGATCCTTTCTTAGCTTCTTCTTTACGTTTACGCTCGAACGTGGCCAATAAATTATTCAATTCACTGGCAGATTTATTCAATTCGTTGATCTCTTTACGCACGCTATCGACTTTGCGTTTAGTAACATCTAAATCTTGTTGCTTCTTTTGGAACGACTGAGAAATTACGGCTTGTTCCTTTTTGAGCTTACTGCTTTGTGCTTGCAACGTTTTGTTACGCGCAGTAAAAGCATCGAAACGTTCTTTGGCTTCTTGGTTCTCGTTTTGGAGGGTTACTGCAAAAGCAGCTTTATGCGTAAGCATACGGTCAACAAAAATATCCACTTCCATTTGATCCTCTGGGCACGCGGCGCAAACCGGCTGCATATAGTAGTTTTTCATTTCTTCCCACACAACCCCTTTCCATAGGGGCATACTTCGCTTCAATGCCGTACGTTTATCTTCAATAGAGATTAAATTTTGTTCTATCATCGAAATATCCATCTCTACTTTATTTTTCATTTTCTCGGCCTTGGCTTGTTGGCTTTGTAAAGCAGAAATTTCTTTAGAAATCTTCTTTTCCTGTTCGCGGTATTTTTTCAATTCCGCTTCTTTTTTTTGGGCTTGATTTTTTAGTTTTGCCAGTTCTTGTTTACGCGCAGACGCTTCATCTGCCCACGCAGAAGAAGCACACACACACGCTACCAGAAACAACCTTAAAACTTTTGCCATTTAGAAAAAGTCCACCCCATCAGTCCACTAAAAACTAATAATAATACTTGCCGATGCCACGTTGTAAAGTAAGCCAACACATCGGCCAAATGTCCCACCGGGTAAATCAGTGCCGCCAAGATGCCGGCCGATAATACCCCGGCCAAAATTCCCGAAAAAAGTCCGCCCCATGCATGTCCTTGCTCGTAGGGGAAAGCTTCCACCAAAAACATAAAAGCAATAAATCCCAAGAGCGCTAACCCGCCCAATATCCGTATCAATTTAGAAGCAAAACCTACATAGAACAGCATACGCGCATGCTGGGGATTGTAATGCGGGGTAAGGTCTTCGTACTCGGCATTTAAATTATCCACAAACGGACGGATATTGTTTACAGCAGGTATGGAAAGTGTAATTTCGAAATAAGCCGGCATTTGATTTTTACCCATCAGCAGCAGCGAATCCACCAACTGAGGATTTTTATGCTGTACTACGGTGAGCGCATCCTCCGGCGATAAAAGACGCACACTGGTGATATCCTGCTTTTGATTAAGCGTTTGTCCCCATTGCTCCAGCACCGTACTTTCCACAGGAGCATCCACTGTAAGGATCACTTTAAAAGACTCCTTGAGCGTGTTGTAATAGTCCTCCAGTCCTTTATCCACAAACAGCAACGCTTGTGCTATTAGCGCAATAGAAAACACAAGCAGAAATAGTTTGCGGTACAAGTGTCCTACTTGTTTGGAGCGGGAGCGTGGTGCAGTTTTTTTCTCTTCAAAAAGTTCGTCCATAATTTCTCTCTATGCTTAAGCCATCGTCTTACGGTATAATTCTAAATAGGCCTGGGCCGATTTATCCCAAGATACATCTGTGCGCATAGCGCTGCGCATCAGCCGGTTCCAAAGTACCCGGTTTTTCGTATACATAACAAGTGCTTTAACCACCGTGTTATAAATTCCGGTATCCGTGAAAGAGTCAATAAAGAAACCCGTAGCCGTGTTTTCATTTTTACCATCAAACCCAACAACCGTATCCACGAGCCCCCCTACTTTCGAAACGATCGGCAGCGTGCCATAGCGCATGGCAATCAGTTGCGAAAGTCCGCACGGCTCAAAGCGCGAAGGCATTAGGAATATATCAGCACCGGCATAAATTTTGTGTGCTAATTCTTCGTCCAAGCGGCCCGTATAACTGACTGTTCCGGGATGGGAGCGTGCCAAACTTTGGTATGCTTTTTCAAGCATAGGATCTCCTTTTCCCAAAATGACAAATTGCACCTGTTTATGCAATTTTTCAATCAGATTAATCGCCACATCCAGTCCCTTTTGGTAATCCAACCGGGACACAATTCCAATAAGCGGTTTATTACCGTCTTGGATGAGTTTGCATTGTTGTTGTAAAATCAGCTTAGCCGCCAATTTGCCGCGTGCCGATTCGTTAGCATCATATCCCACGGAGAGCACGGGATCAATCTCCGGATCCCAAATATCGGTATCAATTCCGTTGACAATACCGCAGAAATTCTTGCTCCGTGCCCGCAGCACCCCGTCTAAACCGAAACCCATAGCCGGGTCGCGCTGTATTTCGCGGGCGTAATTGGGGCTTACGGTATTGATATTATCGGCAAATACAAGCCCGCTTTTCAAAAAGCTAACTCCGCCGTAGTACTCAAATTTTTCCGGTGTGTAATCTACCGGGTGAAAGCCCGCTTTGCGGAAAGCAGCGTACGAATAATGCCCCTGATAAGCAATATTGTGAATTGTGTACAGACTGCGTGTGCGGGTATAGAAAGCGTCCAACTTGTAAACGGTTTTAAGGTATGCCGGGATGAGGCCGGTTTGCCAATCGTGACAGTGAATAACGTCCGGGCGGAAACCAATGAATTTGCATCCTTCCAATACCGCACGGTTGAAAAAGATAAACCGCTCATCATTATCTTGATATTCTCCGTCCTTCGTGCGGTACAAATCCGGGCGGTCAAAATACTTGCGGTTCCCTACAAAAAACACCAATACATTTCCCCAGTTGATGTAGGAAAGAGAGGCTTGTTCAATTTTATCCCCAACGGGAATGAGATACACCCCGGGCACAATTTTCAGGGAAGACACCCGCACAATATTGCGGTAATGCGGCAAAAACAACAAAACTTTATTCCCCTTATAGCCGGCAAACTGCTGGCATAAAGCTCCCACTACGTCGGCAAGCCCTCCCGTTTTGCAAAACGGAAAAGCTTCACTAGCGGCTAAAACAATGTTCATTTAGTCTCCTCCTGCGAAGAATTTTCTTCGCTTTGCGGGGCAGCCGTGGCAGCAGTCTCCTCTTCAAATGGTAACCCTTCTGCTTGTTCCTGTGCTGTATCCCCCGTGAGGGTTAAATCACCCTGATTATAACTATTACGTTGGAAGAATGGATCGGGCGTAGAGGCTTCCAACGCTTCCAGCCGCTCTTCTCCTTCCAATTCTTCTACGGGGATGATACGCGGCTCTCCCAAAGGAGGCAACGGTTCCCCAAACGGCAAATCTTCTTGCTTATCTTCCAAATTCTTAGCGGCAAATACCTGTAAATCGGGTAGCTCACTCACTTTATTTAGGCCAAACATACGCAAAAATTCATCGGTCGTTCCATATACCATTGGATGGCCCAGCGTCTCCTTGCGTCCCACTACGCGCACTAATCCGCGGTCCAACAATTTCTCCAACGGCCCTGCCACATCCACCCCGCGGATTCCCTCAATTTCGGCACGAGTAAGCGGTTGTTTGTACGCAATAATCGCCAACGTTTCCAGTGCCGCGTTAGATAGACGCGTGGTCATTTTTTCGTTATACAAGCGGCGCACCCAGCGGCCGTATTCGGGCTTGGTGCACATCTGGTATCCGCCGGCAATTTCCATAATTTGAATCGCACTGCCACGCACGGTATACATATCTTGCAGTTTGGTAATAGCTTCGCGCACTTCTTTAGCAGTAGTATTTTCAATTACATCCACCAAGCGCGACACTTTCACCGGACGATCTGTAATAAAAAGTAATGTCTCAATAATTTTTTGTAAATCTTCGCTTTCCAACAGTGCAGGGGCCTGTTCGGGTTGGGTTTGCTCCGCAGCTTCACCCGTTGCCGTCGGTTCTACCGGGGCGGGTTGCGCTTCCTGTTGTGCCTTAAGTTCTTGTGTTTCTTCGTTCATACATTCTCCTGCGTTAATTCTCATCGCCGTGCATTAAGGTTTTAAAATCTTTGTCTTTATTTTCGGGGTTTAGATAAATGCGGATCTGCCCTTCGAGCTTGTCTTGCCGGGCGATAATCTTTTTAATTTTCATCAGCTCCAGCACAGCCATAAAGCAGGTAATAATTCCGCGCTTTTTCGTTTCCCCTACAAAAATATCATCCAAGAGCACCCACTCGCGATCCTTAAACAAACTCACCACTTTTTCCATTTTGGTTTCAATGGGGAATTCTTCTACTTTTAACAGCTCAATGCGTTTGCGCTCATCGAGGCGGTCAAAAGCGCGCTTCACGGCCGCCAAGAGATCAAACAACTGCAAGTTGAGCACTTTATCCCCGTTATCAAAAATGGGTGCTTCACGGTAAAATTTATCTTTATTTTCTTCTAGCTTTTCGTTTAAAAATTTACTGGCTTCCTTATATTTTTGATATTCCACCAACTTAGCCACGAGTTCCTTCATAGGGTTGGGACCTTCGTCTTCGCTGGTGGGTGCTTGCGAAGGAAGCAGCGTCTTGGCCTTAATCTGCATAAGCGTGCTGGCCATAACCAAAAACTCGCCGGCTACTTCCAAATTCAGCTCCTTCATCACATTGAGATAATCCAAATATTGCGTGGTAATTTCGGCGATGTTGATATCGCAAATATCCAGGTTATCTTTTTTGATTAAGTGCAACAGCAGGTCCATCGGTCCTTCAAAGACGTTGATGTGCACATTAATCGGAGTAGGAGTTGCTGTAATCATAGTTATTTAATAATCCGCATGACCTTTTTTACTTTGGTAAGCGTGGCGTCAGCATTAGCACGCGCTTTTTCTTTACCTTCTTCCACGATACGCGCCAATTGCGCTTTGTCGTTTTCAAACGTTTTGCGCCGCTCGTTAAATGCGGCAAGTTCCGGCTCCATCAACGCAAATAATTCTTTTTTGCACGCCACACACCCTAGTGCACCGGCCTTACATTCTTCGCAACGCTTTTGCCAATTAGGGTTATAAATTTTGTGAAACGCAAACGCCACGCAACCTTCGGGGTTGGCGGGGTCGTCCTTAGCTTTCTTATTGGGGTCGGTAAACATGGTCATTACTTTCTTGCGTACACTTTCGAGGTCTTCCCCGAGGAAAATGGAGTTATTGTAGGACTTGGACATTTTCCGCCCGTCCAGCCCGGGCACGCGCGCTACGCTCGTATAGAGGGGTTGCGGTTCGGTAAATACTTGCTCGCCGTAAATTTCAGCAAAGCGGCGCGAGAGGTCACGCGCAATTTCCAAGTGCGCGGTTTGGTCTTTCCCCACTGGCACAAAACTTGCCTGTTGGATCAAAATATCCGTGGCCATCAGCACCGGGTAACCTAAAAACCCAAAACACGAAATTTCATCATCCGCGGCAATAGAGGCTACTTTTTCGCCCAAGGTTTTTTCGTCTAGTTGCCCGGCATATTTTTGTTTTAAAAGTTCCTGGATTTGCTCTTTGTACGTCGGGTTTCGCAGCAGCCACCCTAGCGGCGTAATCATCCCCAGTAGCGTATTAAGTTCGCTTACTTGCGGAATATCACTTTGAATAAAAATGGTGCATTTTTGCGGATCCAACCCGGCGGTCAGCCAGTCAATAAGCATATCTTCGCTGTTTTGGGCTAGATTTTCGGTATGCTGATAAGCCGTCGTTAAGGAATGCAAATCCGCCACAAAAAAGTAGCAGTTATATTTATCTTGCAGCGCTACCCAATTTTTCAGTGCCCCGTGAAAATTACCTAAGTGAAGTTTGCCCGTGGGGCGCATGCCGGAAAGTACAATTTTATTCTCTGCCATAAAAACCTCTATGATAAACCAAAAATTTTTGCCAACACATTAACGATTAAAAACGTAGGCGGGAAAATAATATATTTCACTACGCCTGTCAAAATCAGTGCAAACACAATCCACATCCCGTAGCGGCCGACAAACAGGTCGTATTTCATAGCCGCCTGCACGGGAAGTAACGCGGTTAATACGCGTCCACCGTCCAGCGGCGGAATAGGAATTAAATTAAATACCGCCAAAAACACGTTGACGAATATCCCATATTGCAAAATGTGCATCAGCGCCAGCACCGTCTGTTGCCCTAAATGCGCTTGAAGCACAACGGTCAGTTTGAGGAGCGCCGCACAAAGCGCGGCCAAAATCAAATTTATCGCCGGGCCGGCAAATGCCACTTTGCCCATATCTTTGCGCGGAGACGGTAAACGCACCGGATTAACAGGCACGGGCTTAGCCCAGCCAAACAACGGCCAACCGAATAACCAACACACCGCGGGCACCAATATCGTACCGACTAAATCGACGTGATAAATGGGGTTTAACGTCAAGCGCCCGCTTAAATACGCGGTATCATCACCCATGCGATACGCCACGTAGCCGTGCGCGAACTCGTGCAGGATAATCGAAAAAAACAGTACCGGCAGTAAGACAATAATTTCCATACTAGTATTCTAGCAATTTTGCACGGGTTTAGGGGATATTTTTTCGTACGCGCGCGAAAGTCGAAACAATTGACTCAAAATTATGTTACAATAAAACAGTAGTTAAAAATTACAGATTATTTGCTGGAAGTGCAGGGAAAGCCTGCGCAGCGCAAGGCCGTAAGGCCAAGCACATTTCCGTCCACCGAATAATCGTCTGCTTTTGCGTCTGCCCCGTAAGGGGTGGACGGGCGACGATTATTGCACGGGTTACGGAAATGGCTTATGCGATAGTTCGTCGTCTTTTTTTGCACTTCCGCAAGAGAGGAAAAATATGGATACAAAAAATCAAATCAACCGTCATTCCCGAAAGTTTTTATCGGGAATCCCCACCGCATTGAAAATACAAGGAGGAGATCCCCGATTACAGGCCTCGGGGATGACGTCTCATGGTTTCACGCTCATTGAGCTATTGGTCGTGGTGCTGATTATCGGCATTTTAGCGGCCATTGCCTTGCCGCAATACCAAAAAGCCGTGGAAAAAGCACGCTTATCCGAAGCCTTACAAAATATCAGCGCCATTGAAAAATGTTTGGCTTTATATCAAGTCGGAGGCCAAGCGGTCTTAGGAAGACAATCCAACCCCACAACACCTTGGCTCACAGAACGACATGGCTACGATCCGACTTGTTGCCGCAATACCAAAAAGCCGTGGAAAAAGCACGCTTATCCGAAGCCTTACAAAATATCCGCGCCATTGAAAAATGTTTGGCTTTATATC
>JAZOAE010000028.1:0-6846 GCA_045595305.1 Elusimicrobiaceae bacterium
GTAGCCTGGTTAACACGCTGCCCTGTCAAGGCAGAGACCGCGAGTTCGAATCTCGTCGACTCCGTAGAAGATTTCAAACTCCCGCTTACTGCGGGAGTTTAAATTTTATACGGGGTATCGAGCAACGCAAACTGCTTTGCGCTGCATCGAGATTCGAAGCCCGCAGCGATGTTTTTGTTTGAGTGCGAGCCGCACCGGCAAGCGCGAAAGGCAAAAACCGCGAGGGCGGTTCCGGGCAAAATTTCCGTCAGGAAATTTATGCAGGACGAATCTCGTCGACTCCGTATAAATTTGCAAGCCCCCGGGAATGACCGGGGGTTTTGCTTTGTTAAACGATTGGTGTGCGGGTTTATTTGCGGGAAGCTTTCGCTTTTATATTACAAGCTTTTGCACCGTCATTGCACGAATTATGCAAATCCTCGAGGTCTTGCTCGTGCTCGAGTTCATCCTCTAAAATTTCACGCACTAAGTGCTCGGTTATAGGGTCTTTACCCGCTACCATATTTAGCAATTTCTCATAAACCTCAATGGCGCAGCGTTCGCCCTGAATATTTTGTGCAAGTAAGTGCATGGCATCCGGATTCTCGGGCGTTAAATAGCCACACGTGCTGTCTTTAAGCCACAAATCCGGAGAGATAGCCGGCGTGCCGCCCAGTTCAATGATACGTTTGGCTAATTTTTCGGCGTGTTCTAATTCTTCACCAGCGTGTTCAGCCAATTCCTGGGCGATAAGATGAAACATTTTCCCTTCGGCGACTTTGGCGCCGATCCAGTATTGATAATAGGCCAGCCACTCATCGCAATAAGCACTGTTCAATTCTTTAAGTAGCGCGTCCAAATCAATCCCCGCGCGGGTAACTAATTCTTTTGCTTTTAATCCCATAAGCATCCTCCTTATTTAGTATTGGAAAGATACTGTAGCTGTTTAGCGGCTTTTTGGCAACGCAAAAAATTAATTAGTTTGGTTAATGCGCCCAGTTACGCAGATAATATTGAGCGGCCCACAACACGCCTATTACAAGCACAAGTCCTACCGCTAGGTAAACAAATTTCATCCCGTTGGAAGAAGATCTGTTTACGACGGCAGGCGTATGCATTTTGAGTAGTGTTTCGGCTTGCAGTTCGACACTGCCGGGAACAGAAACAACTGTTGGAGTCGGCAACGGCTCTACGTGCATAAGTGCTTTGGCAAGCTGTTGCACACGAAGGCGCATCGGTTGCAGTTGTGCGATGGAAAGAGAAGAAAACGTGTGATATACAAGCGCATAAGCAGATGCTTCCAGATAACACAACGGCCCCGTTTCCAATAAACTAATGACTTGCGGCGGAAGTTGCAAATGATCCGGAGCGCTAAGTGTAAAACGGGTTGCCAGTTCCGGCGGTAACGCCGGATGCATAGGGGCTTCCTGCTGTGTACGCGGTTGCAAAATAAACGGGGTAAAATCCCCGCGCATCAGCTCCGCGGTGGCCAACGTGTATTCTCCCCGATTGGCACTCGCCGAAGCAGACGTACTCATTTGGCATAAACGAACAAACATCCCTGATCCGCGCCACGTAAGCACTTGGCGAAACCGATGAGGCGTGCGGTTAAATAAATAAACAGACTCAGCCGCCAGCGGGGTTAGTGGATTTTCTACACGTTTATCATAGCGAAGATGTAGCGTACGCGCCATGCGTTTTAACCGGGCAGCACGTGTAGTAGAAAACGCGATGGCTCCTCCAAGAACTAGTAAACCAATCAGTACGCTATACAACATACGTAGAAAGCAATCAATAACCTTTTGCGCCGGCTAAAGATTCATCATTTTCAATCCAATCCTGCACATTGATTTCGCGAAATTCCGTCGCACTATCGCGCACAATTACTTTTTTAATCCCTGCGTTGATAATAAGACGTTTGCACATCGAACACGAATTGGAATTTTTGATATATTCGTTGGTGGATACTTCACGTCCGGAAAGGTAGAGCGTAGCATCCAGCATTTTATCACGCGACGCACTAATAATTGCATTGGCTTCGGCGTGCACACTGCGGCAGAGTTCGTAACGTTCTCCGCGCGGAATATTTAATTGCTGGCGGATACATACGCCTAAATCGCAACAGTTTTTGCGGCCGCGCGGCGCCCCGGCGTATCCGGTGGAAATCACTTCGTCATTTTTAACGATGACCGCCCCATATCGGCGGCGCAAACACGTTCCCCGTTGGGAAACAATATCAGCTAAATCTAGGTAATAGTTTATTTTATCGCGTCTGGCCATAGCAACTCCTCGCTTTATTATAACATAATAAGTAATTAATTTTCGGGCTCGTAAAACAGGACGGAAAAATCTATAATAGAACACATGAAAAAATTTTTAGTTTCTTTTTTATTTTGTTTACCCATATCTCTTTATGCGCAACAAGTGCACGAAGTCACTGCGCAAACCACTCGCATGAGCGAGGACACTCTCAAAAAACGTTTTCACCTAAAACCAGGCGATTTATTCACGCCGCAGACATACCAAAAAGCCCAGGAAGATTTGCATAAACTGCGCGTATTCAAAACGCTGGAGTTTATTGAAAAAGAACGCAAACACGGTGTGGACATCCACATCAAAGCCGATGACCGGTCGTACGTGTTTCCCATGGCGTTTGCCATGAGCGGAAAAAAACGCTCCGCCGGGTTGTCATTAGCCAGCGGCAACTTGTTTAAGCAGGGTGAAACACTTTTCTTTTTTGCGGGCGGTGGGCGCGATGGGTTCGCCACGCATGGCGGACTTTCGCTAGGAGATGATTTCTTTTACTTGGGATACCAACACCTTAACTTTGAGCAAAGTTTTTACGAAAACCGTTGGACGGGCATCCCCACTATATTTTCAGCTGCCGACGATAAAGACAAGCATCTCTCTTCGCTCATTGGCTCCATACACGGCCAACAGGATAATTTAATTTTTACGTACCGGCACAAATTTTCCAGTGTGTGGAGCTTTTCCGTTACGCCGGAGTACGAATATTATTACTATAAAAACGGCGCGCTGGATAGCGGCAAGCACTCACACATTTCTTTTTCTATGCAATATGCTGACGATATCCGCCCGGATATGAATTTGGGCGCTCTATCAGGGATTGGTCTGTCGGACAAAGCGCAAGCCTTGCGCAATTTACCACAGGTACGCATGGGGAAATTGGCAGAGGTTTCTTACACAGCCGGCGGGCACTGGTCCGGCAGTGATTACAATATCCAAAAACTTTCGCTGGGCGCGGGCCTGTTGTGGGAGCTCAAAACACGCCACATGCTTGCGCTGTTTGCCAAAGCGCAGCGGGCATTCAGCGCACCCTTTAGCAACCGCATTGAATCGTCCGACTTATTATTTGGTATGGGCATTTACGACCGCGAACAACGCGGCAAAGGCGGCGTGTCCGGCGGAGTGAGTTTTACCTATTTCATCCTGCGCAATCAAATAGGTCTGCTAAGTGTGATGCCGTTTTATGAAGTAGCCTATATCACTTCCGGTGGGAACTCGTACTTACCGCATAGCGGAATAGGGGCGACTCTCACCTACCGTTTATGGCGTTTCCCGCTGCCGGTCAGCGTCAATTTCACCCAAAATTTGGATGACGGCACGCATCACGTCGGGGTAAAACTCGGCGGCCGGTTTTAATACACGTGCGCACTCCTCCCACGCGCAAATATGTTACAATAACTCTATGATTGCGTATTTGACCGGTACTATCCTTGAAGTGCACGAAGAAAGCGCGGTGCTCGTTTGCGGCGGCGTTGGTTACGAGGTCAACCTGCCCGCGTCCACCGCGGCCGACCTAACGCAAGGGGCAGAAGCGTCGTTTTATGTAGCAGAATCCATTTCTCCCTACGACGGCACAGTGCTCTACGGCTTTGCGCATAAAGAAGACAAGGACTTGTGGTATCTGTTCAAGACAGCTATTCCTAATACAGGGCCTAAAAAAGCGTTAGAATATTTGAATAAAGCCCTGCGTTCCGTGGCAGATTTTCATCATGCCATTGTGACGCGCGATCCAAAAATTTTAACCAGTATTTTCGGCTTTACTGCCAAAACGGCAGAGAAACTTATTACCTCGCTAAAGGACAAAATGGATAGTGTTTCTATCCAAGGACAAGCTAAAATAAAAATAGCGGATGAAACGCCGTATATGGCAGGCGTGGTGGAAGCGCTCAATGCGTTGGGATATTCGGCTACAGAATCGCGCCGCGCGCTGGAGAGACTGCACGCCCAAGGCATTAAACCGACTGAAAAACTGGAAAATATTGTGAAAGAGGCCCTGCGGGTGTTAACCAAATGAGTAACCAAAATGAAATTTTAAATGTCACACAGCTACCCGATGAATCCGCCGGGCTGGAAGCTGCTTTACGCCCCACCACACTCGACGAATTTGTCGGCCAGGAAAAATTAAAAGAAAATTTGCGTATTTTTATTAAAGCTGCCAAATCACGCAAAGAAGCGTTGGATCACTGCCTTTTTTACGCACCGCCCGGCCTGGGTAAAACCACGTTGGCGAATATCTTAGCCAAGGAGTTGGGAGTAAATATTAAAGTGACTTCCGGCCCGGTATTAGCACGCCCGGGCGATTTAGCCGCTATGCTCACTACCGAACTTGCCGAAGGGGATATTTTGTTTATCGATGAAATTCACCGCCTCAATCCCGCAGTGGAAGAAGCCCTTTATCCGGCTATGGAAGATTTTACATTCTTTATCAACACAGGCAAGGGCGCCGGATCCACCACGCTTAAACTAGCCGTTCCGCACTTTACGTTAGTAGGAGCGACTACGCGCTCGGGTTTACTAACCGGGCCCTTGCGGGACCGCTTTGGCATTGTATTTAACTTGGGTTTCTACGAAGTGCCCGAAATTACCGACATCCTTGCCCGCTCTGCACGCTTATTAAATATTGAGGCAGAACGCGAAGGGCTTATCGAATTGGCTAAACGTTCCCGCGGAACACCACGCATTGCCAACCGCTTATTACGCCGCGCGCGCGACTTTGCCCAAGTCAAAGGACAAGGAGTTATTACCCGGGATATTGCTACTACAGCCATGGACTCGCTGGATATTGATGCCGAGGGTTTAGACAGCGTGGATAAACGTATTTTGGAGGCGCTTATCGACCGTTTCTCCGGCGGGCCGGTAGGCGTAGACAATCTAGCCATTGCGGTATCGGAATCTGTCGATACACTCACAGATGTCATCGAACCGTTCCTCATCAAAGCGGGATTTATTGCCCGCACTCCGCGCGGCCGTGTAGCCACGCGCAAGGCTTATGACCACATGGGCCGCAAAATAGCACAAGAGCTTTTGTTTTAATATGCGCATGCACGGGAAATGTTGGCTAATCGGCATCCTGCTCACGTTACTGGCGGCGTGTATGGTTCCCTCGGCCAAGCAAAATAATTCCGCCCAAACCATCACGTATACCCCCATGAAAACCAACGTGCGTCCTACGCCGCGCTTCAAACTTGAAAAGCCTTCCGTACTGGATGAAACTGAAAATGAAAACACGCCAAACCAGCAGCCCGCTCCGGCCAACTCGCCGGATAAAACCGTACGCGTGCTCATCCTGGAAAACAGCAAATCGGCCTATGTAAAACACGCCGGACGTGTGAATATTTACACGCAAGATAAAAGCAAAAAATACAAAATTTCTCAAGCAGGCACGCTCTCTATAAAACCACACAAAAACGGACAAGTGCAAGTAGGTACGTTAGTGGCCAGTCAACCTATTTTTATTGAACCGGTAAACGGAATCACGCTGACCCTGGATAAGAACGGGTACACGGGAATTTTTAAAGTAGTCCCTAATGCGAGCACTTTTAATATTATTGAACTTACTCCGTTAGAAAATTATCTTTATGGGGTGCTCCCGCATGAGATGCATCATACGTGGGCGTTAGAAGCACTTAAAGCACAGGCAGTAGCCGCACGCACCTATACGCTTAAATCAATTGAAAATAAGAGCGAGGAACCTTTTGACCTCTATAACGATGTACGCAGCCAAGTGTACAAGGGCAGTGCGCAAGTATATGATTCCGTGAAACAAGCCGTCGACAAAACACGCGGACAAGTACTTTCATACAAAGGCGAACTATTCTACACTTATTACCACGGTAACTGCGGAGGAGGTACGGATCACGTAGAAATTTGGAATGAAAAGGCTCCGCATATTAAACCGCTGGCTGGGGCGTCTTGTAAATTTGATACCCACTCCAAGAGTTACAATTTTTCACAAGATATTGCTAAATCAGCCGCTGAAAAATTTGCTCGTTTGCAAGGGCTCAAAGGAACGTTGAGCAGCATCAAAGTATCTAAAAAAACTGCTACCGGCCGCGCCAATTTGCTGACACTTAAAACTAATAACGGATCAAAACAAGTACGCTGTGCAGACTTCCGCGTTGCTACCGGGATCCGCAGTTGTAAGATTACCAAGCTTACCACGGGTACTACTAAAATACATGTGGAAGGCCACGGCTACGGGCACGGTATTGGCATGTGTCAAGACGGTGCACATGGCATGGCCAAGCAAAATTACACATACAAACAAATTCTAAAACAGTACTATCCCGGCAGTACATTAGCAGTGGTGAGATAATTATGGCTTTTGAACGTTTTAAAAAATTAGATCTTGATCCCTTAATTGCAAAGCAGCCCGCTACGCCGCGCGATTCCTCACGCCAAATGGTATTGCACCGTGACACACACACAATTGAGCACCGCATTTTCCGGGATATTCATGAATATTTCAATCCGGGAGATGCGCTGGTGATCAATAATACAAAAGTGTTCCCGGCCAAACTATTCGGCTATAAGCCTACGGGCGGCAAGGTGGAGGTGCTT
>JAZOAE010000029.1:0-100173 GCA_045595305.1 Elusimicrobiaceae bacterium
TTTTTCATTATTTTTCTCCTCTTTTATAGTTCCCTCACAGGTCTATATATGATAGAATACAAAAGATGAACGATTTTATCAATACTCTAGCTGGCTTTTTAGGAGAGCGTGTCGATATTTTGGTCATGCCGCGCAAAGGAGCTAGTTTTAAGTTTAAATTCCGCCGGATTACATTGTTGATAATAGCCTTGACGTGGTTATTAATTACAGGGGCAGGCGTGCTGTTTTTCATCCGCGGATACGACTATAACGTAATTAAGACCGATAATAATCTAATGCGCATGAAAATGCAACTTATAGCAGACGAGCTAGAACGGGGACGTAAATATATAGAACTGACCCGCACCACCGATACGCAAATGCGGCAGATGCTCGGTATGCCGGGCAGTAAATCTATCAACTTGCCTAAAGGTTGGGAAGACGCCCAAGCAAAAGCAGACCAACATGCCAAAGAGCTTTTTTCCACGGATTTGAAAGATATGGAACCTGAAAATTTTGAAGCGTATGTGGATGATTTGGAAGAAGGGGCCAAAACCCGTTTGTCCAGCTTTCAAGAAATTGCTTGGTATTTTGCCAATAAAAAAGAAGGCTTAAACTCCACCCCTTCCATCCGCCCTTCGAATGCGCGCATTAGTTCAGGTTACGGCTATCGATTAGACCCCTTGGGGAAACGTACCTCTAAAAAGCATAACGGGGTTGATTTTGCAGGCAAGCCTGACAGCCCTATTTTTGTAACAGCGGATGGGGTAGTTCGCCATGCGGGCTGGGTACCCAGTTTTGGACAAGCTATTTTAGTTGATCATGGTTTTGGCTATTCTACACTCTACGCACATACAACGGGAATTCAGGTAAAAGCGGGAGACGTAGTCAAACGGGGCGACAAAATTGCTACAATGGGTTCTAGTGGATATTCCACCGGGACACATTTGCATTATGAAGTGTGGAAAGACGGGCAACCTGTCAATCCACGCAACTATTTTAAATAATTTAGGAGGAATCTATGGGATTTTTGAAAAAAGATTCTGATTTTTCTTCGGGCGAACATTTTTCCGTGGTCAGCGCGGAATGTTACTTCCAGGGGACTTTAAATGTACAAGGTTCCTTGCGGGTAGACGGCACCTTGGAAGGAGCCGTTGATAACGCCCGCCACGTTATCGTGGGAGATGGAGGAAAAATCGTAGGAGATGTAACCGCCGAAATTGTAGTTTGCGGCGGAACTATTGAGGGTAATGTATGCGCGGAAATGTTAGAAGTGCTTGGCAAAGCTTCTATTCATGGCGACATACGTGCCAAAAAGATGATCGTAGAAGAAGGAAGTCGCATTGATGGACATTGTTCCATCGGTGAAGAAATTATTTCTTCAACAGAAGAAAACAGTTAATTACGGAGCAAAATATATGTCATTTTTCATTAAATACAAAAAATCTATCTTGATTGTTACTCTATGCTTTTTCTTGGGGAGTATTGCCTATTTGGGCTTAAGTGCTTATTCGCGCACCAACTACAGTTTGGCTGCCGCACAAGTAGGAACTCAAAAGATTTCTTCCCGCGACTTATACCGCCTTGCCGATCAACGCGCCAACCAATTGCGTGATCAAGGCATCGAAGTAGATGAAGAATTGTTGAAATTTTTACAACAACAAACATTGGCATCCATGATCAGTGAAGAAATTTTAAATCAGGCTGCCCAAAAAGCCGGATTACACGTATCCGATTATGAAGTAGCCTACGATATTCAAACTTCCCCTTGGTTCGCCCCGGATGGAAAATTCGATAAAGCTCAATATGAGTACGCCTTACGTGTATCGGCACATACCACTCCGGCCGAGTTTGAAAATCAACTCCGTCGGGATAAATTGGCTAACCGTTTCCGTCAAACTTTGTATTCTTTTTACAAACTTACTCCGGAAGAAATGAAATGGGCCTATCAAACCCAACATGGAAATACAACTGATTTCGAAGCGAACAAAACGGATTTTGCAACGGCTTTAATGGATACCAAAATGGAAACCGCTCAAAAAGCGTTTTTTGATGATTTCAACAGCAACGTAAAAATTCAAAACCTCTTACAATAAATGCGTATGAATAAGAATGAAGTGCTAGTGATAGGTTCTGTTGCGTTTGATACAGTTGAAAACGCGAATGGACGCGCGGAACACGTGTTGGGTGGGGCGGCTAGTTATGCCTCGATCTGTGCCAGTTATTTTGCCCAGCCCAAAATTGTGGCTGTAGTAGGTACGGATTTCACCCAAGAATACCGCGACCCGTTTATCAAACGCGGGGTGGATATTGCGGGACTTGAAGTCAAAGACGGGCTCACGTTTCACTGGGGCGGCAGTTACGATGCCGATTTTAATACAGCTTTTACAAAATTTACGGACTTAAATGTATTTAAGGACTTTAAGCCCGTACTTTCTAAAGAACAGCAAAACGCCAAAGCTGTCTTCTTGGCAAACATCGATCCGGAGTTGCAGCTTTCCATCTTAAAGCAAGTCAAACACCCCCGCTTAGTGGCGTGTGATACCATGAATTATTGGATTTCGTCCAAAAAAGAAACGCTACTTAAAGTCATCAAACAAATTGATGTTTTATTCTTAAACGAAAACGAAGCCCGCCTGCTAACGGGGATGTATAACCTCATCCAAGCGGGCAAATGGCTGCTTGGAAAGGGCGTAAAATATGTGATCATTAAGCTTGGTTCCAATGGCTCTATGTTGGTTAGCGCCAAGGGAATCGCCCAACTCCCCCCATATATTTTGGAACACGTGCATGACACTACCGGGGCCGGTGATACGTTCGGCGGTGGATTTACGGGGTATTTGGCCAGTTTAAAAAACTGGAACAACCTCCATGCTATTAAACGCGCTATGATGATTGGCAACGTAATGGCCTCGTTCACCATTGAATCGTTTAGTGTAGTACGTTTGGCCGGGCTTACTCAGCAAACAATTAACAAGCGCCTAAAAGAATATACCGATATGCTTCGGTTTGATTAAAAACTTATGCTACATCAAAATCCCCCGGCTTAAACCGGGGGATTATTATTATACAAACATATCCGTAATTGCTTTTCAACAGGCCCGTCTTACTGGAAATTTGAAAGAAGGTTGTCTTTCGTTCCTTTTTTTGATACTATGTAGAAGAGAGTATTCCGTTTTGCGGAAACTGTATTTTTGCATATTAAAAGGGAGAGATTATGTCTAGAACACCTATCATTGCCGGAAACTGGAAAATGCACAAAACCATCGCCGAGGCTACCGCTTTAGTAAATGCACTTAAAGAGGCAGGAAATAAAAATAATGTCGAAATCATCCTCGCTCCGTCTTATACCGCTTTAGCAGTAGCTTCCCATACCGCCAAGGGCAGTGAAATTAAAATTGCCGCTCAGGACGTACACTGGGAAGATAATGGCGCTTTTACCAGCGCCGTATCTCCTATCCAAGCTAAAGATGCCGGTGCCACACACACCATCATCGGGCATAGCGAACGCCGCAGCGTGTTCGGAGATACTGACGAAATTTTAAACAAAAAAGTAGCCGCCGCCTTGCGCCATAATTTAACTGTTATTTTTTGCGTAGGAGAAACCCTAGAAGAACGCGAAGCCAACAAAACCTTAGACGTAATTGCCTCTCAACTGGCAAACGGACTTAAAGGGTTCACCGCCGAGCAATTAAAAGGCTTAGTGATTGCTTATGAGCCTGTATGGGCCATCGGCACTGGCAAAACCGCCACGCCCGAACAAGCGCAAGAAGTACATGCCGCTATCCGCGCGCAACTAGCCAAAACCTACGGAGATGATTTTGCACAAGCTACCCGCATTCTTTACGGTGGCAGTGTAAAAGACACCAACGTTGACGAAATTATGGCTAAACCCGATGTGGACGGCGCCTTAGTGGGTGGCCAATCTCTCATCGCAGAAAAATTTGCTCGTATTATTAACTTTAACTAGTTATGAATATCGCTAAATATATTGACCATACTCTTCTAAAACCGGCTGCCACACAAGCGCAAATTCAGCACTTGTGCGACGAAGCACGCCAATATAATTTTTGTAGCGTATGCGTGAACCCGTACTGGGTTGCTTTCGCTAAAAAAGCATTGGCGGGAACTGATGTAAAAGTTTGCACTGTCGTCGGATTTGCACTCGGCGCTACTACCGCTGCCGCCAAAGCATTTGAAGCCAAAGATGCCATCAAAAATGGTGCCGACGAAGTAGATATGGTCATCAATATGGGCGCTTTAAAATCCGGCGATACACAAACGGTATTGGCGGATATTCAAGCAGTCCGTGACGTAACGCGCGGGCATGTGTTAAAAGTAATTATTGAAACTTCACAATTAACCGATGAAGAAAAAGTAACGGCTTGTCAACTATCCGCTAAAGCCGGAGCTGACTTTGTAAAAACATCTACAGGGTTTAACGGAGGCGGTGCCACCGTAGAGGATGTAGCGCTTATGCGTAAGTCCATCCCTGCTTCTATGCAGGTGAAAGCATCAGGAGGGGTACGTTCGCGCGCAGACGCGGATGCTATGATTGCCGCAGGAGCCACCCGTATTGGCACTAGCGGCGGGGTACAAATCGTAGAGGGAAAATGATTCAAAATTGGGAAATAATTAGCCAAATAGATACGAAAACAAAAGCCATCCGTTATTCTCTGGTTATAGATGGTACGCAAAAGGATGCTCGTATCATAGCTAAAAAATTAAAGGGTTATGTAAAAGAAATGTACGCTGCGGATATACCGTACACACACGGGTTTGTTCTGCCTAGTGATTTGGATGAGAATACGCAAGAGAAAATACGCACTGCCGTGCAAGAAGGCGTAGAACTCTCTCGCAAAGTAGATTCTTTGGTGCCTGGTGGAACATTGGGAGACCCATTATTTAACTCGGTAAATACGGCATCCGGCTTCCCTTCTTTCTCATCAGAGAACTCCACCTTTACTTCCTTGGCCGATAGGCAAATCGATTTGAATACTTCGCCCAATAATGTCGCACAATCCCAAGCCCCCGGTTCCCCACAAAAACCAACGGCTCCTACGCAAGAGCCGCCGACTTCCTCTTTAGACACTTCACATACGGCACAGCCGCCAGCGGAAGTGGAAGAAGTGAACCCACTTAATTTACAAAAACAAACCATTGACGTGACACAGGATAGGACGCAACATCCCGGCACGCTTTCTATTAGCGACGGGGATATGCTCATCGATGGGATGGAAGGATCTGTATTAGAGAAAATGCCTATAGAGGATATTCTCTCCGCGGAAACTCGATACGATATGTTTGTTGACGTGAATCAAACATCTCAACAAGTAGCTCAAACCCAACAAAACAAAGCACAAAAGATCCCCAATGCGCAGCCTCCAAACACGGCCTCTTTTAACGTATTCGAACACGAACTTAAAGATCAAACTAATATTATAGATATTGAGGACGTACAAACGATTACGGATAGACTTGCACAAAAAGATAAAACCTTTATGGATAATACGAATTCATCTCAAGAAAAGGGAAAAACTGCCCCTGCAGCCCCTCAAGCAAATACTAAGGAAACGCCTCATGTTCCTTTCACTTTGGGAGCTGCACAGGAAGAACCCCTCACTAACAAAGAAGAACAATTAAAGGACACACTACCACCGCAAGCAGACTTTAGTCGCGCTGATTTGCCCGCAATTACGATACGCGAAGATATCAGTGAAAACGTGGATATGGGCCAAGAAGACAGTGACCAACTAGACCAAACTTTTAATTTGGAAACTACATTTAATACAGAATTTATTAAAAAACAAAACGAAAAAATTCGCTCTTTGCGAGAAGGAACGCCTATGCCAGAGGAACAAGAACCCCCAAAAACCAAAACAATCCTACGTCTTAAAAAACAACCGCCGCAAGCACCGGTAAAAAAAGAAGATCAACCCGGCAAAACGATTTTGCGTTTGCGCAGAAAAAATAATATTCCCGATGCGCCCAGCCCGTCGGCTGCAAAACCTTTGCGTAGCACAGTCTCGCCGACACATGCGGCAGCTAAGCAAGGGGGTAGCATTGACCACTCTATTCAAATTCCTACTTCGGAATTAAAAAAACATAACTGGCCTCTGGAAGTTCCGTTGGTTCCCACGTATACGCTGAATAACATGGTCATGTCGGTAAACCGTTTCGCTCATGCTACAGCCATTTCGGTTATTGAAAATCCTGGCAAATTATATAATCCTTTGGTACTACACGGAGGTACCGGAACCGGCAAAACGCATTTCTTGAATGCTTTAGCTTATGCCTTTAGTAAAAAGTTCGGCCAAGAGCATATATTTATGACAAACGGCGTACGCCTTTCGCGCGGAATTCAGCGCTACGTAATGGAAGGAAATATTGATAAGTTTGAGAACTTTATGAAATCAGTACAAGTTCTCTTAATTGATGATATTCACCTTTTGGCTATCAACGAGCAGAACCGTGCATACGTTTCCAAGTTACTCAATGGGTTTTTAGAAGAGAAAAAACAAATTGTTATTACTTCTAAGTATCCGCCGGAAAGCTTGGAAAAATTAGAAGAGCTTATACAATTTAGGTTGGATTCAGGCTGGATTAGTGAACTAAAACCGGCCACCGGAAGCACTCATTTCCGTATTGTTAAAAAAATGTTGTTTGAAAACGGGGTGGATCTTAGTGATAAACAGATTGAGGAATTCTTTGGAGCCCCTCACATGACATTGGGAACTGTTACACGTAGTATTCGCCGCTTAAAAGTGCTGGAAAACTTGATTTTCCCGAATCTTCCGGCTGAGCAAAAATCTCAAGCAGATATTTTTGAAAAACTACTCGCCACTAAGGGAGAGGATAGTTCGAGCGAAATTCTCAATAAGGACCCTGCTGACGTTACGACCTTGAATATGATGGGAAATGGCGAATGGGGCCGCATCGGTATTTTCTATCCACAAAACTGCTCCGAGATGATGAGTTGGATGGTATATGCCTTGGAACAACGTGCCAAAGAGCTAGGTATCGATGGAGGATTTGAGATCGTTGTGCGTTCTTCTTATGCGACAGAAAACATCATATCCTCCGCCTTTAAAATTGCCAACCTGTGTGACAATAAAAAGTTAAAAGGAGCCGTCATCCTAGGTCCCCAGCCGGGCTCGTGCGATCCGTCTGTGCGCGAGAATTTCTATGATATTCTTACTCACATGCTGGAAATTATGCTTATTCGGTGCGGCATTATCAATTATGAAAATGTCCGTCTACCAAGCACCTATGTGAAAGTAATTTCAGAACTGATGAGGTAATTCATGAAGAAGTTAGGAGCGCTGTTAATCTGTTTCGTATTCTTTGCCGCATGTGGTAAAACCATGAAGTCTGCCGTTAAAGAGGGGAAAATTGCTCCTGCCTTTAATGACACGTTGCTGGATAGTGATTATTTGTGGGTGCGTGGCTTTGGGGCCGCCAACCCTAATCACAGCGAATCCCAACAACGCATTTTAAGCCGTGAGGCCGCCATCGCACATGCCTATCAACGCGCGACGGAGGTACTCTACGGGGCCAACTTAGAATCCCATGTACAAATTGTGGATGCCGTATCCGTTGGATCCACTATAGACACCTCTGCCAACGGAGTGCTTAAACGTATGGAATTAGTAGAAACAGAATATTTGACAGATAACGGCTGCGCCGTTATTTTGCGCATCAGTCGCAAATATCTGCAAGAAGTCGGCTTAGATCCTAAGGAGATCAAATGAAAAAACTACTACTTTGTTTACTTAGCGCTTTAGTACTTACTAGCGCATGTTCTTCTTTTCGCATCGGACCCAAAGGGGAAGGCGAGTATGTAACTGCTGAATCACTGGTTCCCTATGATGAAAGAAATCTTCGTCAAATGAAAAAAGAAGGCGAGCTGGCCGCTCAGAAGGCAGCTGTGGAAAAAGTAGCTGGCGTATTTATCTCTTCGGCCACTACGGTAGAACAAGCGCAGCTCGTAGAAGATAAAATTACATCAAAAACTGCCGGTTTTATCCGCAAATCGCATGTACAAAAATCATATCGGAAAGGAGATGAATGGTATACTAAAATCAAAGCCATGGTGCTCGTTAAAGATATCGGAGCCATCATCAAACAGTCCGAAGAAAGTGCGTTCGCTAAAAAAACCACGATTCTGGTAACTTCTCGCGAAACTATTGGGGAAGAAATTTCCCTTACACAAGATTGCAAACAAGCTATTTACCGCGCCCTTAAGGAACAACCTTACAACTTAGTCAACGGGGATAATTTAAGCCAAAATAATATTGAAAACCCCAACCCAACTATTGATAAAGCCCGCAGTGAAGGAGCCCGCTTTGTAATTGTGGCCGACGTAGAAGCTAATCCTTTGGCGGCCTTACCGGGAACGACTTCACCGTTTAAATCTTACCGTGCACGTGCTAAAATTAACACCTACGCCACCAATAACTATGCAGTTGTGGCAGAAGCCTCCCAACAACAAAGCGGTTTAGATCCACTGGATAATATTGCCGCGCAGAAATCTATCTCCGCTGCGTGTGAAGCTGCCGCCAAGCAATTGGTAGAACCCATTAACGATGCTATTAATTCGGCTAAAATCTACAACGTAACAATTAAAAATATAAATACAATTGAACGTTTAAAACAGGTCCAAGATATTCTACGTACATTACGCGAAATTGAGGATTTTAATTTGGTGCGTTATGCCAACTCGGCCGCTCAGTTTGAAATTTCGGCCAACATAGCTACGCCCGAGGAATTAACAGCTAAGGTAATTCGCAAATATAATATTTACTTTACTGTAGTAAGCATTACACCTAACGCTATTATCATGAGTTTTAATTAACATGCTTGCTAACGCTACTGCCGCAACTATCAAAGGAATCGAGGGATTTGCTGTGTCCGTGGAAGTGGACATCGCGCCCGGTTTGCCCACATTGGCAGTGGTAGGATTGCCAGATGCCGAAGTCAAAGAAAGCAAGGAACGCGTGACGGCCGCTATTCGAAATAGCGGTTTTGATTTTCCCCTAAAACGTATCACTGTTAACTTGAGCCCCGCTGAACTACGCAAAAGCGGCACCCAATTTGATTTGCCTATTGCCTTGGGAATTTTGGCTGCCAGCGAACAACTCTCTACCTCTGCGCGCGAAAAAATAAAAGATTTATTAGTGTTGGGAGAACTGGCCTTGGACGGTTCTTTGCGTCCTTGTGCCGGAGTACTTCCCATGCTGATCTCTTGCAAAAAATTGGGAAAAACAGCCGTTATCCCCCCTGCCAATGCACTGGAGGGACAAATTTCCGCAGCTCCATTTATTACACCGCACACTTTACGGGAATTGGCCGATTATTTAGATGAGAAAATTTCTCTCGAAGCCGTGCAACTTACTTATGTACCCGCGGAAGAACCAACTCCTCAAATTACACTCGACTTTAATGAAGTCAAAGGACAGACTTTAGCTAAACGTGCATTGGAAATTGCAGCTGCCGGCGGTCACAATGTGCTTATGATTGGCTTACCGGGTACCGGTAAAAGTATGCTAGCTAAACGTTTCCCCGGTATTTTACCGCCACTCACGCAGGATGAGGCTTTGGAAATCACCAAAATTTACTCCATTTGCAATCTGTTAGGCAAAAGCCGTCTATTAACAAATCGTCCGTTTCGTGATCCGCACCATACTATCTCTGATGTGGCCCTTATTGGTGGAGGCTCAACCCCCAAACCGGGAGAAGTATCTCTAGCCCACAACGGAGTGTTATTTCTGGATGAATTTGCCGAGTTTTCCCGCAGCGCGTTGGAAGTTTTACGCGAACCTTTAGAAAATGGTCATGTCACCATTTCACGCGCCAAAGAAACCGTTTCCTACCCGGCACGTTTTACCCTAGTGGCTGCCATGAACCCCTGCCCATGCGGCAATTTGGGGAATCCACTAAAACCTTGCACCTGTAGTCCCATGCAGGTAACGCGCTATAAAAACCGCATTTCGGGCCCATTGCTGGACCGGATAGATCTCACCGTCAACTTAAATCCCGTCAAATTTACCGATTGGAAACAGGAAACAGAAGGAGAGTCTTCCTCTCAAATTCGCTCACGGGTATTAGCTGCACGAGAAATCCAAAAAAGGCGTTTCGCCGGCACCTCTACCACGGCCAATGCGTTTATGACACCTTCACAGCTCAAAGAATTTTGTAAGTTGCCACCCGGTGCAGATACTATTTTAGAAGCTGCTATGCGCAAATTTGGCTTGAGCGCACGCAGTTTAGACAAAATTTTAAAGACGGCACGAACCATTGCAGATTTAGAAAATAAAGCAAATATTGAAACTAAGCATTTAATAGAAGTAATGCAATATCGCCCCTTGGACCGTAAAGGAGTGGCCGACTTATGAATCCAAACATTAGTTCCGAAGAACGCTTAGCCCGAATTCGCTTAAATGCGTTTTTATACTTTCGAGCGGACTGGTTGGCACGCCTTTTGGAAATCTTTGGTTCGGCCCAAGAAATCTTGAAACAAGATGCCCAAACTCTAGCGCGAGAAGCAAATTTGAACCCTTCTACAGCCGCTAATCTATTGAAAGAAGCCTTTGCAATTAATCCACAAGAAGAATGGGATAATACTCAAAAGCTGGGTGGACATATCTATCTCCCCGAAGATGATGAATATCCTCAATCCTTACGCAATTGCAAAGAAGCCCCCATAGTAATCTATGTCTTGGGTAAATTGCCTACAGACGAACAGGCCTGTGTAGGTATGGTAGGCACTCGAAAAATTACCCCTTATGGCCGACGTGTAGCTGCCAAGCTAGCCGGAGAGCTGGCCCAATGCGGAGTCGTAGTTATCAGCGGGCTTGCCCGCGGAATTGATAGTGAATGCCAAACAGCCTGCGTGCGTGCCAAAAAACCCACTGTTGGGGTAATCGGTACGGGAATAGGGCGTTGCTATCCCCCCGAAAACCGCGCCTTAGAAAAAACCATTTTGGAATACGGCGGTGCCGTTATAAGCGAATTGCCTTTCAATAAGCCACCCAATGCCTTTCATTTTCCACGCCGCAATCGCATCATTGCTGCCCTTTCGCAGCCAGTAGTTGTGATTGAAGGTGAAATCAAATCCGGCGCTCTTATTACCGCTAAATTAGCCCTGGAGCAAGGAAAAGACGTTTTGGCCGTTCCCGGCCCTATAGATAGTCCTCAATCAGGAGGGCCCAATTCTCTCTTAGCGCAGGGAGCAGGGGTTGTAACAACCCTTACGGATATCCTAGAATATATACCACAGGCACAACGCTTTGGCTTGGATCCGCGTTTTTTCCAGCCAACGGCTCAGTCTGAAGTCAAACCGGAGGAACAGCTTTCCCCGCGTGAAGCCCAAGTAATGCAGGCAGTGGCAGATGGACAATTAAGCCTGGATCAAATAGCTTTGGCAATTAAAGCCGATGTGCCCGAAGTAGCTGAGTTGCTGTTTAATTTAGAAGTAAAGGGCTTTTTAGCTTGTGAAAATGGATTATACAGTAAAAACAAATTTTAAACTTATAAGGAAGTGATATTATGGCAGTAAACAAAGGTAAAAAGTTGGTAATTGTGGAGTCTCCCACCAAACAAAAAACGATCAGCAAGATTTTAGGAAACGATTTTGTCGTACGAAGCTCTTTTGGACATGTGCGGGATTTACCTGAGCACGATATGGGAGTGGATATTGAGCACAATTTTACCCCTACCTATGAGCCTGTAGAACGCGCCAAACGCCTTATTAGTGACTTGAGTACCCTAGCCAAAAATGCCCCCGAAATTTACCTGGCTACCGACCCTGACCGCGAGGGCGAAGCCATCGCGTGGCACTTAATTGAACTGCTCAAATTACCTAAAGAACGTTATCAGCGTATCTTCTTCCATGAGATTACCCCCACGGCTATTAAGGAATCCTTTGCCCATGCCCGCAAAATTGACGAAAACCTCGTCAATGCCCAACAAGCCCGGCGCGTATTGGACCGCATTGTGGGTTATAAGTTATCCCCTCTTTTATGGAAAAAGATAACTCGCGGTTTGTCCGCCGGACGCGTGCAATCGGTAGCCGTACGTTTATTAGCCGAACGTGCCAAAGAAATTGCCAATTTCAAACAGCAAGAATATTGGACGATGGGTGCTCAACTTGAAAAACCAGGAACCGCCCCCTCTTTTTGGGCACGGGTCACTAAATACAAAGGTAAAAATGTGGAGCAAACCAAAACCTATAAACTTTTTGCCGAAGACTATAAAGTAAAGACAACGGTCTTTGACTCCCCAGAGAAATTAGCTCCTGTTTCCGATTTATTACGCAAAGGACCTAATACTGTTATAAAGGTAGAAAAAAAGGAAGTTAAGCAACACGCTAAGCCTCCTTTCATTACCAGTACATTACAGCAAGATGCGTACAACAAGCTGGGGTTTTCATCCCAAAAAACCATGCAGACTGCACAGCACCTTTACGAAGGTATTGACGTGGAAGGACAGACAATCGGGTTGATTACTTACATGCGTACAGATTCGTTTAATGTTTCTAAATTATTGCAAGATCAAACTAAAAAGTTTATCAGTCAAAAATACGGCGAACAATTTGTCCCCGCAAACCCTAACATCTTTAAAAGTAAAGTAATGGGCGCACAGGAAGCACACGAAGCTATTCACCCTACCGATGTACGCCGCACTCCTCAAAACATGAAACCTTTTTTGACAGCTGATCAATATAAGCTGTACGAATTAATTTGGTTGCGCTTTGTAGCTAGTCAAATGGCCGATGCGGTATTTAATACCGTTTCCATCGATATTGCTGCCAAGAGCGAAAAAGAATGTATCCTGCGTGCCACAGGCCGCACGGTCAAATTCCCGGGCTACTTGTCCGTTTACAAAGATCCCGAGGAAGAAAACCAATCGGGTGAAGAAGGCGATTCTGCTCTCTTACCTATCTTAAACGAAGGCGATACGCTAAAACTGGTAGATTTAAAAACAAAGGATCACAAAACTACCCCGCCCCCGTATTATAACGAGGCGAGTTTGATTAAGACGCTCGAAAAACACGGCATTGGCCGCCCCTCTACTTATGCCCCTACCATCAAGACGATTTTGGACCGTAAGTATATTGCACGCCCGCCCAAAACCAACAAACTGGTAGCAACAGATTTAGGTATCACAGTTACTGATAGTCTGAAAGATTTTTTTAAAGAAATTATGGATCTCTCTTATACAGCCGGCGTGGAAGAAAAGCTGGATAAAATTGCTGAGGGAAATGAAAAATGGGTGGATCTGATGGCTTCGTTCTATAAGAACTTTGCCAAAGACCTGGAAGCCGCCGATAAAGGTATGCAACGGCCGGCCGCTCAAGAAACCGATGAAAAATGCCCCATTTGCGGCAAAATGATGCTTAAAAAACGCAGCCGCTTCGGGGAATATTTAGCCTGCAGCGATTCGACCTGCAAAGGCAAAATCAATTTAACTAGCACCGGTGAAAAAGTACAACCGGAACAAACCGATGAAATTTGCGAAAAATGCGGCAAGCCGATGGTTATCCGTACTGGACGGCGTGGCAAGTTTATGGCGTGCTCCGGTTATCCGGAGTGCAAAAACACTTACTCTATCGACGCGGAAGGACACAAAATAAAAAATACGGAACCCGAAAAGACAGACCAAGTCTGTGAGAAATGCGGCAAACCTATGGTTATCCGCGTAGGCAGAAATGGCAAATTCTTAGCGTGTTCGGGTTACCCGAAATGTAAAAATGCCAAGCCCTTAGATGGAACAAAGAAATCCACTAAAAAGGCAGATCCCATTATTACAGACCGCAAATGTGAAAAATGTGGCAAACCCATGGTGCTGCGCACTTCTGCACGCGGAGAATTTTTAGGTTGTTCAGGTTATCCCAAATGTCGCACGATTGTAACGGTAACCGCCGAAGAAATTGAACAAATCAAGCAGGCAAACGCTAAGAAAAAATAACATATGAAAGAATGGGCTGAAGGATTTTTAACCGATCTGGGGAATAAGAATTTCTCTCCTCAAACGCTGCGTACCTACCGTACAGCAATTGAGGAATTTGTAACGTTTTGCCAAGCCCGCCACATCACGAAAGAAAAGGCTTTCGTGCCCTCCAACTTGCGTACTTTTATTGCTAATTTGCAGCTTAAAAACCCCGCACGCAATACAATATTGCGCAAAATTGCTACTTTGCGCAGTTTTGCTTCTTACCTAATGCGGCAAGGTTATTTGGATAAAAATCCATTCAAACTGCTTCCTTCTCCTAAAAAAGAGAAACTGCTCCCTAAATTTTTATCTATATTAGAAACAGACCGCCTACTAGATACTACAGCCCAAAGTAAACATTTCGCTTTGCGTGACAGAGCACTATTTGAGCTGATGTATTCTAGCGGTCTACGCCGCAGCGAAGTGATAAATCTTAAAATACGGGATATCGATTTTTTCAATGGACTTGTCAAAGTATTTGGCAAAGGGCGCAAAGAACGTTTGGTTCCGGTTACACAAACTGCCTTACAAGCTCTGCAAGATTATCTGGCTACTCGCAAAAATCCACAAGCAGAAGAAGCTCTTTTTTTAAATAAAAACAATAAACCTTTAAGCGGAGATGGATTAGCATATATTTTTAAAAATACAGCTATTGCTTCCCATTTGGCCAGGCGGGTAACTCCCCATAGTTTGCGTCATTCGTTTGCCACACATTTATTAGGCAGTGGCTGTGATTTACGTAGTCTGCAGGAAATGTTAGGTCACAAAAGTTTATCCACCACTCAGGTATATACGCATGTATCCCTAGAACAGCTTAAAAGCGTGTATAACCAGGCACATCCCAAAAGCAAGGAGTAAGTATGATTGGAATCGGCGTAGACATCGGCGGTACTTTTGTTAAATTGTATGTAATGAATGATCACGGAGAAATATTCCGCAAGGAGAAACTCGAAACAAATGCAACGGCTGGGAAAAAAGGATTTGTAGCCCAGATCGGAGATTTTATCAATCACATTAGAACCGAGTTCGCCGACCAACGTGTGGCTGTAGCCGTAGGAGCTCCTGGAGATGTAGATCATGAAAAAGGAATTTTGCGCTACACACCTAATCTAAAATTTACTGAAGTAAAAAATTGGCCCCTGGCTGATCAACTTGAACAATACACGTCCATCCGCCCTTATATAGCTAACGATGCAACCTTGGCTGCATGGGGCGTATATGAAGCCGACCTGAAACGGACAGGAACAAACGTACTCATTGTCACCTTGGGAACAGGCGTAGGGGGAGGCCTGATCATCAACAAAGAATTATACCAAGGTTCTCATGGTACGGCTGGAGAAATTGGGCATATGAAAATTGCCGATACGAAAACAGGTCCATTATGTGGGTGCGGAGCCCACGGATGCCTGGAAGCCTTCGTGGGAACAATTGGTATTAAACGCCGTGCCTTGCAAAGTGCGGAAAAGCATCCTGATTCTATTTTGGCCAAACTTCTTAAACAGACACTTGATTTTAAAGTGGAATTGGTGGCTAAAGCCGCTGAACAAGGTTGTCCGCAAGCCCTGCAAATTTGGAAAGACACTGGGTATTATTTGGGAATTGGTATTGCAAACTTAGCGCTCCTCTTAGACCTAGATACTGTGGTACTAACAGGTGGCGTTTCGGGTGCGGCCCCCTACTTTAGGCCTTCCCTGGAACAAGTGCTTAACAGCCAACAAATTAAAACGCCTTTTACAACATTAACATTATGCATCTCCAAAAATCCAGATATCGGTGGAGTAGGAGCTGCCATGTACGCTATTTATAGGACACAACAAGACGCACGCAAATGAAACAACTAATAATGCCTTTTTTCCTAGGGTTACTTATGGCGGCACCTGCTTGGGCGGCAGAGCGCGTGCTGCCCGCACCCGATGAAGAAGCATTTATATATTTTTCGGCTGATAAAGCCGAGGTAGAACCACAAACCAAAAAAATTACACTAGATGGGAATGTACAAATTCACCAGAAGACTCCTCAGGGAAATACCCGCACTTTTACGGGCGAGAAAGTTACTTTTGATCAATTAAACACCCAAATCGAAGCGCAAGGTCCGGTTAAAATTGAGGACGGCAAAGGGGGCGTGGTCACGGGGACAGATATCTCCGTTAATTACACAACACAAGATTTTTCTGCCACTCATATGACTACCGATTACCCCCCTTTACGGGTGCTGTCGGCCAAGGAGATCTCCTCCAAAAACGGTACCAAAATTCTACGCAAAGCCACTGTTACCTGTTGTGATAAGCCGGATCCGCATTATACACTCTCCGTAGGAAGATTATCTATTTCCCCCAAACAACGGATTTTTGGTACAAATGCTATCTTGCGCTTGAACAACATCCCCATATTATACTTGCCGTTATTTTGGCGTTCCTTGGATTCGCAAAAGCCCTGGACTACCTATGTAGAGTTTACCCAAAGTAACAAAACCGGATTTGGTATACTTACCACTACCACTTTCCCGGAAATTCTATCTTTGAAACCAAAATTAAACTTAGATTACTATACTAAATCAGGGTTAGGGATTGGGGCAGAGCTAGCCGCCATAACATCGGATAAATTACGCGGAACAGGAGAATTCTATTTTATAGACGATCAGGCCGATTATGAAGATTTTTCACTAAACAATTCTAAACGTTGGGGATTGCAAGGGGGTTATTGGTGGGAATTGTACGACTCTTCTGATCATTTTAATAATCGCAGCGGTGCGTTGTACCAATTCCAAACACAATTTCGTATGGTGTCAGATCCATACTTCTATGATTCTTTCTTCCGTAGTAACCCCTATATTTTCATGCCGGACCAAGATACCAATTTCTCTGTTTCGCGCCAAACACGTCGATCCACTTTACGGGTAAGCTATCAACAAAAAGATTTGTTTGTATGGAGCAAACAAAAATACATGGCCCAGCAACGTACGCTACCGGAAGTTAATTTTTATGTATTACCTTTCAATGATCCCTGGCTTAAAACAGCCAATCGCTTTGAACTAGGTTTTACAAACACTTCCACCTTACAGTACGACCAAGACAAACTTCCGGAAGAAGGGGATTATCAACGCCAAATGCACGCCAAATGGACGACCGAAAAATCGTTACGTTTAAATCGTTATTTAACGCTTCTCCCGCGTGTATTTTATGATCAAACCGTCACATTTGCCGATACTAAGTATGAAAATAAAGATGCCTGGGTAGGACGCTTGGGAGCTGACCTAAACTTGCAAACACGCTCCGCCTTAGGGAGTACGGATATCGGATATGAATTCACAAAGCGTTTATCCACCGGCACGTTAGCCTCAGATCATGTCTCCCTAGATAAGGGAATTGAAAAAAACCACTTATACTTGAAACACTATTTTCGCCCTACCTTGGATACTTATGTGCGCTTCGAAAGCGGATTTAATCTCTCGGACTCAACCATCAATCTGCGCACAGGATACTTAGAACAACTTCCCTGGGGGCACCTTAAGAACCGCATAGAACCTTTTATTTTAGAAACAGGATATACCTCCCCTAACGGATTTTTCCACGGATTTGTGCAGGATCAATATGACCTTACAAAGAAAAATATTAATTTTATTGCACAAACTTATTTTAATATCCACCAGCATTCCTTGGGGTTAGGACTTAATAACTTTGCTGATTATATTTCCCCCGATTCGAAATACCAAACCAATGCAGACCGTTTTACGTTTACTACCACTTGGGGGTACCACCCTCAAAATAGCAAATGGGCCGCAGATGTTGGGATTGATTTTTCATTTTATCGACGACATTTTGATAGTTTTAATAAAATGCTCCGCCTCTCACGCACGTTCCATGATGCGCGTATAGAGGCTACGGTACGCCATCGTAACGACAACCTATCTTTTGCGGTGCGCTTTAACATTTTGTGCGGTCAGGGCAACCGCAATAAAGACACTCAAACCGCCCAAAGCACGTACTGGTATCCCTGGATGGATGACTCGCACGTACGCAATTAGAGGAGATTATGGTAAACCCACTTATTTATCACAAGCAAGGTTGGATCGAAGTAATTTGCGGATGTATGTTTTCGGGAAAGACCGAAGAACTAATCCGCCGCGTACGCACTGCATTGATTGCTAAACAGAAAGTACAATTATTTAACTCTGTAATTGATGATCGTTATGGCATTAATAGCATCACAAGCCACAATCGAAACAAAGTGGCTGCTACGTGTGTGCGTCATTCTAGTGAAATTCTACCCCTCGTTGAAAAAAATACGCATGTGGTAGCCATTGATGAAGTCAATTTCTTTGATAAAGGGATTGTGGAGGTCTGCGATGAGCTGGCACGTCGTGGAAAACGGGTCATCGTAGCAGGATTAGATACCGATTATCGTGCCGAACCTTTCGAAGTAACCGCCGCCTTACTGGCCAAAGCAGAATTTGTTACTAAAAATTTGGCAGTATGTACTAAGTGCGGCAATCCGGCCAGCTTCACCCAGCGTATTAGCAAAGACACGAAGCGCATTGTAGTAGGAACAACCGATGCTTATCAGGCACGCTGCCGACGATGCTTTCGTAAACCTCGTACAAAACCTAGTAAATAAGATACAATATAAAAACGGTTAAGAGGAGAAATTATGCCTTATAGTGGTTTTTTTAGACGAGCACTTGCTTTGATTATCGACCTAATGATTGTTTTCCTGCCAACCGCGTTGGTATTTGGCCCTATGGTGACCTTTCAAGCTGTCTCCGGCGGTGGCCCCAAAAATCTATCCACCCTACAGGCAGGCGTTTTAGGGGCTACGATATTTAGCTGGCAACTTGTTCTGCTTATACTAATGTGGCTGTACTTTGCAATCTGGGAAAGCGGCGCCAAACAATCTACCTGGGGAAAACGACTCCTGGGGATGAAAGTTGTCGGAGCAAATGGCGGACGTATTGGTTTTGGTCGTGCCACGGCCCGTTTCTTTGCTAAAATAATTTCTTATATGATTCTTTATATCGGGTTTATTATCATGCCTTTTACCAACCGTAAACGCGCACTGCACGATATAATCGCAAAAACATGTGTGGTCAAAAAATCGTTCGAACAAGGGCAAGAACTTCCCGAAACAAAAACGCACTGGGTATGGCTAATTTTAGTATGTGTACTATGGATGTTATTCTTGCTGACGGGCGGCTGTTTTACCGCCCGAGCGACTTTAGGACCTACTCAAGTGGCTGCCAATAACGCAGCTAACCAGTTGGAGCAATTTTCACAAGATGGACGCGGGTTGCGTATCCCGCTGCGCGAGGAAGGTGTAACTTATTTTTACAGTGCGGATGGTTTCCGTGCCGTAGTAATAGATCCGGCCTCTAACAACAAATTTACGCTTTTTAGGCAGAAGGGTTCTACCCAAACTTGCTGCGAAGCCTTCCCGCTTGGAGATTGCGCCACGACTGGATTTGATAAGTGTAAATAAGGAGAAAAGTAATATGAATAAAATATATCCATATGCAGGTTTCTGGAAACGCGCTATCGCGTTTTTGATAGACTCCGTTGTAATATCTATCCCCGTGGGAATCATGTACGCTGTGATACTGATACCCCAGGGGATGGCGTTTGCCAAGGCAGTCTCTAATGGCACTGAACCTTCCCCCGATGCAATGATGGGGATCATGGGCCGCTATTTTGCCAGCATGGTCCTTCTCTGGGTACTTACCATTGCAATCTCTTGGTTATACTTTGCTCTAACGGAAAGCGGGAAGCACCAGGCTACTTTAGGGAAAAGAGCCTTCGGTATTAAAGTAACAGGCCCTCAAGGTGAACGCATCAGTTTTGCGCGTGCTACTGGTAGATTTTTTGCCAAGATGGTTTCCGGCATGACCTTCTACTTTGGTTTTTATATGGCAGGCTTTACACAAAAACGCCAAGCATTGCACGACATACTGGCAAATACCTTTGTGATTGTTAAGACACATACAGAAGAAGACAAAGAACTCGCCGCTCTGCCTTTCAGCAAGGGAGGCTTGATAGCCAGTATTATTGTGGCAATAGCTCCTTTTGTTCTATACTTTGTCATGATTATCCTAGTTATAATGACGGGGGTTGCATCCGGCATAGACGAAGACGGACAAAATGCTGCTCAAAGACAGCCTGCGGCTATTACCCAGCAAGTGCAACCTTAATATAACCTAGCCTTTAAGAACGAAACGCCCCGGGCCAAAACCCGGGGCAGTTTTATTAAATCTTACAGACTCCAATGCGGAGTAAATGAATCGCCTTTAATGTTGGCCAGCAAGTGCGGAGCACTGCCGTCCATATCCATCATATAGAGCTGGCGGCTGCCGTTACGCGTAGTGGTAAACGCAATAAAGCGTCCATCGGGGGACCAGGTAGGGTCTTCGTTGGAACCGGCATCACTGGTAAGACGCTTAATTTGCGTACCTGTCAAATCCACGAGGAAAATATCCATGGGGTGATAGGCGCTTTCACGCCCCGAAAATACAATCCATTCGCCCGTGGGAGACCACTGAGGAGTATCAGACCAATTGAATTTTTTGGTTAAAGGACGTGTCTGCCCGGTAGCCAGCTCCATCACGTAAATTTGCGGATTTCCGGCGCGGTTAGACACAAACGTAATATATTTACCATCCGGCGAATAAGACGGAGACCCGTCCACAGCCGTAGTTTTATTGGTAATTTGTACTTTTTGTTGGGTTTCCAAATTATAGATATAGATACTCGGGTTAGCCCCCCCGGAGCTTGTAAACACGAGCGCTTTGCCATCCGGGGAAACACCCCCAATTAAACTAAGTCCTTTTTTGATAATAATGGGAGTAATTTTACCGGCACGTAGGTCGATGGCAAAAATATCCGGGTTGCGATACTTATAGGACGTATAGAAAATACGTCCGTCTTTGCTCCAACGCGGCAAGAGCGAAATAGAATTATCCTTGGTAAGCTTTTGTAGATTCTGGCCGTCATAATCTACCACGTAAATTTCTTTGTGCTTGGTAGCGTTATTGGCAAAAGCAATCTTTGTATCGGCAATACCGCGTTTGCCCAACAAAGACGCCACGATTTGATCCGACGCAATGTGTGCTAAACGACGCAAACTTGTTTGCGTTCCTTTAAATGCCTTAGCAAATACGGCAGTCCGGGTAGCCAAATCATACACATAAATTTTAATGGTGTAATATGGCTCTGCATACGTAATAGTTCCGGTTAGCACATAACTGGGTTTTGTCGGCAATTGAGCCCACTCTTTCAGAGAATCCTTTACTTTGGTGGTATCAAAAGCAGGACCTTCTTCCGCTACATCAAAATAGCGGGCAAATAACAAATCCCCGCGCATTACATCGTGCACCTGTGCGGCAGCCGCTTGGCTCTTATCATCAGCCACAAAGGAAGGCATTCCAATAGCCGGAACCTTTTGGCGACCTGAAGACGTAATCCCTATATACACATCTGTTTTAGGTGCGGCCACACACAATACCGCACCGCATAAACAAACTAGAGCGGTGAAAAATACAAAAAAATGTTTGGTCATATACAAACCCGTTTATTTGGAAAGTTTGGCAAGTTCCGCCTTAGCTTGCGTGGCTTCGGAGGACTTAGGGAAGTCCGTCACAACAGACGACAAGTAGCGTTTGGCTTCGTCCGTTTTGCCTAAGGGAACAATGCTAAGCGCGTACTTTAGACGCGCGGCAGGGGTAAGTGTACTGTTCGGAAATTTTTGGAGTATTGTGGCATAGGCAATTGCTCCTTTTTTAGCTTGCCCAGCCGCTATATATGCATCCCCCATGTACATATAGGCCTGCTCAGTATTTTCGTTCTGCGGATACTTAGAAACATACAGCTTAAATCCGGTGGCGGCAGCTTCATAAGCACCTTTGTCTAAGTGATTTTTAGCTTCCGCAAACAAGTCCGACGGCAGAACAGCACTCGCCCCTTGCTGCAGCTGTTGGATCGGCTCTTCACCTTCCGCCGCGGGAGCAGCTGCCCGGCTGTTTTGTAATACCGCCGTAATATCGTCCAACTTAGCCGATAATCCCGAAATTTGGCTACCAGATTGTGCTAGATTTTCGTTAGAAATAGATAAATTTTGGTTTAACTCATCCATTTTACTAGCCAATTCAGCCTGATTGGCTTGCATTTGGGTGATAGTGGTATTAAGCTCTTTAAGCTGGCCTTGCAAAGCACTCATGTCTTGCTGACTGGCCAAAAAACAACCACTAAGCAAAGAGCCCGCACCCCCTATTAAAATAAGTGTAAAAATATTTCTCATAGATGGTCGGGCTCCTTGTCGTTAAACGAATAGATTAGTTAGCTTGTAAAAGCGTATCAGCTCTGCGGTTTTGGGCCCAGCAGGCTTGGGTAGCTTCGTAGCAAACCGGTTTTTCTTCGCCATAAGAAACAGTGGCTACTTTATCAGCCGGAATACCTAAGCGTACGTAGTAAGCTTTTACTTCGTCGGCACGTTTTTGGCCTAAGGCAATGTTGTAAGCGGTGGTGCCGCGGTCATCGCAGTTACCTTCTACGATTACTCTGTAGTTGGAAACGGCAGAGGCAGCCGCTTTGATGGCTTGGGCGTTGGCTTCCACAATTTTGCGGTTGTCAGCGGACAAGGAGGCTTTGTCTAATTCAAAATGCACCACGCCTAAAGCAACTTCTTGGGCGGGAATTTCCACATTTTCTTCAGCAATTGCCATTTCAGAAACAGCCACTACTTCTTCAGAGGCAGCTTCATCATTCTTGACGTTTTTGTGGCAGGCGGTCAAACCAGCAGCCACAGCTAATACGAGGACTACTTTTAGTAAGTTCTTCATTTATTTCTCCGTTATAGATGTTATGTAACTTCTACATATAAATGATAGCAACTTTATCAAAGAAACGTCAATATATTTTTGCTATAATAGGGAAGCAATACTCAAAACACTTTGTATAGGAGAACCAGAGCAATGAATAAGGGAGAACCAGGTTTTACGCTTATTGAACTATTGGTAGTCGTGCTGATTATCGGTATTTTGGCTGCGATTGCGTTACCGCAAAACCAAAAAGCCGTAGAAAAAGCCCGCGCAGCCGAGGCCATTACGATTTTAAAAGAAATGGATAAAGCACAACAGATGTGTATTTTGGAACATGGACGAGATACTTGTTCAATGGAAAACTTTTTTGAGAATTCGGATTACATTCCCCCCACGGGACTCATAGAAACTGGATGTATGAATGATGCCCCACCCTGTTTTCGTACCAACAATTGGGAATTTTGGTCTGAAGATTTACTATATGCAGTACGCATGAAGAATGGAGAATATTCATATGTACTTGGAATCTCTACGTGCCCAGGTTGTGACTTTTCACAACCTCTATACTGTTATAGTGAGAATCCTAGTGACTGTTCTTCTATCGGCATGTAAAAACCGCCCCGGTAAAGGGGCGGTTTTAATTTGTCCAAGTTTTTGGCAATTAGACCAAGTTTTCACTTACCCCAATAATTTAGCAAGCAGCTGACTAATAGCCCGCGGATTGGCTTTGCCTTTGCTGGCCTTCATCACCCCGCCGACTAATGCGCCAATGGCGGCTTTGTTGCCTTTTTGATAATCGGCCACTGCTTTGGGATTGGCGGCGATAGCGGCTTTGGCCCACTCTTCGAGTTGGCCTTCGTCGCTGACTTGCACCATGCCGCGTGCTTCTACAATTTTAGCCGGAGATCCGCCATTTTTGTAGATTTCTTCAAATACTTCACGCGCCTGTTTGCGGTTGATTTTGCCGCTTTCGGTCATTTCAAGTAATTCAGCTAAACTGGCCGCCGGGATGGGTGAGTCTTCAATCTCTTTTTTCTCAGCGTGCAACAGGCCCAAGAGGTCGGTTTGGATCCAGTTAGAGGCGGTTTTCAAAGACACTTTGCCACTTTGGGTGACCGCTTCAAAATAGTCCGAAATTTCACGCGAGGATGTCAGCACGCCCGCGTCGTAAGCAGAGAGCCCTGCTTTCATAAACCGTGCCTCTTTGCTAGCCGGAAGTTCAGGCATACCTTCGCTCACTTTTTTGAGCCAATCATCCTGCAAAATCACGGGCGGCAAGTCCGGCTCCGGGAAGTAGCGGTAATCCAGCGCGTCCTCTTTGGAGCGCATGGGCTTAGTGACCAGTTCCACTTTATCCCACTGACGGGTTTCCTGCTTGACCTGGCCGCCACCATTTAAAATTTCCGTCTGGCGGTTGATTTCATAAATGAGCGCTTCGCGTACACCTTTAAAAGAGTTCAAGTTTTTAATCTCGGCGCGCGTACCAAATTTTTCCTGTCCTTTGGGGCGTAGGGAAATGTTTACGTCCACGCGCAGCTCTCCCTTTTCCATATCGCAGTTGGACGCACCCACCCAGCGCATGAGGCGTTTAATTTCCGTCAAATACGCATAGGCCTCATCCGGCGAGCGCATATCGGGCATAGACACAATTTCCAAAAGCGGGCTGCCCGCGCGGTTGTAGTCCACGAGCGAATACTCCGCCTCATGTGAAGATTTGGCGGCATCCTCCTCTAAATGCGCGTGGTGAATGCCGATTTTCTTTTTCTGCAAATTGTCTTTGGGCCCATAGGTAATTTCAATATACCCTGCACCGTTGATTGGCTCATCATATTGGGTAATTTGGTATCCCTTGGGCAAGTCCGGGTAGAAATAATGTTTGCGCGAAAACGAAGAATATTTGTTCGTTTTGCAATTCATCGCTAGTCCGGCGCGCACGGCCAGTTCCAAAGCGCCTTCGGTAAGCACGGGCATCACGCCGGGATGACCCAAGCAAATCGGGCACACAGCACTGTTAGGCTTTGTGTTTTCGCCCACGCCGTTGGGGCAGGCACAAAATAGTTTTGTGTTACTGCCAAGTTGCACATGGATCTCAAGTCCGATAACAGGTTCAAATTCAGTCATAAAATCTCCTAAAATAATATAATACTAAATATGAAAACCCTTTTTAAGCCCACTTCTTATAAAAAAGGCGCCGCCCTGGCAATAGGAGCCACGTTTGTGTGGAAAGCGATCTCTTTTGCCAATGCGCTTTTGCTCGCTCTGTATTTTGGAGCCAGCCGCCAGACAGACGTTTATTTTTACCTCATTATTTTGACTGGCGTGGGGGTGGCTTTCTTGCAACGCTTAAATCAAACTGTCCTCATCCCCGAGGCAATGTTTCTTACCCAGCAAGACAAAACCACCGGGCAAAAATTTGCCACCATGTGGCTCTATATTTATGTAGTACTGGGAATTATTGTGTGTCTAATAAGCGTGAGCTGTCCGGAACAAATTTGGCGGCTTTTATCACGCTTTGGAGAAAAATTGCTGGCGCACGACAAGGCACTGCTTACGTGGGCCTTGTGGGTTTTTGCGCTACAAATTATTTCTTACTATTTAATTGCTGTGGCAGAAATGTATAAGTTTTTTAAGACGGCGTGGCTGGGCGTTTTAAATGCTATTTGCCCGTTGGCCGCACTTTTATTATTTGGCAGCCGCGTCGGAATTATCAGTATGCTTTACGGATTTTTTGTAGCTAACGTCCTGCAAATTATCATTTTACTGGTCCTGTTAAAAACGCAAATGAATTGGAACTTTCGTCCAGCGTGGATTGCGTTGCGCACGCGCACCCGTCAAAATATGCTCACCGGCCAAACGTTAGCTGTATTAGACGTAGTGAACAGCTGGCTTCCCTTGTACCTGATGAGCGGCATGGGGGCAGGGTTAGTGAGCGCACTCAACTATTGCAAACAACTTACCGATTCCACCACCGAAGTCTTTACCTCACGTGTAGCCAATGTGGCTAAAATTGAAATAACAGAACAAATTACTAAACAAGAATTGGAAAAAGCCAATGTTTCATTTATCTCTTATTCGTACATATTGTTGGCTATATTAGCACCGCTAGTGGTATTTTCGTGCTATTTTGCACCGTATATTGTGGAATTACTTTTTAAACGCGGCCAATTCACCACGCTGGCCGCACACGATACGGTTTTATTCTTACGCCCAATGCTGTTCGTACTTTTACTGGCAGTGCCGGGGTACTTACAAAACAGCGCGTTGGCCGCCGGACAAAAAATTAAAGAGTGGTTCCCCTATGCACTTACTAGCGGCCTTATATTTACTGCGATGATGTGGTTTTTTATCCCCAAACAAGGTGCGTTTGTTTACCCGTATTTGATAGGAGTTGGGCTTGTCATCGGCTTTGTTTTAAATGCGTTTTTATTTAAAAAACACTTAAATTTTCTGCAATATGCAAAGCCGTTATGGCTGGTTATCCGCTTTGCGGCGTTGGCCATCATTGCCCTAATACCCGCGGCTTTGCTTTCGTGTGTACTGGCAAAAAATTGTTGGATTCAAATTTTTGGATGCGGGCCCATGTTTGTGGCTACGTATGTAGGAATCTTGTACCTAAGCCAAGATATAAGCCAATTACGCGAGCTCTTTCGAAACGGCTTCTAATACTTGCTGCGGCATATGTGCCTGCATATTAGCACAAGCAGGATACCCCAACAAACAATCCGTATGCCAGCTGGGGCCTTCAAGCCACATGCAATGATCGCATTTATCGCCCGATAAATTGATATTTTTATCCAAGGCAAACAAGCTGGGCGCGGTATTGGCAAAAAGTACAACCGCCCTTGTGTCCAGCCAGCGCGTAAGCTGTACAAGCCCGCTTTCTCCGTCAATGTGCAAGCGCGAATTTTGCAAGATAGCGGGCAGGTCTTCCAATGCCGTTTTACCCACCAGGCATAAGTCCACATTTGAAAAATGCGGGCTATTTTTCCCCCCTACTTGCACAATCTGGATATGCGGGAATTTTTGTTTGAAAAGCATCAAAAACTCTTCCCATTTTTCAACAGGCCAGCATTTAAGCGGAGTTTTACCCCCTACGTTAAATGCTGCATTAATCCCGCTATGCACGGTTATGTACGGATTTCTTAAACTGTATTTGCTTATATCTTTTTGTAAAATTTCACGAGGCAAAAGTCCGGTCTCAGACACATCAAAATCAAGTGCGCTCAAATAACGTTGCGCTTCCAGCCACTTGGCCCCTTTGTGATACAAAAAACGCCCTAACGCGTCATCTAGCAAATAATTGTCTTGCAAGAAAAATTTCAATGCTTGCTGCCGTTCAAGCGAAGTTTTCAAAATAGGAATAAACTGCGGGGCCAGCTTCTTCACGCGGGATTGATTTACGTGCACCGTTTTCCACGAAATGCACAACTCACACGCCACATCATACGCGTAGCGATACGGAACGTTTCCCGAAGGCAAAATGCGATTGAGTGAATCTTCTATCACAAACAATTTGGCGGCGTCTGGCGAATCTGTGAAATAGTAAAAAATTGCCTGGGGCAGTTGCTTACGCAATGCGCGTACGGCCACCCAATGCGAGGCACAATCTCCAAGTCCTCCGCGCAAATGCAACAACACATTTAATTGATTTTCAGGCAAGCTCGGCCGATGTAAAAGCCCCGCCCAACGCTGCTGCAGACCATAGTAGATGTGATTTCGAAACCGACGATACGCGTATGCCAAACGAACCACGCGGCTACCGCGGCCATACATTTGCGTGTACGATTCGATTTCTTTTAGGGCAAGGCGTGTTTGGTTGCTGTCCCAGTCGATCATATGAGTACGTGTGAAACAAAATCTTCAAACGGAAATTTTTCCTTCTGCTTGCTAGCTTCAATCGCCATTCCTACCCGTTTTCCCCAATTGACCATCAGTTCATCCAGGGAGATAGTAAGAGGTTCTTCTTCACCCGCATTTACAATAAGCCCGTTAATGCCGTTTTGCACGTAGTAATCTGCTCCGGGAACATCTGTGGTAATAACGGGTAATTTGCTTGCCATAGCATCTAATAGCGCATCAATACCTTGCGCGTTACGGGCCGGGTTTACATAGATGTCTGCATTACGAAGCAGGCTGTACAAATCGGTATCCGCATCCACCAGTTCAGTACTTTTTTGAAGGGCATGTTTTTCGATAATTTTCTGCAACGCGGCCTTCCCTGCGCCGTATCCTACCAATGTTAAGTGCCAGGTAGCATGCGCCGGAGCCAAGCGTGCCCAGGTTTGCAATAGCACATCGAATCCGCCTTCTTTGCCAAAAGGTCCGGCTGCTACAATGTTATTTTCTTTCTTAAAGCAGCTGGGTTTTTGATAATTATAATGCTCCACCCAAATGGCCGGATTCGTTACGCGCACGGTATTTTCCGGATAAACCTTTTTATTCAGTGCTTTTCCTTCTCCAATTATCATTACACGCACCGCTTTAGCCAACAAAGCTTTTTTGTTTTTAACCGGTTTGTCTTCTTTGAAATTTTCTGGTTCAATGTATACAAAAGGAATGTTAAGTGAAGCGGCGGCTTCGCAGCCGGGTAAATAAGCCAGTGAGATTACTTTTTCAATTTCATGTTTTTTAAGTAGCGCCGTCAATGTTTTAGTAGTAGCTTTGGGGGAAATAGTTGCAGTAGCTAATTGTAAATAGGAAGGGAGTTCCGCGCCAGGTCCAGCCAGCAACACTTCTTGCCCGCGCAACGCAAGCGCAGTACCCAACGCAGCCCCCAGGCGCAATCCCGAATAATTTTTATGTGTTCCAATAAATAAAATAGTCTTCATGCATTTCCCTCCTTTTTTTATTGTACATAATATTGAGAAATATCTATAAAAAAACCGCCCTTTTGGGCGGAAATAATAAAAAATTTGCGGGGGTTGGATTTGAACCAACGATCTCAAGGTTATGGGCCTTGCGAGATACCGGGCTTCTCTACCCCGCAAGATTATTGTAGCAAAAATACGGGGTAACGTGCAACTTACACGCCGATCATTTATTCTTTGTACATGGGATAATAATAAATTCCCATATAGACCGGGTTATCGGTAAAGTTTTTTACATTGCGGCGCATGGCCCACAAACCGGTGGGATGCACCGTATAGAGTTGCATGGCATCTTCGTGCATTTGATTGTGCAGCTGTTTATAAATTGCATTGCGCTTGCTTAAATTCGTTTCCGCCACAGCACGTTCTATTAACACATCATTTTGCGGATTTTTATATCCTTGTGAAAGCGCATAGCGCCCGTGGCTATGTAAAAACGGGAAATAAAAATTATGCGCATCGGCAAAATCGGCCACCCAGCCGCGCGACCACATCGGCATTTGACGTTTAGCGGTTTTCTCTAGGAAGGCCGGCCACGTAACTCCGCGCAGGTCAATTTGAAATTTCGGGTTTAATTTTTCTACATTTCGCTTTAAAATTTCAGTAGCAATTTGACGCATTTCTCCGCCCGTGTTATAGGTAATGGTAAATTTAAATCCTTTCTCCCACACTTGACCCTTCCAGGCTTTTCTGAAATGTTCTTCCGCTTTCTTTAAATCAAACTGATAGCGCTTAAAGGATTCGTCCTGCGGGACCAATCCTTGTGGAGCCGGCCCAATAGCCAACTGCCCGCGCCCATCCATGGATTGGGTTAAAAATGCCTCATAATCGAACGCATATAAGAACCCCAAACGCAAGTCTTTATCTTCAAAAAAGTTAGCCGGAATACCCTCTCCATCCAACTTCCCGGACCCCACATCCGGGTTGGCCTGCATATTGATATTAAGCGTAAAGAAAATTACCGGATCGGTACGCAAACGCGGCAGGTTATCATATACGGCTACTTCCGGATTACCTTTTAGCTGATTAATAAACTTAGGCGAGATTTCTGCCACATCCGCGTCGCCCGTTTCCAGCATAAGCCGCACGGTAGAGGGTTCTTCCACGGTGCGCATAAAAATCGTTTTTAGTTTTGGCGCGCCGGCAAAGTAGTGTTCATTCGCGCGCAAAACCACACTCTTATTGGCAATATCCCATCGTTCAATTTGAAAAGGGCCTGTACCATTTGACTCTTTAAACAACGGAGAAGAATCTTTAGAGAAGTTATTAAATTCTTTCCACGTTTCCTCCGTACCATCCCATGCTCCACGTTGCACGGCCCAAGGCTTGCTAATAATGTAACTCCAGCGGGCCAAAATGGACAAAAACGGGGCAAACGGACGTTTGAGGGTGATCACCACGTTATCACCTTCCACACGCACGGCGTTCGCCACTTCTTGGAAATCAACTATGATTTTCCCCTCGTTATTACGGGTTGAGGAAATTCCCAAAATCGGTTCCAAAAGCAAACTGGAAGGCCCGCCGGACACATCCGAGAGCAGGAAACGCAAAATAGAATAGCGCACGTCTTCAGGTGTAAGTTCGGTACCATCGTGAAATTTAACCCCTTTACGAATTGGGAACGTATACGTGCGGCCATCGGCAGAAATAAGTCCGTTTTCTTTGGTAGGCACTTGCGTGGAAATAGAAGGCGCTAAATCAGTAAGCGAACTGCCTTGGAATTTTAAGAGCGTATCGTAAACGTTAATGAGCATCCCGTGGGTAATTCCATCATAGGAATACACCGGGTCCAACGATTCCATCTCTCCTCTGTGTACTACTACAAGCGCGTCTTTGAGCTCCGGCCGAGCACAAGCAAACAAGCACGCAAATAAGCCTAAACAGAGGAAAAATTTCTTCATTTTCTCCTCACCACATAGGCAGCACCCTGCTTATTGTTCAACCAAGCATTTGCAAAAGCGGTGGCCTCATAGGAACGCAGCACGCCGCCAACGGTAGGCGCAGCTGGATCAGCTACCAAAATTTGATGTTTCTCGTAACCACGTACCACAACCATATGGCCCTGCGTTTTTTCCAACGGGGCACCGGGGAGCTCGTCTTTTTTGAACGAAATACTGGCAATAACTAAACTGTCCGGCGTGACAAATTCTTCTAGTTCAGCCAAACTGGCAAACCGTCTAAAAAATGCTTCAGCACCAAATTCTGCCGCAGCCGCCATATTAAAAAGCCAGTTGCCATACACGTCGGCTGTTTGATCAAACACACGCGGTAAAATCTGCTGTAGCGGTACTACATACCCAAGTGCATTGAGTGCCATATATAGGGAAGTGGGGCTGCAAATACGACGCTTATGCGGCGTATCTTGCTCCATTTGACTTAACGCCGGGACTTGTTGAATAATTGGTTTTGCAGGCAAATGAACAGCTGTTTTTTCATCATATACAAATGGGGTGCGCACTCCGCTAACCGCCAAGAGCAACAGTTCGGCATCGCCATAAAATTTAAGACGATAGCGATATGCCTGCGCAGGAGCGGCAAGTATTAATTCATCGGTTTCCACATGTCCAAATGCATCTTTTTGTGCGGGGAAACTGGTCTTAAACTTTCCTGACAAAAGTCCTAACTTATAAAACTCGCTCCACTTATCTCCCTCGCACACTTGCACTTCTAAAAGCAAGCATCCGTCACTGGCTGTGCGGAAATTGGCAGACAGCACCAGTTTATCAAACGGAAAAGGAGCGCGGATAATAGCGGACGTAACGGTCTTAATTCCACCGGAAAAAGATTCTTCCGCTGGTTCGGCAGGAGTGTGGAACTGATTGAACACGCACACGCGCGAAGTATGAGTGGGCATAATTATATATCGGGGCACCCGGACTTGAACCGGGAACCTCTCGCTCCCAAAGCGAGCGCTCTACCACTTGAGCCATGCCCCGTTGGATATATTATACAAAACCCCGCTTACGCGGGGCTTCAAATTTTTCCGGGACTAGGATTCGAACCTAGAATTAATGCTCCAGAGGCACCCGTGTTACCATTACACCATCCCGGAATAACATTTATATTGTAGCACATTTAGAGAGCCTTTGTCCGTGCCCTAGTAATTTGTTATAATAAATACATTAGCGCCTATAGCTCAATTGGTTAGAGCAATCGACTCATAATCGATGGGTTCCAGGTTCAAGTCCTGGTGGGCGCAGGAAATTTTAGGCTCCGCAATCGCGGGGCCTAATTTTTTCTCGTCGACAAAATCACTTTTCCCGCGCAATTTTAGGCCCTAAAAACCGCCCTTTTTTACTAAACCGATCCTTTCTATACTTTCTCGTCGAGAAACTGAAAATTTTAATAACAAAAAATGCGAAAACTATGCAATTACTTGGCAGAAAAATGGCAGAAAACTTTTCTGCCATTTTACATACTTTTGGGTACAGTACAAATTGCTAAAACGGGTACCAAAGGGGAAATGCTCTTGACCTAGCCGGGCATGTATTTACTTCCTTAGGGGCTGGATAGGTGTAGGCCCCTTGGGGAGCCGCTTGAAAGGATTTAAATAAATACGCTTGATGTTTTCTAAAAAAGGTGTGTTCAATACATAAATTGTGATTCCAGACCGCGTTGCCTTGTTCGTCAAATTTGGAAATGAACCGTGTCTCTACCGCATAGAAATGCGGCCACATTTCCTTTTGTATTGCGAAAGTTCTACAGCCCGGGAACTCTTCGCATGCGTTGCGGTTGAAGCTGTCTTTGTCGTAGCTATAGTTGCGTGCCAAGTGCGGCACTACATGTTCGGACGGTTTTCCGGCAATAGGATGGCCCGGAAATTTCTTAATTTGCACAGGAGCCGCCCAACCACCGTTTTCAAGTTGTGCAAACACATAGGATTTTAGCTGGCCGTTCTCTTTTGTCTGTATGTAAAAACGATGGGCCCAAATTGCTTCGTTCTTTGCATTCCATTTGCGAACCCAATATTCCACCTCTGCATCCACTACTTGCACTTGAATGCCTTGAGATGCAAGCCCGCGAACAAATTCCTCACAAGTAGGCCATTCTTCACACAGGGTTTTTACGCGGTCATTAGCATAGGAAGCTTGTCGTTTGGCAACTTCTCGCTGTATCGCAGGGGCCAAATCTTTGGATGCACTTTTGGTATATGCATAGGGGACACCTGCTAAAACTAAAAAAACACTTAAAATTGAAAGTAAACATTTTTGCATAACATACTCCTCTTGTATTACAAATACAACTATACAGATTTTATAATTTTCCCGAGTCGGCAACAAGGGCCAAAAGACCCATAAGGGCCTATTAAAACACACAAAGCGCCCAAACAATTCCCCGGAATCGGCCCACAAACGGCTTTTCAGAGCAAGATCGGGGACTAACCGCCAGGCCGTAAAACATTGGCAACTTATCCGGTCGCGTAAAAGTGGAACCGGACACAGTGTCCAAAACACACAAAATTTTGGCAAAGTTAGCGATAGAGAACTATAAAGAAATAGGGCACTATTTTGGACACTCCCTCGTCGGTAGAACACCGCTTGGTGGGCGCAGGAAATTTTAGGCTCCGCAATCGCGGGGCCTAAATTTTTTAAATGTAATTAAACTTTTGCTGATTTTTGATCCTTTGATTTACCGTCATCAACTTTACGAACATCTCTGATTGCATCATAAATTTCATACAATTTCTGCACTCCGTTCTCCAAAACATAGTAATGACGTATGTAAGGAACTAGCAAAGCAAGGCATAAAACAGACAATGAACAAAACAGCATTCTGTAGTAAACATCATTCAAGAAACAGGCAGATGTTATAGTAAATATCGTCAAGAACGCAAACAATACGGTGACAATCAGGTGGATCATCCGCTCATGCTGAAAAAAGCCGATTTGAACCAACATTTCCCGCAGAATTGCTTCCTTATTTTGCTCAGACAAGCCCTTCCCCATTGCCATTTCATTGGCCAATTTCATCATCGTTGCAACATAATCTTTGATCCTTTTTCCCATAGAAATCCCTCATCTATCCACAGCAGTATTATACGAAATAATAGAATACTCTGGTACTTGACCGATATTCGCGGACCTAAACCGCAAAAGATAAAAACGGATTCATGAAAAGCCCTACAGTAACGTGGTGTTTTTAAATTATTTAGTATGATTAGGCTCCCAGCGGGCGCAGTAAAATTTGGGCCTGGCGTATGCGGGGCTTAAATTTTTCTGTTAACGCCAGTAAATACCCTTTTTTCTTCTTTGTATTCAAGAGGAATATGATAAAGATCGGCGTAGTGCGTTGTAAGACGAAATACGGTTTCAAAGTCTTTAGATTCTATGCCTACTTGCCTACTTCTAGGTTTAAAAATATTTATACCAAACAACAACGGCAGCATTACAATCACGCCGGATACTTTGCCCACACCCGGTCGTTGAATTCTAAATGCACTAATTACCAGCAGTACACCCACAATAATTGCTACTGCCAAAACAAGCATACTAAACCGTGTATATTTTTGCTTGTTAAACTCAACTTGAATACTGTAGGCATTCGAATATTTATGAAAGGTAATATGTTTGATATCTTCCCAAGGACATTCTTTATTATCCAAAGTTAAATGTGCGGCACATACTCCAAGGGCCATCCTGGGGAAGCATCTTGAAAAACAGAAATAGGCCACACAAGCCAAAAATATGCCTATCGGAATACATTCCCACTGAAATTTATCCATCGACGCCAAAATGATGATAAATATTAACCCCACCATCAGCGCACCTAATACGCCAAACACGCAACCCTGTGCAGGATATATCTTTTCAAAAGTTTCGTTTTCGACAGATTCCATTAGAATTCAGATTCCCCAATAATTTGGATTCTATGACCTATATTCTGTAAACGCGGTAATCACCCGTATTTCCGGGGACCAGCGTACCACCCATTAATTTCTCACAGTAATCACCAGCACTTTTTTTGAATGGGTGCGGAGAAGTATGGCTTTTCTTCTCTATGCACAATAGTTCATTTAACGGGATGTCCGGATAGTTTACGCAAATCATTTGATACAGGAAACCAGCTCCTTCAAAAGGTCCCGAAGGACGGCCTACCATAATGGATACGTTTTGGTTAGTTCCCTTTTCCAAATTCACCACCCAACGATCATTTCCTCTAGCATCCCCAAACCAGCTTCCCCACTTAGTGGCATCCGGCCAAGGGATATTCACATCCAGCTCATTGAAATTGTTAGCATATGCACCGTCGGTCAAATAGCGCATCTGCTCCGCCTTATACACTGTATCAAGAATTTCTCGCGCTTCCACCGCACGAGTCTTCTCCAACGCCCTTTGATACCACGGTAATGCAACAACCGCCAAAATACCTATGATTAAAATAACCACTAGGAGTTCTATAAGCGTAAATCCATTAAAAAAGTTCTTCACAAAATTTCTCCACTCCGAACAATGGGTATTGTAACAAAAATAAAGGACATTGGAAACACTTTCCCCAAGCGTTTATAAATAATAACCCTTTATGGTTATCTTTTTCTGGGCCTAAAGGCACGTGCAATTCCACTGGGAATTTGTTAGGATAGTGGCATGAAGCGCACAAATTTCTTTTTTATTTTTAGCTGCATTTTTCTTTTATTTTTCTATGCTGTTCCCGTGCAGGCTGTAAATTGGGAAGGTGGCGCAAGATTATTGCGAAGAGCAACTATCTCCCCAGCATTCCGCAGATGGAGAAATTCAGTTGCCTCGCAAAGACATTATGTACCAAAATCTACAACTTCTACGCGGGCACATCCCAATTGGAAAAAACCCGCTGCTCCGCAAGCACGACCAGTTGCAAAAAGGCCATCCATTCCGCAGGGGCGCTCGTATTCCAAAAAACAAAACACCCCTTCAACACGTTCGGAAGCATACAAACCAGCTGCTCCGCAAGCACGACCAGAGACGGCAGAAATAACCACCACGCCACAGGTACACTCCAACCGATATCAAGCATCTGGCTTTAAAATGAATAGAGCCACTCGTACTTTTAACCCACGCATTGCCATAACTCGGTTTATTGAAGGGGAACACAAACAAAGCGCAGAACCCATTCACATGCGTGTACTTCCCGTTCCGGTACGTTTAGCTAACTCTCCCGTTTTTCCCCTGGAGTCTCAACCGCATGAGATGTATCGCGGAATGGCCCTGGATCTTCATGGAAATGAGCTGCGAACTATTTTAAAAGACGGGATGCCTGTTGAAACAAGCCATTTCCCTATTTGGTTTGGATCTTACGATGGAAAACCATATAGCGAAGAGACGAAAGCTTTGTTCGCTACTACAGATCCGCTGTTAGCTTCAACATATGCACAAATGAATCGCTTTCGCAAGGATGGGAACTTATTCTTGCCCGTTGTGTTTCATATAAAGCGGCTAGGAAAAGATATCGACCCCGGAGAGGAACGCACGGTTGAAATTCCGCACGATATCCCACCGGAATGGATTTATAAAGTAAGCGTTTTATTAAGTGTGGACGGAAAATTATGTTGGGGAGAATTAAAACTAGACGGAGAAGATGGATTTTTGTTTACCCCCTATCCTCCCCTTCCCAAAAAGAAACTTAGATATTAACTAAAACCCTGCTCAAAGCAGGGTTTTAATTTACCTATCGATTTTCTTCTTGGGCAACCATTTGTTTTTCTTGCGGAACAGGGTCCTTTGACTCTTCCTTCAATTCTTCAACCGGCTTCTGTGTAGCGGTCGATTCCGTTTTTTCATCAGCTGCTGTTTTTTTCAGCACAGAAATTGGTTGCGGTTTCTCTTTCTTATTGGTTGTTTTGTTTGTGTTTTCCGAAGCTGTTTTTGTTTCTTTTACAGGGGTGGACTTCATCGAATTGGCAAATTGTTCGCGCGCTTCTAAAATCTCTAATACCAACATGACTTGGCGGAAATCAGTCTTCTCTTGCTCAGTCAATTTTTCGTTCTCTTCCAAAAAAGTCGCCGCCCCCTTCCCGTTAGGTTCCAATGCCTTGGGACTGGCTCGGACAATTAACAGCGTTTTAATTACTTCGGCTGTATTATGTTGTGCCGCCTTCGCTAATGCTTTATCTTTATTCGTTTGTTGTTGTGAGGCTCTATGGCTTTGTTTGGCTAATGTCATGATCACTTCCGTGGACGGATTATACTTAGCTGCTGTAACAAGTGGCGTATCGCCCGATTTATCCGTAGCCAACGGATCGGCCCCGGCTACAATTAGTTTGTAGATTACTTTCGGCTCTGTAGCATACCTAGCTGCATAAAATAGCGCTGTCTGCCCCGATTTATCCCGTGCGTTTATATCGCCCGTGCCCAGCAATTTAATTGCTTTATTGGTATCGTTTTCTTCAATAGCGCGCATGAGCCGTGTAGCTCCGCGTGAGTCTACCTCTTGCGCAAAATGACGGTACAATAATCCCCCGCCTATAAATCCCGCCATGATGGCGATAAAAATCCAAGTACGTTTGTTCATAGTTGTATTTTAGCACATTGGCACGCACAAATTGCTAAAATATAGGTAATACCAATTGGTACTATTTTAATATCTTTTGCTAATAACTTAGAGGTTTTTATGGCCGAACAACAACACAATAACGCTTTAGACGGCATTATTAAACAACGCTATGCGGAGGTGGAAGAAATTCGTCAACTGGGCGTCACCCCTTATCCTAACCGCTGTGAAAAACAAATTTCCTGCGCGGACGCTAAAAATTTAGAAGAAAATGCCGAGGCCGTAACGGCCGGACGTTTGATGCAAATCCGCCTAATGGGCAAAGCAGCATTTGCGCACTTGCGTGATTTCTCGGGCCGTATTCAACTCTATGTGGCCAAAGACAACCTGGGTGAAGAAGCCTATACATTTTTCAAAAAACATATTGCCGTGGGCGATTTTGTAAGCGTCAGCGGACATATTTTTATTACCAAAACCGGTGAAAAAACCATTAAAGTGCATAAGATGGCCCTTCTTTCCAAGGCCATCCGCCCCATGCCGGAAAAATACCACGGCCTGCAAGATACCGAAGTACGTTTCCGCAAACGCCACCTAGATTTAATCGCTAACGAAGAAGTAAAAGATATTTTCGTTAAACGCGCCAAAATTATTTCCTCTATCCGCAAAACGCTGGATGAAAAAGGATTTTTGGAAGTGGAAACCCCCATTTTAAACCCCTCCTCCGGCGGGGCTATCGCGCGCCCGTTTGAAACATATCACAATGCGCTTAAGATGCCGCTTTACATGCGCATTGCTCTAGAATTGCACCACAAACGCTTGATCATCGGCGGATTGGACCGCATTTATGAAATCGGGCATATGTTCCGCAACGAAGGGATTGATACTACTCACAACCCCGAATTTACCATGATGGAGCTTTATCAAGCATACGGCGACGTAAATACCATGGCAGACTTGTTTGATGAAATTTTGGGCAACGCTGCAAAAGCTATCGGTGTAGAAAAAGTACAATTCCGCGGTTACGAAGTCGATTTACGTCCGCCCTACAAACGCCTTTACATTCCCGTGGCATGGCAAGAGAAATTCGGCCGCGATATCCACGAAGTGCTAGATGGCCGCAAGTTTAACCGCGTCAAACTCGAAGAAGTGGCGCGCGAACAGGGTATCAAATTCTCCGCAGACGATAGTGACGGTGCCATCTTCGATGAACTCTTTGAAGGTAAATTGTTGGCCGATTATCACAACCCCGTGATCGCCTTGGATTATCCCACGGCCGTGAGTCCGTTCTCCAAGACCAAACCCGGTGATCCCGAACTGGTGGAACGCTTTGAAGTGTTTGTGAACGGGCAGGAACTCGGCAACGCATACACCGAGCTGAATGACCCGGCCGACCAACTCCAACGTCTAAAAGACCAGGCTGCTGCTAAAGCGATTGCAAAAGGTGAAGATGCCGAAAACGCGGATATTTTGGATGCTGATTACATTGAAGCGATGGAATCGGGCATGCCGCCAACCGGCGGGATGGGTATTGGGATTGACCGCATTATTATGATGCTTACCGGCCAAGACTCCATCCGTGAAATTATCTTCTTCCCAACGCTCAAAAAACTGGACGAAGAAAAAGAAGAAAAATAAGAAGTTTTTCAATTAAAAAGCCCCCGCCAAAACGGGGGCTTTTATTATGGATAAAATCTTATCTCTTTTTGAAAGTTTCCAACTTTTTCTTGGCTAGCGGTTCGCCTTGTTTGGCAGCCATTATATAATAGTGCAGGGCCTCTTTTTCGTTCTTTTCTACGCCCACTCCGCGCTCATATAAGTCCCCCAGCAACGTTTGTGCTAGCGGACTTTTTTCTTCGGCAGCAGATTTTAAAATCTGCGCACCGCGTATCTCATCTTTCTCAGTTCCCATGCCTTGCAAATAACATACCGCCAGATTCACGCGAGCCTCAAAATCTCCCATCTTAGCGGCTTCTTGATAACAATAAAAAGCTTTCTCGGGACTTCTTTCACAACCCTTCCCCTCATTATAAAGCCCCGCCAAAGCGACCATGGCACGTATATTACCCTGTTTGGCCGAAGTGTCAAACCAATTAAATGCTTGGACATAATCTTGTTTGACCTGTTTACCCTTGTAATAAAAGTACCCCATATCGTATTGAGCCTTTGCATTGCCGGTAGAGGCAAGTTTGAGAGTCTTGTCAAAAGGACTTGCCGAAAATTTGCGCAAGAAAAACCACGCCAGCGCTAAAATAAATATAAACGTAATTCCCATATGTGTTTCAACCATAGGTTCCATAGTGTCTCCTATTTTGTTTTTACAAGATGTCGGTCTTGCAAAGTATAGACTTCATCGGCAAAATCAGCCGCGTGTACATCATGTGTAACCATTAAAATGGTTAAATTTTCTTCCCGGCTCATGCGGGCAAAATCTTCAAAAACCTGTACTTTGCGTTGCACATCTAAATTACCGGTAGGCTCATCGGCCAACAAAACCAACGGATTATTACACAAAGCACGCGCAATACTGGCACGCTGTTTCTCCCCACCGGAAAGATCTGCTGGAAGTTTATGGATCATCTTCCCCAAGCCAAAGCGCTCTAAAAGTTTTTGCGCTTTTTTCACGTTGGACTTTCCGCACATGCGCGCCGGCATATCTACGTTTTCCAAGAGTGAAAATTCCGGCAACAATCCATCAAACTGGAACACAAACCCCATTTTGGTAAGGCGAAGTTTGGAGCGGGCGGCTTCACTTTTTAGTGCAGTGATTTCTTTGCCATTTACGTAAATTTTGCCCGAAGTGGGAGCATCCAGCATGGCAATTAAATTGAGTAACGTGCTCTTACCCGAGCCGCTGGGCCCCAAGAGTACCGTAAATTTGCCGCGCGCAAAAGTAAGCGATACATCTTCCAATACGCACAAATCTTCTTTACCCTGCCCATAGATTTTAGTAACGTGTTTTAGTTCAATCATATTATCCGTACCGTATCGCATCCGTGGGATGTACACGCGAGGCCTTAAGCGCCGGGTACAAACCCGCCACAAAACAAATCAAATAACTCCCGCCTACTACCGCCAAAATATCGCCCCATTGCATACGCACTGGCACTTTGGTCAAATAGTAAATATCCCCGGGAAGTTCCACGATGTTAAAGGTGGCAATAATCCAACATAATAGGCACGCGAGCAAAATCCCCAGCACGATCCCTAACGTAGCAATTACCATGGCTTCCCACATAAAAATACTGCGAATCATCTTAGGGCTTGCGCCGATCGCACGCATAATACCGATATCGCGTAATTTTTCGGTGCCTAATAAAATCAAATTGCTGGCAATGTTTAGCGAAGCCACACCGATAATCAAAAACAAAATAATGAACATCATGGTTTTTTCTAATTTGAGTGCAGCATAGAGCGTGCTATTCATTTCAGCAAACGTGCGCACGGCATATCCATGCCCAATTGCATCGGAAATTTTTTCAGCGGCTTTCTGAGCGGTATTAATGTTGTGTAATTTTACCGCCACCCCCGTCGTACCTTGTTTGAGGCCAAAAAAGTCGCTGGCATGTGGTAAAAGTGTATAGACAATGGTATTATCAAACTCGTAATACCCTGTTTTTAAGAGCCCGCTAATGCGGAATTTCTTCATCTTGGGGAACATCCCGGCCGAGGTGGAAATAGATTGTGGGGAAATCAGTACGACTTCGTCACCAATATTTGCTCCTATGCTGAATGCTAACTCCGTGCCCAGCACCAAGGGAGCTGGTGCGTTTTCTTCCCAATCAGTCGGCTCAAAAGTACCTTCCGTTACAGCATCGGCCAAATTGTTAATCTTTTTCTCTTGTGCTGGGTCCAACCCACGGATAATGACCCCTACACTTTGTCCGTTATGCGTTAAAATAGCCTGGCCGTAAATGTGTGGCGCGGCGGCGGACACCTCGGGAATCTGTTCAATTAAGGAAATATTTTTTTTGTATACTTCCGGGCTCATCTGCCCAAAAACCAAAATATGACTTTGCGCTCCAATGACTTTATCTTTAATGTCCGTTTGAAAACCGTTCATCACAGAAAGCGTGGTAATTAAGGCAGCCACCCCTACGCTCACCCCCGCCACACCAATAAGCGTGGTAATAAAGGCAAACAGACCCTGACGACGAGTTAAATAGCGTGTGGCTACCGAGCGTGCAAAATTCATAGACATATTGTAGCAAAAAAGATTTGACCACGGACGGATAAGGTCACCCTTTATTTATCTGCTTCCTCCAAGAAAGCTACCACGTTGGCATCGCTGGGCATGCGCCAGTCCCCACGCGGAGAAAGTGCCACCGACCCTACCTTCGGGCCGTCGGGCATACACGAGCGTTTAAATTGTTGGGCAAAAAAGCGTTTGAAAAACACGGCAAGCCATTTTTTAATTTCGGCAGTTTTAAATTGCCCCGCAAATGCATGCTGTGCCAAAAACAAAATCTTTTGCGCACTAAATCCACACCGCACAAAATAATACAAGAAGAAATCATGCAATACATATGGGCCAACCAGGTCTTCTGTCTTTTGTGCAATACGACCTTTTTTATCAGCGGGCAATAGCTCGGGGCTGATAGGCGTAGCCACTACGTCCGCCAATACTTGTTGGGTTTTTTTGTCGGTTGTTTCGTGTGCGGCCACCCATTGCACCAGCGACTTAACAAGTGTCTTGGGCACGCCACAATTAACCCCATACATCGACATATGATCGCCATTATACGTAGCCCATCCTAAAGCACTTTCAGACAAATCACCCGTGCCTATTACGATCCCTCCCGTTTGATTAGCTACGTCCATCAAAATTTGTGTGCGTTCACGCGCCTGAACATTCTCGTAGGTGGTATCGTGCTTTTTCACGTCATGGCCGATATCTTTAAAGTGCTGTTCGCACGCTTTTTTAATAGAAATTTCTTTCACAGTAACGCCCAATTGCTTCATCAGTGCTAGCGCATTTTTATAGGTGCGTTCCGTCGTGCCGAAGCCGGGCATGGTAATCCCGATAATCTGTTTGCGCGGGAGGTTCAACTTATCCATCGTGCGCGCAGCCACTAATAATGCAAGCGTAGAATCCAACCCGCCGGAAATCCCCACTACGGCTGTTTTGGCATGCGCGGCTAACAGACGCGTAGCTAAACCGGTTACTTGGATGTTAAAAATTTCGGCACAATGCTCGTCTAATTTTTCTCCTTGCGGCACAAACGGCAAAGGATCTATGTTGCGTGTAAGTTTTGCAACAGACGCTACCGGTTGACTAATGTCAATCACATCATAAGGAGCCGCTGTTTCCAACGCACTATCCGTACGGAAGGAAGTATTGGCGGCCCGCTCGTTGCGCAAGCGTTCCACGTCAATTTCCGTGCTTATCAACTGCGGTTGCATAGCAAATCGTTTCGAAACAGCTAACTCGTGACCGTTTTCAAAAATTAATGCATTGCTGCCGAATACTACATCGGTAGTAGATTCGCCAAACCCGCACGAAGCGTACACATATCCGCAAAGGCCGCGGGCGGATTGCTGGGCCACAAGTCGGCGCACGTAATCATGTTTGGCAACCAGTGCATTACTGGCTGACAAGTTGAAAATAACATCCGCGCCTTGCAGTACCGCGGCGGAAGACGGCGGCACCACCGCCCATAAATCTTCGCAAATTTCCACCCCAAAAGTAAGCCCGCCCGCGCTAAACAGTAGATCCGTTCCTGCCGGTACGGTTTGGCCGCACAACGTAACTTCCTCGCCGGAAAAAGCGAGTGCGCGCACAAACCAACGTCCTTCATAAAATTCGTGATAATTGGGCAAATAGGTTTTAGGAACAACGCCGCAAATTCGCCCTTTATAGCATACAGCAGCCGCATTTAAAAGTATCGTCCCCGCGCGCACCGGGAGGCCGACTATATAGACAACGTCTAACGTTTTAGTTTGCGTAAGAAGTTTGGCTAACGCGTTTTCGGCAGCCTCCAATAAAGCGGGTTTTAAGAACAGATCTCCACACGTGTATCCCGTAAGCCCTAGCTCCGGAAATACAACCGTGCGCACGCCTTCTTTGGCGGCTTGTTTAAGTTGCGCGAGCATTTGCTGTGCATTGTACACAGGGTCAGCCACCTGTACGGTGGGAATTGCAGCTGCTACTTTGACAAAGCCAAAATTTTTCATAAACACTCCCTACGCTAGGATAACTCTATTCTATAATTTTTAGCGGATAGCCGTCACTTCATATCCGGCATTTTGCACAGCTTCTAATAGTACGCTGTCTTCCACCGGAACAGCCGATTCCACCGTGGCGGTTTTGCTGGCCAAATCCACCGTGGCTTTCACGCCGGGGATCGCATTAAGCGCGCGGGCCACATGCCCGGCACAATGGCCGCACATCATCCCTTTAATTTCTACTATTTTGTGCATACTCTTTTCGTCCACCGAAAAAGGCGGCTTAAAGCGATTGAGCCGCAAGGCATTGGTTACTACGCATACCGAACTAATACTCATGACGGCCGCCGCCAACATGGGGTGCAACCTCCACCCCCACACCGGGTAAAATACCCCGGCCGCCACGGGAATACAAATTACATTATAGAAAAATGCCCAAAACCGTGTACAAAAAAAGCATGGTTGAGCCATAAAATGGGCAACGCAAGCACGAACTGCCACCCGACGGGAATTTCAAACGTGTGGCCCATAGAAATAATCATTAAAGCAATGAGAAACACAAAGGAAAGCCAAAAGCGTCTTTTAAGTTGAGCGGTTTCACCAAAGGTACTTGGGGAACTTGTTTCCCCTTCGAAAATTGCTGCTCCATATCCGGCCTTTTCCACTGCCCGGATAATTTCTGAGGAAGAGGTTTTTCTATCGTCATAGGAAATGAGCAAACGGTTTTGTAACAAATTTACGTCAGCCTGAACCACGCCGGGCAATGCACGCACAGCGTTTTCCACATGATGTTTGCATGCGGCACAACTCATCCCGGTAATAATAAATTGTTGATCCATATACAAATAGGATAGCGTTTCTAGGTAAAAAGTGTCAAATTCGACAAAAAACACCCAGGATCTAAATCCTGGGCGTCTACAAATTTTATTTTAATTTTGTTACTTCTTGAACTTCTGGAATTTTCATATTTGCAAACTTTTGCAATATATCTGTTCGCTGCGTCTTCATAAATTTTTCCATGGCTGCCACATCATTATACGTGCGAAATGCAAATTGCAACGATACCAATCCCCCGTTTATAGTGGCAAACTTAAACGCATTAAATTCCTCTACTGTTCTATCCCACGTTACAAAATCCAGCAGGACCTCGCCCGTCTTACTATTTTCGTGTATAGCATACTTTGCTTGCGGATTACTAGCCATCAAATTACGCGCTACTTGTATCGCAGCTTCCTTGGGGGAAACCGCCGCATTACCGTACGTGCGCAAAGCAACCATTTTCGTCCAATCATTCAATGTTTCGCCAGGCAATAAATACTCATTGAGCCAAATACCCTTAGCTCCTTCGGAATAAGCCAGTTCATATTTTTGATTATTAAATGAAACATTGGATTTGTTTTCCTTTGCCATTCCCAAAGCAGAGAGCAATAAAATCCCAACTAACAACAAAACTATCTTTTTCATAGACAACCTCCCCGATCCAGATTAAACTGTACCTAGATTATAGCAAAATCAAGACGCTTCCCATCCATACAATCAAACATCTAACCCTTTTTTGCGGGTGCACAATGGGATGAAATTTGCTTTAATAGGGTGGTCTTAAGATAAGTAGCGGAAATCAAACAGCGAATTGATTATCCTACCCTACCGCGTGATGAAAGTGCCAAACGCTCTTATATTTATGGATTTGAAGGGGCCCACTGATCATTTTTCAGCAGCTCATAAATAGCCCTGTTCAAAGCCAGTAGATTACGCTCTTCATCCGCAGCTAACGCGTGTTCACCATCGATGCGCTGTCCGCCTACATATTCAAGCTCTCCTTCGGGACGCACCCATTCCAATACGCGCCCATCTTGAGAAGAAAAAGCAAACCGCTTTGCCGTGGAATCAAATAAACTAGACCCCATAGCAACATAAGGAACATCTATTTGCAAAAGATCTATAATTGTAGGCAGAATATCTACTTGCGAACCTACCACATTGCTACGACGAGCCGATAACAAACTTGGGGCGTGAATAAAAAGCGGAATATGAAAGCGTGTGTATAAGTCGCCGCTTTCTCCCCAGCCCAACGTATGATCGGCCAACACTATAAAAACCGTATTTTCGTATTGACCATGCGCTTTAAGCTGCTGCACAAATTGTCCAATAGACCAATCCATATAATTAAGCGCGTTAAGGTATCCCTTATCTTCTCCATTCCACACAAATCGGTCGAAATCCGCATGCATTTTGCTGAAAGGGGGATGGGTTGCCGCGGAAAAGAAAAATGCCGCAAAGGGGCGTGTTCGACCTTCTAATTTTTCGGCTAAGAATTGCAAGGCATCATAATCCGAAATAGTTCCAGCGTGTATATAATCCAGAAGAGACGACATATCTTCTCGGCAGTAGATCTCTTGAAATCCGGCCAACTCAGCCACCAATCCAATAGAAGCCGACTTCCAATCCGCAGGCTGCGCAAAAACAGTATCATATCCTTTTTGAGAGAGCAATTGGGCAATCCCTGCAAAGTGATATGCCTCTAACCCAAGCGAAAAATAGGGCAATCCCGCTAGCTGGGCAACCCCTGTCATCACAGTTCCTACACCGTTGATGCTGCGTTGACCAGAAGCATAGAATCGATCAAATACTACGCTTTGCCCAATAAGTTCATCTAAATATGGTGTCGCTCCATAATGTGTCCCTGCCAACGCATCGGTATACCGATACTGCCAACTCTCTAATAATAACACCACCAAATTATATTGCTTGCCATTTGCATTAAATTGAGTGCGCCGGCGTAACAATGGATATCCTTCAGAGATGAATTCTTCCTCAGAAGAAGCAAGTAATTGTTTCGTACGTTGTAAAGATTCTTCCGCAGAAACAGCCTGCGGTAAAGGAGCATATTTTTTAGACAAGCTTTTGTACATACAAAACACCCCGTTCAATGCCAAATTGCCTTGTGGAATACTGCCCTGTTTGTAAGCATCGGCTACCGCCAACGGACGGAAACGAAATCCAAAATGGCCGCGAAAGGCAAAGAACAAGATCACGCAAGCCAACAATATGGTGCACACGTAATTCCACTGCGCATAGTGCGGTTTTTGATAATACCTATCGACCAATTTGCTGATTGCCCAACCCATGGCTGCACTTAATAAAATCAGCACCGCTACAATCCACATATATTGTGAATGTACCAAGGATACCAATAAATCCATATCGTAAACGGCCAGCCATAGTTCACTGCCGGTATGTCGCTTTACAAAAGAAAAGTAAACCATGTCTCCCACACAAGCCCACAAAACCACGCTCCACATCCCCGCTACAAACCACGCTACTATTTTGTAATAAGTTTTGTTGGTTACCGGAATCAAAAAGGAAACAAAGCCTACGCTTCCCAGCGTAGCCGTAGCACATAAATCAAAAGGAATCCCGTCCCAAAAAGCATGCAACACTTGTAAAGCAGTTAAAGTCTGAAAAACATCTTTATAAAAACAAAAAAACAACACAAAGCGCATCACGCTAAAAAGCATCAAAAAAGCAAGAAAACCAACTAAGCAAAACCAAAGCCGAAAATCTTTTCTTAGCCGAAATCCAAAGAAAATAAATCCGCTTAAAAATACTGCGGCCAACAACTTATCAGCCCAGAAGGCTTGCGTCGAAACGAGCTCCATTTTTCCTCCCATATTTGGAACTCGTAAAAAACGGCTGATACCTATGAGCTTGAAGAGTAACCCAACGATAACAGCCGCGGTCCTCTGCTTTGCTTAAAGCAAAACAAAGGGCACTCGGCACAAGAAAAAGGGATTATAAGTTCCTTTTACTTGCACCTGAAACGACTGTTTTTGGACTCTTCAATGCCTTAAATGGCTCTCCGCATTCTACATACGGTTCCAAAAACAGAATAAATTGTACCTAGATTATAGCAAAATCAAGCCGCCCTCTATCCATAGAATCAAACATCTAACCCTTTTTTGCGGGTGCACAATGGGATGAAATTTGCTTTAATGGGATGGTCTTAAAATCAATAAAGGAGAAGCTCATGAAAAAATGGTTAGGCTCTGTGTTGGCAGCCACATTAATCGCTGCTGCAATTCCTCCCGTACAAGCTTGTACCGGGATCGCCATCAACGCCGCCGATGGAACTAAACTTCTCGCTCGCACAATTGAATGGAAAGGCGGCAACTTAAACAGCAAACTCATCATTTTACCGCGCGGTATGCAAAACACCGCGCTTACCCCGGCCGGAAAAAACGGCCATACCTGGGTCAATAAATACGGCGCCGTTGGTGCCAGCACGGTAGCCCCGGAATTTGTGACTGAAGGCGTCAACGAAAAGGGGCTTAACGTAGGGATTTTCTATTTTGCTAATGTAGGTAGTTTAACCCCCTACAATCCCCAACACCGCAAGAAATCCGTCAGCGACGGGGAACTGGTACGCTATATGCTTACCAACTTCGCCACTGTGGATGAAACCCTCAAAGGGCTGGAAAAAATTGAAATCATCCCTATCGGCAAGCCCGATAAAAACGGTCACTATGCCACTGGACACTGGCGCATTAGCGATCCGACCGGACGTAGTGTAGTGTTGGAAATTACCGACGAAGGAAAACGCCATGTGTATGAAAACAATCTGCGCGTGTTCACCAACTCGCCCAGTTTCCCGTGGCACCAGGCCAATTTGAATAACTACATTCACCTCTCCGGCGGGGAAACCCCCAACAAAACGGTAGGCGGAGTGAACTTGTATTCGTTTGGCGGCGGAACAAATTTAATGGGCTTGCCCGGGGATTTGACCCCGCCCGCCCGCTTAGTGCGCGCCTTCTTCTACGTACAAAGCGCCCCTGTACCTAAAGATAAATATGCGGCGGTAACGCAAGCGTTTCATATCTTAAACAACTTTGATTTGCCGATCGGCGCGGAATATGCCCCCGGTGAAACCATCCCGGATATGCCCAGCGCTACCCAATGGACAGCGGTCAGCGACATTACGCACCCAACGTTTTATTACCGCACGATGTACAACTCGGCCATTCGCAAAATTGATTTAACGAAAATTGATTTTGATACCGTAAAATACCTCGTGCTGGATATGGATTCCAAGCCGCAAGAAACATTCTACGAACTAACGTTTTAAGTGAAAAACAGCCCCTGAGCCTAAGCCCAGGGGCTGTCCTTAACTAAAGTTTATTTACATACTTCTAGACTATTCTTTATTTGAGTCATAGAAGCATCCCCATGTGCCTCACACTCCCATTGCCCTTTCTTAGCAGTTTTCTGCGATTGATCATAATATTTCATGATTTGTATTTTGCGGTTTGTAAAACATTCATTGTAACTAGCTGTATGCCCAGGGCAATAATACACTTTGATCCCATCTTGATTGGAAAAATCGAGCATTAGGTCCGAACTGCAAATGTACACGTTCTGAATATTCCCCGTCCCTTACAACCACGAGCAACTGGATGGCATTTCAATATCAAGATCCGCCACTGCATCGTGCTCCGCATATGTACCGTTTATCATATAGTAGTATTCATTGGCCTGCAGCATGCTTGTCATCAGCGGTATCATGCTGCTGATGCGTGATTTAACAACCGCTTTCTGGTACTGTGGCAATGCAATAGACGCCAAAATACCGATGATAAGTACTACAACTAATAATTCAATTAACGTAAAACCTGTTTTCATAAGTTGTCTCCTTTGTTACAAATCCAGAGAACTATTCACTCCCCATTTATAGCATACGACTTTTTGCAAAAATTTCAAGGCCTTTTTTAAAATCGGGCCTTGACGAATTTTTTGTCGTTCTTTTATGTCATCCCCGCATGTTTTTAGCGGGGATCTCCACCTTGAGTTGTCTAAAAAGGAGGAGATTCCTGACTGAGAATTTCGGAAATGACGCTTTACAACAACTTATGGAAACAGGTTTCTGTTAACTCGTGTCTCCAAACTTGCTTTTTAACGTCGTAGACCATAAAAAGCCCCTCTCAAATAAGCGGGGTTTTTTATTGTGTCATTTTTTATCCAAGAGTCTTCTTCTCTAAGAGTTGTTCAAAGGTAGCAACGGTTACCGGCCGGCTGAAAAAATAGCCCTGCGCCAGGTCCGCCCCACAGTTGCGCAAAAACTCAGCTTGTTCGCGACTTTCTACCCCTTCGGCCACTACTTTAACATCCAAAGTTTTTATCATCTTGATTACCCCCTGGATCACTTTTTGTGCCCGCGGGTTCTCTTCAAAACTGGCTAAAAATTCTTTGTCAAGTTTAATGCTGTCAAACTTGAGTTCTTTGAGTACATTCAAAGAAGAATAACCTGCCCCAAAATCATCCATTGCCACAGGGAAGCCATATAAGTGTAACCCGGCAATCACTTCCTGCGCGCGCTCTAAGTTATTAAAAATAACGCTTTCGGTAATCTCGGCCTCCACGAATGAAGTCGGCACGTTGTTACGCGCCATAATGCGGCGTATTTGCGGAATGAAACGTGCGTCGTTTAGATGAAGACGCGAAAAGTTGACCGCCAAGGGTACCACCGGTTTCCCCGCACTACGCCACTTCGATAATACTTGAGCAACTTCTTCCAAGATGTACATATCCAATTTTAAGATAAATCCGTTGCGTTCAAAAAGCGGTATAAATTCGTCCGGACGGACGGTATGTCCGTCGTGGTTCCAACGCACCAATGCCTCTGCTCCGCAAATTTCCCCTGTACCGAAATCACACTTAGGTTGCAAATAGATTTCGAATTCGTGATTTTCCAATGCGGCTTCCATACTGTTTTCAATTTGCTGTTCGGTTACAATACGTGTACGGTCAGCGGCTTCGTAAAATTCGCATTTATCGAACGTACGCTGTTTGGCACGTTCCAACGCTAAGTGAGCACGGTCCAACATAATGTAAAAAGGAATATCTTCGGCAATTTCATAGATACCAAACGCAATATCCAGCATAATGCGAGAATCTTCAAGCGTGCAATCTCGCTTTAATTGCGTAGCCAATGCTTTAAGACGTTTTACAAAAGCAGTGCGTTCCTTATATTCAAGTAACAGCACAAAGTTATCCGCAGATAAACGGCAAAAAGCTTCTTCGGGTGCCAATTCCCGTTGAAGTACTTGGGCTACGCGTTTAAGCACTTCGTTGCCACGCTCATAACCATGTAAATCGTTAATAACTTTGAATTTATTAATGTCAAAGATAACCAGCGCCGCTTGATGATACAAACCATCGAGTTTATCATCAAATTGTTCACACATTCGGTTAAAATTATCCGCTCCGGTGAGTGAATCCACAAAGGCTGTCGTGAACAACCGGCGGTTACTGTCTTCACGCAAACGCATAATGAAAAACAACAGAAAATAAAACACTAAAAATACTACACCAAATAGAATTAACGATAGTTTAGCTACTTGGGCAGCTTGCTCCTCCACGTGCTTAACGGGAACCGTTGCTACCATATACCAACCATTCACGGATACCGGTACAAACTGCAAAAAGTTATGCAGGTCGTCTTCCGTATAGTATCCTACCAGCAAAGACTCTCCCCGCAAGACTGCTTTGCGAACTTCTTCTAACGTTGAAGGAGTATCCAGCCTGACATGTTCTAAGACGGAGAAAATATTTTTCGTGGGTTCTTTTTCAGAAGATAAAATAGTATTTCCAAAACGATCAATAATGAAGGAATTCTCTTCGTTCTCCGTAGCAAAAAACCCCAATACATTTTTGTAATATTCCTCTTTTTGAACGGCAAACAGAGCTCCCACCGGGGATCCGTCATTGGGATCGAGCGGTATTGCCTGAACAAGAATGGAGGAAGGATATTTTTCCTTTTCCCGCGGACGAACGGTCAGGTAAAATTTTCCGGCAGCAGTATTTTTCAAAATATCACGCAATGCCTCAGAACTAAGGGAAGAAGAGGTTGAAGAATAAAATGTACGACCGTCTTGGAGTGCTAGCCCCAGCAAATGAAAGTGTTCATTTTGATCAAAACGTGCTAACATTTCAGACAGAGAAGATTCTTCCTTCCACGGGTAAGAATCTTCAAAAGAGAGGGCAGTGGCAGCCAAGATTTCGTGATCAGTTTGTACTAAACGGTCAAAATCATCGGCAGAATCTTTCGTAGTATCAGCGATATGGGTACGGACGTCTTGCTCTAATAGAATAGTTACTTGCCGCCAATAAAAAAATACGCCCGCCGTTATGAGAAGGGCAGCAATGGACGAGAAGATAATAAACGGACGGAAAGAAATTTTTTGCATATATGTCCCGCAAAATTTTTTATATTATATCATTTCCTTCCGTGAATTGTATTTACGCGCGCGCGGAAGGAGGCTGTTTCGTTTCCTGTGTTTTAAATAGGCCAATCACCTGTTGAGAATAAGCAAACATCGGATAAAAAGGATGATCCGGATTGCGCAATTCTTGCTCAGATATCTCTTTATAAAAAAGATATTGCTTAGAAACCGCAAACAAACAAACTTGCCCTGCGTGCAAAGAGGCCGGCATCGGTTGAGTACTAGGGATTTTAGTCATTTGCGCCGCTAATTTCCCGCCATAAGCCAGCATATGCGCGGCAGCCTCTTGCAAAGGCTCGTTGCCATGCCCACCGATCATGCCACCCAGCCCGCTTTTGCTGTTGTTTTCAAAATACAAGCTGCTATCCCCCAGTGAATTGGTGGCAATAAGCAAATGTTTGATAATTTCTCCGTCGGCCAACGTCATCTCTACCCCCGCCGCCACAATTTTTTCCGGGCCGATTTCAGTGATCCCTTTTCGGTTATCAAAATTCTTGGCGTCTAACCAAAACGCACGCATATTCTCATAAGCTTTATTCATAAAAATTCTCCTTTTCTTAACTATAGCATTTAATTTCTCCCCCGCAAGTGCTTTTTTTGGGTTATAATAAAGAAAAGGAGGCTTTATGAAACGAGCTATCATTTTGATGTTAGATTCTGTAGGAATAGGCGGCGCGGAAGATGCCGCAAAATTTGGTGACCAAGGCGCCGACACACTAGGCCACATCGCCAAAGCTAACAACGGTCTAAAAGTACCTAATTTAATAGCACTCGGGTTGGAGAAAGCGGCCCAGGCCTCTACCGGGAATATGCCCGCGTTTGGGACTCAACCGGCTGCCGGGGTAAACCTACCCTCTAAATACGGCTTTATGCGCGAGATTAGCCACGGTAAAGATACATCATCGGGCCATTGGGAAATGGCAGGCGCTCCTGTAGAATTTGAATGGGGCTATTTTCCACCGAATTATCCGTCCTTCCCAGCGAATTTAATCCAAAAAATTTGCCAAGAGGCAGGCCTGCCCGGCATTTTGGGCAACAAAGCGGCCAGCGGTACAGTGATTATTGATGAGCTAGGTGAAGAGCACATCAAAACCGGTAAACCGATTTGCTATACCTCAGCCGACAGCGTATTTCAAATTGCCGCGCACGAGGGGCACTTTGGTTTAGAACGCTTGTATCAAGTGTGCGAAATTGCGTTTAAGCACTTAAAGCCCTACAACATCGCGCGCGTGATTGCTCGTCCGTTTGTGGGTGAGAAAAAGGGTGAATTTTCCCGCACTAAAAACCGCCACGATTACTCCGTAAAACCCCCGCAACCCACCGTGCTTGACAGCATTAAGAACGCAGGCGGCCACGTGATTTCCGTTGGCAAGATCAGCGATATTTTTGCGGCTCAAGGCATCACCAAAGCCGTCAAAGCATCCGGGCTGCAAGAACTATGGGATGTAACGCTGCGCGAAGCCAAAGCCGCGCCGGACTTTAGCTTAGTGTTTACCAACTTTGTGGATTTTGATATGGTTTACGGCCACCGCCGCGACGTAAAAGGATACGCGCAAGGACTGGAATATTTTGATTCCCGCTTGCCGGAACTGGCCGCGCAACTGGAAGATGATGACGTTGTGTTCATCACTGCTGACCATGGATGTGATCCCACTTACAAAGGGACCGATCACACGCGCGAGCATGTGCCGGTTATTATGTTTGGCAAAAATGTAAAAGCGCAGTTTATCGGTGGACGTGATACCTATGCGGATATCGGCCAAACCGTAGCGGATTATTTCAAACTATCACCGCTTAATGTAGGAACAAGCTTCTTGGATAAATAATTACAAAATCCCGCGTTGTTGAAGTTCAGCGCGCAACGCTTCAGGAGAAGTAAATAAAACGGTGTCAAAGCCAAGTGCTTTGGCACCTTCTATGTTGGCCGGTTTGTCATCGGTAAAAATGCACTCTTGCGCTTGCAAATGATAGCGGTCCAATAAAATCTGGTAGATTTTGGGCTCCGGCTTTACGCACTTTTCCGCGCCCGAGATAACAATACCGTCAAAAAGTTTCAAAAAATCAAACCGCTTTTGTGCCAGCGGGAACGTTTCGGTTGACCAGTTGGAAAGTGCATAAACGGGATATTTTCTTTGTTTGAGTTCGTGCAAAATTTTGACACTTCCTTCTATCGCGCCGCCCATCATCTCTCCCCAACGAGTATAGTACGCATTAATCTGCTGGGCATATTGTGGGAAAAGCTGTATACGCTCGGCACAACCTTGCGCAAAAGGTTTACCGCCGTCCATTTGCATATTCCACTCGCTCGAACAAACGGTGGATAAAAAATATTCCATCTCTTGCTCGTTGGTAAACAATTGACGATAAAGGGCGCGCGGATTCCATTCAATGAGCACTTGCCCGAAGTCAAAAACAACGTTTTTAAGCATTACATCACCAGCGTGTCTTCCATATCCGGGCCGGTGGAAATTAACGCAATTTTAGGATGCGGATAAGTTTTGTCCGATAATGCCTGTAAGTCTGCCAAGAATTTCTGGGCTTGCGCGGTGAACTTGGCGGGATCTTTCACGCAATCATTGCCTTCAAACATATCGATATGCGTGATGGCAATTTTGGTGCAGTTGTTAATCATAATGGCGCGGGCGGCGGACTTCCACTCAAACTCCCCCACCCGGCGAAGGCGCTTACTTACGCTGCCGATTTCGTGCCCTTTGGTGTGATAAATTTCCAATTCTTTTTCGTCAAACATTTCTTTTTCCAAGGGCCCGGGGCCGACGCGGGTGATGTAAGGTTTGAATACTACATACACGTCACGCACGGACTTGGGGCCAAGGCCGGCCTCACCCAAAAATGTGCTGGCAGTCGTGTCGCGCGAAGTAACAAACGGATATTCTCCGTGCAGTAGCGAAAGTTTAATGCCTTGCGTCCCTTCCAACAGAACATGCCCGCCTTTATCCAAGCAGCTGTTTAATAATTCGGGCACGTCTTGAATGAAATCTTTAAGTAGCGGCTCATCTTTGGCAAATTTAATATCGCGCCGCTCAATACGTTCCTTAACCGCTTGGCCAAGCCCCGTTCCCACGCTGCCGATTTTGTTCATAAAGTGCGCCGCGCCGCGCTCGGCCGCGGTTTGCTCGTCGGTAATCAACACAGCGTAGGGGTCAATGATGAGGCGATCCTGCGTGTTTGTTTTTTTCACTTCGTCTAAAAGCCATTCCGTTTTTGTGTAAGCACCCGCACCCAGCACCAGTTTTGTTTTGGGATTTAAAAAGCCGGAAGGGATATTTTTTAGCGTGTAAGAAGTTCCGTTTTGCACGACGGTGTGACCCGCATTAGGGCCGCCCACACGCACACAATAATCATAATTGCCTTTGTAAGAAAGATAGGCCGCAATTTTGCCTTTTCCTTCGTCACCGGCTTGTCCGCCGCATACTAAATCAATCATAATTTCCCTCCGCTAGTTTAGGTGCCAGACCGAGGTATTTTTCGGTTTCTAGCATGTGTAGTTGCATTTTGACGGATGCAGGAACATTGAGCCCGTCAATAAAATCAGTTAGCGCGCCGGCGGTAAGACGGCGGCCGCGGGTAAAATCGCGCAAGAGTTCGTAGGCGTTTTCACATCCGTACGCGCGCAAAATAGTTTGGATGGCCTCGGCCAATACTTCGGGGTGCTGCGCAAGTTCTTCGCGGGCAACGTCTTTATCAAACGCAATTTTTGAGAGCCCTTTAAGTAGCGACTCATACGCCACAAGCGCGTGCCCAAACGCCACGGGGATGTTACGTAGCACCGTCGAGCCCGACAAATCCCGCTGCAAGCGCGACACGGGAAGTTTATTGGATAAAAAGTCCAATAAGGTGCAGGAAAGTTGCAAATTCCCCTCGGCATTCTCAAAATCAATCGGGTTTACTTTCTGCGGCATGGTGGACGAGCCAACCTCGCCTTTGATGGTTTGTTGTTTGACCAGCCCGGCGGAAATATACTGCCACATATCGCGGCTTAGATCGGTTAAAATCACGTTTATGCGGCGGATATTGTCAAAAAGTTCAGCGTAACTGTCGCGGTTATCCACTTGCGTGGTAACGGGGCTTAAAACGAGTTTTAGCTTGCGGTTTTTATTAAGTGCCGTGATAACTTGGCGCGCCGCGCGCGGCCAATTGACCGCCGGGAACACCGCATAATGCGCGTTAAAATTGCCCACCGCCCCGCTAAATTTGCAGGAAATTTGTTTTTGTTTCAGCGCTTTTAGTTGCCGCGCCAAGCGCGTTTCAAATACGCGCATTTCTTTGCCAAACGTCGTCGGTACAGCCGGTTGGCCATGTGTGCGGGCCAACAGCACAGAACGTGCTTCTTTTTTAGCCAATTTCAAAAATTCTTTTTGGATTTCCTCAAGCGCGGGCAGGAGCGCTTTTTCCACCCCGTCGCTAAGCAGAAGTGCGTAAGCAACGCTGTTGATGTCCTCGCTGGTAAGCGCAAAATGAATAAAAGGCAGACGGTCTTTAAGGGATGTTTTTTGCAGTTTTAGGCGCAAGAAATATTCCACGGCTTTGACGTCGTGGCGGGTGGCGGGGATTTTGCCGTAGCCCTTGGTTTCCAACGTGCGGATGAGCTGCAAATCTTGCGCTGATAAATTGCTCACGTTGGCTAAAATTTTCTGCTCGGCCGCGGATAATTTTTTAACGCCGGGCAACTTAAGATCGCACAATACAGTAAGCCACGCAATTTCCGCCCGCACGCGCGCAGAAAGGAGGGCATCCTCGCCCATCACCGCGGCAAGCGCGGTTACTTTGGAAGCATAGCGCCCATCTAAGGGACTCAAAACAAACGTACTCATATTTATATTTTACCAAATAAAAACAGGGCGACAAAATCGTCCACCCTGTTCACATTTTAGAATTTTCTATTTCTTTTTTGCTTCCTCAATATCTTGCGCGGTCCAGCCGCCGCCAAGCGCCTTGGCTAAATCTACCACCGCGTCTAGTTCATTCTTGCGGGCCGTGGATAAATTCATCTCGGAAGATAGCAAGGTTTCCTCTACGCTAAGCAAATCCGTTACGCCGATAAGTCCGGCATCTTCCTGTTTTTTGGTAAGTTCATAGCTGCGGCGCATATCGTTGGTTTGCGCCAGGTACGAATCATAGATTTGGCGGTACATTTGATTGGAGTTGATGGCATCCAGTGCCTCTTTGAAAGCCAGTTGTAGGGTTTTTTGGTAGTTAGCCAAAATCTCGCGGTATTGGGCCTCGGCTTTTTTATTTTCGGCCGTAATTTTGCCGCCATTAAAAATAGGAGATACGAGGTCCGCCCCCAAACTCCACACACCCGAGCCGCCCGTAAACAGACTGGTCAATGCGTTGCTGGCGTACCCGGCGGCTGCCGTCAAGGAAATATCCGGGAAGTAAGACGCGCGGGCCACACCAATGTTGGCGTTAGCGGCAATTAAATTTTCCTCCGCCGTCATCACATCCGGTCGGCGTTCTAATAAATCGGAAGGCAAGTCAGCCGGCACATCCGGCACGAGGGTCACTTCATTTAATTTTTTGCCGCGCGTCATTTTTTCTTCTACGATCGCACGCGGAGATTTTCCTAGTAAAACCGCCAGGGCCGTTTCGGTTTTAGAAAGTTGCAAGCGCAAGTTATCTTCATCGGCTTTGACGCTTTGCAAATTGGCCTGAACACGGCGCAAATCCACTTCCGTGGCATAGCCCGCCTCGTAGCGGCTTTGATAAATGCGCACATTTTCTTGCCGGGCAGCTACGGTTTGCTGGGCAATTTCAATTTGATTATCCAGCATGAGCATCGTGAAATACTGCTTGGCCACATCGGCAGTAAGCGTTAATTTCACCGTATCGCGTGCGGCCTCAGTCGCTAAAAGTTGCGCACGGGCAGACTCTTTCATGCGGCGATATTTACCCCATAAATCTAGTTCAAAAGAAGCGGTGAGCCCCGCACGGCTGGTACTTTCCCCGGAGCCCTGTGCATTTCCCTGACGGCCCGTCGTTCCCGTGGCAGAGAGCGTGGGTAATTGATTGGCCCCGGCAATAGTTACTTCCGCTCGAGCTTGATCTACACGCGCAATAGCTGCCTGCAAATCCCAGTTGTATTTGAGCGCAGTGTCTTCCATTTGATTTAAGACATCATCGCCAAACATCGTCCACCAGTTTTGCTGTGTAAACACGCTATAATTGGAAGCATCCGCCCCTTGCGGCAAATCCGCATCCGGGCGTTTGTAATTGGGGCCCATCGTGCACCCTGCAGTAAGTACGGCACAAGCCGTTAGTAAATTGACTAGTCTCATTTTTTCTCCTTATCTTTTCCGGCAAATAATGTGAAAAACCAAGGCACAAACATCGGCGCTACCCCTGTAGCAATTAACATCCCGCACACTACGGCGGTGCCGATAGAGTGGCGGCTGGCCGCCCCCGCACCAAAGCTAATGGCCAAGGGAACACATCCTAAAATAAAAGCCAAGGACGTCATCACAATCGGCCTAAAACGCAGTAGCGAGGCTTGCAATGCCGCCTCAGCCTTGGCCATCCCTTGCTCTTTTAAGAGCACAGCAAATTCCACAATCAAAATAGCGTTCTTGGCCGCCAAACCGACCAACGCTACTAACGCAATTTGGAAGTAAATATCGTTGGAAAGCCCACGGATCCATGTTCCCAACAAGGCCCCAAACAACGCAAACGGTACGGCCAAAAGTACGGCAATCGGCAAACTCCATTTTTCATACTGTGCGGCCAAAATCAGGAATACCACCAACATCCCTAGGAGCAGTGCAGAAGCGGAAGAACTGCCGGCTAATTTCTCCTGATAGGTTGTACCTGTCCATGCGAGCGTAAAGCCAGAATCCAGCGTTTCTTTAGCGGTTTCTTCTACAGCGCGGATAGCATCACCCGAGCTATATCCCGGGGCAGGGCTGGCCATAATTTTAGCAGAGGGGAATACGTTAAAGCGTTCCACTACATCCGGCCCCAAGGAAGGCGTCAGCGTAACGAGTGTGGACAGCGGCACCATTGCCCCGCTGTTGGATTTTACGTAAATCTCACCCAATTGATCCGGACGGGCGCGGTATTCACCTTCTGCCTGCATCATTACTTTAAAACTGCGGCCTAAGTACGTAAAATCGTTGATGTACATATTGCCGAACGTGCCTTGCAGCGTGGCATAGAGCGCATCCAAAGATACCCCCATAGATTGCGCTTTAACTTCATCTACCGTAAGCGCATATTGTGGCACAGCAGCAGAAAAAGAGGAAGAAACTGCTGTCAATTCCGGCCGTTTGCGGGCAGCATCCAGAAATTTGTTTAATTGCTCAGCTAATTCTGTAGATCCTCCTTCCGAACGGTTTTGGATATATCCTTCCAAGCCCCCCGTGGTACTCATCCCCATAATAGGAGGCGGGTTAAATGGCATAACAAGCGCGCCGGGCACTTCTTTTTGCGCTTTTACATAAACTTGCTTTACCGCAGCTTCGGAAGATTCATCGGCTTTTTTGCGCTCATCCCACGGTTTTAGCATTACAAAGGAGGCCACGGAATTGTTTTTGCGCGCGCTGGTAAGCATATCAAACCCGGCAAACGTCATTTCTTTTTGTACCGAAGGGATAGAAAGAAGTACATCTTCCATTTCGCTGGCCACTTTACTACTGGCGCCCAAAGAGGAGGACGGGTCCAACTGCGAAGCCACCATAATAATTCCCTGGTCTTCGTTAGGTAGCAAGCTACCGGGAACTATTTTAAATAGCGCAAACGTCGCTAAAAATAATACTGCCATAATAATGGCAGACACAATCCCTTTGTGCAATACAAAACTAACCAACTTACCGTATTTTTGCGTAAGTTTATCAAACCATTGATCAAATTTGTAGAAAAAACCACTGGTAGGGCGCTCTTGTTTTTTAAGTAGCAACACACACAACGCAGGCGTCAATGTAAGTGCCACAAGCCCGGAAATCACTACAGATACGGCAATCGTAATCGCGAATTGCTTATACATTACCCCGGTTAAACCGCCCATAAATGCCACCGGCACAAATACAGAACAAAGCACCAACACAATAGCAACTACAGGTCCGGAAACTTCCTCCATAGCTTTAATAGTGGCCTCACGCACGGGCAGGTTTTCCTCGTGCATGATACGCTCTACGTTTTCAATGACCACAATGGCGTCATCTACCACCATACCAATAGCCAATACTAGCCCGAATAGTGTTAACGTGTTGATAGAAAAGCCCATTACTTCCATCCCGGCAAATGCACCAATAATAGACACCGGTACCGCCAAACACGGAATGAGTGTGGCGCGCCAGTCTTTTAGGAACAAGAATACTACCAAAAATACCAATACCATGGCTTCCACCAAAGTTTTGATGACTTCTTTGATAGACTCGTTCACAAATAGTGTGGTATCGTAAGCGGTATCATAGGCCAGGTCCATTTCGGCTGGGAAATTTTTGGCAGCTTCCGCCAAGTGTTCTTGCACCGCTTTGGCAGTAGCTACCGCGTTAGCACCCGGAGAGAGATAAATCCCCACCGGTACGGCCGGTTTTTTATTGAAACTACCGTTAAATTCGTAAGTTTGGCTGCCCAGTTCTACGCGCGCTACGTCTTTAAGGCGCAACGTAGTTCCATCCGCATTGGCACGCAAGATAATATTTTCAAATTCTTCTACCGTAGAGAAACGACCGGGAGCAATAATAGAATAGCTTCGATCCACTTTTACCGGCATAGGTGCCTGGCCAATTTTACCCGCCGCACGCTGCGCGTTTTGCGCTTGGATGGCGCTGGCTACTTCGGCAATTGACAAATTACGTTGTGATAAAACATCTGGTTTGACCCAAATGCGAATGGCATAGTCATTGGCGGACATCACCATCGCATCCCCCACACCTTCAATACGTTTTAAATCATCGACGATGTTAATAAGCACGTAGTTGCCAATGGTGGTGGTATCCGAACGCCCCGAAGGAGAATAAAACGCCAGCATTTGTAAAATAGCAGATGATTTTTTATCTACCGTTACCCCATAACGACGCACGTCTTCGGGCAAAGTAGCTGTGGCGCCCTGCACACGGTTGTTGACGTTGATCATGGCTTGGTCAGGGTCGGTACCTACTTTAAAAGAAACCGTTAAGTTCATATCCCCATTGGCAGAAGAGGTAGAGTTCATATAAAGCATATCCTCTACCCCGTTCACCTGTTGTTCCAAAGGCGCGGCCACTGTATTGGCAATCACCTCCGGGCTAGCACCGGGATAACTGGCAGAAACCGCAATGGTGGGCGGTGTTAAATCCGGGTATTGCTCCACGGGCAAATTTCTGATAGATACAATACCTGCTAGGGTAATTAAGAGCGAAATTACCGCTGAAAAAATCGGCCGGTCAATAAAAAATTTAGAGAACATTTAATCCCCCTATTTAGCTTGCGCCTGTTGATCGGCAGCGGCAGCTTGCGGCAGGGACTGAGCATCCGGAGCTTCTGAGTCCGAAATGGCTTGCTCTAGCTGGTCCATTTTCTCTTCATCTGCCTTGGGAGCCGTGCGTTCTTTCATCACGGGAACCTCAAAATCTTGTAGTTGCACTTGTACTGTTTGACCAGGGCGAATACGCGAAAGCCCTTCGCTAATTACCATTTCCCCCGCTTTAAGGCCTTTAGTGACCACATACATATCATCTTGCAAGTCCGCTTCAACAGGGCGGGCTTCTACAGCATTATTGCTGTCCACCACGTACACTAAAAGCTCCTTGGCTGTATGCAATACTGCCGAAGAAGGAATTAAAATAGCGTTTTTAAACGTAGCGCCCACTAAGTGCACACGCACAAATTGCCCCGGCATTAATAAACGCGAATTATTGGGGTTTGCAAATTCGGCCTTCATCGCGATGCTAGAGGTTTGTGCATTTTCAGAGCTGTCAAAGAAAATAATCTTGCCCCGCTGCGGGTAAATTTCTCCGTTGGGCATAACCGCTTCTACGTAAATGGCAACATCGTTAACGTCTTTAGCGCGGTATTCTTGTGCACCTTCCTTCTTACCGGGTTGCATATTACCAAAAGCAATTTGCCCGGACATAAATCCCTGGGAAAGCTGGTTAAACTGGCTGCCCGGCATGGAGAATTTTACATAAAGCGGATTAATTTGCACCATGTTGGTCAAATAGCCCGATTCCCCCTGCGGAGAAATTAGGCTACCTACCGACGGAACCGCCTGCCCGACAATCCCCGAAATAGGAGCCGTTACTTTGGTATATCCTAAATTGATTTGTGCTCCTTCCACAGCAGCTTGCGCCACCTTTACGTTAGCTTGTGCGGTTTCATACGCTGAAAGTGCATTATCATAATCTTGCTGACTTACTGCATTAGAAGCACGCAATGTTTTCATGCGGTTAAATGTGCGATACGTGCGTTTTTCTTCGGCTTGAGCTTGGGCTAACGAACCTTGTGCTTTTTGCAAAGCTACCTTATATTCGGAATCATCAATTTGAAAAAGTTGAGTGCCTTCCGTCACAAATTCACCTTCATTGTATAAACGGCTTTCCAAAATCCCTCCTACTTGGGCACGAATCTGAATTTCGAGTGATCCCGCTACTTGTGCAGGATATTCAATATTCCACGGTAAATCCTGTTGAATTACTTTCACGGCCGACACCACTGGGGCAGCCGGAGCAGCGGCGTCGTGTTTTTTGCATGCACAAACTGCTAATATAGCCAGACAAAATACTAAAACTGACTTTTTCATGTACAACCCCTCCTAAATTTAATTTCTCCAATTCTATGAAATTGCCCCCCACTTTGCAATATATTTTATATACTAGGTGTTGTATTGGTGTATGAAAAAATTACTACTACTTGCCTTAGTGCTATGTTTCACGGGGTTGCCCGGTGCAGCCCAGTCTTCTGCCAACAGCGGCCTGGATGTATTTGCCTACAGCGCCGATCAGTTGGCAACCCGCTTTGCCGGTAAAACCCGCAAAGAGGTACTTAATACGATTAATAAGGTCCGGACCCCTGATACCATCGTGACAAGCACAAGCGGCAAGGAATACGCGCTGGTGCGTTACGACGAGAAAGGAGATATTTTCCGTATTTTCCTGTTTAATCTCAGCGGAGCACAGAAACTGGTTGCTGTGGCTGACGACGCACAAAGCGCATTAGCTATGGATGAAAAATACGGGATTAAAATATCCCTTCCAGAAAAAGAGGTGGCGGCCCCGGTTGCGGCAGTCCAAACTCCGGCTGCAGTCCAGACCCCGGTTGCAGTCCAGGCCCCGGTTACAGTCCAGGCCCCAGCTCCACAAACGTATCTCACCTCGATTACCGACATGGCCAATAACCGAACGTATACCGCCTATCAAAGCGGAGATAAATATTTGGTGTATCGCAATGGTGCTCAAATACATACGTTTAACAACCATGAATATAATGCTTTCATGGCTACGATAGCGAATGCCAACTCCAATTATCAAGAAAATTTGGCTCAACAGCAAGCCAATTTGGATCGGCAACGGGCCCAGCTTGAACAAGAACGCCTTTGGGCTGCTCAGCGAGCCAACACTCAAAACACAGTAGTGGTTCGTTCAAACCCCGTTGTTCCCTTTCTTATGGGAACGGCCATAGGAGGACTGTTTTGGAATGGAATCTGGTATCACCACCATTCGCATCATCATCGAGCCGTCGCCCCCGCGCCACATCGTCCCATAGGACGACCTCCACATAGACGGTAATAAATTGTCATTACTATAAAAACCCTCGGTTTAAACCGAGGGTTTTTATAACGCACAAAAACTTCGCGTAGCGTGAGGTTTTCTTATTCTCTATACAACCCTCGCATCCATTTAATCTCACGTGCGTAGCCGTCTAAATCATTGGGGGTTTCTAAACAAAAAGGTAAAGGTCTTAAAGCCGGGTGATTTATCACATTGGCCAATATTTGGGTGCCGATAGTGCCTTTCCCAATGGGGGCATGGCGGTCTTTGTGAGCTCCTTGCGGATTTAAACTATCATTTAAATGAACCGCTTTCAGTAGTTTTAAACCTACTTGCTTATCAAACTCGGCCAGCGTATCATCCAACCTTACAAGGGAATAGCCCGCATCGCTAATGTGACAAGTATCCAGACATACGCCTAATAGTTGGTTGTGTTTAACACCATCTATAATGCATTTTAACTCGTCAAATTTTCCGCCGATTTCGCTACCTTTGCCGGACATGGTTTCCAATAAAACTGTAGTATGTTGCTTGGGATCTAAGATTTCATTGAGCGTGTGAATAATAAGTTCAATGCCCTTTTCTACGCCTTGCCCCACGTGAGAGCCGGGATGGAAATTGTACAGGTTCCCCGGTACATATTCCATACGCCTAAGATCATCCGCAAAGGTCATCAAAGCAAAATCACGTGTTTTAGTTTCTGCACTGGCCGGATTTAACGTGTAAGGAGCATGGGCAATGATAGGTGCGAAGTGGTGCTTTTGCATGAGCGCTACAAGGTTTTTGGCGTCCTGCGGGTCAATATCCTTGGCACGTCCGCCGCGCGGATTACGGGTAAAAAACTGAAACGTATCCGCCCCTATAGAAAGGGCTGTTTCGCCCATAGCAGTAAAACCATTACTACTTGATAAATGACACCCGATGTGTAGCATTTTTTCCCTTGGCTAATTTCACCAAATCAGCTGTTAGCTGTTCTACATCTTCCGCACGGGTGGCCCAACTGGTACAGATACGGATCGCCGTGTGTTTGTGGTCTATACGTTTGATATGTGAAAAAACGTAGGTCTGTTCCAATTCCGCTAATACATCGTTAGGCAAAATTGGAAATTGCTGGTTGGTGGGAGAGTCGCACAAAAATACCAATCCCGCCTCTTGGCAGGCCTTTTTGATCAACGCTGCCATATCATTGGCATGTTTTGCCAGTTCCAAATATAAACCGTCTTCAAACAAAGTCGCAAATTGAATGCCTAACAGACGCCCTTTGGCTAAAATACCGCCTCTTTGTTTCATAGAATAGCGGAAATCTTTTTGCAGTTCAGGGTTAGTGATGACAACAGCTTCCCCCAGGAGCGCCCCTATCTTAGTACCTCCAATATAGAATACATCACAAAGTGCGGCAAGATCTGCTAGCGTAACGTTATTGCCGGGAGCCGTCAAGCCATATCCCAACCGCGCCCCATCTATAAATAAAAACAAGTCATTGTCGTCACATACGCGACGGATATCCTGGAGTTCTTCTTTGGTATAAAGCGTCCCGTACTCGGTAGGGAAAGACAAATAAACTGTTTTGGGCTGAGGAGAAAATTCCGGGTTTTCATCTTCCCAGTGCTCTTTACAGACACAAGCAATCTGTTCAGCGGTAATTTTCCCATTCGTTTCGGGCAATGTTTCGATGTGATGCCCAGTAGCTTCAATGGCCCCTGCTTCGTGCACATTAATATGACCGGAAACAGGCGAAATAACACTCTGGTAAGGCCGCAGACAAGCAGCCAATACCGTCAAATTAGCTTGCGTACCTCCGCTCAAAAAATGCACTTGCGCCTGCGGAGTATTGCACTGCTGCTTGATGAGTTCGGCTGCTTGCCGGCAATATGGGTCGTTACCGTAACCGCCAGTTTGTTCAAAATTGGCTTGAGTCAATTTTTCTAAAATACGGGGATGCGCCCCTTCGCTGTAGTCACAATTAAACCAAATCATAATTTATTCTACCTCTTTTAGTAGGTGTTGTCCGTTAGTTCATCGACCAGTTCTGGCAGTTGGCGCGTGGATTTAATGCGTAAATCTTCTAACTGCTTGGCGCAAGATACTATGCCTTGCTTTCCGCGTAGAGCTTTATCTGCATCTTCATATGCTTTTTCTAATTGTCCCATGCGATTGTGAATTTCTTCCATACGCGCGCTGAATCGCCCGGTTCGCTCCAGCATTTCTTGAGCAGTTTTGAAGATTTTATCTATTAACTTACTACCACGCTCCATACGCCATAAGTTATCGGCAATTTGTAATACAGAAACCAAGTTGGAAGCCGTAACAATAGCAATACGATACTTACGTGCCAATTCATTTAAATCCGGTTTAGCCTGAAGTGCAATAAAATACGCATATTCAATGGGGATAAACATAAACGTAAAGTCTAGTTTTTCATGCGGTAATAATGCGGTGTAATCCTGCGCTGCCAATTCTTTAATATGCTTTTCAATAGACTGGATATGCTCTTTCAAATATTTTTGTTTTTCCGTTTCATCGGTGGCGGCTTGCCATTGTAAATAGGCGGTCAAGGACATTTTGGAATCAATGACAAGATCGCGTTCTTGGGGTAGATGAACAATAAAATCGGGCTGTTTTCGTTCTTTATTTTCAGTTGTAAAAGATACTTGCGTATCGAATTCAATCCCTTTGCGTAAGCCGGCAGCGGTTAACACATCTTCCAAAATAATTTCGCCCCAAGTTCCCTGCTTTTTCGGACTTTTTAAGGCTTCAGCCAAATTTTGAGCTTCTTGTGATAAATTCTCATTGAGTTGCAATGTACGCTCAATGGCATTTTGCAAAAGTCCGTGCCGAGCGGTACTTTCCGTGCGTAAATCCCCTACTTGTTTGGTAAACTTATCCAGCGTTTCCTTTAAAGGAGAAACCATATCCTTATTTTGGGTAATAAGTTCAGCTTTTTGCTCCTTTAAGGAATCTGTGGCCAGTTGTTTAAATGTGTTTTTGGCAGCTTCTTGCAAAGCGGTGAATTTTTTGTCCTGCTCGGCCAGTAATTGACGCACAAACTGTTCTTGTCCGCCGGTGCGTTCCAGGAGACGTGCGTTTTCCAACTCAACTTGTTGTTTTTGAGCAGCGAGTGATTTAATCTTGAGATAAGCCAATAGACCTGCCAAAGCAGCTCCGGCTACGAACCCGATAAACAGTTGCATAAAAACCTCTTACACACATCTTAACAATTTGCGCTAGGTTAGTTCAACTAAACTACCGCTCAACATACGTTGAGCGGTAGTATTGCAAAGGTCTTGTAGGGATTATAGTTTAATAAGGCCTCTGCCAAAGGCATAGAGTGCGGCCAATGCTACTATTACCAACAGTGTTACTACTGCTTTTTCCGAACCGACAAATATGGGCTTCTTGTCCTTTTTTTGTTTGCGAGCCCATATGAATACAGGGACTCCGCAAGCTAAGAAAATGGCCGCCAAGAACAGGTATTTTAATCCTGCCGCATACAAGAGCCATATGGCAAATCCGGTACCCAATACAGACGTAGCTAATGCAGAAGCTCGACCGGTTGGAGATAATTTGGCAAAATCCCCGTCTTCCACCAGCTTCCATAAGTAAAGAGTACTTGCCAAATATGCAGGTAGCACCATCACTCCGGTAATGGAAAGCATGGTATTCCACGCGTTGTTGGAAAAGTATACCAGGAGCATAGCCAATTGCATTAACGCACTAGTCACCCAGAGCGAAACATCCGGGGAGCCTACTTTGTTTTGGTGAGCAAATACTTTGGGGAAAGTGCCGTTTTCGGCTGCTGCCGCTGGAATTTCGGCTGTAATCATTGTCCAGGCAAGCCACGAAGACAAAACTGCGATCAGTAATCCGCAGTTCATAAATACGGCTCCCCATGGGCCGACTACTTTTTCAAGTACCCCCGCTGTGGAGGGATTAGCTACGGCAGCGATTTGTTCTTGCGTTAGGAATCCAAACGGCAAAACCGAAAGCCCCACATAAATGACCAAACATCCCAGAAATCCCAGGAGAGTCGCCTTGCTAACGTCCGATTGGCTTTTGGCCCGGTTTGAAAGCACTACGGCTCCTTCAATACCAATAAATGACCAAAGCGTTACCAGCATGGTACTTTTTAACTGAGTAGGCAAGTCGCCCAATTTGTGTCCACCTTCGGCTAGTTTTCCCAAAAAATTAAAATCAAATTTATCCGCATGGAAAGCGAAGAGTAAAATCACACAAAATGCCAACAGAGGGACTAATTTTCCTATCGTACCAATGAGATTTAAAACAGTGGCTTGTTTGATACCGCGCAGCACAATGAAGTTAAATCCCCAAATTAGTACCGATCCGCACGCAATAGAAAGTAAATTATTTCCTCCGGCAAAATGCGGCGGGAAAAAATAATTGAGTGCATCCATGGTAATGACCGCGTAACCCACGTTGCCAAAAATTTGGCATAGCCAATATCCCCAACCAATCGTGAAACCTACGTATGGGCCAAAGCCTTCGCGCGCATACATGTAAATACCAGCTGTTAAATCCGGCTTTACACGTGAGAGCACACTAAATGTATTGGCAATAAAGTACATTCCAAAGCCTGTAATTACCCACGCTAAGAGTACCGCGGCGGCAGAAGCATTAGCAGCCATATTTTGAGGGAGGGAAAATACCCCTCCCCCCACCATGGAACTAATGACAATACTGGCAAGTCCGATAACGCCTAATTTGGCGGCAGTATTTTTTCCCATAGGCGTTCCTCTATTTCAGGTTCACAGGTTGAGCAAACTTAAAGTTCAAAAATCCCATTACCGTCAAACAGTAGGCAAAGGGTTGAGTAATATTGATGTAGTTATGCCAAATTTGAAATTCACTGTGTTTTTCCACTCCGCGAATTTCTAATTCGTGCTTGAGAGATTTATTGAGCCACATATGAGCATGCCCTTCGGCAATTTCATCATCGATGGGTGTGTCAAAATATTCCACATATTCCGCGGCCCAACCGCCGATTAAATTTCCTTTTTTATCTTTGCCCCAACATACGCCGACACCGGTCGCAATTGCTTTATGATCTTCGATGCGCGCCCCGTTCCCGGCCATAATTACTTCTAACACGGCTCCGTGTTTAAAGTATTTAGTTACTTGATCTACAGGAACAATGTTGCCATATAATTCTTTCGGAAGAACCGAAGTGTAGGGCACGATATTAAAATTTTCTACCTTGGCCTGTAAGAGGGCAGAATCATAGCAGAAAGTTTCAAACGGTTGCGGCGGGATACCATCAGCTGCTTGGCCGGCTCCGCCGGAAATAAATGCTAACGTAGGGTAGCGAGTCCCTAATATAAGTTCCTTATTTTCCATGTTCGTATCTCCTTTATGTTATAGTTGTACAGTAGTGCGCAATCCCACTACCGTTGCAAATTGTTTGCGTTCATTAAGTCCTGCGCGCGGATACAGTTGCAAATCAGGTGTAATAGTGATAAGCTTTCCAATCCCCCATACCCACGCAAGTTCGACGGCTGTTTCGCTATTGCGCATATAGTTGGGATATCCTTGACCAGCCGCACTCAAACGGTTATACGACATCCCTAGCAAAATAGCATCTTGCGAGTTGCGTTTTAACGGATTTAGTAGAGCACCGCCTAACGCATAAGAATTTTTCACGCCCGTTACGCCGCCGGTAGAGCCGTTCACCCGGCCAAATAGGGCCCATTTTTCCCCGAAATTTTGTTGCATATTAAGCGACCAACCGTTTACATTTTCGGGTTGTTGCTCGACAGAGGGTTGGTAATAATATAGGGCGCTATATTGTCCCGCACCGATTTTAAACTGCGGCGTCCACGAGATAGAGCCAAACCCCGTATATTTCCCGCTGAAAGCATCGCCCAATTCAATGTGTTTGCCCGTTACGTTGGTGGCATCTTGGTAACCGGCTGCTACTGTAAAATCTTTCGTTTGCGCCTGTATGTATCCCCCGAGTGAAGCAGATGGATAAGCTGAGGTTGCATTTTGGGAAAGCGCAAAGTTCATTAGAGCCGTTTGTTGATTATCCATATAGGTAGTGCCGTCAAAATTGTAAAGCGGGAATTGTCCCACAGTTACCGATAGCCAATTTAAACTGCCCGGCAGTGTATGCGTGTAAGAAAACTGAGAGAAAAATTCCTGCTTGCTTGCATAATCGTTAAACGCGGTAGCAGTGTTAATGCGGTCTTGCAAATAGGTGGCTTGGGTTCCCCAATAACGTACAAAAGTGTAGTTTATGTTTAATTGCCCCGCTCCGAATGTATCATTTTTAAATAAATTCCACGTCAGGTACGGATAATAAACCCCTTGGATAGAAGTTTGTTTGCCATTAGGTGCGGCGCGCTGGGCCAAATAAGAAATGTCCACCCCTACGTCCAAGCCGATATGTTGCGCGGTTTTTTTGGCATCGGCCCAGGTTTTTTCCAACATATTTTCAGTATCTTCTAAAACAGCGACCCGGCGGTTTTGCACACGTTGTTCGTGTTTGGCGGGAGAAACGACGTTTTGTGAAAAAGCTGATGTTGATATGGCGACAATCAGCAATAAGAACAGTCCTGTAGTGCGTGTATGGAATTTCATAATGCTCCTCTTAAAATAGGAAGATAGAAGAAAAGCGAGGAGCAAAATCTAATCTAAATGTACTAAATAAATTGAAAATATGCAAGTGAAATTATACACTTATTTACGAAACAAAAACCACCCAAAGGGGTGTTTTTCAAATTTGCCCAGTACAGGAATCGCCTTCCGGTAAAATTACTGACGGAATTTTCCTGCAGGCCGGGCTCGCGGTACTCACCTTGCGGCTTACAAGTTCGCACGCAAACTCCGTGCATCGCTGCGCCTTTCAATCCCTGTCGCACACCAAGCAGTTGGGGTGCTGCTGACCATCAAAAAACCCGTCACAAGGACGGGCTTTTAAATGGTGCCCAGTACAGGGATCGAACCTGTGGCCTTTCCCATGTCAAGGGAACGCGCTACCGCTGCGCCAACTGGGCTTAAATATAGATTTATTATACCATATTTGATTTAAGGAGTGAATTGCAACATGAGGGTTCCTGCATACTTGCTAGATAACATTTTGGCAAACTCGCTGGGAATTTTCTTGTAATTTAGTAAAATAAATACAGAAAATTAAAAAAGGAGAGCATTATGCGAAAATTTGTTTTAAGTTTATTAGTGGTAATATCAGTAGGTATAGGATGTACGGAAGCACAAATGCAACAGATTACATCTACCTTTTCAACCAGCCAATATAATGCGCAAACGCGATCTGTGCAACAAACAACTTCCCTTTCTAATACCCAGGCCACAACTGTAGAAGGGGATACTCCTCTTATATTGGCTAGTCGGCAAGGCGATTTAAAAACCGTTCAAGCTTTATTAGCCAGCGGCGCGGATGTAAATGCAACGAATAGCCAAGGAACTACGGCACTTATGGCCGCCAGTGAAGCAGGATACGCTGATATTATTAAAGCATTAGGTACTAACAAACAATTGGATCTGGAGGCTACAGACCGAAATTTTGATACGGCTCTTATGCTGGCGGTACGCAAACAGCAAGAGCCCGCCGTAAAGGCTTTGTTGGATTTAGGAGCTAATGTCAATTTTATGAAAGCAGGCATGTCTGTTCTTATTGCAGCTAGTTACCAAGGAAATGCAGAAATTGTGCGGGACTTATTAGATGCTGGGGCCAATGCAGATTGGGTAGATGAAAATAACGAATCCGCGTTGGATGTGGCCGTGAATACCAATAAGCCAGCTGTAGCAGCCGTATTGCGAGAATATCAGAATAAAAAAATGTAAAACGAATTCGTATTAAAACACAATCCCCCGTTATATCTCCGGGGGATTTTTTGCAGAAAACTTACTTCAATTAGGCTCTTTTATGGTGCAACTTATACCACTGCAGCATAATAACTGTTTTTGCATCGCAGATTTCACCCTTTTCCAACATTTGATAGGCCTTAGTAAGAGGAAGTTTTTTCAAATTGATAAACTCATCCTCATCTGGACAATCTTTCCCACGCGTTAGCCCAGTAGCCACAAACAAATGCAATTCTTCATTTGAAAACGCATTGGAAGGGTTAAACATTAACACATGTTTGATGCTTTTGGCGCGCATGCCTGTTTCTTGTTTCAATTCGGCTCGTGCACAAGCAAGGAATGTTTGGCCTTTTTCGCGTTTGCCCGCTGGTAATTCCAATGTCACGCGACCAACCGGATAGCGATATTGCTGTACTAAGTAGATATGTTCTCCCTCTACAGGCAATACACCACTAGCCCCTTGATGATCCAAATACAGACGGGTGGCCTTATGTCCATTGACAAGTTTAACGGTATCGAATTTGACTCCGACGATGCCTTTAAATAGGGTTTTGCTGGAAATTTTATTTTCTTTTAATTTACTATAATGTTTCATAGATATATCTTATAACATTTAAACTTCCTTTAGGTGTTTTATGGCGGAATTTGTACAACTTCACAACCACAGTGACTATTCCCTCTTAGATGGAATGCTCCGCATTTCTGAAAACCATAAGCCTTCTCAATTTTTACGCGGGTTGGCTCAACAGGGGATCAAGGCTATGGGCCTTACTGATCACGGCAATATGTATGGAGCTCTCGATTTTTATGAATCTGCCAGCGCCGTGGGCCTTAAACCATTAGTAGGATGCGAATTCTATGTCACTGAAGGAAAATACAATGTTAAGGATAAATCGCTGACCGGACATTTAACCTTGCTTGCGCGTAATCACGAAGGATACCTCAATTTAATGAAGTTAAATTCGTTGGCGTGGGTAGACGGATTTTATTACCATCCGCGCATCGATACAGAACTGTTAGCGAAATATTCCGGCGGACTTTTGTGCCTATCGGGTTGTTTGAAGGGGCTGTTATCCCAGTATGTGCGTAGCGTGAACGGTTTTGATAAAGCGTGTGCGTTTGCTAAGCAATATGAAGATATTTTTGGAAAAGGGAATTATTACATTGAGTTGATGGATCATGGCATTCGCGAAGAAATCGAAGCCATTCCGCTGTTAAAGGATGTTGCCAAACGTACTGGCATTCCTGTGGTAGCCACCAACGACTGCCACTACGAAAAAAAGGAAGATTGGGAAGCACACGATGTGCATGTTTGTATTGCTACAGGAAAAACACTGAGCGACCCCAACCGTATGAAAATGTCGCATGAATTGTATTTCAAGTCGCCCCAAGAAATGTGCGATCTCTTTTCTCATACTCCTGAAGCTTGCAAGAATACGCTGGTCATTGCCGAAAAGTGCGATTTACAATTCCCCAAACATGGTTTTATTTTACCTAAATTTGATATTCCGCCCCAATTTGCCAATTCTGCCGAATACTTTAAAGACCTATGCCGCAAAGGGCTTACGAAAAAAATGCATGGCAATGTACCCGAAAACTATTGGCAGCAATTAGAATATGAATTTAACGTCATTATCACAATGGGGTTTGACTGTTACTTCTTAATTGTGAGCGATTTTATCAATTGGGCTCGTGCACATGATATCCCAATAGGTCCGGGACGCGGATCCGGCGCGGGATCTTTAGTGGCGTACAGCCTGGATATTACACGTATTGACCCTATTCAAAATAAACTCCTTTTTGAGCGTTTTTTAAACCCAGACCGCATTAGTATGCCCGACTTAGATATTGATATGTCAGACGCCGGGCGCGAGCGGGTCATTGACTATGTACGTAGCAAGTACGGGGCAGACCGCGTTTCACAAATTATTACATTTGGAACAATGAAAGCGAAACTGGTGCTCAAAGATGTGGCACGCGCCTTGGATATGCCTCTAGCGGAAGCTAACCGTATTACTAAAATGATTCCCAACGATCCCAAGATGACGCTTGAAAAGGCGTTGGAAATCAATGAGTTGAAAACTACTATTGATACCAATCCGCAAGCCAAACGACTCTACGATATGGCTTGTAAGCTAGAAGGCTTAAAGCGTCATACAGGAATTCACGCGGCGGGCGTGCTCATCACACGCGATCCAGTCAGCGAATATGTACCGCTAGCACGCGGAGCTAAAGAATCTATTACCACACAATTTGAGGGAGAACCCTGTTCTAACTTGGGGCTTTTAAAGATGGATTTTTTGGGACTGCGCACCTTAACAGTAATTGATAACGCCGAGAAGATGATTCGCCAGCGTCATGATCCAAATTTTGATATTAATCAAATCCCGTTAGACGACAAGAAAACTTACGAAATGCTTTCTGCTTGCAAGACGCTGGGTATTTTTCAGTTGGAAAGCGGGGGCATGCGAGACCTAATTAAAAAAATTCAACCCAGTCAGTTTAGTGATTTATCCGCATTAGTAGCATTGTATCGACCGGGGCCCATGGAATCAGGCATGATGGATATGTTTGTGCGCCGTAAAAACGGACAAGAAAAAATCACGTACGAAACCCCGCTATTGGAAGAAGTACTAAAAGATACATATGGCTGTATGGTTTATCAGGAACAGATCATGCAGATTTCCAAACTTCTGGGAGGCTTTACACCCGGTGAAGCCGATACGTTGCGTAAAGCCATGGGAAAAAAGAAAATTGAAGTAATGGAAAAATTCGGCAAAAAATTTATCGAAGGATGCAAAACCAACAAAATTCCTGAAAGGACCGCTACGCATATTTACGAACAAATGAAAGCATTTGCCGGCTATGGGTTTAATAAATCTCACTCTTATGCTTATGCAATGGTTACGTATCAAACGGCCTATTTAAAGGCCAATTACCCTATTGAATTTATGTGTTCGTTGCTAACCAACGAAATCGGACATAATGCAATCGGCGCCGAAGACAAAGAGAACAAAATTGTTACTTATTTGGAAGAAGCCCGCAAAATGGGTTTTGAAACGTTGCCCCCAGATGTGAATAAATCTCAACCGGAATTTTGTGTAGAAAAAGTAGGCAACAAAGAATACATCCGCTACGCATTAGAAGCCATTAAAAATGCTGGTACGGAAGGATGCATTTCGATTGTCAAAGAACGTGAAAAAGATGGATTGTATACTTCCCTTGAAGATTTATGTAATCGCATTGATTTATTCCAGGCCAATAAAAAAACCATCGAAAGTTTGGCCAAAGCCGGAGCATTGGATAGTTTGCGTCCGGGACAGGATCCCAAAATTACGCGTGCTAACATCTTAGCTAACATAGATAATGCGGTTGATACCGCGCACATGGTGGCTAAAGAGAAAGAAAACAATATGGGCAATCTGTTCGGGGAGGATTTTTCCAGTGTGCTTAGCGTCAAGAAAAAAGATCCTGTCAAAGCGCGTCCGCTTACACAAAGAGAATTATTATTTAATGAAAAAGAAGTACTGGGATTATTCTTTAGTGGACATCCGATGGCTAAATATCAGAATAATTTGTCTTGTTTGAAATGCACTCCCATTATTGATATTTTAGAAGGTAAAGCAAGTGGACGCTTAAACGTGCTGGGCATTATTACGTTATTTAAAAAACGCCAGAACAAGCAAAAAAAAGAGTGGTGTCAGCTAGTCATTGAAGACTGCACCGGTTCTATTTCAGTTAACTGTTTTGCCAGTGCATATGAGACGATGGCCGATAAACTTGCCCCTAATGCTATTTTGAATTTCACGGGTGATGTGAAAGTGGATGATGAAAGTGCGCGGGTAGAGCTTAATTTGAAAGAGGTAAGCGATATTACAGAACTTATTGCCTCAGCGGCCGAAGAATTTACGATCCGTATTCCGGTTGATTACCCTAAATTTGGTTTGGAGAAATTAAAACATTTCTTGGATATGACCAAAGGGACTACCGTCGTGTATTTAGAAGTTCCCTCTAAAGAAGACCCACAAAAAATTCACCGCATCCGCACTAACAAGCGTATCCTGCTTCACAAAGGACTTTTGGAGTACATTGAGAACACAATGGGTAACGCTTGGAGTTTCAAATAGACAACAATTTACTGAAACTCAGTAGATTTTGTTCCACCGTAATAAGAATATCCAAGGTTGGCTTTGATCAGTTCTTTGGCTAAATTTTTGCCTTCGCCGTTGGTTACATCACACAACAAGCGAAAATATTTATCCCGGCCGCAATTGCTTAAACGAATAGGCTCTTTCTCCAGAAATTTTTTAGTGAATTCCTTTGCTTGTTGGGCTAATTCTTTTTCGCGCGCGGTTTGGCCTTTAATTTCCGGGGTATCTACACCTAGTACACGCACAGGCACTTTTTCGCAATATACTGCTAGCGAACAATTTAAATTGATCTTAAATGTATCTCCATCATATATGGACGCGATAGAGACATTTTCAAAACTATCCGGGGTAGGAGTATTCTTATCTTGTGTGAGCGGCTTTCCGTACTGTTGCATGAAATACAAAATAACAGCAATAATGAGCGAAGTCCAAAATTTAATTTGTTTTTTGGAACGGCGGGTGCCAGCATAGTACCGAGAGGAATTTCTTCTTCTATAGGCCATATTACGGTATCAATAAACGCAGTGCATGCCGCGCTACTTTAATTTCAAGCCGATGAGGTGTTCTGCGCGGTTCCCCATCGATGTGGTATAAGATTTCTTGTTCACTTTCTACCAGGGCATTATGTAACTGCGCCCAAGCTGTTACCCCGAAGGGGGGCTTCTTTCCCAAGAAGAAGAAAGGCAATGCGATCAGCAGCTTAAATTTAGCTACATTCTGTACAAGTATCATATCCAATTTTCCATCAGCAATTCCTGCTTGCGGAGCAATGACAAAATTACTGCCGTATTGACGGTTATTAGCAAATACCAACGAAAGAGGCGCCCACAGGTGAGGTTGTCCGTTTAAGGTCACTTGTAAAATATTAGGTTTGTAGGATAATAATATTTTAGCACCCAGTTTGAAATATGGCATCATGCCGCGTTCGCCACCTTTTTTGCCATGTTCCATAAATTTCCACGCGATGGCCGCCTCAACACCTACGCCGGCAAGATTTAAGAAGAGTTCCCCGTTAGCATATCCCACATCACAGGGTTGCTGAGTGGCCTTCTTGAGCTTTGCAAGCGTTTTGTGAAAGGGGCCCATTAACCCTAATTCACGCGCGAAACCGTTTCCGCTACCATGCGGAATAATTCCCAGTGCTGTTTGTGTATTTACAAGAGCTTGTGCAACTTCGTTAATGGTTCCATCCCCCCCGATAGCTACCACTACATCAAAATGTTGTTCCACAGCTTCTTTGGCCAACTCTGTAGCATGTTTGGGAGCATTAGTTACACAAAAATCGGCTTCCGGATATTGTGCAAGTATATTCGCTTGGATATATTTTACATTGGCAGGTTCTTTCCCGCTTATTGGGTTCAAGATAAAACGTATTTTCATAATTTTTTAAGCACTTCCTGTGTAAGATTTTCTTTTTTAAGTTGTTCCAGGGCATCGTAAATTCGTTCATTTTTAAGAAGCTGCACTCCAAGGGAAGCAATCTTCCCACCTGTAGACATTACAAAAAGCATGAATACTGCAAACAACCCCATATTGGCCAACACGCTGGTTGTTTCCATGGGGATATTCATCAACCCCGCTTGCGTCTGCACGGTTAAATCCGCGAAATGCACAATAGCCAACACTTCTTCTCCGCGAATAAAGACCTTATACATACCACTTAGGGCAAACAAAATAATCAAAAGCCCTGTGCACAATAATAGGTAGCTCAAGATTTTATGCATAAATCCTCCCCCCACAGGCGCGTGCATATATGTAGTATAATATATTATAACCTTTTTACCAGGAATTTTGATATGAAAACTAGCACGCAAATCCGCAATGGATACTTAGAATTCTTTAAATCGAAGGGGCTGCCCATATTGCCATCCAGCTCGTTAATTCCACATTCTGACCCAACTTTACTATTCACTTCTGCAGGGATGGTACAATTCAAGGCTAACTTCTTGGGAATTGATAATTCCCTCAAAAATGCGGCCACTTGTCAAAAATGCGTACGTACTACCGACATCGACAGCGTAGGTTTTACCGAGCGGCATCTCACGTTTTTTGAAATGCTGGGAAACTTTTCGTTTGGGGATTATTTTAAAAAAGAAGCCATTTCCTGGGCGTGGGAATATTTAACAAAAGTGCTAGGCTTGCCAGCCGAAAGACTTTACGTCAGCATTTACAAGGGGGGTATTGCGCAGCGCGATGCCGAAGCTTACGAGATTTGGAAACAATTTGTCCCCGAAGATCACATTTTCGAATTAGGCGAAGCGGATAATTTTTGGACTATGGGCCCTACCGGCCCCTGCGGCCCCTGCTCGGAGATTTATTATGATTTTGGCGACAAAGGTTGCAAAAATCCACATTGTGATATTACGTGTGAGTGCGGACGCTTTGTAGAAATTTGGAACATTGTATTTGAAAGTTATAACCGTCAGGAAGACGGTACATTTAAGACTCTGCCACACAATAACATTGATACGGGCATGGGGCTTGAGCGCCTTTGTATGGCAATGCAAGGGGCCAAAAACGTATTCGAAACAGATTTATTCACTCCGCTTACCACTCAGGCCAAAAAAGATTTGCACATTGAGGGAAACACACGCGAGGAAGTAGCTGCTTTACGCATTATTGCGGACCATGTACGCAGCTCCAGTTTCTTAATTGCGGAAGGCATTTTGCCTTCTAATGAAGGACGCGGCTATATTTTACGTCGCTTAATCCGCCGTGCTGTGCGTTATGCCAAACTTATGGGGAGTGATAAACCCTATCTCTATACACTAGTGCCTGTCGTGCAACAAATTTTTGCTGGATTGTATCCTGAAATTGACAAAAATGCAACGCATATCCAAAATGTGCTTAAGCAAGAAGAAAAAGCCTTCCGCAAAACGCTGGTAACCGGGGAAGAAAAACTTTCCGAACTCCTGGCCAGCGGTGCCAAAACCATTAGCGGAGAAGATGCTTTTCATTTGCATGAAACGTATGGTTTCCCATTAGAACTTACCAAAGAGATTGCTGCTGCGAAAAGTGTAAACGTAGATGAAAAGGGATACGAGGCAGCCAAAGCGGCCGCGCAAGAAAAAAGCCGCTCGTACGCAGATGAATTTAGCAAAGAGAAAGTAATTGTGATGCAAAAATTGGAAAACACCCTGCCCGCTACGCAGTTTGTGGGGTACGATACGCTTACGCACACGGCGCATGTGCTTGCTTTGTTAAATGAAAAATTTGAACTAGTGGACACGTTAAACGGCAACGGATATGCGGTATTTGATATTACACCTTTTTATGCCGAGTCCGGCGGACAAATCGGGGATCAAGGAACTGTTTTAATAGATGAAAAAGAAATTGCTCACATCACAGATGTGCAAAAGCCTTTAGGAAAAATTTTCCTGCATACGTTAAACGGGACACTTTGTAAAGGGGATAGCGTGACCTTGCAAGTCAACGCTGATTTGCGCAAACGTACCATGGCCAATCATAGTGCTATTCACTTAATTAATGCCGCTTTGCGCCAAGTATTTGGCACAACCGTACATCAAAGCGGTTCCTACGTATCGCCGGAACGTTTCCGTTTTGACTATACACTTTCCAAAACGCCCACGGCCGAAGAATTAAACAAAGCCTGGGCCATTGCCAACAAAGCCGCGCAGGATGCGTTACCGGTTACTTGCCAAACGCGTCCGTTAGCCGATACTGAGAAATTAGGTGCGGTTACGCTCTTAGGTGAGACGTATGCGGATCCGGCCCGCTTTGTGTTAATGGGAGGCAGTTTTGAGCATCCCGAGCAAAAATACAGTTTGGAACTCTGTGCCGGAACACACGTTAAAAACACAGCCGAAGTAATTACCGTGCTCGTATTAAAAGAGGGATCTGTTTCGGCAGGGGTGCGCCGTATTGAAGGCGTAGCCGGATATGCGGCCGTAGATTATTTGCAAAATGTTCACACGCAAGCCGTGCAATTGGCAGCGCGGCTGGATGTGCCAACCAAGGACGTATTTACGCGTGTGAATACAATTATGGACGAGCTCAAAGAGGTCAAAAAGCACTACGAGCAATTCCGCCAAAAAACGCTGGCTGCCGGCGGTGTAAACGAGATGAGTTTTACACTCAAAAACGGCACGACGGTTATTTTACGCAAGGCCGATGAAGCGCAACCCAAAGAATTACGCAACATTGCCGACACGGTCGCGCAAAAACAAAAGCAAGCGTTGGTCATTGTCACGTGTGATCGCGAAGGTAAACGTTCGTTTGTGGTCAAAATGGCAGGCAAGTTGCCCAATACAGATGCAGTCACCGTCGCCAAGCAATTAGCCGAAGGCATTAACGGTCGCGCCGGCGGGCGGGCAGATTTTGCCCAAGGTGGCGGCGAAGCTAAAGAGCCGATGGAAAACCTACTGGCTGCATTGCATTAGCCAATTTGAAACCTTACAACCGTATGTTAAAAACGTACGCTTTTTTGTTATAATTACTATTGACGTTCCAGATCTGTTAAGTCCGGATGACGAGGAAAACACATGAAAAAACATACAGGTTTTACACTCATAGAAGTATTGGTAGTTGTACTTATCATCGGCGTATTAACCGCCATTGCTGTTCCGCAATACCAAAAAGCCGTACTCAAAAGCCGCTTTAGCAGTTTACTACCCACCACCAAAGCCGTTCGCGATGGCAACGAGGCCTATTACATGACACACGGCAGATATGCCCGCCTGCTAAGTGATTTGGACGTAACCGCTACAAACAATAGGGATATGGAACTGGTGCTGGATAATGATTCGGACTATTCCCATGTATTAGCTACGAGAACCGATTTAAACGGAAAAAATAATCTTGTGATGTATCAACGGCACAGTGTAAACTTTCCAGGGGAAATACATTGTGAAGCCTTAGCAGAGGATACACGTGCCAACTGGCTTTGCGAAACGGGAATGCATTCTGTGAAAAGCCTAGGAGAAGTAATCTCTGAAGGATATAACACGTATGTAATCGAAGGGACAGGAAATGGGTTAACCCCCGCACAAATGGATGCAGCCAATGCTCCCAGCTGTGATAAGGCGCTTTCTATGGGAGCCACGTGCAGCATAACAGAAGACCCGAACACGCACAAACAGACAAAACAGGTCTGTTACAACACGCAAGAGGAACAAGATTATTGCGTTACTATAGAGTTTGATGAAAATAATAAGCAAACAAAGCGTGTTACCTGCCTTGAGAATTCATGTGTTGAAGAAACGTATGATGAAAATGGGAAAACCTCTCATAAATATTGCTCCGAAGAAAATAGAAGTGAGGATGGAAAATCGTGCGATAGATATGATGAAATAGCAGACTATGTTTATGACGAGGACGGAAATAAAATTTTTGAAGGGTATTGTGATGTGGAGAGTATGAGCGAAGGTGGACAATCTTGCGATGGTTACTACTCTATAGCCGAATACGAATATGATACGGATGGCAATATCACCTCGGATAAATGGTGCGACATAGCCAACATGGATGAGAATGGAAGATCGTGTCTAGGGTATGATGGCATAGGTGACTACAAATACGATGCCTCCGGGAATATGACTTTTGCCGGTTGGTGTGAGGTCGACGATATAAGTGAAGACGGCCAATCTTGCGCAAGGTATGCGGGTATAGACGAGTATGAATACGATGCGGCTGGGAACCAGACCTCGTACAAAAATTGCGGTGCAGATAGTATGAGTGAGGACGGAAAGACTTGTGATAGCTATGAATTCATCACTAACCATAGATACGATTCCGTTGAAAACAAGGCCTATGATGCAACGTGTTACATCAGTGAAGACGGGCAGTCTTGTGATGGGTATTGGGGCATATCTGAAACTCACTATGATTCTGCCGGGAATATAATTTCTCAAAGGGGTTGTAACGCAGAGAATATTAACCAAGATACTATGTCCTGTGACAGATATGACACAATACAGGACTATCGATATAATGAAGGGGGCCATCTAATCTTTGAGGGGGATTGTTACGGTAGCAACCTGAGCGAAGATGGCCGAAGTTGTGAACAATATGGTCGTCACATGGAAGATAACCGAGAGTATACAGATATATACGACGAAGATGGGAATATGATTTACTACTGTGTTTGGAATTTGGAACATACAGAATGTACCCCACAATATACCTGGGATAATCTGATGTTTTAACGGAAAAATTACGATTTCCTAATTATGGCACCCCCTAGTGCCTATACAAAAAATACCCGCCCTTTTACTCCAAGTTTAAGGGCGGGCCTTTTTAAGTGTGTTTGCTTAAATATGCTACAATGTTACTGCTATGAATTCAGATAATAAGGCCATTTACTTTCGGCGTACGGCTCTTCGCAAAATTGTAGAAGTATTTGATAAAGGCGCCCTAGAGACCGATGCTTATCGCATTCCCTACGAAGTTATTCCGCAAGATGCCAAGTCTTCGGTGCGTTGCTGTATCTATAAAGAGCGCGCCGTATTCCGCGCACGTACGCTGGCGGCTTTGGGATGCAGTGTAGAAGAAGATGATGAGGCCACTTCTCTTAACGATTACGCCAAAGAAGCCTTAACCCGTACCCATATTCCCCAGCACCCGCTCACTGTCATGGATATTGCTTGCCATGCCTGCCGCCGCGCCCGGCATATTGTAACGGAAGCCTGTCAAGGATGTTTAGCGCGTCCGTGCCAACAAGCGTGCAAATTTGGAGCAGTCAATTTTGTAGACGGGCGGTCTTCTATTGATCCGGAAAAGTGTAGAAATTGCGGGGCGTGCCAACAGGCTTGTCCTTATAATGCAGTTACGTTTATTCCCGTACCGTGCGAACAAGCCTGTCCTGTAGAGGCTATTCGCAAAGCAGAAAATGACGTGGCGGAAATTGATTTTGATAAATGTATTGCTTGCGGCCAGTGTTTGGAAGCTTGTCCGTTTGGGGCCATTATGGAGCGTAGCCAACTGATTGATATTCTCCATCAAATCAAAAAGGGTTCCCCGGTGGTTGCGATGATTGCGCCGTCTATTGTGGGGCAGTTTGATTGCACTTTGCCGCAGCTCATTACTGCTATTCAAAAAGCCGGGTTCCCTTATGTAACGGAAGTGGCATTGGGGGCAGATATTACCACCGCCAACGAGGCGCGCGAACTAGTAGAAACGTTAGAAAAGGGCATACAGTTTATGACCACTTCTTGCTGCGCCGCCTGGGTACAAGCCGTCAAAAAACATTTGCCGGCATTGCAAGAATTTATTTCCCATACTAAAACCCCGGCCGGATATACCGCCGAGCTGGAAAAACAAAAAGGACGTGTGACGGTATTTATCGGACCGTGCGTGTCTAAACGCGCCGAGGGTATGGATGACCCGAATATTGATTATGTGATGACTTACGAAGAATTGGCCGCCGTATTTGAGGCAAGAAATATCAACCCTTCCCAATGTGAAGAAACCCCGCTGGATCCCACCATTTCCGGTGAAGCGCGCTACTACGGTGTTACTGGTGGCGTGGCGCAAGCAGTCGAAAACGCCATTGCCGGTAAAAAAACGTTCAAAAAAGAGACCATTAATGGCCTAGACAAAAAAACGATGGCTCTTTTGACGGCCTATGCCAAAGGAACAGGAGATTTTCAGCTTTTAGAAGTAATGAATTGCAAGGGGGGCTGTATTGGCGGGCCTTGTACCCTTAAACCGCAAGCACAGGTGATTAACCCCATTAAGGAATTAGTGGAAAAATCGCCCAAAGTGCCTTGTGCACTCAATAAAAAGAAATAATATTATCGAAAAGGAGATGGGTGGTATGGTAATTTGTTTGTTAATTGTAGTACTTATAGCTGGCGTTTTGATGATTGTTGCATTCCCGCAATATAAAAAAGCAAAAGAACAGCGTGTGAAAGCAGAAGCTCTACATATGGCAGAAGCTGTCCAGTACCTGGAAGATTTTGCTGCAGCGCAAAAGGCCTATTATGCGCAACACAAAGATTTTGCCGAAGATATCGAGGATTTAAATTTTACGCTCCCAGCGCCTGGTCCTGCAAATGCTTTTGAATATATAACCGATATGGTACCCGAACAGGCCTTGTGTGCCCGCCGACAATCAGGTGTGTATGAGGGAGGAATGCTTACCATAGCAGTAGAGATTGATGGTACTATTATCAAAGATTGTGAGGGGCCGGATGGATTCTGTCGCCTGGCAGAATCTGCCGGGTACAAGCGGGGAGCAATTGATAGTATGATCGATGGGACTGAAAAGTAGTCTAATGAAAAAAGTTTTTGTTCCTAATATCATAAACCCGCACAAGGCGGGTTTATTTTTCAAATGCTAAACCTGCCAAGGATCCGCATTGCAACCCTGGCCATTTGGCGTTCATTCGCGCCTGCGGTCCACAAAAAACCCCACGCTTTCGCGCAGGGTTTCAAATGGTGGACCTGACAAGGATCGAACTTGCGACCCTGGCCATTTGGCGTTCATTCGCGCCTGCGGTCCACAAAAAACCCCGCGCCTTCGCGCAGGGTTTCAAATGGTGGACCTGACAAGGATCGAACTTGCGACCTCCTGCATGCCATGCAGGCGCTCTCCCAGCTGAGCTACAGGCCCATTACATATATAGTATATCAGTTTTTATAATAAAAGGCAATTCTCTTTTACAGTTCCTCACGCTATTCTTAATTAGGAAAGGGCCATTTGTTCCCCTGGAAACGCAGGTAACATTATCTCGGATCTTACTGGCCGCCATCGTATATTTTTATTGTATAATGAGAATATATATTTTAGGAGAAATTGTATGGCTGCAATCGCATTCATAGTTTTAATAATATGGCTCATTGTATTGCAAACAACTGTCAACCGTTTGCAGGAACAAATCGATAAATTGCAAATCCCCGGTGAAAAACAGACCCCTTCCGTTCCCTTAAACACAGCAAGTCCATCACAAACAGATGCCCCTTCATCTTTCCCCGTGCAGTCAATCCAAAAAATTCAAGAAACTCCTAAACCGCAGGAAGCCCAACCCGCTAAGGTGTATACAACCACACCTGACAAATCCAACAAACCATCGATGGAAATTACCGCAGCGAAATTATTCTCGTGGATTGGCGGATTTATGCTTTTCTTGGGTGCCGTATTTGGTATTAAATACGCGGTAGAAAATAGCCTCCTAAGCCCTGCTATGCGCGTTACATTAAGCCTACTCACAGGGACAGCATTGGCACTGGCCGGCTATTTTATCAAAAATGCCAAATACCGCATCACATCCCACACATTACTAGGTAGCGGAATGGCCATTATATACGCCGCAATATTTTGTGCACATGTGTTTTATCACTTTATCGGCCTAACCCCGGCATTTATGTTAATGGCAATTACTTCCTTCGTGGCGCTAGGAGTTTCCCTTAAAAAAGACGCAAAATATGTAGGCTATTTAGGAGCTATCATTGCATTTTTGACGCCCATTTTATTAAACAACGGGACAGATGCCTGGATAGCATTTTTTCTCTACGTGTTTTGTATCAATGCAGCGGCGGCTTATGCAGCTGTTAAAAAAGACTGGAGTGGTTTATTAATTTGCACCCTCTCGTTTACGTGGCTAAGCCAGGCAGCCTGGTTGTTCCCATTGGAAAATTACAAACTTTTGGGGGTCGTTACATTTTTTTCCCTGTATGCATTAGCCAGCGCCTGGTTGGCGCGGCAGCATAAAACCCCGTCCGTCATTTCATACGCAGTTGGCGGATTTTTAACCCTGGGATTAGCACTTATGTTACCAACGGCAGCTTGGTTGCCCATCCCAACAGCGGCCAATCTGGCCCCCACGCTTCTGTCCTCGATAGAACTAATAGGATATACCCTTCTAGTGAACGGATTAATCTTAGTATGGGCGGGGAAAGATTACATATCCTATTTCTTCGCACGCATTGCCAAAGTATTGTCTTTTCTAATTTTATGTACCTGGATGTTTAATCAGGCCTCGCATCTACCGATCTGGCTTACGTTAGGTACCTGTATATTATTCGCAGCGCTTAACAGCGGTGTGGAATTGGCTCTGTGCTCTAACGGTAAAAAACCGGATGGATTCTCTGTATTTTACCCTGTCGTTACTATGGGCGGATTACTAATTTTATCCTCCCTACCTAATCAGGCCGTTACACTGGATTTTATCAGTATGTTTGGAGCCTTCGGATTGTTACTTGCAGGAGCTTTGATCTTGGCCGCTTTGGCTGGCACGCTGTGGGTAGCCTTTGTCGCCGTAGTGCTGTTATTCCTGTTCCTGTTTATTAGCTTAATCGCAGGTATAGGCGGACAGGGATGTTCCTCGTTGATCTTAGTGAGCGGCTTTATCCCATTGTTTTTATGCGCTGGAGTATTTGCTGCACTACGACGTTCTGGGAAATTGACTGAAATCCCATTGGAAGAAAAGGGCGTAGGAGCAGTAACTGCACTTACTCCGTTTGTGCTTATTTTGACGGTTATCGCTCAAATCGGACATACGCTTTCCATAAATTGGGTATTGGGTACGGCTTGGGTGGTGTGTGTATTAACCGCATTAGCCGCTCGCTTATATAAGACCACTTTTACTCTTCCGGCTGCTGCCGTAGGCGCCGGTATCGTACAACTGGCTTTGTTGGGACGCGTGTGGGGAACATCCGCCGTTTCGATAGAACTACAGTCTTTTTGGGTAGCCGCTTTTCTTGCATTATTTATTGCAATTCCGTTCTTGAGCAAAAAGTATTTTTGGGATAAAATCGGTCCATGGATTGCTTGCGCACTAACCGGGCTGAGTGCTTGTTTGATTGAATGTTTGCTTTTGGCGGATTATTGCGATTGCAATATGTTGGGGCTAATCCCGGCTGCCTTGTTGGGCATGTACGCTTTACTATTGCGTAAATTGTGGGGGCAGGCACATCCAGTCAGTCTTGGGTTTATGAGCGCAACCGCACTGATATTATTAACCGTCATTTTTCCGTTGCAAATTCATGATCACTGGCTATGTGTAGCGTGGGCGGCTCAGGCTGTTTTCCTAGCGGGCTTGTATAAGCGACTGCCTCACCTCACTTGGAAAATCGGCACAGCTACACTGTTATGTATGGTATCTTCATGGTTACTATTAAGCGGAAATTTTTCCCCATTACCAACTGTACGCATTTGGAATTGGTATTTGTGGATATACGGCTTAACAACAGCTGCATTATTTGCGACGGGATATCTGTGGGAAAAACCAACTCCATGGAAAAATACATTCTACATTTTGGGCGGATGTATGCTCTTTTGGTTGCTCAATATTGAAATTGCTGATTGGTTTAGTACAGGGAAATATTTATCCTTCAATTTTACCGGGCAATTGGTCCAGGCCCTTACGTATACCTTAGCCTGGGGTTTCTTTGGATTCTGCACCATTGGTTTTGGGTTACGTTTGCAAAAAAGTGCGGTTTCGAAAGTAGGCGCGGGCATTATGGTCCTTACATTGGGAAAATTTTTCCTATCCGATATTTGGCAGCTGCAATCTCTGTACCGTATCTTAGGCTTATTCGGCTTAGCGGTATTACTGATTATAGCGTCGTTCTGGTATCAAAAGAAACAAAAAATAAAATAATAAACCAACAACGGTTTCCCTGACCAAAATAGGAAGAAAACCTCACCTAAAATAAAATTCCCCGGAACGAAACCCGGGGAATTTTGTATCTCTAAAATCTCTACAATCCGTAGGCCAGGCTCTCAATTAAGAAGGAAGGATAATTCTTCGCGCGCATTTTCTCTTGCGTAACCGTGATATCATACGCCACACGCAGAAATGTAAATGTTTTCTCCTCTGTGTCCCATAAACCGCACGCGGCCCGCGGATTATGATCGCGCGGCTTGCCTACTGCGCCGGGATTAATCACGTAGCGGCACTTGTTTTGCAATTCAATCGTATCATTTTCCTTTTGATTTAAGTACATATAACAAGTACGCGGGGAACCCTTGATGTAAAATTGTAAATGCGTGTGCCCAACAAAAAGCACCTGCCCTTGCCACATTTGATAATACATATTAAACTGCGCAGTGCTATGAAAATATTCCTTGATGGGATCTAGCGGCGTGCCATGCAACACGGTAAAATCATCCCCGCTGGCCGAGGAAGGCAATGTGCGTAAAAAATCAGCGGACGTCTTGGATAACCCGGGAACACTTTCTTCCAAAGCTAACTTGGCATCAAAATTAAACAAATTGCCAATTGTGGGAAAAGCCAAAATAGCATCGTGATTGCCCATTACGCTGGCCAAAAGAGGAAGTTGCATCACCTGGCGCACACAAGCCTCACCATCCGGGCCGTAACCAATAATGTCACCGCATTGGATAAATGTCTCGGCTCTGTGTTGCTCTAGTAAAGCCAAACAAGCTTGAAGAGCTTCCAAATTACCGTGAATATCCGAGAGGATCCCTACACGCATTAGGCCTCCACTAAGGCTTCTAATTCTTCTTTTTTCTTGTTTTCTTCGGCATTATTGCGGTCGGCCAAGTTGACAGACATCACTTTGGATACGCCGCTCTCTTCCATCGTGATACCATAGAGCATACGTGCAGCTTCCATCGTGCGTTTGTTGTGCGTGACTACAATAAATTGCGTAGATTTAGAGAATTCTTTAATGAGGTTTACGTAACGCTCTACGTTCGCTTCGTCCAACGCGGCATCTGCTTCGTCCATAATGCAGAACGGAGATGGGTGATGCGTAAAGAACGCAAACAATAGCGACATGGCTGTGAGCGTTTTCTCTCCGCCGGACATGGAAGAAATGTTTAAGAGTTTCTTGCCCGAGGGCTGTGCATAGATTTCAATACCCGTCTCTAACAGGTTCTCAGGCTGCGTAAGAACAAGGTCGCACTCTCCACCGCGGAAAAGCGATTGAAAGATGTTTTTGAAGTGCACGCGCACCTGTTCAAACGTGTATTTGAAATTCTCACGCGTAGTTTGGTTGATTTTGTTGATGGCAGACTTAAGGTCTTTTTTGGCATTATCCAAGTCTGTCATTTGGGTTTTCAAAAATTCGTTGCGCTCATTAAGGGCATCGTATTCTTCCGGTGCAGTCATATTGACGGCTCCCATATTTTCAATACGCTTGCGCATCATCTTCACACGCTCGTAGTCTACTTCCTTTTTGCCATAATTCATCTCGGCTTCTTCGGGCGTGATGTTCCAGCTTTCAAAAAGGCTATTAGCCACAGTGGTATGCTGGCGCCGCGCGTTGGCAAGGGCATTTTCCAAATTGTTTTTTTGAAGCGTTAAATCGGACGATTCTTTTTTGCATTTATTTAATGCACTCATTTTTTCATCGTAGTCTTTCTTAAGTGCCTCTAAATCGGCGCGCATTTGGTGCTCGTCGATTTCCAATTTGGCAAGTACGTCTCTCTCGGTGGAAAGCTTGGCTTGTGTGGATAATTTTTCGTCAGCCAAACTTTTTAAACGCAAGTTGGAAGCGGCTACTTTTTCGCTGCGTTTACCTTCGTTTTCGGTAAGACTGTTAAATTCATACTCGGTAGATTTTAAGTCCAATTCCACGTTATTTTTCTGGATGCGCACGTCATAGAGTGAGGCGCTTACCGTGTTGATTTCGTTCTTAAGTGTTTCGGCTTGCTCGCGCAATTTTTGCTGGTGCTCTTTGATTTCCGTAGAGCGTTTTCCGCACGCAGTGTGCCGGGTTTTAATATCGGTCAGCTGCTCTTTAAGCGTATTAATCTGCGCTTTGCGATTATCTACCCGCAGCGTAATTTCTTGTTTGCGGGCAGCAGCCTTCTGCAGTATTTCTTGCACGGATTTCAATTCACGCTCTTTGTTGGCACGCTCGTTTTGTACCGAGTTTAATGCCAAAATGGCTTCTTGCGCTTTGGCACGCAAAGTTTTTAGTTCCTCCTCGGCCCTAGCAAACGCTTTTACATTGGCATCTAAAGCCTGGGTCACTTTTTCTTCCTCGGCACTCTGCGCGGCAATTTGCTCTTTAACAGATTCTTCTTCGCCCCAATACGCCTCAGGTGCGCGGACACTTTCATCGCCGCCACTTACAAAAAACCCGCCATCAACCGTTCCGTTTTGATAGGAATAATTGCCGATGATGTAATCAATTAAATCTTCCAACTCTTTTTTATAGGTAAGTTGTTTTTTAAGCGTACCGGACTTTTCTACCGTAGCTTGCGGCACACTTTCCAAAACGATAAATTTCGCACGTGCCTTGCCGTTTTTTTGCAATAGTTCTATGGCTTTTTGCACGGTAGCGTGTGTGTCACACAACATGGCATCTAAATATTTTCCAAACGCCTCTTCGACGGCCACTTGCAATTCTTTAGGATATTTGAGTGCTTTGCGAAGCGTCCCTTTCACGCCGGGCAGGTTGCTTTCTGTAATCGTTTTGACACCCACCCAATACGGATCGTTTTTGCCCTGAGTTTGGATGAGTTCCAACTTAGCCACGAGTCCAGCGCGGGCCGACTTCACAGAAGACAATTTTTCATTAAGCGCGCTGCGCTCTTGTTGCAAGTTGCGTAAGTTTGTTTCCCCTTCTACAATAGCTTTATGAGAAAGGTCCGCTTCGGTTTGTTTACCTTGCACACGCACGGTCACTTCTTGCAGGCTTTCTTCGAGTGCGGTGGCAGCTTTTGTTTGCTCCTGATTTGCTTTTTCGGCAGCAATTAGATCTTCCTCTTCACGTTGCGCAGTAGATTCTTCCAGCGAAATTTTGTTGGCTACTTCCATTTGCTTTTGTACTAAATTCATCAGTTCGTTGGAAGTTTTTTGCAGCTCGCTCTCAGCGGCACGCAAGTCGTTCTCCAATTGTTGTGCTTGAGCGGTTTTTGTGTTATACGTTTCTTGCAGCGGAGTTAATTTCTCCGTAATCGCAGTTAACTGTTCGCGCAGTTTAGCAATGGCCGGGGTAAGTTCCGCCAAGCGGTTTTGCCCGCGCTGCGCCTCTGCACCCGACGACGCAATTTGCGCGGTAAGTTCGGCCGTTAAGTTATCGCAGTTTTTAATAGCACCTTCCAGTAAACCTACCTGATACTTGCTGGCAGAAATTTTTTCGTTAAAAGCAGCCGCTTCTTTTTGTTTGTGTGTTAAATTTAAATCGAGCGCGGCTGTGGCGCCTTCTTGCGCAGAGATGCGGTTTTCTAAGTCGGCCAATTTTTGTTCAATCGGTTGCAGCTCGCCGGTATGTTTAGCAATCAATGCGGTGGATTCTTTTAGCGAATGCAACGAAATCGCAATTTCGCTCTCTTTAAGTTCTTCGCGGTATTTTTGATACAAACGCGCTTTTTTGGCTTCGCTGTCCAACTTTTTAATTTGCTCGGTAATCAAAGCCACCGTGTCGGACAGACGCGCCAGATCCATATCCACGCGCTCTAAGCGGCGGATACACTCCTCGCGTTTGGCCTTATATTTAGAAACACCGGCCACTTCTTCAAACATTTCGCGGCGTTCTTCGGGGGAAGCCGAGAGCACACTTTCCACACCGCCCTGGTCAATAATGGCATACCCGCCCCCGCCGATACCGGTATCTAAAAACAAGTCGCGGATATCGCGCAAACGGCATTGTACTTTATTTAAATAGTATTCACTTTCGCCGGAGCGGAAAATTTTACGTGTAACGGTAATTTCGTTAAAATCCAAGGGAAGTTGGCGCGAAGAATTATCAAAAATCATGCTGACTTGCGCCATGTTAAGCGGCGCGCGCTTGGCGGTACCATTAAAGATGATATCCACCATGGATCCGGAGCGCAAGGCTTTCCAGCTCATCTCTCCAATGGTCCAACGCACAGAATCAATTACGTTGGATTTTCCGCAACCGTTTGGCCCTACTACGCAGGTAATGCCGGGCTCAAAATCTAAACGGGATTTGTCCGCGAATGATTTAAAACCGATAATTTCAATAGCTTTTAAGTACATAGGTTTCCCTTAGGATAGTATGTCTTTATTATAGCATTTTCCTATATATGTATAGGGAAAAACAGCAATTTTTTGTATCTACGCGTACTAATATAAAAGGAGTACGAGGAAACCCCGTCTAAAAAAAACACTTGCAAAAAATTATTTTTTTTATTACACTAGGGGGGTACGTTAAATATGTACGTTAATATTAACGACTATTCCTTTAAAGGAGGAGTTTGAAAATGGCTGAAAAAGTAATGAAAGTAGGCATGGACCGCGAAGACGGTTTCTTGTACTACATCGACAAAGACGGTGATATTGCTCGCGTGCAAATGGCCCGCGGTGGCAAAAAAGGTGGCAAACCGAAAAAAGTAGAAAAAACGGGTATTAAAAAAGAAAAAGGATATCTCTATTTCTTAGATAAGAAAGGTGATATCTCCCGCGCCAAAATGGTAAACGCCAAATAAGTTTACTAATTAAAATAACCCCTCGTAGAAATACGAGGGGTTTTTGATTGTTTGTATAACCTTTTAATTCTGTCCATTTGAATTTTTAGTGTTTGTTCACTATACTAGTTAGGGGGCCTTGTTTTATGAAAAAATATTCTTTTCATGAATATGACGGAGATATTATGTGCCATAGTCAACTATATTTCTTCTCTATGGCCTTTGTCTCTCTTAAATAAATACACAGACCATACGCCCGATTATTTGCTAGGCATCCCCTTTAAAAAAACTAGCCTTAAAGATATTTTCGGTCCTTTTTTCCGCTAGATTTGATCTTAATATCCTGGGTTTCAAATTCGCTTTTCCTTTGATATTTTTTTACCCCCTTGAAATTTTTGCGTTTGTGCTTATACTATAAGTATCTGTAGGGTAGGAGGGATGACCAAAGAATGCTAATCATATATACCGCCCCGTGTTAATGCCGGCTAGCAGGCAAAGGCAGGGGGCGGTATTTTGCGTCGGAAGTTCGTACGCGCAAGCGCGCGTATATACAAATAGTTGACAGCCGCCCCCGGATAATGATTTAATACTAGTGCGGGGTTTTCTCGTAAATATTCTTGGAGGACATTATGGACATTAAAATTACGGCCAAAAATATTAAACTCACACCGGCCATTAGAGAATTTATCAATACGCGCGTAAGCAAAGTAGAAAACTTCTTTGACAATATCGTTTCTGCCCAAGTGCTTATTTCCGTAGAGAAAAAAATCAACCAACGCGCGGAAATCATCTTGCACACCGGCGCCAAAACGACCATTAACGCCAGCGCCGTAGAAAGCAATTTGTACAAAGCCATTGACGCAGCTGCCGTCAAAGCTGAAGCGCAAGCCAAAAAGATTAAAAACAAAGCCAAAGCACGCAAAATCTCTAAAAAATCAGTAAAAAATTTAGAGATGGAACCCTTTGCCGAGGTAATGTTGCCACAAAATGACGTTAAATTCTCTGTCATTAAACAAGTAGAAGTGAACCCCATGAACCCGGAAGATGCCGCCTACGAAATGGAACGTTTAGGTTATTCTTTCTGGATGTTCTTGGATGAAGGCTCTAAGCAAATTAACCTTATCTTCAAACGTTTGGACGGAACTTACGGTTTAATTAAACCCATTAAGAAAAAATAATCCGCACGGAGTGACCCTTGGAATTTACCAAGTCTATTACCGTTAAAGAACTGCTCCAAGTGAAATCCCTTCACTTGGAGCTAGTTTGCGGAAAACGCTACATTCACCGCGAAATTACCGAGCCACGCGTCAACCGCCCGGGTTTGGCATTAGCGGGACAGTTGGAAAATTTCCGCGCCAGCTCCGTACAAGTTTTCGGCCGTAGCGAATATGCCTTTTGTCAAAAAGAAAACAAAACCCGCCTGCGTGCCAATATTACCAAAATGTTAAGCGAAGGAGACGTGCCGTGCCTTATCATGACGGCCGGGCTCGACCCACACCAGGCAATTCGCAAAGGTAGTTTAAGTGCCGATGTAGCTGTACTAAAAACCGAGATGGATTCGTCAGCGTTCTTGGCGGCTTTTTCCCGATTTTTAGATGAAAAACTTTCCCCCGTTACCCATGTACATGGCGTATTAGTAGACGTAAGCGGCGCCGGGGTGCTTATTCGCGGAGATGCTGGCATCGGTAAAAGCGAATGCGCCCTAGAGCTTATCAAACGCGGACACATTTTAGTAGCCGATGACGTTATTGAAGTCCAAAAACGCGGGCGCTACTTAATGGGAAGTTGCCCTGCTATGTTAAAACACTATATGGAAGTGCGCGGGCTGGGGGTATTGGATGTGCCACTTCTCTTTGGGGTAGGGGCTACGCTGGATGAAACAAAAATTGATATGGAAGTAGTGCTGACTTCGCCCAATAAGTCTCCACTAGACCGCTTAGGCGTAGAACAAAAAATGACCGATTTATTAGGCGTAGAGATCCCCTCCTTGTTGTTGCCGGTAACACCTGGGCGCAACTTGGCGGTACTCATCGAAGTAGCCGCGCTTAACCAACAATTAAAAAGCCAGGGAATTTTTTCAGCTAAAGAATTTAGCCAAAAAATCTTAGATAAGATGAAACAAGGCAAAAAAAATGAAAAAAACTAAAAAACGGCGTATCTTCATTATTACCGGATTAAGCGGCGCTGGAAAATCCCAGGCGCTCAAGATTTTTGGCGACTTCGGTTTCTATTGCGTAGACAATCTACCTTTGGCTTTGTTTGAAAATTTTATTGGCTATGTAACACATAGCACTGAATATGAAAATATTGCCCTGGGCATTGATATGCGCGCCGGAGACCGCTTAAAAGATTTGCCTAATTTAATCAAAACTATTAAAAAACAGGACTTTGCCGTTAAAGTAATTTTCTTGGATGCGTCCGACGAATGTTTGATCCGTCGCTTCTCCGAAACCAAACATCGTCATCCTATTCACAAAAAATTGGCCGCCGCTATCGCACATGAGCGCGAAGCCTTGCGCGGCATTCACACAAAAGCTGATAAGGTTATCGATACCAGTGATTTAAAACTCGGCGAACTGAAAGAAAAATTATCTTTTTTGCTTAATTCTAAACGCACAGACGATATGCAGATTTCCGTCGTTTCGTTCGGGTTTAAAAATGGCATTTTAAAAGATTGCGACATCGTCATGGATGTACGTTTCTTGCCCAATCCTTACTATGTGCCGGCGCTCAAAAACAAGACAGGGCTTGATAAACCCGTACAAGATTATATTTCTTCATTTAAAGAAACGGAAGAATTCGCTACCAAATTTACCAGTTTAGTAAAATACTTAATTCCTAAATACATCAAAGAAGGAAAAAGTTATTTAACCATTGCCATGGGCTGCACGGGCGGGAAACACCGCAGCGTATTTATGGCACACGAACTGGCTAAGCGTTTAAATGAAGCGGGGCTTACCGCCTCAGAATTTCATAGGGATATAGGACTCTGATTATGATAAGAATTATACTCGTTACACATGGTCAATTGGCCAAAGAAATGTTGGAAACCGCCGGGATGATTATCGGCAAACCGGCCGAAGGTTTTGATACGTTCGCTGTCACGACGGCAGCTTCGGTAGAAAAAGAAGCCGCTAAACTTAAAAAAGTATTAGAAACATGTGAGGATGGGGCCATCATTTTGACAGATATTTTTGGTGGAAGCGCCACTAATATTTCTCTTACTGCTAGTAAAGATTTGCCCTATTGCCATGTGATTACGGGCTTAAATTTGAGCATGTTGTTAACTGCTATCAATAGCCGCAAAAAATTAAATGTTAAAGAATTGGCCGAAAAGATTGAAGCGGACGGAAAACGTGCCGTCATCAACGCAACGGAACTTTTAATTAAGGGGTTGTAATGCCTATTATTTTCGCTCGGGTAGATGACCGACTCATCCACGGACAAGTGGTACAAGCCTGGCTGCCCGAATTAGATGTGGATGAAATAGTAATACCCTGCGCCAAGCACAGAGAGAACACGCTTAACCAGGCGTTGCTTCGTCTCAGTTTGCCTTATGAATATACTCTTACCATTTTAGATTCACACGCCGCAGCCAAATATGCCCGAAATTCTAAAAAACGTATTTTCTTATTGATGAGCACGTTGCAGGAAATGGCAGATCTTATCGAGGATGGATTACAAATAAAATCCATCAATATCGGAGGAATGCATTTTAAAGAAAATGCGCAAAAATTAGCCGAAAATGTGTTTTTAGATGAACAAGATAAACGTTTATTAAGAATTATCAATGCGCTGGGGATCCGCATTGAAACACGCTCGGTTCCTAATGCCACCTCCATTACCATAACGGAGGCCCTTCAATGACGCAAGTGTTACTTATTTGCATTGTGGGAGCCTTATTAGAGCTGGATACTACCTACACGTTCCAGCTAACTCTTTCGCGCGGAATTATTGCCGGCCCATTACTCTCTCTGATCACCGGTGATTTAATGGCTGGACTGCAAATGGGTATTTTTACCGAACTCATTTTTATTGATATTAGCCCTTTAGGGGGACTTCTCCCACCGAGTGCCGCCGTATGTTGCACACTTTCCATGGCTCTATGTAGTTTAGGAATTCCTGTCTATTTTGCTTTCTTTTTTGGAGTAATTGGTGCCGTGTTGTTCTCGGTATGTGAAGTACTTATACGTAAGCATCGTTCCGTCTGGCTCATTCGGCAAGAACATCTCATTTTGCAAAAGCCTCCCTACATTTCCGGGGTGGTAATTAAAGCGTTAGCTCTTTCGTTTGCCATGACATTGTCTTTCCTATTATTTTACAGTGCTGTTATCGGGGGATCTGTCGTTAGATTGTTGCCTTTTGTACCCGAAAAATTACACTTAGCCAGCAAATTTGCTTTTATGGCTGTCCCTTGGATCGGATTGGCCACACTGGTTTCTACGTTTCGGCTTAAAACGAGGTAATTATGACACGTTGGATGCAATTTCAATTGTTTTGGCGTTCTTTTTTCCTGCAGGCAGGTTGGAATTTTGCCAAATACCAGAACGTTGGATTGACTTTTGTTATGACGCCTTTTTTGAGAAACCTATACAAACAGAATAAACGGGATCTCCCCTCTGTATTGGAGCGATATTTGGAAGGATTTAACACACAACCCATGATGGCCTCTTTCTGTTTTGGTGCACTTGCCAGGCAAGAAGAACGTATGGCAAACGCTAAAACATTAGCCGAATACCGCGAACGCTTAAGCGAATGGAACAGCCTAAAACGAAGTTTGTCTATTACAACTGCTTCTTTAGGGGATCGGCTTTTTTGGGGCACTTTAAAACCTTTTACTTTGCTATTGGCACTCTTTATTTGGTTAGCGCTTGATGTCAATTTTTTTGAAGCGGTTCCACAGCAAGCATTATCTTGGATAGATGTGTTTGGAGCCTGCGTTGTAGCTTTTTTTGCATTTAATTCCGTAGCTTTGTTCGTAAAATGGAAGGGGATTTCTCTAAGCTATGATGCCCCCAACAACGGTTGTTTTGGGTTGACTCAGTTTGATTGGAACAAAACAATTTATAACACCAAACTCTTTGGCCTGTTGTTGGCATTGGGACTTTTGCTGGGCGGTTTATATTATTTTTTACATGATTTAGAAATGTTTTTAGGGATTCAATTCATTACTCGCGCTGTTATAGTTCTTTTCTTTATCAGCATTAGTTTAATGACGCGAGATTTGCGCATTCCAAACATGTACTTGTACATTGCGGCAATGCTAGTATTTAACATTGTGTATTTATTTTAGCTTATGGTACAAAAAGAATTAACTATTCTAAATCGCTTAGGATTACATGCCCGGCCAGCCGCACGGATCGTGCAGACCGCTGCCAAATTTGAAAGTAACATTGAACTCACAAAGGATAATGTTACCATCAATGCTAAAAGCATTATGGGAGTCATGATGTTGGCCGCTGAGTTTGGAGCTAATGTGTGTGTAACCGCCAAAGGATCCGATGAAATACAGGCTTTGGCTGCATTAGAAAAGTTGTTTAACGATAAATTTAACGAGGAATTTTAGAGAAATCATGCTAGTACTTAAAGGGATTCCCGCCAGTCCTGGGGTGGCTATCGGTCGAGCAATAGTGGTTCCCGGGGAAAGTTTAGCAACCACCAAACATTATATCGCCCTTGAAGCGGTAAGTGGAGAATTGCACAAATTTCAACAAGCCTTGCAAAAAACAATGCTCGAACTGGATGAGTGCTCCCAAAAAGTACGCGCCACCTTGGGGACAGAATATGCAGGGCTAATGGATACGCACAAGCTTATTTTACAAGATCCCGCCCTCAAAGATGCCGTCATTCATAAAATTTCCGCGGATTATTTGACGGCCCGTTCCGCTATTTCTATTACACTATCTGAACTGGCTGCCAATTTTGATAAAATTGAAGACCCTTTCTTTAAAGAACGCCGCAATGATATTTTTGACGCTGGCAAGCGTCTATTAGCCAATTTGGAAGGAAATAAAAAAGATTTTTTGGCTTCCATTAAGCGCCCCTCTTTGTTAGTAGCGCACGATCTGTTCCCTTCGGATACAATTAATTTACCGGAAAACCAAATTTTGGGCTTTTGCACCGATGTTGGCGGAAAAACCAGCCATACAGCTTTATTGGCACAAAGTTTAAATATTCCCGCCGTTGTAGGATTATCCACCGCTTCAAAAGATGTAGCAAACGGAGACCGGCTTATTATCGATGGAGAGAATGGCTTATTGGTCATCAATCCGGACCGTTATACACTGGCGAATTACCGGCAAATTAAACGAGAAATTAAAAGAACAGAATCTTTACTTAAAACAATTAATCACTTGCCCGTAATTACGCAAGATGGGCACCGGATACATCTCTATGTCAATTATGACCCGCGCACCGATAACAAGTACAATAAGACCCTCATCACAGATGGATTGGGACTGCTGCGCACTGAATTTTTGTTTATGAACACTCCTGTTCCTCCTACAGAGGAAGCCCAATACAAGATTTATTTATCTGTGGCTAAACGTTTTGACATGCGTCCGGTTACGGTTCGTCTGGCTGATTTGGGAGCGGACAAAATGCCGGATTTCCCGCTGGACGAATTGGATGATGATGACAACCCGTTTATGGGATGCCGCGGTATACGGTTACTCCTAAAAAATCCTGAATTGTTGCATACGCAGTTGCGCGCTATTGTGCGCACGGCTTGTGAAGTTCCCGCACAAATTAAAATTATGATTCCCATGGTATCTTCTGTGGAAGAGGTACGTCATGTTCGCGCTGCCTTTGATTCCGTTTTACAAGAATTTTCTAAGCAAGACAAAAAACCTCTTAATAAAATTTCACTGGGTGCCATGATCGAGGTACCCGCCGCTGCTATTGCATTGGACGGTATGATTAATGAGTTGGACTTTGTTTCTATTGGCACAAATGACTTAATTCAATACCTGGTTGCTGTAGACCGCGTAAATCCGGAAGTGGCCCATATGTACGATCCTTGCCATCCTGCCGTTGGGCGTACCATCCACAACGTTATTCAAACAGCACACAAACGCAATAAAAGCGTATCTATCTGCGGAGAAATTGCCTCCGACAGCAAGATGTTGCCCCTTTTACTGGGTTGGCAAGTAGACAGTCTGTCAGTGACTCCGCGCATGTATTTACGTGTTAAAAACAACATACGCAATTTAAATTTTGAACATTGTTCAGACCTAGCTCAAGCCGCCCTGTTAATGGGAAGCTCCGCTGAGATAAGAAATTTAGTAGAAGAAAATCAATATGAAAATTCGTAATTTTTCTATCGTAGCCCATATTGACCACGGCAAAACGACCCTTTCAGATCGCATTTTAGAAGATACCGGTACCGTGCCTAAACGCAAGATGCAAGCTCAACTCTTAGATGGGATGGATCTGGAGCGTGAACGCGGTATTACCATTAAAGCCAAAGCTGTGCGCATCCAATACAAAGACTACATCTTAAATTTAATTGACACGCCCGGTCACGTAGATTTCTCGTATGAAGTATCCCGTTCTTTGCGCGCGTGCGAAGGAGTTCTTTTGCTGGTGGATGCTTCCCAAGGAGTGGAAGCACAGACGGTGGCCCACGCCCATTTAGCTCAAAGTTTAGGCCTTAAAATTATCCCTGTGATGAACAAAGTTGATTTGTCCCAATCTGATGCGGATGCATCCGAGGAACAACTATGGGATATTTTGCGCGAGCCTATTGAAGCTGAACGTGTCAGTGCTAAAACAGGCATGGGTATTGAACATTTGCTAGATCGTATCATAACAGATATTCCCGCACCCTCCGGTTCAGCAGATAAACCACTACGGGCGTTAATTTTCGACTCGTATTATGATGCATTCCGCGGTGTAATCATGTATATCCGTTTAGTAGATGGTACACTTAAACCTGGGCAAACCATACAATTTATGTCTTCGGGGGCGACGTATAAAGCCGAAGAAATTGGTTTTATGACTCCTAAGCAACTCCATAAATGCGAGCAACTATCCGCGGGAGAAGTGGGATATTTAGCTGCGGGCATTAAAGATATTCATCAAGTCAAAGTGGGCGACACGGTAACTTTGGCAGATACTCCCGCCAAAGAGCCACTCCCCGGCTATGAAGACGCTAAACCGGTGGTATTTGCTAGTATCTTCCCGGTGGAAACAACCGATTTTCCCCTCCTTCGAAAAGCCTTGGAAAAATTGCACCTTTCCGACAGTTCTTTCCAATATCAAAGCGAAACTTCCAAAGCATTAGGGTTTGGTTTCCGCCTAGGGTTTATGGGGATTTTGCATATTGAAATTGTAAAAGAACGTTTGGAGCGCGAATTCAATTTATCCTTAATTGCTACCTCGCCAAACGTAGTATATCATGTTAAATTTACGCCCAGAAAATCACACTCGCAGGAATTGGCCGCCTTGCCGGAAGCGCCGGATGATCCCGGCTATAAAATTATTGATAACCCGGCCAACTTCCCGCCTTATGGGGATATTATCGACATTAAAGAGCCTGTTATCCATATTACCATCGTAACTCCTGTGGAATTTATGGACGGCGTGATGACGCTTCTTAAAGAAAAGCGTGGCACATTTATGAGCATGGACCACCT
>JAZOAE010000030.1:0-29198 GCA_045595305.1 Elusimicrobiaceae bacterium
CGACACTCGGGGATGACGTGTATTATTTTGTCATCCTGAGGGGCCGTAACCGGGAATCTACAACGTCTGTCGTTTTCGCAACTACACACGCACGTTCCCGCGCGCGCGGCATTATTTTGTATAATATAGATACGTATGAAACACGGAATGAATTTTCAAGATATTATCGCCGCGCTCAATAACTATTGGACCAAGCAGGGGTGTATTCTCGTGCAACCCTACGACCTCGAGAAAGGCGCCGGCACCTATAACCCCGAAACGTTTTTCGGCTCACTGACTAAAAAGCCCGTTAACCGCGCGTATGTAGAACCGTGCCGCCGTCCCGCCGACGGCCGCTATGGCGAAAACCCCAACCGCTTGGGCAAATACTATCAGTACCAAGTCATCATGAAACCCGCGCCGGAAAACATCCAGCAGATTTATTTGAACTCTTTAAAAGCCATCGGCCTGGACCCCAAAGAACACGACGTACGTTGGATTGAGGACGATTGGCAATCCCCCACCCTGGGCGCCAGTGGCGTAGGTTGGGAAATTTGGCTCGACGGTATGGAAATCACGCAGTTCACGTACTTCCAAAATATGGCCGGCTACGCATTAAACCCCATCACGGCCGAAATCACCTACGGGCTGGAGCGTATTGCCATGTACTGCCAAAAAGTGGATAACGTGTTTGACTTGCGTTGGAACGATACAGTAACGTACCGCGACGTGCATTTAGAGCAAGAGAAACAATTTTCGCACTATTATTTCGAAGAAACCGACGTGGATCACCTGCGCCGCTACATTGACGAGTGCGAGCGTGAGTGTTACGCGCTTTGCAAAAAAGGGCTCTATCTGCCGGCATATGACGACACGATGAAACTCTCGCAATACTTTAATATGTTGGAGGCCCGCGGCGCGATTTCTGTGCAGGACCGCACCAACAACATTACCAAAATCCGCAACTTGGCCAAAGCGTGTGCCAAAGCGTATGTGGAAAGTGTAGAGGGCAAAGCCAAAAAGGAAAATAAATAAAACGTCATTCCCGCGGGCTGTTACCGGGAATCCCCACCTTGGGTTGTTCAAAGCGGAGGAGATCCCCGATAAAAACACTCGGGGATGACACATAAAAGGTGCGCCGCAACATCAAGGATGACAAAACAGAGAATTTATGGCGTATGTATACATACTAACGAATCAATATAATACAACGCTATATGTAGGAGTAACAAGCGACTTAGTGCGCCGCGTGTATGAGCATAAGCAAGAGTTAATAGAGGGGTTTACAAAACGTTACAAATTGCACAAACTTGTATATTACGAACAAACCCCCAGCATTGTGCAAGCCATTACCCGCGAAAAAGAATTAAAGAAATGGAACCGAAGTTGGAAAGACAAACTGATCAATGAGTTTAATCCATCATGGGTTGATTTGTATGATTTAATTTGTTCATAAAATAATAAAACGTCATTCCCGCGGGCTGTTACCGGCAATCCCCACCTTGGGTTGTTCAAAGCGGAGGAGATCCCCGAGTCCTGCGGACGGCAGCATCGGGGATGACAATCAAGGAAAACAAAATACTATGACTTTAAAAAACGCACTTTTAGAAATTGGAACCGAGCACCTGCCCGCCCGCTTTATGGCCCCGGCACTTGCACAACTTAAAACCTTAACCGAAACAATCTTGGCCGAAAAACGCCTGGACTTTAAAGAGGTGGAAACCTTCGGCACCTACCGCAAGTTAGTTGTATTTGTGCACGGCCTGGCCGAGAAATCGGCCGATATTCAAAAAGAAGTCAAAGGCCCGCCCGCTAAACTGTTAAAGGATGCCCAGGGAAATTTCACCCCGCAAGCCGCCGGCTTTGCCCAGCGCAACGGGATCTCGCCGGAAAAGCTGGCCACCGTGGAAACCGACAAAGGCCCGTTCCTCTACGCGCGCGTACAGATAAAAGGCGAAAAGACCGCTCAACTTCTGCCCGAAATTTTCACGCACATCGTTACCGGACTGGAATTTGCCAAGAATATGGTGTGGGAAAATTCGGGCCTTCGCTACGGGCGGCCGATCCGCTCGCTCATCGGCTTGTACGGCGACAAGCTCATCAAATTTACCGTGGCCGGCGTAACATCTTCGCGCTACACGCACGGGCTTTTATCTTACGGGAACAAACCGCTTAAAGTAGAAAGCGCCGACAAAAATGCGTACATCAAATTATTACGCGACCAAAATCCCCCCATTTTTGTCCTGCCCCAAGAACGCCGCGAGGCCCTCATCAAATCCGTCAATGCCGAGGCCAAGGCGCGCGGATACCAGGCAGACTTGGATGAAGATTTAATCGCCGAAACCGTAGCGTTTACCGAACATCCTGTGGCGGTGTGCGGGGATATGGACCTAAAAGCTCTTACGCTGCCCAAGTTACTCATCACTACCGTCTTAAAACAGCAACTTAAAATGTTCCCGGTGGTCAACAAAAAAGGAGACTTGCAACCCTACTTTATTGCCGTGCGTGACGGGTCTTCGGTCAATCAAACCGAAGTCTGCACCGGGTTTAAAAAAGTGATGTCCGCGCGACTTTCCGACGCTGTGTTCTTCTTTGAGAACGACCAGAAAGAAGGGCTTAATGCGTTTCACAATAAACTCAAAAACATCCAATTTTTAGAAGGCGTTGGTACGATGGCCGACAAGGCACTTCGCACCCAAAAAATCGCGCAAGCGTTGGCTGAAAAAGTGGGCGCCCCGCAAGAAATTGTCTCCTACGCCGCGCTCCATAGTTATGATGATTTGGCCAGCCACGTGGTCTATGAATTCCCGGAACTACAGGGATACATGGGCGGGCAATATCAGGCGCGCGTGGCCAAAACCGAAAGCGAAAAACAAGCCGCCAAAGCGATGGAAGAATGCTATTGGCCGTTGACGTCTTCTTCCGCGTTGCCGACGACAGTTGCAGGAAATATCGTGTCCCTGGCCGGCAAGCTCGATACGTTGTGCGGCAACTTTTTAATCGGGCAAATCCCTACCGGAAGCGAAGACCCCTTTGCCTTGCGCCGCCAAGCGTTTGCCGTGGTACGTATTCTCTTAGAAAACAACTGGAACGTCAGCGTCAATGAGGCTCTTACAGCCGTGCAAAATGCGTACACGCCGACGTACAAATGGACTGATGAACTTTCCAACCAGCTGCGCGCGTTTATCGCCCAGCGTTTGGGAGTGGTGCTCCAGGAACGCGGACGCAACAGTACCTTATTAAAAGCCGTCCCCCACTGGGCGGACCTGTCGCTCACAGAGGTGGAAAAATTGGTACAGGCACTCGAAGAAGTGCAAACTTCCCCCGCCTTTGCCGCCCTGCGCGAAGCCGCCAAGCGCGTGTGTAACATTTTAAAGAAATCCCCCGCCGTGGCCGCAAAACCCGACGAGAAATTGTTTGAAACCCCCGCCGAGCGCAATTTATTTGCCACGGTGCAAAACGTAAACACAAACGCAACAGATTACCTGGACGCACTCAAAGCGTTAGAAGTATTTAAAACTCCGCTGGAGCAATTTTTCACGGATGTTATGGTGAATGTTCCGGATGAGAAAGTACGTACCAACCGCTTATCACTCCTAACGCTGGTGCGCCAACAACTGACCCAACGCGTGGCAGATATTTCACAGCTGTAACCCCCAAAAACAACATCCAAATAGGCTCATTTTAGTGCAAAATGGGCCTATTTTTTGCAAAATTTTGATCATTTCTCAGACGGTAGAAAAAATATTTTAAAATTAGGTCTTGACAAATTTACATTTATTCTTATACTATGGGTATAGCAGTTAACCAGTTGTACATGTCGGGCGTTGTTGTAAGGGGCGTGTACCCGCTGCATTGAAGCGTTTTGAGGGTGGCCGGGTTGTAGGTCGCCAGGGTTGTTCAAAGCGTGTTCGGGAGAATTGGTTCCGCTTATCTCGAGGGTGCAGAGCCGTGAGGTTTGGGTGGTTCAAACGGGACGGCGTATGTTGGGGGTTGATCAGTTGCTTCAACCTGCGGCGTAGATACAGCAGCATAAGTCCTGATGATTCGGAAGTTGCGGACGAGGAGATAACTAGATGTTGTGTAGTGGAGATTGTTGTTGAAGGCCCTCGGGTAGTTGAAAAAACTGTTCGAGGGTCTTTTTTTGCGTACCCAAAGCGAAAAGTTCTATCCTAATATGCTCGGCGCCGGCAACGAATCATCCAACGCAGGCTCTGTGACGGGTGCATCGGTGGGCGTATCTTCTTCTTCCGGCAGCGGAGAAATGGCTTCTTCTTCGTAGGAATTATCCGGCAACGGATCCAAATTGACTTCTTTCACCACGGGCTCGGCAGGTTGGGCCGGGGGTTGCGCGGGCACAGCCGCGGCAGAAGCGGGTTGCTCCGTCTGTCCGTAGCGGTTGCCCGGGTTCCACCACGCGGGCGGATTGCCCGCACACGCAGCGAAACAACTACCGGCAAGTAAAAGAAAAAAGATTCGTCTCATAGCTACATTATACTCCTTTACCCAAGGCATCTTCAAGCCTTGCCTGCCGGTACAATTCCCCCGCCCGGTAACTGCTGCGCACCAGCGGCCCGCTGGCTACGGCCTTAAATCCCAGGGAAAGTGCTTCCTGTTGCCATCCTTTATACTCTTGAGGAAGCGGATAGCGTTGCACGGGATAATGCTTGGCAGACGGCGCCAGATATTGACCAATCGTCAACAGATCCACCCCCACGCTACGCAAATCTTTGAGTAGAGCAGAAATTTGTGCGGAGGTTTCGCCAAGACCCACCATAAAACCGGACTTTGTCAGCAAACCCGGCGCCAATTTTTTGACGTTTTCCAACAGGGTAAGCGTACGCGTGTAATCCGCGCCGATACGCACCTGGCTGTAAAGGGCTGGCACGGTTTCTACGTTATGGGCCAGCACGGTGGGTTTTGCATCCAAAATAGTTTGCAAGGCCCCCGCATCGCCGCGCAAATCGGAGATGAGCGGCTCGGTAAAAACTTCGGGGGTAGTCGTGTGAATTGCGTGTAACACACGCGCAAAGTGTTCCGCCCCCCCATCGGGCAGATCGTCGCGTGTGGGCATCGTCAGCACCGCATAACGGATGTGCCACGCTTTGATAGCCTCCGCCACGCGTTGCGGCTCTTGCGGATCCGGGGGCAAGGGGCGTTTTTTATCCACCGCGCAAAAACGGCATCCGCGCGTACAAAATTCCCCCAATACCATAAAAGTAGCATCGCCACAAGTAAAGCACTCCCCGCGGTTAGGGCATTTAGCCGCGTGGCAAACGGTGTGCAACGCGTGGGTCAAAATCGATTGTTCGGCACGCAACGCTTGCGAGCTGCGCAACGCCTCTTTGTTCGTGCGCACAAGTTGCTTGAGCCAATCTGGTACAGGAAGTGTCATACATATATTATACAAAAAGGTATAATATAGACAGGGTTATGAAAAAACTGTTTTTGTTAGCCGGATTACTGGCTGGGATGAATACCGTTTTCGGGGCTGCTTATACCGTGCAGGAACGCCTGCAGGAAGCGTCCGATCTTTACTTTTCCTACAAACCCAAAGAAGCACTCAGCAAGTACATAGAACTTTCTAAAGATAGCGGCGAACGCAGTGCATTTCTAAATGCTATCTTTATCGCCATGGAGCAAAACCGTCCCAAAGAAGCGGTTGATATTGCCCTGGAAGCTTACCGGCTTTACCCGCAAGACGATGAGATTATCGAAATGGCTGCCGAGGCCCTTTTGGCCGACGGACAGTACGCCGCCGCCGAACGGATCCTGTCACTGCTTACCGAAAATGATAAAACGGCCGGATTCTTTTACATCAACTTGGCGCGTGCCCAATTGGGATTGAATGAAAAAAAACTGGCCAAGTATAACCTCAAACGCGCCGTGAAAGCCGGCTCGCACCCCAGCCTGGCGAATTTTCTTTTAGGGCAAGTGCTCGAAGAAGAAAAGAGCTATAAAAAAGCAGCTGAAGCGTATCAAAAAGCGGTCGATTACGATCACCAATTTATGGAAGCCCGCTTGCACTTGGCCCGCATGCTGGAACAAACCAAACAGTACGATCAAGCGTACGCGCAGTATAAATCGATCTACGCCGCCGACGCTAAAAATACACGCGCTACCGATGCCATGACACGCTTAAAACCTAAACTCAAAAAAGAGAAAAAAGAGAAACAGCAACCCCCCACTCCGTTTGAATATACGGCGGTACAACCGCTGGTACTTCCGCCGGGAATGGAAGCCATAGAAGTAAAAATCGGTCTGGGTACTACGCAAAGCGGCGCGGCTTCCCCCCGCACGCAAGTTACTTTCAGTCCGTCGGCTGCCTTCACCATACAAAACGCACAAAACAAGCAGCTTGTCGCCGGAAAAGCAGGCGAAGTGTGGAGCGTAATTCTCAAAAACAACAAACCCTTTTTGCAAAGTCCCTCCGGACGACAGATTGCATTTACCAAGTCCATCACCGTACTTCCCATCCAGGAAAACCCCACGCAAGTACCCACGTTTATCGTCAAAAATTTAGTCAGCGGGCCCGGGATGAGTTGGGCCACGGTAAGTAACAAAGAGTATCGCGGTAAACTGCAAGTATTGCATAATGCTTCGGCACGTACCCTCGTACCCATTAATATAGTAACACTCGATGAATATGTGCAAGGCATCATCGCCTCCGAAATGCCCAACGGTTTCCCCACGCAAGCCTTGCGCGCACAAGCGGTGCTGGCCCGCACCTATGCGCTGAAACATTTAGGCAAGCACAAAAAGCAAGGCTATGATTTGTGCGATGCGCAAAACTGCCAAGTCTACAACGGAGTCAGCGCCGAAACCGAAGCCGGTAATGCCGCAGTGGAAGCTACGTTGGGCGAAGTGCTTACTTACAACGACAAGCCGATCGAGAGTGTGTTTTCCGCCAACTGCGGCGGCGCCACGCAAAGTGCCAAAGATGCCGGCTGGAATGCCACCCCCTATTTAGATACCGTCTCCGATTATCAGGAATTTGATTTGCATCACCTGGAGCCGTATCATTTTAAATCACTTTTGCAGTATCCGCCCGCCGCGTATAGCAAGTATGATAAAAATGTCAGCATGGCCGCTTTTCGCTGGGCCCGCGTGGTGAGTGAACCGCAACTGCGCACCGTCATTAAAAACCAAAAGAAAGATATCGGGCAAATTACCGCGCTTATCCCGCTAGAGCGCACCCGCGCCGGCTACGTGACTAAGCTTTTGGTGCAAGGAACTAAAGGCACTGTCACGCTCGATAAAGAGAACGTCATCCGCAATAATTTAAGCTTAGGTATGTTGCGCAGCAGTTATTTCATTGTACAGCCTAACTACGAAAACCACCAGCTTAAATACTTCGTCTTTTACGGCGGCGGTTGGGGACACGGCGTGGGTTTTTGCCAGACCGGTGCCGCCGGACGCGCCGAGGCAGGCCAAGGTTATCAAACGATTTTGAAACATTACTTCCCGTTGGCTGAGCTTACCAAAGCCGAGTAATACTTCCTCCCCGAACTAAGACCACTTGGGGTAATTTCTCCTAGGCCCTTTTTATAAAAAATCTAGGCCCAAGGGCCCAGGTAATTTTTTACTTAACTCTTTACACTATGGGTAGAAGTTCTTAAAAACAGGAGGTAGTATCATGAAGAAATTAGTGTGCAGTATCCTAGCCGTCTCCTTTGCTTTAGCCCCGCTCTCTGCGTTAGCGAAAGATAATAAAACAAACAAAACCTTGAGTGGCGTTTCAACCTGTCAAAACAGGCAAGGAGGTGCAGAAACGGCAGAACTCACTACGAAGACCTGGGAAAGTATTAAAGAGGCAGCCAAAGAAGTAAGCAAGGCGAAAGCATTACCCAGCGAGGAAGTAAAATTCCATCAGGAAGTAGTAAAATACGCTTCTAAACATATTGAGGTCATCAAAGAACTCAATAAGGCAAAAGAATGTGAGGAGTCCATCGCCTTGGAAGAATACGAGAAAAAACTCGATGAACTCTCCACGAATGAAATGAACAAGGTGTATGATGCTTACGAAGACATTGTAACCCAACAAGATCCCATGGCCGTCAGATATGAGTTATATTATAACTTGTTGCACGAAGAATCTTTGAACGACCAGCAATTGTGGAAAGAAGCCCAAGGAAGTGAAGATCCGTTTGGAGCTTATTGCGAATTGAGAAGAGCGTATGAAGAAGATCCCACCAACAGCTTACTGCGCTTGATTAATCTTTACAGAGAAGAATTGAACATCGACGAAAGAAACGACGGCTTAAATAACTTAGAGAAATAATAAACGTCACTTCGTCGTACCAGACAGTCTGTATTTGCCCCCGCCCCGCGCGGGGGTTTTATTTCGGGCAAGAACCCGCTAAATCCCGGCAAAAATTGCCATATTAAAGTAAATTTGGTATAATATGTCAAGGGATTTTTCATTATGTATAGGGAAGATTTACTTGTACAAAACTATCAGGCTGTTCGTTCTTCCCTGACCAAAGCCGCCCAGCGTGCCGGTCGTAATCCAGATGAAATTACACTCCTAGCCGTTACAAAATATGCCAAAGATGAAGATGTGCTCGCTTTGCTCAAGCGCGGCGTCATCGCGAATATTGGCGAGTCCCGCGTGCAGCAAGCGTGGGCACGATGGCACGAGGATCCCCGGTTTGCACCGTTTACCCAGGTAACCAAACATTTTATCGGGCACTTGCAAACCAATAAAGCCGCTAAAGCGGCTGCGCTATTTGACTATATTGATTCGTTAGACTCCGCACAAACAGCCCAGGCATTAGCCAAGCACGTACCGGCAGGGAAAGTGCTTAACGTGCTGGTGCAAGTGAAATTGACGCAAAAGCAGACGCAATCGGGTTTGCCACTAGCTCAGGCGCGCCAACTCGTCCGCCAACTGCGCGGGGCCTTTGAAAATATACACGTGTGCGGGTATATGGCCGTAGCTCCCCAGGGAGCCGATCAAACGGTTTTGCGGGAATTGTTCCGCAGCGTCGCACGGGCGTTTGCGGAAGATTTTGCCGATTGTCCCGGGGCGCAATTATCCTTGGGAATGAGCGAAGATTTTGAAATTGCTGTGGAGGAAGGGTCCACCTTGCCACGCATTGGTAGTTTATTATTTGGGACAAATTTGGAGGGTATATGATTATAAAAGTACGTTTAATTCCGGGAGCCACGCGCAACGAAGTCATCAGCCGTATCGGCAGCGTGTTGCGGGTGAAAATCCAAACCAAAAAAGTGGACGACGGCCCGGCAAACGCCATGATGAAAACCTTCCTGGCTGATTTTTTCGACGTAAAAGAGGACAGCATTATCCTGGTCAAAGGCGCTAAAGGTAAAGAAAAAACCGTCGAAGTGCGCGACAAAAGCGAAGAAGAACTTCGCCAGATTATGGACTCTATTCCGTAGTTTCCCCCCTACAAAATACCCATGCCCCGCTTAGAGGCGGGGTTTTTTACTGTCAAACAACACGCCCGGCCGCAGACCTATATCCAAGTAGGTCCTTTGGGGTAATTTTGCCTAGGTCCTTTTTACAAAAAAAATAGGTCCTAATGCCCAGGTAATTATCACGGTCACATTTATACTATTAGAGAGAAGGGACTTTGAAATCACTGGGAGATTATTATGAGAACTTGGATATGCCGTATTCTAACAGTCGTTTTTTTATTCAACACACTACCCGTACAAGTATTTGCTACTAACGGATTATCTCAATCCATAAATTACAAGAAACTCGAACAGCAGGTCAGTGCGCGGGCACTTGACAGCTTGGACAAAGCACGCTTGCAAGGTCAAAAACTCGCCGACATGCTTGCCAGCGGCACATTAAGCCCCATTGATTATATCTTTGTACACAACTGTTTAAGAGTAGTAAGCAGACAGATCGACTTTTGGGAAACCATCTTCGACGACAAATTTTCAGGGGATATGCAGAAAGAGGCCGAGCGAGCTTATGATATTTCATATCGGCAATTAGAGCTCTCCAGCGAGGTTTTACACAAAATCTCTACGACCTATGCATTTTATCAAGAAGCTGAATCTATCGAGAAAATAGGTGCGGCCGTGGGGGCCATGCACGATTGGACCGGAAGTGTTTCAGAAGGAGTTTTCAATGACTTACTTATACAACATGAGTATTTCGGCTACGATGAAAAAACCTTCAAGGCACGCTCGGAGTATAATTATTCCTACAACAACATTTGGAACGCTTATAACAAATGGAGCCAAGACTGCCAACGTGGTTACGGTTACGATTCTTCCCCCATTGAGACAACTCCCCGCAAGCAGTGCCAAATCCTCCCCATCGGAAAGCCTAATGTAGAGATAGTAAATGTTTTTGAAGATTGGAAAAACAACAAAATCACCTTCGAAGATCTAATCGATTTAATTGACCCGCTTCCTTTAAGCCCTAAAACCACCAACAACCGCTCTGAAGCTATCGCCATTTTAATTGGGATCTTTTCTTCTTTAAATAACGATTCCGAATTAGCAAAGGACGACATCGACTTTGCGGTGGATATCGCCAAGCATTTAAAACCGCGTTTGCAATATCTAATTGCTAAAACACTGACCGGATCGTTTACCGTCGAGTTTATAGCCCAGCAAAAGATCATGGATCTTTCCTCGGCCGAGAAATTGGGTGCTATTCCGCAGGAAACGCCCTCGCTCTTAACCCTTTATAACCACGTAAATAACTTTTTGAAACAACATTGGTCGGACGCCCAAGAAAAAGCTGCCTTGCAAGCCGATAACAAAAATATCCAGGGTGACTTCAAACTCATTACCAACGACCTGTGGTACGGAGCCAAGGAATACGAGTATATCAAGAACTGGAGTGACCTGAGCACGCTTCAAAAACAGCTTAAAGATATGGCCTTGGAAGCCGCCGAGAAAGCGGACCCGGATGATGCCAGTAATGAAAATATGCTCTCGATATTTGAGGGGTTAATAACCTACTGGACCTTAGCCGATGATTTCTCTACACTTCGCTCCATCCTTTCAACTTTGAACAAGGACGGGAACACGCTCCACGGCGATCATGAAGATTTGATAAGCGTCTTCTTCACCGGTGTTTACATCGCTATATTCGATTTCTATACGCCCAGAAAGACGCAACAAGCTGTGAAAAATTTATTGTATGATTTTTCCACTTCCGAGAACGCCGTCAATGTTCGCTTCCAGGCGCTGGCGCTGGCCGCTATGTTGGCCCAAGCTGCTACAAAAGGAACCATGACAATCATTAATAGAAATAACGTCCAAGTACCACAACCCGTTGAAGTTCCTTTCTTGCAGAAAGATTTATTTAGTGATGAATCCTTCCGCGAAGAAATGGCTAAGCGTGTGGTGGATATATACGCCCCTTCTACCGGGTGGAACGCAGTGCATGTATCCAGAAAATATTGGGATCAGCAAGGAAACCCCAGACCCGAAAAATATGGGTTAGAATATGGTAAAACCAGAACGGATGACAGCCTCGCTCAGTTCAGCGACCGTCTTGCTCTGATATTTGAAGGATTCTTGCCCCTTTGGGAACCCGTCAAAATTACCCAAGACATGGAAGGTCAACCCGGATGCTGGCAATATATGCCTGACCTCAAGAAAGTGCAAAAAATGCAATCTTTAAGTTTCACTAGCCAAGGGGGCATCAGCCGCGAACGTAAACCGCTGGATGAGGACGGGAACCCCATCCCCGACAAAGAGTGCACCCATTCGTTATGGTACGGTGATAACACAGATCTTGTGTACGGACACCTGACCAGCCACGGAGCTATCCCCGGAGCAGAACATATTTGGGCTATGACAAAAACAAACCCAGCCAACGTCTCGGCCTACTATGGCGAAATGGGAGAAGATTTCCTCAAAGAAGTAGTCATTTGGTATCTGTGGGGTGGCGCTTTTAAAGTGGTAGGTTATCTGTGGAAAATGGGGAAAGCAGCGCTGCTTGCTACCAAGGTATTTAGAACGGCTGCCCCCGGTATGCGCATGGCACGCTACTCGCAAAAATATGCGCAACTAATGAAATTTTCTACCGAAGCTTGGCAGTCAGAGATGGGTATTGTAAACATAGTTAATCCCACAAAAACGGCTCGCTTTTATGAGGTTACTTTGGCACGCTCGGGCTTCCAATCTGTCGTCGTTAAAATCCCCGCTGAAGGTGTCAATTTAACCACCAAAGGCGGAAGATTGGCGTTCCAAAAAGCCATACGCCGGGAACTTGACGCGTTGACAAAAGCCGAGGTAATTCCGCAAGCCACTTCCCAAACCTTCCGCACAACCATGACCCGGGAAGGCGTAAAACAAGTTACGCACGAGAGAGCTTTCCAAAAAGCGGTGCAGTCGGAATTGGGAAAAACTTATTCCCAAGTTGTCAATCCGGACGGAAGCGTCATGTACTCCGTTGGCAATCCGGCCCTGAAGGCAGGCGAAGGTCTTACAACCCTTCCCGGTTCCGGTACCGGTAGCACGAGCCTGTTTGGAAAGCAAACCGGAGCCTACGCAGGCGAATTATTCGCACCCAGCAGCTACGTCAGCGAAGCCGGGGCTAAGACCATGCTCTCTTACAATATGGCTGGCCGAATCACCTCCGGTATCCTGGCAGAAGGCGGCTTATCTCCCGCCGTTATAGGGCGCTACACATTTAATAGATTTTTGCCTGGAACAACCCGTTTCATCAAAAATAATGTCGCGCCCGTGTTTGTGATGAGAACCACCACCGATCCGCTCTTTGCCGGCTATTATAAATCTTGGCAAGAACGGGTAGAAGAAGAACAACGCCAATTCTTTGCCAAAGAATACGGTATAGACTTGGCACAAATGGACGAAAATACAGCAAAAGCGGGAATGAACTTCTTGGATCTGTCCCAAACTACCCCCTACCCCGATAGTGACCTGTTTGCTACATTCTACGGCGGATTTACGATGTTAAACAACGGGATTAACAATACTCTTGAGTGGGCTGGGTTAGGCAACTCCGGCATTACGGAGGGACGCCGCAATATATTCAAATTCGGAAACTCAGTACGTGAGTGGATAGATAAACCGCTGGAGTGGATGGGTGTTCCCTCCCGTTGGACCCAAGAACTGCCCACGCCCGGTGCCATATTCTCCATGCCCTTTGTATTAACGGGAGATATGACGACCAATCACTTGAGATTTGGCTCAGCCGCCGATTACAATTACCAACAAATCGGATTTAACCAGCGTTATCAAAAGGCTCAGGAAGGGCATGACCGAGCAGTCACTCAAGACGATATCGAGGCAAATATCGACGCGGAAATCAACGGTATGAAGGCTGACCTTGTAATCACCTTGCATAATAATAGCCAACTCACCGATTATCTCAAAGCTCTGCCCGATTATGAACAACGCATGCAGGCTATTTATGACAAATACATCAATGCGCTTATAGAAATTAAAGAGCTAACCAAAGCAGAGCCTGATGCCCAGAAAGCGCTCAAGAAATTTGAAAAGCTTGAAGAAAAGGCCTATGCCGTCTTCTGCGAAGATAGCAAGCAGATCATAACAGAGGCAGTCCATGCTTTCTTGCTCGAAGAAAAAGCAAACTGGCTCAATAAAGAACTGACAGAAAACTTCTACCCGCTCAACGTTCAAAATGACGAGGAGAAAATTAACGACGTAGCAGGCGGCGTTGCAATGGTCACAAAGAAAAACGTCTTTACGGATAAAGAGAAAAAACAATTGGAAGATATCTTCAATAAGTACTATGAGAAGATAGAAAAGGCCGCCATCGCGCGCTTTACGGCACATCTCGATCCCAAAAAGAAGCCCGAGGCCGTTGAAAAGAAAGAAAACGAAATGTTTGAGAAAGAGAAACAACTCTACGTAGAACTGGACAAGGAAATCCAAAAACTCCTTGAGGATTGCCTGGCTAGCAAAACCGGTCGAATGATCAAAAATCAAACGAACATGCTCCACCGGGATGAGAATACCATCGGCAGCTTGGACAACTTCTTAGCCACCAAGCTGTGGGAAAAACGCGGCAACGTGGAAGAACCGGACGGTCCTACTTACGAAACACTGTTACGCTATATAGATAACGGGGTCAACCAAATGCGCCAATTGTACAGCACCTTTGAGCAGACATTAGCAAATGCACAAAAAAAGCTCAAAAAGAATAAACAATATAATGTTGAGGCGTGGCAGCAAGCCGCCGCGGAAATATGGGAGAAGTTCGACAACCAGCGGATGGAAATGATGCTCGTGGCAATCGAATATTATGCCGATGCTCAAATGGAAGCCGAGCTGGACTATGAAATGGCACTCATGAACGCGAATGCCTTCGCCACCCAAGCGGATAAAGATGAAATGACGAAATTAATCCAAGACCACTGGGGCGCGCTGGAACCAGGTACAGAAATTGTTGATGACTACGGCAAAGGCGCTTACCGCGAAGCGCTGCTCACACTCTATGAAGCCCAGGAATGGAACTATCAGGATGTGGAAAGCGCAGCCAAAGAGTTGATACATGAACTGGATGATCGCTATCAAAAAGCCAAAGAAGATATCCGGGAAAGAACCAATCGGCTCATCAATGAAAGGATGCAAGAACGGCAAGCTTATTAAGTGATACCTACTCCCAAAAAGGACCTAGAAAATGCTAGGTCCTTTTTGCCCATTCTTCTGGGCCCATCGCCCCTGGTCATATTTGCACATATGCTTAGACTATAAGTATAAGACACATCATAGGGAGGTAGTAACATGAAAAAGTTAGTATGCAGTATCTTAGTTATGGCTCTTGCTTTTGCCGCAGTTCCTTTCTGCGCAAACGCACAGCAAGTACGCGAAGGAGAATCGAATCAATTAGAATATGAAAGCCCCGAGATGCCCTTTGTAGAATTAATAGAATTAGTAGGATCCGAGCAGACAAACTCATTAGCATCTAATAAGTCTGTCAGCGAATGCGTACAGGAAAGAACCCTCTATTTTACAGACAAAGAGCAATTCCTTCAACTTCTTGATGAAGATCCCGAACGCTACGAAGGGTTTTACGCGCTCTATTCTCTTATTGAAATGGCAGGAACAGAAAAAGAATACATCCGCTTAACCAATGACTTCTGCAACGAAAAAATAACCATATTTGAATATGGCAATGCCATACAGGAATTAGTACCGGAGCAGTATAAACCGCACAATTCCACAAATTCAGACGAAGAATAACACACATTCAACCATACAAAACGCGGGACCCATCGGCCCCGCGTTTTACGTTTGTATAACTTTTCACTAATTATATTTGGCTTCTTTCTTAAGATAATCAAATACTTTGCGTTCGGTCAGCGTGGCAATGATTTGGTCTTTGCGTTCGCTGAAGAACGTTTTGATTTGTTTATCGTCGGCTTGTTTGTTTTTATCGGTCAAGCTCTTATCCAGCTCGGCTTGCCAATCGGCCTCTGTAGCTTGGAGGTTTTCTTTCTTGGCAATAGCGTGGATAATGTAGCCAATGCGCAAGTCCTTCTCCACGCTGGGGCGGATGCGCTCGGCAAACATTTTGTGTTGATCGGCCGTGAGTTTATGCGGGTCAAGCTGCGTCATGCTATGCACAAAGTTATGCAAAGAAGACTCCGTATATTCTTCTACCAAGCTTTGCGGCAACTCAAAATTGTTGGCTTTAACCAACGCATTTTCAATTTGGGTGACTTCATCGCGCTCGGCAGCACGTTTGGCCTCGGCGTCCAGGTTTTCTTTCACTTTGGTCTTGAGCTGCGCCAAGGTTTCAAAACCCATATCTTTGGCAAAATTGTCATCCAGCGCGGGCACTTTTTTGTATTTGATATCATCTACAGTTACGTGGAAAGAGAGCGTATCGTTCCCTTCTTTGGTTTCGTAATCTTTTACGTCGCCTTTCTTAAGGCCCTTGATCGCTTCGGCCAGGCCGTTCATCGTTTGCGGCGCAGACATATCAATGAGTTCGCTATCGGCGGAAAGTTTATAGTCGTCCGCCCCGTTGCGTTTACCGGTGTAATGCACCACGGCGTAGCATTGGTCATCGATCGTGGCACCGTCTTGCGCGCTTTCCAAGCGGGCATTAGCGTCGAGTACACGGTCTAAATTTTCTTGCACTTCCTGGTCGGTAGCTGTGGTGGTTTTGCGGGTGATTTCAATCCCTTTATAACCGGTTACGTCAAATTCCGGCGCCACATCAACTGCTAATTCAAAGCTAAAGGGTTTACCATCATCAAACGTGTTGAAATCTGCTTTGGTTAAAGTAGGCACGGCCACGGCATCGAGCTTGGTATCAGCCAACGCGGCATTAATGGCCGCTTTTACTGCCATATCCAGCGCGCGTTCTTTGATGTGTCCGCCAAAGTTTTGTTTGACTAAATCGAGCGGTACTTTACCGGCACGAAAGCCTTGCATTTGCGCGCGCGACTGCACTTGAACAGCCGCATTTTGAAACGCTTTGGTAATTAATTCCGGGCTGGCTTCGACCGATAACGTCACACGGCAGCCTTGTTTAGAAAGTTGTTTTGTTTTTACTTCCCCGGTTTGGGCAGTTTTGAAAATAGACATGTCTTACGTCTCCTCATCATCGGCTTGAGCCGAAAAATATGGACGGAGAGGGACTTGAACCCTCACGGTGTGAACCATACGCTCCTAAGGCGTACGCGTCTACCAATTCCGCCATCCGTCCGTTTAATTATTTTACCTTGAAAACAATGTGGGCCATGTGAGGCTCGAACTCACGACCTTACGCTTAAGAGGCGTCTGCTCTACCAACTGAGCTAATGGCCCGATTGAAAGGGTACGTATAGATTATAGCAAAAATTGGGCACGCGGTAAACCATTCCCGCTCAACCTTGTTAAATTGATCCAGCCCATTTGTCCATTCCTAAAAAAAGTTGACAATCTCGCCAGGGAAACACTACAATATAATGGACGGATATTACGTCCGTACATTTATTTGATAAGTAAAGGGATGAATATACATGAAGAAAATATTGTTGGTGTTGGGTTTAGTTCTAGGTGTTTTATTATCTTTCAACCCCGCTTCCCGGGCACAAACCGTCCTTCCGGATGCTAATGTAGACACTATTTTAGAGGAAAATGCACTGCGCGAAGCTCTTACGCGCTACACTTCCATGCTCGTATTTTTTCAACCGGAAGAAGCTTCCCGTTTGGGTCTTTCCGCCGGAAACAACCGTTTAAATGATCGCTCCGCAACAACCGAAACGCAAATGTTGCAAGCACTCGAAAGCGTTTTTTCTACATTAAAGGGAATTAACGATAAGCACCTCTCGCCCGCCAAACGCATTGAATATCACCTTTTAAAAGATAGCGTCGAACGGAATATATGGAGCTTGCAGCAAAACCGCTTAACGCAAGATCCGCTGTACTATGCCCAAGCACTGGATGCCCTGTATGATTTGTTATTGCAAACCGACAACAGCCGCAAGCAACGCACGGATATGCTGGGCCGCTTGGAAGCCTTGCCGCAAGTGTACCAACAAGCTCAGCAAAATTTGACGTCCGTTTCCCCCCGCTTAGCACAGTTGGCTATGGAAAAAGCTTATTATGCTTCTTTATCGTTTGATGCTATTAGAAATTGCATAACCAACGGGGGCGAATTAACCAACGATACCCGCGACAGCGTAACCATTGAAAATGCACTGCTTAAAGGCAAAACCAGCATTGACAACTTGTTTGAGTTATTTAAAAATTTATCCAAACAACCTATTGAACTAATGACCCCTTTAGGGGCAAAGTCTTATACCCAAAAACTAAACGCTTACTACCAACTGAACAAAAAACCCGCGCAATTGGAAGCGGCTTTAAATGCCCGGTGGGATGAAGCGCAACATCAGCTTTTTGCGGCCTTGCGCCCGTTTGAATTATCCGCAGATGAAGAAGAAGTAACTATTGTGGACGATCTTAATTTGCGGCCGCAGGAAAAATTACCTACCCCCAAAAATAACACCAATACGCTGGAGTATACTCCCCCCACCGCTAATCAATTCTACGCGGTAGCCGGGCAATTGGTTTCGCCGTATAGCGCGGATCAGCTGTTTACGCAATTTACGCAGCTGGTTAATACGCAAAACGCGATGTTGTTGGGGCAAAAAGCGCTCGCGCAAGCGGTTGCGTTGAAGATACAGGAACTGATCCCCTACTTTGCGTATCAGCAAGCTTTTTTGACGTATCCGGCTTTCTCTACGTTTTGGGTACGCATGCCGCAAGGAAACGAATTTACCAAAATGCAAACCCTGAACCGGGATTTTAATGAACCGGCCGTCAAACTATTTATTAGCGAAGAAATTGTGCCGGGTAATTACTATCAAACACAAGTGCAAAAAAATGCCATGCGCCGCTTGTTTGGTTCCCCGCTCTTGTCCAACGGATGGACGTTATATGCCCTTCGTTTAGCGCAGCAGACAAACATTTTTGTCACGGATGAGGAATTATTATTTGCTGCCTGGCAACGTTTTGTGCGCACCTTGAGTGCGGTGGTAGATTACCGGTTGCACACGCAGCAATATACGTATACAGAAGCCTTGGCTTTCTTAACGGAACAGAACGGTTTTACGCAAGAGCAAGCCTTGCAGTTGGTGGATGGTATCTTGCGCGCGCCGGGTGAAGCCGTCAGCTTCATAGCCGGGGAATCAATCTGGCAAGAAAATGCGGATAAATATCTTAAAAAAATGAAAGATAATGACGCTGTAACCGCCTTATTGCTGGAGATAGGCAACGTCTCCCCTAGCGACTTGGCCCCCGAATTAAAACGGCTCTACCGCAAATAATCGTTTGCTTTAAAATTACATTCCCTCGGCAAGACCGGGGGAATTTTTTTGTAGTATTACACAGAGCAAGCAAACCCGTTTGCGTGATTACAAGTGTCGAAGATCCTTTGCGGGCTACGCCCCGGGTCATCCCGTAAGGTCGTTATACGGGATATAGGGGCGACTCATGCGCAATTATATCCCGGATTACAAATTTCCGGGATGACAATTCTTTGAAATAACGTGTCATCCTGAGGGGGCTCTGCCCAGGATCCCCACCACATTAAACAACCAAAAGGAGGAGATCCCCGATTAAAACACTCGGAGATGACACAGAATGTAACGTTCGGGGATGACGAACAAAATTAATCGTCATTCCGGACTTGATCCGGAATCCCCACCGCTCGCAAGGAGGAGATCCCCGATTAAAACACTCGGGGATGACACAGAATGTAACGTTCGGGGATGACAGAGGAGCGCGATTGAGGAATCATCCTTGATGAAAATAAAATGGGTTTTCAATACACAAAATAATCCCCCGGTTTTAGCCGGGGGAATATATCTAATTGTTAATTTTCGTTGACTTAAACAAACAAACCGGCCCCACTAACTTTCTGGTAGATGTCCATTGATGCTGGCTATTTGATACGCGTTTAGTTGTATCCCATTCAAGCTTACCCCAACCACCCGCAGCATAGGTCGGGTGATTATCATTTCCCTCACAAGGCAGGATATCTTTATGCATGTTAAAAACAAAGCAATACTTATCAGGATTTTTGGACGCATCGCCGCAATTTTCGGGGCTAATATCTTTACACTTGGTCACCAAGAACTTCTTCGTATAGGCAAATATAGCAACGGAACTACCATTCGTGTCATTACAGGTACTATTCATCAATACGTCCCCCAAATCGAGGGTAGAATTGCCCATTTGACCGCAATACGCATTTACCGCGCTTTCGCTATTTAATGTACAATGTTGTTGGGGTAAATTCTCCCATACATTTGTCCATTCATGCGTTGCGTATAAGGTTGGGTTTTTGCTTGGATCGACACACGTCAGGTATTTTCTCGTTTCTGTCTTAGTTAGGCTCACTTTTACCTCTAAATCGCGCCATTGCCACTCCCCAGGGGCGCCATCGTACTGACAGTCCGGTAAAAGCCCCTGCTCGGTTGTAATTAATTCTTTAGCCGTAATACTCTTAGGTTGACCGTCTATTCTGCCTATTCTTAAGTTTTGAAATTGCAGTTCATTACGGTCTGCCGTATCCCCATTAGTGCCAAAAGTAGCATTATTTGTAAAAACATCTGCCGCAAATTCTAAAGTTCCGCCCTGATTACCAACACCGCCGCCTCTTAATGTTGCTGCATCGGCGTTCAATGATGTGCCATCAGTAGTAGACGTGCCCCTTAAGTGAAGCTCAAATTCCGTATCGTTAGTACCACTAATCGTGAATGTAGGAGTCGCCCCCGCCCCCGCCCCCGCATCTGACTGTATGTAAATATTATTATACGCTGCATAGGGAACCGGGAAATAGGTAACCATTTGTATATCATCCGCCATCACAGGCAACGCCACAACCAGCGCTCCCACCCACAGAAACCCTTTACGTAGTATAGCTATATTAAACTGTTTCATATATACAATTTCTCCTTAATTTCCACCATTCCAACACGTTATATTACCACCGTTGTTTGGCCGCCCATAGTCAGGACAATGTGCACCAGAACATATAAAGAGAGCCCCCGCAGTATCAGCTACTACACCGGGAGCCGCATACAGGAAAATAGTCCCATCGTAATCCCCACCCAGGCGTTCGGCGCATACTGCATTTGGGTAGGGCGTCCCTTGGGGAGCTATTGAAAAGCGAAACGCGTCCGTTGTAAAAAAATACTGATCCTCTGGTTCGTTAGGGTCTGCCTTCATAAAAGCGATATTAAGATGCCGAATCTGTGGACACGAGGGATTGCTTGTATCGAAAGTTGTACAACCCATATTATCCATTGCGTACAATTTAGCGTCTTGCAACTTAGCCAAAATAGTACGTGCTTCCGTCATGCGGGAGCGCTCGATTGTTTTTTCATACAGCGGCACCGCCATAGTTACTAAAATCGTAACAATGATCATGGCCGTTAAAATTTCTGTCAATGTAAAACCGGAATTATTCTTCATAGTGTTCACTCTGCTCAACATTCCTCATCTACGTCTAAATTATACACATCACAGGCTGCCGCATTACCACAACACCTAAGAAAGGGTATATCTTGACGGTAGAAACGGATTTGCGTATCTTGATACGGCGTACTCTGTTTGGTAGCTATTATGAAATCTCCGTCAGGATTGAGATCGTATATAAACGTCTGGCAGTCAAGAAGCGTATTGTCCACCGTACACCGTGATATAACATCACCAAACATATCCATATGCGAAAATGTAGCCCTATCGGGGTCGGCATCAGCCAGTTCGTGGAAGCTCTTGTATCCCATCGTAGCGGCCAACCGCTCGCTGGAATCGTAAATAATGCGCAACATATGCATCGCTTCGGTAGCCTGCGCTTTTTGAATACCACGGCGATATTGCGGCACAGCCACGGCCGTCAAAATCCCAACAATAATTACTACCGCCAACATTTCCACTAACGTAAAACCAGCGTAACGCGCCGCACTGCACGTGTTTCTATGTGTGAACTGTGTAATGCTCTCTTTATTTTCATTATTCATAAATTCCTCCGCGCATCTTAGTCGTCATCGAAAGCATTCTCCCGGCATTTGCTAAAACCTAATTTTTCACAGGCGCCAGAGCCAATCGTCGTGCAACACATTCCTCTGCGTCCATAACTAAGAGTGGTTCCTCCCAAGCCACGTGCTGCAAATATTACAGTTGCATACACGTCATCATCATGACCTTCTCCACACGTGTGGCAATCCCCCAAACCATACGTAGCATTCTTGGTAGAAAAAGTCTTTCCTGTGTTGTCTATCCTTCCCACTTTTGGGAGCTCAATATCCAACAATCGAATCGAGGGCTCAATAATGTTGCCACTATCGTCTTTTATATGCATTCCGTCCCAGTGATACCCGTTCTCCATGATCCAACGCTCTCGGGCTGCATACAACGCGGGCAACAGCTGCTGGACTTCGGCCGCCCTGGCGCGGTCCATTGCGCTGCGGTACTTCGGTAACGCGAGCGACGAAAGAACCCCTATAATTATCACCACAACCAATAGCTCAATTAACGTAAAACCTCGATGCTTCATAAAAGAGCCTCCTATCAAAGTATAATACTTTTTTTCAAAATTACAATACCATTATAGCTAAAAATAGCACTTTATGCACGTTATTTTTCCCCCCTCATTCCCGCAGGAGCGTAGCAGGGCGAGTTTCGTACAGGGCGCGAGCTTGGCCCGACAATTTCTTCACAATGTCATGCTGAACAGCGCTCCTCTGTCATCCTGAACCGCGCGCCTGTGTCATCGTGAACTTGTTTCAGGATCTCGCCGTTTTCGCAACGACGAAAGCGGTGGAGATCCTGAGCAGAGACCCCTCAGGATGACCCGGGGCGTGTCCCGCGGGAATGACGCTTTAGCAACTCTTCAGGATTCTTCCACGCAAAAATTTCCCTAGTACACGCACAAAATTTGCTATGATATACAGGGTTTTCAACCCCATCCCAGGAGGGAATATGCGAATTCATGATGATATCCAATTAGATTATTGCGACGTACTACTACGCCCCAAACGCTCCACGTTATCTTCCCGATCAGAAGTAGAAGTACTGCGCAACTATACCTTTAGGTGGTGCCCTAAAACAATTACCGGCACCGGAATTGTAGCCTCCAATATGTATACTACCGGTACATTCGAAATCGCACGCGAAATGCAAAAGCAATCGCTCTTCTGCGCTTTACACAAACATTACACTGCCCAAGAAATTATTCACTTTCTTACCGCCAATAAACAAGAACAGGGAAGTAATGATTTAATTTTCATCGGTACCGGCGTCAGCGACAGCGACTACGAAAAACTGACCCAAGTAATGGCTACCGGCTTAATAGATAATATTTGTATAGATGTGGCAAACGGCTATTCCCACTATTTGATTAATTATGTACGCAAAGTTCGCAAAGCCTGGCCCAAAGCCCTTATCATGGCCGGCAACGTAGTCACCGGTGATATGTGTGAGGACCTTATTTTAAACGGCGCCGATATTGTAAAAGTAGGCATCGGGCCCGGATCGGTCTGTACAACCCGTAAAATTACCGGCGTAGGAAGACCGCAATTTTCCACCGTCATTGAATGTGCGGATGCGGCCCACGGGCTAGGCGGTATGATTTGTGCCGACGGCGGATGTACCGTTCCCGGGGATGTTTGCAAAAGTTTATGTGCCGGGGCAGACTTTGTTATGCTGGGCGGCATGTTGGCCGGACACGAAGAAAGTGCCGGGGATATGACCACTAAAATTTTTCAAACCGGTGAAGTGAACCTGGTAGATGACACACATTGCAGCATGGCACTGGAAGAAAAACAATTCAAAAAATTCTACGGTATGAGTTCTGCCTACGCACAAGAACAACACTACGGCGGCGTTAAAAAATACCGCGCCAGCGAAGGAAAAGTAGTAGAAATTCCCCTACGCGGCCCCATTGAGCCTACTTTGTTAAATTTACTGGGTGGTATCCGCAGCTGCATGACGTATATCGGCGCAAAACGCCTCAAAGATATGCCCAAATGCGCCACGTTCTACCGCGTGAACCGGCAGCTAAATACTATCTTTGGTAATGAATAAAAACAAACGTCATTCCCGAATGCTGTAGTCGGAAATCCCCACCGCTTTGGAAACACAAGGAGGAGATCCCCGACTAAAACGCTCGGGGATGACAAAAAAAATAGTTTGTTACAATAACCTATCTTACAAAAGGAGTTCAAGCATGATTAAAGAAGGATCTAAAGTAAAATTTGATTATACCCTCACCGTAGACGGCCAAGTGGCGGATACCTCGGCCGGACGCGCCCCCCTGGAATATACACACGGGGCAGGGCACATCATCAAAGGGCTTGAAAAAGAAATGACCGGGATGAACGTAGGCGATAAAAAAACCGTAGTCGTCAAACCGGAAGAAGGATATGGACTCGTGCTGGAAGAAGCCATTCGCCGCGTACCCAAAAGTGCCGTGGGCGGAGCTGAAAATTTGAAGGTCGGCGATATGGTGGGTGCTTCTAACGCCGGGCATACATTCCGCGCGGTAGTTAAAGAAATTACCGACTCGGAAGTGGTGCTAGATTTTAATCATCCGCTAGCCGGCAAAACGCTCACGTTTGAGGTAGAAGTAAAAGAAATTAACGACTAAATCCTATCCGCTTAAAAAAGTCCTCCCACAACCGGGGAGGACTTTTTTGTCTGTATCTATTTAAATACTCTGTCCTGTTGATTCCTGTTGCATGGGTTTGCCTGGAGGAATTTCTTGCCGTAGTTTCCGAACCCAACGTACCACTTCTTGGCTAACACGCAGTGTAATATCGTCACGGAGAATCATCATATACTCCTCACTACTAGCAACCGCAATTGCTACAATATATCCCGGATCTCTTTGCAATACTATCGGGCCGCCGCTGTTTCCTCCTCTAAGAGTGGCATCTATGAAAAAATAGAAATCATCTTCGTCTGTAATATTTCCTATATTTTTCCACAACGTCTGATCCGCTTTATCGCCGCTCCACCCCAGAACGGCAATGGGACTATTCCACATTACTTCGTCCTCTGTATTCCACACCCCGTAGTATCCGGTTAAATCTGCCAAATTGTCTTCCAGTATGAGAAACGCAAAGTCGGTCATCGTTTTTCCCTCAAGATCCGCGTATTCCTCGTTCATTCCAAATTCCAGATTCTCATACAGTTCATAGTCCTCTGAATAAAAAATCATTTTTACCCCAGAAGACGGATGTCCTTTTGAGGTTTCGGGCAACCCCGCAGCCACAGCATATATGGGTGTATAGTCATCAGTAGCCATAATACAATGAGCAGCGGTTAACACAATATTAGGCCCCACCAGCGCACCGGAACAAAAGCTGGCCCTTTCATTATCGTCAATTTGCTCTTCCAACACAACTACCGCTCTATCAAGCCCCGTTGCTTTGCCAGTAATTTCCTGTCGCAAATCAAGCAGGCTCATCGTTGCATGCACGTAGCCACTCCCATCTTGCGGGAACATCGCATCCACGCTATTGGAGGTTTCTTTATCGTGATCCGCGGTAGCAAAATCAAACTGCTGCACTGTTTTTGTATGATGCTTCAGATCCTTTATGACCCAATTCGTAGGATGAGCCATACCAACGGTTCCCAGTAAAGTAATACAGATCAATGTAAAGAGTAATTTTATTTTCATAACTTATACTTCCCATCTATCTTATATAAGACTTAATCCCTCCACCAAGCGGTAGAGGACCTTTTATCAATCTTCTCTTTCTTGTTCAAATCTTTTGCGTGCCCTGTCCGATGTCGATCGGTTCATCCTCGTCCTCGAATGCATACGTCTGCATGCCTAAGAAGCATAGAGATAATAATACGGTTAATAGTTTTTTAATCATAATGCATGTCCGTTACGTTGGCTCATCGCCCGTTTGATATCATTTACTACGACTTGCGTCAGGCGCGTGCCGATGTTAGGAAAACGGCCTTCCCTGACACGTTCTCCGTTTCTTCTCTCATCTTCTGAAATTACTTCAATATTGTTCAAAGCAATAATCTTAGTAGAATCATTCACATCCACGATGGGACCGCCACTGTTCCCGGCCACCATATCCACATTGTGAAAGAAGGAGTCTTTCTCGATGTTTCCCACACGGCCGCTAGCTTCCCACAAAGAGCGCAGCGGTTTATCTCCCCCACGGCCTGTTACAAAAATTTCAAGATTTTGCAACTCATCATCTGATTTAACACCCAGCTCCAAATAACCCGTTTTGTTCCCCAAAGGCTCATCCAGAAAGATAAGACCATAGTCAAACACCGGGGACACCATTTTGCTCGTTCTTGTTCTTCTTAAGTACGGCTCAGGGACCCAAAGTTTAATTGCTGTTGCGTAGGGAAAGCCTTTCCCTCCTGCACTTGCTGCGTAATGTGCTAATTGCTCGTCGTCTGTGGCCACATTGCTTGCAAGCTGCTCTTCATATTCTGTTTCAACTCTTCTCTGCATTCTCTTCAAAGATGTCCCTAACTTCAAACCTTTCAGGCTACCAGGCTGTTGGCCCTTCGGGTTACCAAGTTGTTGGCCCTTAATTTTTCCAAACAAGCTAGAAAAGTCGTGCCGCTGGCCTTTGCGAGAGTTTTGCCCTTGCGGCGGGCGGGTGCGCCCTTTTTGTCTTGCAGAGGGATCATTCCGAGAGGGTTGGCCGGGACGCACGAGTTTTCCCATCTGCTCTTTGAATCCCGGAGCGCCTTGGGGAGCTGGTTTGGGTTGTACCGCCCCACCGTTGCCTCTATTGCGTGAGTTGCGAAGATCCGGAACATCAATTCCTTCTTCGGGCGGTAACCCAACAGCCACTACCTGCACCGCTCTGTGATAGTTTCCTTCTTGGCTTAAACAATGCCCCGCTGTGAGAACAATGTCAGGGGCTATCAACGTCCCCGAACATCCAGCAAATCTGCCCTTTGCAGTTATCATTTCAATGGTAACAACTGCTTTTTGATAGCCAACCGCTTTGCCTGTAATTTCGCGCCGGGTATCTCTGCCGACAATGGCAACATCCCGTTGGTTTGGATCCTGCCCATCAGAAACACTTCCAATTCCTTCCCCCGCCGGTAACTCCAACGTACGCGCCATGGGATAGGCCCCCCCACACACACTTAGCACACTTAATAAAAAGACGATCAACCAATTTTTCTTCATACTATCCTTCCCCTTATTAAAATTCTCTTCCCATACTAATAGTATGTGTATAACCGGAAAAATTTCCAGGGTCAAAGGGCCTATATTTCTCTGGGCCTTTGGACCTAAAAAACCCCGGGCTATTTACCCAGGGTTTAAATTTACAACGGATTGCTTTTGTAGGCTAGTTGCGAAAGGTATTAACCACATTCACAATTTCCGGCCTAATGCGTAATGCGGCATTTGGAAAAGAACCTTCTTTCTGTTCGTCTTTTCCGTAAGAAAGAGTATGTATTCCAATAATTCCAAAAGGATCGTCCGCATCCAAAACAGGACCGCCGCTATTGCCCACCCTTGTATCTACGTTATGATGAAAGTGAAAAGAGGATACCGATTTAATGCGTCCTCTCCCCTCATGCAAGGAATACCTCGCTTGTTGGATGTCCCGGCCTAAGACGATGATTTCGTGGATGTTCTTTAATTCTTCACTACTCTTAGGATACAATTCGAAATAACCCGTTTTCTCCCCCAAAGGCTCGCTTAAGATGACAAGACCATAATCGTAATCATCCGCTTTGTCCGGATCTGTTACTGAGAGATCGAGGTATTTATCCGGAACCCACAACTCCACAGATTCTATCCCCCCGTTTCCGGAAATGGTGGACAACAATTTCGCTGCTTTAGAACTATTTCGGGTTGATCCCTGGGAGGCTTTAACAGGCAACCCCATGGCAAATACAGTTGCTTGCTCGTGCAAATTTCCCTCTTGGCTTAAACAATGGGCGGCCGTTAAGACAATGTCCACATCGACCATAGCGCCTGAGCACAACATAATCCCCTGGGGCGTCTGGACTTCAAGAATTACCGCCGCTCGCTCAAACCCTACTGCTTTACCGGTAATATTTTGACGGTCATCTCTGCCGGAAAGAGCCACGTTGCGTTGGTTGCGTGTTCCGTCTTCTCCCGGACGCAACACAAGCGTCCGCGCGGTCGGATACCCCTCCGCGCACACGCTAAGCATCCCCAACAACAAAACAAATAAGAGACTCTTTTTCATACAATCCTCGTTCCTATTTACAGTATACGCACAAAGTAAAAAATTTCAAGGGGAAAAGGACCTATATTATTCTGGGCCTTTGGGCCTAAAAAACTACAGCTATGTATGTAATATGTCATTTACCTTCGTGATTGACAGGGAAACTCATTTTTTTTATACTACCTGATATGAACCTTCCATTTACTGAAACAGAATTACGTAAGCAAATTAAAGACGGTACCGCAACCGCGGATACTTACTACTGGTTAGGCATGGCCTTGCTTTCGTCACAAGGCGGAAAAGAAGTAAACAAATGTTTTTTGCAAGCGGTAAAGTTGGACCCCTATCACGCTAAGGCCTGGTTGGAATTGGCCCGCGATGAAATTACGGATCCGGAAATCAAAGATCCGCAATTGGCGCTGCAACATATTAATAGAGCTATCGAATTAGAACCCAGCACGGAAGCGTATAGTCTGCGTGCGTTACTTTATTCCACGTACCTCCATCAACCCCAAAAAGCATTGGAAGATGTGGAAACTGTTTTGAAATTGAAGCCCGATGACGCCTATGCTTTAGAAATGAAACGGACCCTTTCCCAGGATATACAATCCCAACAAGATTTCCCAGCGAATGAGCCGTTTCCTTTCCCTGCACCGGGGAACGACAGCTCCTCTTTCCTAAGCACGGTGAAAATCATCAGTGCAGCTGTGATGATTGTGGCCGTGCTCTTCGTATTAATACTGGCTTTCTTACACCCCTAATTCAAAAACCCCGCCCTAAAAAGAGCGGGGTTTTTTTTATCGCTTTTGTAATGTTTATTTGAGCAAGTTTTTTAGACTAAACGTTTTTACTTCTTCTTGCATCGTTTTAATAGCATCTTCCACGCTTAAAGGCTGCGTGTTAGTGCCGTCTTTAAGACGAACAGTCAGCGTGCCGTTGGCGGCTTCGTTCTTGCCGATAATGGCCGTGTACGGAATGCGCTGCATATGTGCTTCGCGGATTTTCAGGCCCAGTTTTTCCGGGCGAATATCCAGCTCCACACGTAGTCCCGCTTTTTTCATTTTGGCGGCCACTTCCTGCGCAAACGGAATTTGATCGTCGGTGAGCGTTAAGATTTTCATCTGCACCGGGGCCAGCCACAACGGGAACCACCCCGCATAGTGCTCAATAAGTACCCCGGTAAAACGTTCAATGCTGCCGAACATCGCGCGGTGCACCATAATCGGGCGTTTGCGGCCTTCGGGCGCAACGTACTCCAGGTCAAAGCGCTCGGGCAAGTTGAAGTCAAACTGAATGGTGGACAACTGCCACAAGCGGCCGATAGCGTCCATCACTTTAATATCAATTTTCGGTCCGTAGAAAGCAGCTTCGCCGGCGTGAGTGGTATATGGAATATTGTTTTCTTCGAGCACTTTTTTAAGCGCGCCTTCGGCACGTTCCCACTCGGCCGGGTCTCCGGTAAAATGTTCCGGATGTTCGGGGTCACGCGTGGAAAGTTCCACCGCATATTTTTCAAAGCCAAACGTTTTGAAAATGTGCATGGCATATTCAAAGGCTTGCTTGACTTCCCCCTCTACCTGTTCGGGCGTGCAG
>JAZOAE010000031.1:0-81429 GCA_045595305.1 Elusimicrobiaceae bacterium
AGTTCCTAAAGCTGCTAGTGTCCACATCCAAGTGGAAAATACAAAAATCTCCCGTCCGGCTGGTCCAAAGAAAAGTTGTAACATGGCTGGGCTAATGTGAAAACGATACTGGGAAAATACTACTAAATCCAGTACAAAAAATAATGAGACCAATCCTCCCAAAACTGTAGCGGCTATTTGCGTAACGCGAGGGCCTATGAAAGTGAAAGGAAAACTTAGGGCAAATACTAACCAAGCAAATAAAAAGGTATGGCCTAAAGTGAACAGCACAGTAAATGTAAATCCTAGTGTGTCCGTTACAAATCCGTTTGTATGAAAAAAAGCCAAAGACAATAAAGACCAAACAAGCCCACACAACACAGTAAACGAGAATAATTGTTTTACATGCATACCTATATTATATCTTTTTGAAGGGAACAGCTTGTTATAAATTAGCTGTTGGGCATAATAATCGATATAGAGTATACGTATGTTGATAAATAAACAAACAGCCCCTCAATTATATAGGGGCTGTTTGTTGATCATTGGAGGGATTATTTATTCTTCAGCCATGCTACGTAGACGAGGTGCCAACGTTTGCATGTCCTGAATGGTGGTTTTTGCCACCTTTTTTGTGGTGGCTGCTGTTGTCTTGGCGTTTGTTTGTACTGTGTTGGCAGCATTTTGTGCAGCAGCACGTTCTGAGGCTACTTGATTGCGCAAAGCTTGGGCATTTGTGCCGGCTTCGCGTTGGGCCTCCGTAGCTAAGGTCTGTACTTGATTGTATTGTCTCTGAGCATCTGCCAAGGCTTGGTTATATTTAGCCTGAGCTTCTTGAATAGCTTGATTGTATTGTGCCTGAGCATCATTTAAAGCTTGATTGTATTGCCCTTGTACGTTAGCAGTGGTTTGGTTATATTCATTCTGTACATTTTGAGCAGCTTGGTTATATTGCCCTTGTACGTCAGAAACCACTTGCTGCGGTAATCCTTGCAATTCACGCACTCGTGCCTCATCTTGTGCCAATTGTTCTTCCAACTGGCGAACTTGAGCCAAACTGGCAGCTTCTGCTTGTAGTGCATCTTGATATGCTTGATTGGCTTGGCCTGCAAGACGCTGCGCAGTCGTAGAATTTGGTAAATTTTGTTTGGCAATTTCGAAGGCATTTAATCCCACAGCGTTTACGTGGGTGGTATTAGCCCCTTGCTCTATTAGGTAATTAGCAACTGTCTCATTGCCATCGATTAAAGCTGCCAATAGTGGCGTGTTACCGGCCGCATCTACTGCTTCTAAGTTGGCTTTTTTACGTATTAACGCCGCAGCGGCATCGCTGGTGGGAGAGGAGACGCTATACATTAATGCGGTTTTACCTAAAGCATCTTTAGCTTCTATATCGATGTTGGGATTACGTAACAATTCAGATAAAGCAGCTTCATTTCCTTTAGCAGCTGCCCTCATTAAAGGAGTAACGCCGTTATTGTCGGCAATGTTGGGGTTTGCACCTTGAGACAATAAGGTGCGTATCGCATCGGTCTTTCCTTTTTCTGCCGCATAAGCTAACGGAGTACGGCGACTAATATCTAATATATCCAGGTTGGCTTGACTTTTGGCTAATGTAAAAATGACATCTTCGTGTCCTTCAGCTGCGGCTGCAGCAATGGCACTAATGCCAGTGGAGGGATTTTGATAATTAACATTAGCTTTATTTTTGATTAGAGTTTTGAGAGTTTTGTTGGCACCTTTTTGAGCTGCATAAATGATAGGGGTATTCCCTGCTGCATCCGGATAATCAAGCGCAGCGGGAGTGGCCTCAGCTAAAGCAGCGACCATCTTTGTATCATCAAAATGCGCCGCGTAAGCAAGAGGAGTTTTACCCGTTTCATCTTTTACAGCAGCGGTAGCTCCTTGAGAAAGCAAATAATTGACTACTTCACTGTTTCCAGCTGCACTGGCAGCTATGAGCGGAGTTACTCCATAAGGGGACGGTTCATTGACTTTAGCGCCAGCTTCTACTAAATATTTTACAATGTTCAAATTCCCTTTTTCGGCAGCTAAGGTTAACGGGGTAATATTAGCATAATTGCGTTCGTTTACATCGACGTTTGCGTAAATGAGCGTGCGTACGCGATCTTCGTCGTTTAATTTAATGGCGCGAATCAAAGATGTATCATAAACGTATTTTGTCTTTGCAGTGCTGGTTTGGGGTGTTCCCAAGGTGCTTCCCGTATAGGTTTGTTGCTGTGCACCAAAGACAGTTCCGCGATATACACCATCGTTATTGATGGCCTGGTCTTCGGCAGCTTGGGCAGCTAAACGAGCTTTACGGGCGTTGCGTTCGGCCATTTCTTCGCTGTAAGAGCTACTAGCGTTTTGGGCCACTAGCGGTAAAGCAGTGGCAGTAAATGCAATGATAAAAGTAATTTTTTTCATAATACCCTCCATACCATATATTATAACAATACCAGCGATAAAATAGTAAATTTTTTGTAATTTCAAATAAAAAACCCCACAAGTCGTGGGGTTTTACCTAAAATATTTGTGAATTACAGAGAAATGGCACCGACAGGGCAAGTTCCCGCACAGGAACCACATTCAATGCATTTCGTTTCGTCAATTTTGCGTTTTCCGTCCACTTCGCTAATAGCACCAACCGGGCACGAAGATTCGCAGGCACCGCAGTTAATACAAACTTCAGGATTTACTTTATAAGCCATAGTTCATTCTCCTATTGTAAAGAAATTCTATATCCATATTATACTATAAAACAGTAAGGCTTATATTTCCTCGTCGAGCTCAGCCTCTTGCCAGAGGAAAGAGAATTGTGGTACAATATAAAAGTAAGGAAGGACTAACTTTTATGGAACACCAATCTTCTCGTTCGTTATATCAATTAAAAGCAGGAAACACTGCCCAAATTAAAGAGATTCAGACAGATGCTAAAATGGCTGCCAAGCTGGCTGCCATGGGTATTGCCAAGGGGCAATTTATCACGCGTAAAAAGGGTTCCTCCCCCGTAGTGGTAAGCGTTTCGGGCACGGAGGTGGCTATTGGCAGAGAGACCGCTAAAAAAATTCTTGTGACGGCAAAAAAGAATACATTTTTATTAGCCGGAAACCCAAATGTAGGAAAAAGTTTAATTTTTTCCCGTCTTACAGGGATTGGTATTATTTCATCTAATTTTCCAGGAACTACAGTAGGTCTTAATTACGGGCAAACGCAATTTAAGGGAGAGTCATATGACATTATTGACATTCCCGGGCTGTATCGTTTGGAAGAAGAATGGTTAATAGAAGGTAAAAAACGCAATTTATTTAAAGAGTTAGAATACGACTTTATTGTTTGTGTGGCGGATGCTTCTCACTTAGAACGCAATTTATTTTTTGTGTTGGAAATTTTACAACTGCAAAAGCCGCTTATTTTGATGCTTAATAAATTTGATGAAGCCCAGCGAAAGGGTATTACAATTGATGTTAAAAAATTATCTAAACTACTGGGAATTCCGGTAATTGCAACAGTAGCTACTACCGGCGAAGGGTTGAAAGAATTAGAGCGGGAAGCTATCAAATTAACTGCTCAGCCGATACAACAGCCCTTGCTTACTATCCCCCCCAGCGCGGAGGAGAAATGGCAGACTATTGGACGTATTATTCAAGAAGTGCAGCAAGTGAAGCATAAACATCCTTCATTTTGGGAACATTTGCAGGGATGGGCAACGGCACCTGTAACCGGGTTGCCATTGGCGCTACTTACGTTGGTCATTTCCTTCTTTGTGGTACGTTTTGTGGGTGAGAATTTAATTAACCTGCTAGATCCGTTGTACGAAAACTATTACTTGCCTTTCTTGGGGAAAATTTTTAGTGGAGTTAAAGACAACGTTCTGGGACTTCTGCTACTTGGCGACGGTGGAGAAAATTATTTTGGCGTACTAACGGATGGTTTGCATATTGCGTTGGTGGATGTAATGCCTTATGTGTTTGCTTTTTACGCGCTTTTAGGTTTTCTGGGAGAGTTGGGTTATCTCCCCCGCCTGGCCGTGTTGTTGGATCGCATTTTGCATAAGATCGGTTTGCACGGTTATGGCTCTTTGCCGATTATGCTGGGATTTGGATGTAAAGTGCCAGCGGTCATGGGAATCCGCGTGTTGGAAACTCGTCGAGAACGTGTGATTGCGCTGGCTCTTATTTTGGTGCTCGCTCCGTGTATTTCGCAAACGGCTATGATTATTTCTATTTTGTCCCCCTACGGCGTGAAATATATGCTGATGGTGTTCGGTACGCTGGTATTAAACGGAATTATAATAGGTTCTTTATTAAACCGTGTAATGAAAGGTGAAACGCCGGAATTATTTATGGAAATCCCCTCCTGGCAGATTCCGCAACTACGTCCATTGGCGCGCAAGATTTGGATTCGCATGAAGGAATATTTGTTAGATGCGCTACCTTTGATTTTAATAGGTGTTATGTTTGTGGACTTAATGCAACTTTCCGGTATTACGGGATGGTTGACAAAAATATTGCGTACTCCGGTGGAGTGGGCGCTTGGATTGCCCGCGGATGCAACTCCGCTTTTATTACTAGGGTTTTTGCGTAAAGATGTATCTATTGCATTATTGGAGCCGTTTCATTTAACGCCGCAAGCATTGGTGGTGGCGTGTGTATTTATGAGTATGTATATGCCGTGCATCGCGACATTCTTTGTGATGCTTCGCGAAAGTGGTTGGAAAGATACGTTGCGTGTAGTGCTTTTGACCCTTTTATTCTCGACGATAACGACTGTTATATTGAGGACTGTTCTATTATAAGTTCATTCATGCCAAACAATTCCCCGTGTGTAACCCCGGGGAATTTTGTCCTGTATGAACTACTTAATAAGCTTGTCGTTGCTGCATTCTTTGTTCAATTTGTCGATTGGCTCTTTCCCTAATTTCTTTTTTGTCTCGTTCGTACAGCTCATTTAATTCATCTAAAGCTGTTCCCAGCATTCTTTCTTGGGTACCATCTCCCTCTTCTCTGGCGTAATAGAGCATAAGCAGATAGGTACGGTATTCACCTTTATCTCCGTCATGAATTTCTTCGTTCTCTGCTTCTCCCCAGTGTGTTTCGATCAATTTGACCATCTCATCTTTATCTGCTTGGGTAGCAAAGGCGTTAGCATTCATCAAATCCATTTCTTCCTCTAGATCTGCTTTCATTTGAGAATCGGCGAAGTATCCAATGGCATATTCCATAAGCATAATTCTGGTTCCGTCTAAGCTTGCTCTTGCTGTTTCGACTCTTCGCTGAGCCTCTGTAGCATTACGCACATTCTTTTCAATCATTTTTTGCGCGTCAATTAATACTTGATTATATGCACTGTAGGCTCTTTTTAGTTCTGCGGGCCCGTTTTCCACGTACATTAAAAGCATTTCGTAGGTGAGCCCTGGCCAGAGCTCTGTTGCTAAGAAATTAGCCAAGCTGCCACTGGTATTTCTATCTCCGGAGATAACAACATCGACTTGAGTGGCAATTGTTTGCTTGGTCTTGGCCGCCAAACAGCTGCTAAATAACAGATCAAGCTTGTTGTTTAAGTCCTGCTCCAGCCTATCCAATTCTTCCTGGTCAGCTGCTTGTGTACTCGTAATTTCCTCGGATTTTTTCGAAGGATCGAGATGTGCTGTGTAGAAGCTGATTAGATAGGGCTCTTTGGCCTTATAATGCTGATCAATGATATCTTTTAATTTCTTCTTATCTTGTTTCGTAAAATAGATTCGCGGGGCTGCTGTTATACTAGATTCTCCACCATCTCCTTTAATGTTGAGCTTATCAAAGTTTGCTATCTCGGTCGCCAATTTTTCCTCTTTTGCTTTGATCAGGAAAGCATGGATGGCCTCTGTTATGACCTTTTTACTCTGTTCGCAGAAGGTGTCATAGGCTTCTTTTTTAATTTTCTCAGCTTTTTTAAGAGCTTTATCGGTATCAGGCTCTGCTTTAATTGGCGTTTTAGCATTTTCAAGCGCATCAGTATAGGTTTTATAAACCGCTCTCATTTTTTGTTCATAATTAGGCATGAGATATTTAGTGAGCTCACTGTTTTGCAACACTTCCCGTAAGTCATCCTGCATTGCTTGGATTTCCGCATCAATATCTGCTTCAATACCCTCTTGGGTAACTGTTCGATAATGCCCTTCTTCAGCCGCTTGATGACGTTGGTTAAACCCGATTTTTTGATAATTATAATCAGCTGCGGTTCCACGCTTTAAGGGATCTTGTGTGTTATCCCCAAGCATTATAGCGGGGAGCGTAATGACTGCCCCAAGGGAGGGTGTTTCTTGTTGGATATGATCAGAGATATGTAATTTCTTCATTAACCATTCCTGAGGAGTATCTATCCACTCACGCACCTGCATTGCCAATTCAGAGAGGCGACGACGGTCATCGGCGATATTGCTGAAGCGGTAAGAAAAAATTCCTGTGTCATCGATGGCCTTAAGCCCTTTATCAAAGTAATAGTTACCGGCAGTCATTATGGCCATAATGCTGGCAAACCGATCGCTATAGGGATAGGCCACGGATTGTGCGGCATCTAATGCATTCATCGACATATCCGTTTCATTCAATTTCTTTTTATCTATGCCGTATAATTTGGTGTAAAAGTCTTCTTGTTCTCTTTCGAAATTTGTTTGATAATACTCTAGGTATTGAGCCCCATATGGGTCTAATGAGCGCATAATCCCCACGGGAACGACATTGTTCATGACAAACCTTTTTGTCCAAGGCATAAACCTGTTAAATACATAGCGTCCGGCAAGAGTGGGAGACAAGCCGCCGCTTTCTACCAGACCGGCACTGATTTGCCTACTCATATTGTAAGAGAGCATGGTTTGAGCCCCGGCATCACTGACATAGCTGCTTGGCGCCACCAGTTCACCCGCATAGGCTCCAGTTTCTCTTCCAACTAAGCTCGTGCCACCGGAACCGGGAAGGGTTGTAAGACTTTCACCTGGCTTAAGGGCCGGATTGCCAACGGAATACATAACGTTCCCATTTGCATCAACAACCTTGGAGTAAGTTGAGCCTAATTCGTCCTCTACAGCATTCGCAAAGGCCTTTTCTTGTTGAATGACTTTTTGTTCCGATTTGCTGACGGTAGTTCGGAAGGTTCTGGAGGTTTTTTGGGATACTTGTCCTGTTTTTTCCAGTGCTTTAACTTCTCGGCTGATAGCTTTTTGGAGGGCTAGTTTACCGCTTCTGCTTGTCAAGTTTACGCCCTCTGCAGGAACTTTAACAACAACACTCTTGAGCCCTTCCCGCGCTAGGGTAACCTCATATTCTGTCCCTTGCCTAGCTATATTGGTAATGCCCATCTCCTTTTGCCAAGCCTTGGTGGAGTATTTCATTAGTTGGGAATATTTTTGTGTGTAGCGCGCAAGTCTCATCCCCGGGGCGGCTGTTCTAAATACTTTGGTGGCTAGTAAAGCGGCCTTTGCTATTCTGAGGGTATAGCCCACTGTTTTAAACGCGGCACCCCACAAAAACCAAGTAGCCACTTCAATGATGAATTTTTCTTCCAACGCACTATTATACGCGGCAAAATTTGCGGGATTATATTTCGTTATACCCCAAATGTAAGCAGTACCTGAATATGGATGAGACCCTTCCAAGTTACCATAAACTAAATTTACATTGGAGCTAGGACCAAATATAATTCGGTGTTTACATTTTGTATCATGACCGATAGGTTCACCATTCTCATCAAGAGGTATGCGCTCTGCCTGATAAAAAGAGGCAGAGGAGGTTAATCTTTCTAACATTTGGTCCCTGCCGGATGAAAAAATTTGCCAACAGCCGTTATGGTCATATGGCGGGTTGTGATCTATGTAGGGCACTGGTTCATTAAGAGGTAGGAACCCTTCAAATATCAATGCTAAACGATCACTGAACTGGGAGAGGCTGTCGTCTTCTTTTGTTTTGCCATATTCTAACCCATATTTTTCGGGTTTGCCATTTCCATTATCATCGAATTTTCCCAGATGACGGACATTCCATTCGGTAGTGGTAGCGTATATATCCACTACACGTTTAGCCATTGTACTGCGGAAGTCATAGTCTCCAAATATATCCTTGCTTAATGAAGGTGCATCAACTGTGGTTGTGTTGTAGCCGTTCCCTGTGATTACTCCTACCTTACCCTGAGTAGCAACTTGAGCTAATACGCTGGCCAATGCCAATGCCTGGAAGCGTACATTGATTGCATCGGATCCTGTAGAATAGGTTTTCAATATGGAGTAGACGGCAGCTTGTGAGGACCTAGAAGGGTTGAAGCCGAACATGGCAGTCTGCATGCCACTAAAGTAGGCAGAGACTAAGTCTTCGTGCTTGCCATGGAGAGTGTTGCCGTCTTTGTTCATTCTTTGGAGTATATGATTAAGAGCTGCAAATTTATCAGCTACAACTAAATAAGTTACCCAAGATTGCAATAGCTCAAGTATCGTTTCTCGCTGGACATCATCCGAGTCCATCGACTCCATCTCTTGGATAGATTCCATTACTTTCTCTGTAATCTGTGATTCAAGTGTGTTGAGGTCAGACCAGTTCTTTAAAAATTGATATTCGTCTACCCCCATATATATTTCTGTAGAGATGAGGCCGTAGGGTGAATCTATAAGTTCGTCATCTGACTTTCTGGCGGTTTCTTCATCACTTTTTGTCCAGTGCTGGTCCAAAAAACTTTCCACATGGGTGTACAGAGTTAGCAACGCGGGGATTTCCTGGGAGACCGCAGCAGTTAGTTGGCCTACAGAAGAAATCTCTAGATCTGTATAGGTGTTCATGGCTTCACCCAGAACCACTTTCCAAAGTGTTTGTGCAATATGATATTGCAAGCGTGGTTTTAAGTGTTTAGCAATATAAACAGCAAAATTGATATCATCTTCATCTAGATTTCCTTCTTCATTTAAAGAAGAAAATATGCCGATTAAAATAGCTATAACTTCCGCGCGATCGGTTGCTACTTTTGTATTCAGAGGGAGTGGATCGAGTAGGTCAATTAGATCTTCCAAGGTAAGTTCGTTATTTTCCCACGCTTTAAATACATCGATACTTTGTGGGACATAACCCTTTTCTCCAAGGCGATAGGCATGATTAAGTACATCCTGAGAGTTGGCGGTGGCCCAGAATCCTTGTCCCAGTGTTGGATTAAACGGATCTTCCGCAACAAGTTCCTCATCATAAGATATATAAGACATATAGGGGCTGTGCCCAATCTGATGCTTTTGATATTCGTCTTGCTGATGTAAATATTCTTCATCGTCGCCGATGTGAGGAGTGGGGGTCCATTTACTGTCCATCTCGGTTATATTGACGAACCCTTTCTTCTCACGTACTTCTTCTAGGACTTTCTTAGAAATGTTACCGGAGAAGTCGTGAATCGCCGCTACGGCATTTCCTATTCTTTCTACGGACTCTGCTTCTTGGTAAAATTCGTACACGGCAGCTTTCCTGTGTAATATCTCATTAGAAATTTCTAACTTTTTGTAAGAAGCATTGTACGCTTTTTCGGCCAAAAGATTGGCGTACCCTGGATCAGGCTGACTATTATAAACGGCCTGGATAAAATCAAGCTTACGGCGTACCAATTTTTTACAATTGCTGATATATGCATAGTCTATAGGGGACAAATCGCCGGAAGCCAGCAGGTTGTCTAAGTTGCTTAACTCTATTAAGGCTTTTTGTTCGTCAGTTAGGTTCTCGACGAGTTCTTGGGTAAATTTTTCGCGATCTATTTTGTGGGGAGTAACTTGTGCGGGCGCGGGTTTGTTAGTGTTAGCATCGGCAAATACTTCTACCGGTAGGGTATTAAAAAAGAAAATGATTGTTAGAATACGACATAGCCAAGATTTCATAAATTCTCCTAGTTTTTACAAATCCTTCACACTAATAGTCTAAGACTAAATGCGGCAATTTCCAGAGTATTTGGGCCCAGAAAATCTGGTAAAAAGGACCTAGGGGAAATTACCCCAAGTGGGTGTATTTCAACGAAAGTAAATGAAAATATTGAGCTGAAAACATCTGGGATGACAATTAATTAAGGGTAGCCGGGTTGCTTACCAATAAAAATTCCCCGGACTCTTGCCCGGGGAATTGCGTGGATAAGATGTGTCCTATCGTTCTACCAATCCGCGACCGTTGACTTGTCTAGAGAGATATTCCGCTATATCGGCATGTCCATGCCCGGCTGCTATTGTTATGGCAGTTACGCCAATTTTTTTGCCTTTTATGTTTATGTTAGCACCATGTTCTACTAAATATTTAACGATGTCAAAATGCCCTTCTTCGGCGGCTTCCATTAGGGCGGTTTCTCTGTTTTCTTTATCCCGTGCATTTATGTTTGCGCGGTTTTCTACCAAATATTGAACGATATTAAAACGTCCTTCTTCGGCAGCTTCCATCAAAGCAGTATCACCTTCTTCGTCTCTGGCATTTATATTCACACCTTGTCTGAACAAATATACGATTACGTTTATATGCCCTTTTTCAGCTGCTTTTACAAAGGCTGCCTCTGCTTCTTTTTTCTCCTTGGATCTTATATTGATTTGTTTGTTTTCAATTAAAGATTTGACTTTGTCCACATCTCCTTCGGCAGCGGCATATTTTAATTCATAAATATTTTTTTCTCTTCCCGTAGTATTTTCAATAACAGCTCTTTCTATTATCTTTTGGATATCTGTTGAAATGCGTGTAAGATTGCTAGTGGCTGAAGCGGTAAGTGGGACACTTAGCAACATTGTTAGCAAGGCACATACCACTTTCACCAATTTTCTGTTATTGTATTGCATGGGTCTTTCTCCTTTGATTTAAATGCACTACCTCTTATTGCAGAGGTGGGTTTAGTTTCTTCCACATTGATAGGTCGCCGCAATCCTCGGTAGTCTTAATTTCAGATTTTTTGGGAATACGCAATGACTTGGCAAATTCAACCAGGTCTTTAGCATCCCCTGCTAACTGTACTGCCATTCTACCATCTGGAAATATATTTAGAATGTCAGCTTGAGGATGTACACAAACAGTATGTATGTCTTTAATTTCTGGAGATACATAGACTGTTCCTTTCAATTGTTTACACGCAAACACAGCACTTTCTAGCATGAAGGAAGCTTTGCCATAGGGCTGCATTATAACAATTACTATAGCGCGTTCATGCCCATTGCTATCCTTCCATTTCCCCGAAGAATAAGAATAATAAATAGCATTTCCTTTGGCAAAGGCAGAGACTCCCTCCAGAGAAGCTGTTATTTGGCGGTTGTCTGCTACTGTTCCGCGTAACGTCAGAGGAATATTACATTTTTTTGCCATCTCGGCGAATTCGTAACGTTTTAAAGCTTTTTTGTATTCATCATGAGCCTTCTTGACCCTTTCTTGCAAATATCTGTCTCTTTCATTTCCTGCAGCAGTAGCCAGTGCACGTACGCCGAATACCAGTGAGCACGCCAACGCTATGCAACAAAGTATGTCGAATAACTTTTTCATGTTTTTCTCCCGGAAATATCTGTTGAATAGTAAATCTGATTACATTCTATGATACTATCCCATTAATGTCAAATATTTTGAGTTTAAACAGAAATTGACAAATAGTATATTGGATGATTAATTGGGGAAACAAAAAGCTCCCCGATAAACAATCGGAGAGCTTTCATCTTAAAACTGTATATTAGTTATAACTGCCCAGACGGCCCATATCCACGGGCAAGGGTATTTCAACTCCCATTGGGCCTTCGAAATACATGGTTCCCGTTAAGTGATAATCTATGGTACCGCTACCCATGGTAAGTAAACCCAGCAATTTGCTACTTAATATCATGGTAGGCACCGTGAATTTGGCCTTGGCATTGTGTGTGGCTTGTGGGGCAATTTCAATATCGGTTAGTGTTACATCAGCAATTTTATCGTCATTAGCTGTTAAAACGCCTACGAAACGTTTTAATTTGGCGGTTTCTGTCTTATTTGGGTTGGTAATTGCGATGGTAGCGGTAAAATTCAAAGAAGTCAAATTGACATCCGTAAGCTCTACACTTTTAAGGGCATAGGTACAATTTTTTAAGTTGGCGGCTTCTTTAACAGTTGCACAACCGGTCAATAAACTGAGGCATGCAAGCCAAACGAATAGTTTTTTCATCAAATTCCTCCACAAGAGTAAGATATATAAATTGTATAATAAAAATAGGCATTTAGGGAGATAATTATGAACGATTTACAGCAAAAAATTTATAAACGGCTTGTGCGTTATGTAGCCGTTGATACCACCAGCGATCCGGCAGGGACTGTTACCCCCACCACGGATGCACAAATTTCTTTTGCACATCAACTAGCCGCCGAAATGAAAAAAATTGGTTTGGCCGATGTCGAAGTGGATGAGTATGGTTTTGTAACGGGAATACTTTCCCCCACTACTGAAAAATCGGCCCCGACGATTGGTTTGTTTGCTCACATGGACACCGTAAGTGATTATAACGGACATAATATCCACCCTGTTTTACACGAGAATTATCAAGGTGGGCCTATTGTTATTAATGAACAAAAAAACATGGTGCTCAATGAGCAAACTGCTCCGCGCTTAGCACAATGTGTCGGAGATCACATTGTAACGGCAGACGGAAATACGTTGTTAGGAGCCGATGATAAATTGGGAATTTCTATTATTATGACTCTGGCAGAACATTTGCTGGCGCATCCGGAAATTGCTCATGGCCCCGTTAAAATAGCTTTTACTATTGACGAAGAAACGGGCACTGGAATTAGTTATTTTGATGTTAAAAAATTTGCCGCAGATTTTGCCTATACAATAGATGGTGCTAACTTGGGCGATATTGATTGTGGTAATTTCAATGCGGATAGTTTTACCATTCACATAACGGGGAAGTCTTGTCACCCGGGGTCTGCCAAAGGTTTTATGGCCAATCCCGTACGCATTGCAGCAGACATTGTAACTTCTTGGCCGGAAGATAAATTGCCGGAAACAACGGATGGAGAAGATGGATTTATTCTGTTTAAAGACGTAACAGGCGGTTTGGAGAAAGCCGAATTGCAAGGGATTGTGCGAGAACATAATCTGACGAAATTTGCAAAATTCAAACAACTATTAGTTGATTTAATAGAACAGAAACGTGCTAAGTATCCTGCCGCCAAAATTGAAGTGGAATTCAAAGAACAATACCGCAATATGCGTGATATTTTGCGTGCTCGTCCGCAGGCGATGGAATTGTTAGAAACAGCCTTAAAAGAGAATAAAATTGCATATCGTTTAACACAAGCTCGTGGTGGTACAGATGGTGCCCAAATGACATTTAAAGGGCTTCCAACCCCGAATATCTTTGCCGGGTACGAAAATCCACACGGCCCTTATGAATGGTGTAGCTTAAATTGGGCGGAGAAAGCATTGCATGTCTTGCAAAGCATTGTTCAAAATGCAGTAAAAAAATAGGATCACTATTTTTACGGCGATATAATTAAACTCCCCGGTGTAAATCGGGGAGTTTAATTATTGAATTCGGGGATTATTAAGCTTGTCCAGCTGCTTGATCTAAAAGATTCTTGGCATCCGAAATGGTTGGTTCAAGAAGACCGTTTTCCATATTATAATTGAAACGGTAAACCGTCTTGAAGTTTTGCGGATTCTCCGGCGGAACCTTAATGGTAACAGAGTAATTTTCCGGCTCTACAGCATTAGCCACTTCCCAAGAGATTAATTCTTTGGAAATACTTGCGTGTTTAGCCTCTACAAATTCTCGGAGCGTAAGACCATTAGACAGCGAGAGATTTTGTACGTCGTTTAAGACTTGATCTGTTTCTTCGGGTTGTTCAAAATTTTCCTCTTCCTGTGGCAGCAAGTTGTCATCCGAGGGTTCTTGTAAGAACTCTTGTGTGGAAGTGGACACTGCGACCGGTGCCTCTGGTTTCGAGAAGAGGTTGATCGATTTGGGTAATATCCCTAGCATTCCCAAAGCTACATATAGAACAATTACTAGCAATAAAGCTACTAAAATTCCAATTACAACTTTAGCCAAACCAGATTTTGAAGTGGATGTTTTCATGTCGTGTTGGGCATTTACATCGTCCAATTCACTAACATCCAAACGTGGAGCATCAGCCGGTTCCGGAACCATAGGGGCCGTCTTGATATCGAGAGAAGCTCCGCGTTTGGCTTGGATAGTGTTTTCCAAGCTGATCCTATTGGCTGTTACGTCATCCGGCAATCCTTGGGTTGGCAATAATTGCGTTTTTTCAGCTTTGTTGGATACAGCCAACATATCTTGAATGATAGTTTCTTGTTGTTTATTGAGCGATTGACTAAACGTGGCTCCTAATGCACTGATTGCTGCTGCATCGTCCCCTACTTGAGCGGGAGGTACAAAGTCAGAAATCAAATAAGTTGAGCCTTCTTTCAATTCAATTTCAGTCAAATCGTTGGGACTTTGATTATCGGGAACTTCCACCATAGTAGAGGAAATGTCCTCTCCCAAGGGGCCAAAAGCATCTTCTAAATCTTTATCTGTTAATGTCCTCTCAGACTGCTCTTCCTGTTTTTCTTGTGGGGTTTCTTGTTTTTTCTCTTCTTCTTTTTCTTTTTCTTCGGGTTTTGTGTCAGAAGTATCCGGCTCCGATTTTTTTGCTTCCAACACAGCTCCAGGTACTAATTCTTGGATAGTATCTTCGTGTGGATTCAAAACAGGTTCTTGAGATTCTTCCGTGTGTTGCTCATTCTTGGGGGCATCATCCGTATCGGAAAGCAGATCTAAATCAAAATGTCCCGCCGGCTTTTCTTCTTGTACCGGTACATCTGCAGGCATGGCGTCTGCTGGCAACACTTCTTCTAAAAATTCTGGGTTTTCCTTATCGGTAGCCATGGTAAAGGAATCCGCAGAAGTGTGCTGTGGCGTTTCCTCCTTTTTATCGCCACTTATGGCAGCCATTCCTGCTAAGCCGGCCAATGCCGCTGCTCCTACAGCGGCTGCGCCAGCCAACGAACCTTTATTTTCTCCTTCGGAAACGGGAGTAGCGGAATCTTCTTGGGCTTGGCGCTCCTGAATGATCTGATCTAATATGTCCTCTTTAGGAGAAGCAGTTAGCTCGTTAATGAGCTCATCACGTGAAACTTCTTCCGCAGAAGGAGTCGTAATAAGAGCTTCCTTGACGGTTGTTGGTTCTTCTGCTTTTTCCTCCTCAGGAGTAAACGTTAATTCTTCTTCAATTTTATCTACTTTTTCTTTTTCCTTTTCCGGCAATAAATCTTGGAAAGCCTCTTCAACCTGAGGTTGTTTGATTGGCTTTTCTCCGTAGATGGAATCGAGAGCCGAGCGAATAATTAATTCTTCTTCCTCTTTAGGGGTATTGGCTTGATCGGAAAAAGATTCCCCCGCCTCTATGTGGACCTCTTCAATTGGCTTTTGCTCTCTGACAGGCTCGTTGTCTATAGGTGCAGCTGCAGGGAGTACAGTTTGTTTTTCTTGCGTGTCATGAGCAGGTATACTTTGGGTGGGAGTAACCTGGGTAGGAGTAGTAGACTGAGAAGCAAGCTGTTGAGAAAGCTTTTGATTTTGTTCCATTGCTTTATCAAGATCAGTTTGCATGGAGTCCAATTTGTGATGGAGATAAGAAAGTTCTTCCGTGAGTAAGTTTAATTTTGACAACAACATCTTTTCATCAAGAGAACGGACATTCGCTTGAGGAGTGTTGTTCGTTGTTTCCGAAGGCGCAGGCGCAGTAGCCTCTTGTACAGGGATTTCATCAAATTCAAAAACAGAAGATGCCTTTACCCACTCTTGTCCACCGCTAGAGGCAACATCTTCAGAACAAATTAATGTATTTTGTGAAAAGCCATTTAACGTCACTAATTTAGTCTCGTCATATGGCCCGTCTACTTTGTCGTTAATATACACCCAATATCTCATAACTCTCACCCTATAATAGAAATAGACAACGCTATGATAACAGCATAGCAAATTATCACATTATTTTAAACCTTTTTATATGGATTTAACAGTTGCTCGTGCAGCACGGTACCGTTCCAGCAGAATTTTTAACTCTTCTGGTGAAGATTTTGTTTGACGGATAGTGCCGAGCATATCGGTTAGTACTTCTACCGAAGACCCGTTTTCCAACATATCCAACACAAAACTGGTAATTTGTCGATTATAAGTGCCATTGAGCTCTTCCACCAGCGTATGTAATGCAAATAAATGCTTCTTACGGTCTGCCTTCCAAAATGTGTAAGGGGATAGAGACTCAGTAAAAAATCTAACTAGTTCTTTAGCAGATTTAGTGCCTAAATAATGTTTCATTAAATTTGGCGTAAGGCCTTGCGTAACGGCATGGGCTTTAATATTTTGCATGTAGCAAGCTTGCGCATGGGCATCTTCAAAGCTCAGTACACCCAATAGTACTTTACAGGCCAGTTCTTTATTTTCGTTAGCTTCCGTGCAATAGGGCAAGGTTTTGAGTAAGTCTTGCATATCGGTATCTAGTTGATCGAATGTTTTTTTGCCGGCATAACGATGTGCCAATTCATACTCGAAGCCGTCGTATATGGTATGTTTGGTGAGTTGCCTTCGCAGCAATTCACAATCACGCTTTAAAGAAGCTACTTCTATGGCATGTTGAAGACTGGCTGGTGTTCCGTCCAATAATACACGTACCGCTAATCCTAAATTCTCTTCGGGGTTATCTACGTAAGGTAATTTTTTGAGCACCGCATCATGCGCAGCGGCAATATCCTGCGGGGTTTTTGCTTTTAAGTAACGGCAGGCAATAATTAGTAGATCTTCTTCCAAGAGCTCATCGTTTAACAATTTAGAAGTGGTGGCAATATCTTGAGCATCTTTTGGAGTAATTTGGCATAGCATAGTTCGTGCGGCTAAAGATGCGCACAGAGTTTCATTGGAATTATACGAGAGTAAATTTTCAAGTAAGCTTTCGAAGACGGGTTTAAATAAAATACTAGCTGGTTGTGAATATAATAATTCTAGTTCTGCCGTTAATTTAATGGACAGGTGATAGGTATCCGCCAATTTAAAAATGTCAGTACGATTGGTAGAAATTGTTTCTTTGTCATTTGCACAAATTTCTTGAACCTGTTGTAGCAAATAGTTTATTGCTTGATGTGCTTTTTCATCATCAGTCAAGTTCTCTTCCTTGATTTGTTCAATGGCCGACTCAAATGCTTCATCAAAGTAATGATGAGAGGAAAAAGACGCATACGTTTCCAATAATTTGCTGGTATCTTTAGCTGAAATATCCAGTGCGGCACAGAGCTCTGTAATGGAAGTGGAATTGTTATAAACACGCAATTGTCGAAGTGCCGCAGCCAGAGTGCACTCATCCAACATCATTTTAGCAATCAGAGTGTCTGTCATGGGTGAATCAGAATTTAATTGAGCAGCCAGGTTTGCAATATCCTGTTGAAGTTCTTCTAATGTTTTTTTATCCTCTAATGTATAAACTAGTTTGGCGGCATAATCGTTATCAATGCCGGGAAGCATATTATAGATTGTACTTAGCATGCCACTTCGTTTATGTGGAGGTTGATTCATTGTTCTATTTCCTTTTCGAAAACTTCTAAAAGTTGTTTTAACTCTTTTATGCGCGCGGGTTCTGTCAAACCTTGTAAATTAATTCGGATATTTTCCAAACTGCATGCCAAGGCACTTTGGAGTAAATGCCTGGCACAGAGCACATCTGAGAAAATGATGGGGGCAATTAATGGTTGTAGAGATTTTATTTCCTGTAAGGCCCGGCTGCAATGAGAAGCGACGTCGGCCGGGACGGTTGCAGCTGTCCAAAGAGCTTGCTGAACAGCCGTTTGTTTACATGGATCTTGTGCGGGGAGTCGGTAAGCAGCTATATAAGACGCATATGCCTGAGCATCTTTTTGCATTAAATCTTTTAACTCTTTTTGATAATCTGAAAACTTATTTTGATATTGCTTCAGTAGTATTTTGTGTGGCTGAGCCGTGCTTTTGCGTTTTAAAGTGGTACCGATGGACATCAGCAATAAAGCACATCCCATGGCCCCTACCATAGCGGCAGCCGTCCCCCCTCCCGGTGTTGGTTCATCGGAAGAGAGTGCTTCTAAAAATACCTCAGCCCCTTGTTCCCATTGCATAAAAACTCCTACATAATTGTTCCAGATCCAAGATCTTCATATTTTTTAATACGAAGCATTTTCAACCGGTCTTCATCTATTCCCGTACGGCTAAAAAACACGTGTTCAATGGCAGTGGCAGGCATAATATATCTGCCACGTTTTACGCCTTTTGGATCTGCTTTTAAACCAAGCCATACAGGTAGCATGGCATCTTTAAAATTCTTGACTTCCAGCTCGGCCGCTGCACGTTGAATTTTTTTAGGATCGCCTAGGCCGGTCGTAATGACGGCGTTATGAAATCCGCAATTTTTGGCGGCACAAATATCGCGGTGCGTATCCCCGATCACATATACTTGATCCGGCGTAAATTTAGTCTTATATTTTTTCTCAGCGCGTTTGACGGCCGCTTTTAACATATCTTCTCGCGTATGTCCGTCAGTTCCCCACCCGCCGAATTTAAAATATTTTCCCAGTCCGCTGGGTTCTAATTTAATATAGGCTCCTTTTTCTACATTTCCGGTACCTAAGGCGAGGATTACATCTTTTTCTTTAGACAGTGTTTGCAAAAATTTATCTATGCCGGGGATTAAATTATATTTCTTGGCTCGGAGAAGATTTTTTACTTCCGTGGGTAGCTGGTCCACGTAGGCTTTTTCCATTTTTTTGAGTTCAACCTTATTTGGCTTTTTGCCCTTATGCAGCAAACCGTAAACAAGGGTAAAATTATCTAAGTCTGTTCGGCCGGAGATGAGAGAATGCTCAAATACGGGTTTTTTACCATAAAGTTTTTCCATACCCTTGACTAATGCTTGGCAGCCCGCACCACCTGTAGTGACAAGTGTGCCGTCTAAATCGAATAAAACGAGTTTTTTCATTTATTTGCTCCTTTTCCTTTTGCAATTCCGGTAACAATGTATGCCCCGCCTACCGCCAATACCATTCCGATGATTTTAGGTAAAGTTACTTTGTCTTGCCCGAAGGCAACGGATAAGATATAGGTTCCCACCGGATAGGATAAAATAATTGCTGTGGCCTTGCTTAAATCCATATTGCGGATAGCTTGATACCAGTAAGAATTTCCCAAAAAATAGTTAATGATGGCGCTGGTTACCAAAATAATCCATAGGGGCGCTGCATGCACATCTAAAACGATGGGTCCGTCTAGTATAGGCCAACAAAGGACTAGCAGCCCAAGTGCCGGAAGTGCGTAAAAAGCACGGGCGGCAGAAATGGTTTGCGGGGCTAAATCTTTAGGGAGTTTTTTGGCAAAGATGTGGCTAACTTGGTACATCCACACGTAGCCAATGACGAGTAAATCCCCCTTCGCTTGAATAGAGGTTCCTCCTTCAATCATAATCAACACTACCCCTAGTAAGATAAGTACAGAGCCGCCGATTTGCTTAAGGGTGGGACGCTCTTTAAGTAAAATAGCCGCTAAGATAAGTGAATAAATCATTTCTACTTGATTGGCGATAGAAGCATTGACTGGAGTTGTGTATTTTAAAGCGATCATAAACATGGTCATGGGCAGAGCTGTGCCGAATGTTCCCATCCCCAACGCCTTAGGCCATACATCTTTGCGAAAAAGATTTTTCCATTCGCCAGATTTTCCGAAGTAGATGCGGAAACAGAGCGCCGCAAATGCGCAGGTGAAAAATAAAAACAAGGCCGAGGTAGCGTATGGTACGGCCAATTTAGAAATTACAACGTTAATGGACGTAGCCAACCAGGCCAACCAAATGGCATAAACAGGTAAAATATTGAACATACTTATATTATACTTTATTAAGACGGTTAGTGCCCTTCTTTTTGCACGGTCAAACTAACCCAATAGGCACCGGCGCAAGTAATGGCAAGCCCCAGGATTTGATGGAGTGTGATTGTGTCTAAACCAAGTAGGGCGGAGAGTAACAAAGAAAGCACTGGGTAGGATAAATAAATGGCGGTTACTTTACTTAAATCAAGCGCGCGGATGGCCTTGTACCATACCACCATCGCCAGGCCGTATTTCAAAACACCCGTGTAACCCAGTACGGCCCACGCCGTAGCGGTTGGACGGAACGTGAACGGTTCGTTCAGGGCGTACATCACGCCTAAAATTACCAAGAGCGCAGGCAACGCAAAGAAATTGCGTGCCATGCGGAGCACGCGGTAATCCAAGTGTTTGGGAAGTTTCTTAGCGACAGTAGATCCGGCTTGCAACATCCAGGTGCTTCCTAGAATAATGAGGTCCCCAGTCCAGCGAGGAGTATACTGTTCTTTAAGTAAAATAATCAGTACGCCTAAAATGATGAGTGCACTGCCCCCCAGCTGGCCGCGGCTAGGAAATTCCTTCAAAAAAATGCCCGCCAAAAGGAGCGAATAGATGAGTTCGCTTTGTTGCAAAATGGCAGCGTTTCCCGGCGTAGTGTAATGTAGCGCAATCAAAAAAGCGGTGAACGGGAGTGCGGTGCCAAATGTGCCGATAAACAAAAATTTCCACAGTGTTTCTTTGGCAAATAATTCCCCCCACTTGCGGTTTTGGGTAATCCACGGGGCAAAGTATAACACGCCTAGAAGAGTCCCTAAAAATACGAGCACAGCCGGGCTGATTAGTCCCGCGGCGTATTTGCCCATAATAGGTGACAAGCCGACGATAGCCCAACAAATCCAAGCGGCTGTTAATGGGGAGTAATTCATAAGTAAATTATATAATTTTGTTCCGTTTTGCTGGGTAATACTTAGCAAAGAAATAATAATAAATAAGGAGAGATGAAAATGAAAAAGAATCATGCTAAAACGAACCTCAAAAGAGAGGTGGCATTTCCACGGACTCTGCTTGCAAAGCCAGAAAAATCGCGGGCATTTGCGATCTATCTGTCCGGAGATGGAATGAATGACCCGAGAGACCCGAAGAATAGTATGTTATCCGGAGATATACTAATTGTGGAACCCGATGAAACTGTTACGGATGGAGATGTTGCATTGGTGGGGATTTGTGATGAATTCTGGATGGTGCGAAGATGGTATAGAATTAATGATGACGAAGTTGAATTAGTAGCAGATAATCCAACAGTTAAGCCTCTAATCAAAAAACAGAAAGAAGTAAAAATACTGGGGAAGGTTATTTTTTATAGCCGTCCTTTAAAAGGAAAGAAAAAGCAAAAAAGGCGAAGATGTATAAGCTAATGTTCCGGGCTTCGAGTCTCTCACGCGCACCCAGCAGTGGGTGCGCTTTTGCATAGAAATGAAGAATATGCCATGCGGAGAATGATGAAAATTGAAAACGCGCGGCCCTGTAATTGCCCGCAATAAATTAAATTTTTTAGTTGGGTATAAAAAAGAAAAAGTATAGGGGGTTTTTAAAACTCCCTACACTTTTCCCTATACCACCGTCTGAAAAATCTGCGCAGAGAGGGACTCGAACCCTCAAGCCTTGCGGCATGCGCCCCTCAAACGCACGCGTATACCAATTCCGCCACCTGCGCGAAAACTCAAATTGTACTACGAGGGAACAGCAACGTCTATTCTACTAAACTTTCCTACCGCGTGCAACCTACTTACCCGGTGTGGCCGGAGCAGATGCAGGAACTTCCACATTGTCTAACACGGAAGTAGTCCGCGCTTTGTTGGACGCAATGGTTAGTGCAATGGAAGTGCACATAATTATTATGGCTAATACAGCAGTAAATTTGTTAACGGCATTGAATGCTGTTGGACTGGCAAATAAGTTATCCGCCCCGGAAGCACCAAAGATACCGGCGGCAGAACCTTTTCCGCTTTGCAACAGAACAACTAAAATTAACAAAACACATGCAATAAAATGTAGCGCTAAAATAAGTCCGTACATGTCATTCTCCTAAATCAATATACCCATATTATACAAATTTTTAGGCAAACATAACTATCCCCCAGCCTATACCGGGGGATAATTTTTAAATACTTATTTGGCTAAAGCGACCAAGCCGGGGAGTTCTTTGCCTTCCACAAATTCCATGCTGGCACCACCACCAGTGGATACGTGCGAAAAGGCCTTTTGATCAATCTTTCCTTTCTTAAGGACGTTTACACTGTCTCCTCCGCCGATGATGGAGATCGCACCCTGTTTGGTGGCTTCAATCATTGCGTTGGCAATAGCAAAACTTCCTTTAGCAAAGTTCGGGAATTCAAACACGCCCATCGGCCCGTTCCAAAAAATTGTTTTGCATTTAAGGAGTTCTTCCGTGAACAATTTTTCAGTTTTGGGACCAATATCCATAGATTCCATATCTGCGGGGATAACATCTACTTCTGTGGCGGTAGCAGTTTCGGAAAATTCTTTTGAAACACGGAAGTCAATCGGCATTAACATCTTAACGCCTTTGTCGGCCGCTTTTTGCATAACTTGTTTGGCTTCATCAATCTTGGTGTCATCCACGAGAGATTTGCCAATTTCCATGCCTTTGGCTTTGAGGAACGTATAGGCCATGCCGCCGCCAATAATGAGCACATTTACTTTATCCAACAGATTATTTAAGAGCAAGATTTTATCGGACACTTTTGCACCGCCAATGACAGCTGCAAATGGGCGGGCCGGGTTTTCAAGCGCTTTACCTAAAAACTCCACTTCTTTTTGTACTAAGAAACCGGCGCAACCAGGCAAGTAGTCGGCAATCGCACTAGTAGAAGCATGGGCGCGGTGTACGGTACCAAACGCTTCTTGCACAAAAATTTCGCCGTGTTTAGCTAATTGTTTAGCAAATTCCGGATCATTTTTTTCTTCTTCAGGGTGAAAGCGCAAGTTTTCTAGTAAAGCAATTTCCCCATTTTTGGTTTCAGCTACAACTTTGTCGGCTTCAGCACCGGTGCAGTCTTTAGCAAAGTGAACAGGTACTTCAAAAAGTTTTTCTACTTCTTCTGCTACAGGAGCCAAGCTAAATTCCGGACATACTTTCCCTTTCGGGCGACCTAGGTGAGCAATAAGCACCACACGGCAATTATTTTGCAACAAATATTTAATTGTTTTTTCAGTAGCTACAATGCGTTTATTATTATCCACTTTACCATCTTTGAGCGGTACGTTATAATCTACGCGCACGAGAACTTTCTTATCTTTTAAATCCATATCCTGGATTTTTTTGATGCTGTTAAAATTCATGTGATAACTCCTTTTAATGATATAGGCAGAGCATTTGTTGCCCCGTTATTCATATTTTACAAAATAAAAAGCCCCGTGGGTAAACGGGGCTTCTAAACGAGGCAAGGAATTAGCGGCTCCTTGTTTTGCCGAGTAAACGCAAAATTTCAATATAGAGCCAAATGAGTGTAACCAGTAAACTAAACCCGGCATACCATTCCATATATTTAGGGGTGGCATACTCGCTGGTCATGCGGTTGATAAATTCAAAATCTAACAGGAAGTTAAATGCGGCAATAATGCAGACTACAACGCTAATCCCGATAGATAATGGGGAGGAAGACGTTAAATAGGAAGTGCTCACTCCAAATAAGGACAAAAGCCACGAGCCGATATATAGCACACATACGGCTAATGTGGCCGCAAAGATTCCCTTTGCTAGTCCGCTGGTTACACGAATAATTTGAAATTTATACATCGCCAGCATAAAGAAAAATACAAGGATTGTGATGGCTACAGCATTAAATACGATCCCATTCCACTGGGCATTGTACATGGCAGAAATCGCCCCTAAGAAAGTGCCTTCTAAAAATGCATAGACGGGCGCGGTAAAGCGGGCCACCGCCGGCTTGAACGACGTCCAGATAGCTATCCCAAATGCTACTAATAAGATGATCCACGTATAAGGTAACCACGCCTGAGGATTGGTCCAGCTGAGCATTCCTCCCACCACACAAATGAGTAGTAAGAAAAATGTTTTATTGATGGTTCCTTGTAAGGTCATAGCAGTAATCGCGGTATCTTCTCCGCGTACTAGATGCATGGGCTCTTGTGTAAATTCATCCTGGGGCGCTTGAAAGCCGCGTTGATGTTCGGCTTTGGCGCGTTTGAAGGCGTTTTCATTAAACATTGGATTTTGTGCCATAGAGTGTTTCCTCCACAAATTAACGTTACGATATTATATAAAATTTGATAAAAAACTCCCCGAGTTTTTGCCCGGGGAGTTTCTATATAAACTTTAGCTGGTGATATTACATCATACCGCCCATTCCTCCCATGCCGGGCATGCCTGCGGGAGCGTGGGTGTGTTCTTTTTCCGGAGCATCGGCTACTAATGTTTCAGTCAGCAGCACGGTTCCGGTGATAGAAGCTGCATTTTCCAAGGCGGTGCGTACCACTTTGGCTGGATCTACGACCCCGGCTTTCAAGAGATCGCAATATTCGTCGCGGTCGGCATCATAACCGTCGGCCGTGCCTTTCATGTTGAGCACTTTATCTACCACTACGGCACCGTCCAATCCGGCGTTAACGGCAATTTGTTTCAGAGGGGCCGTTAAAGCTTTGCGTACAATGTTAATACCGGTGCGGATATCTTCGTTTTCTTCTTTGATGCCGTCTAAGGCTTTTTGACAGCGTGCTAACGCCACCCCGCCGCCAGGTACAAGGCCTTCTTCCACGCCGGCTTTGGTAGCGTTTTTGGCGTCTTCTACTTTGGCTTTTTTGGCTTTAAGTTCGGTTTCGGTAGCGGCCCCTACGCTAATGACGGCCACACCACCGGCCAATTTAGCCAAGCGTTCTTGCAGTTTTTCACGGTCATAATCGCTCGTGGAATTTTCAATTTGTTTGCGGATTTGAGCCGTGCGGGCATCAATGGCGGCTTTGTCACCTTTGCCGGAAACAATGGTGGTGTTCTCTTTGTCAATCACTACGCGGGCACATTGACCGAGCATAGGCAATTCGGCTTTGTCCAACTTCATACCGCGTTCTTCGCTAATGACGTTGCCACCGGTTAAGATCGCAATATCTTCGAGCATCTCTTTGCGGCGGTCACCAAAGCCGGGGGCTTTTACGGCGCAGCCTTTTAAGGTGCCGCGCAATTTGTTAACGACCAACGTAGCCAGGGCTTCCCCGTCCACGTCTTCGGCTACGATTAAGAATTGTTTACCGCTTTGTACGATTTTTTCCAAGATCGGCAAGAGTTCGTTCATAGAAGAAATTTTCTTGTCGGTAATAATGATGTACGGGTTTTCCAGTACGCATTCCATGCGTTCCGAATCGGTTACAAAGTAGGGTGAAATATAACCGCGGTCAAATTGCATACCTTCTACAATGTCTAGTTGGGTGGTAGCGGTTTTGCCTTCTTCTACGGTAATGACGCCTTCGGCACCGACTTTTTCAATGGCTTCGGCAATCATATTACCGATCTCACGGTCGTTGGAAGAAATGGTAGCAATTTGCGCTTTTTCTTCTTTGGTTTTGACCGGTTTGTGCATTTTTTCAAGCGCTTCTTTGGTGGTTTCTACAGCTTTTTCAATACCTTTTTTAACTAAAGTCGGGTTGGCACCGGCCGTGATGTTTTTAATGCCTTCGGTCAGCATGGCGTTGGCGAGCACCGTGGCTGTGGTGGTACCGTCACCGGCGACGTCGTTAGTTTTAGAGGCCACTTCGCGGATGAGCTGGGCGCCCATATTTTCAAATTTGTCTTCCAGTTCAATGTCTTTGGCGATAGTTACACCGTCATCAATAATAAGCGGAGAACCGAATTTTTTTTCTAGAACTACGCTGCGGCCCTTGGGCCCTAATGTTACTTTTACTGCGTTGGCTACTTTTTCAATACCTGCTTTCATTTTGGCGCGTGCTTCGTCGCCGTAAATAATTTGTTTTGCCATAAAATTTGCTCCTTACAATTACCCTAAAATTCCTAAAATTTCATCTTGATGTAAGATGAGGAAAGTTTCATCATCCAGTTTTACTTCCGTGCCGGAATACTTGCCGTACAACACGCGGTCGCCTTTTTTTACGTCCATAGCGGCGCGGTCGCCTTTATCGGTCAGTTTACCGGTGCCCACGGCTAATACTTCTCCTTCCATGGGTTTTTCTTTGGCGGTATCTGGGATGATAATTCCCCCCTTCATTGTTTCCCGTTCAATGGGTTTTACAAACACACGGTCACCCAGTGGTTTGAATTTAATTTCTGCCATAAGTTACTCCTCCTAAAATTAAACAAATACGTGTGGCGGTATTTTAGCACTCGCCAGCGCTTAATGCTAGTTTAACATTATAAAACAAAATTGTCAAGCTATTTGTAAGAGTGCTAATTAATCTGTTTTTGTGAGAAGTGTATAGACCCCAGAACTTAACGCAAAGTGACGCTATTTGAAACTTCAAAAAGTAGCCTATTAAGCGTTTATTATTTTTTAAATAAAGACTTAATGCGTTGTTTAAAGGTGAGTCTATGTTCCGGTAAAATTTTGATCAGCACACAGGAAATATTATCCTGTCCGTCCCCTTCGTTTGATTTGTGAACTAGCTGTTTACACAATTTAACGAGGGGAATCCCTTTCCCTGCGCGTAATAAGTGAGCTATTTGATCTTCGCTGAGCCCTTTGTATAAGCCGTCGGAGCAAAGTAACAAAATGTCTCCTATGTGCAACGGGAATCTTAATAAATCAAATTCAATATTTTTCTTAATTCCCATGGCGCGTGTCAAAATATTTTGAATTTTGGAGTGGTCAGCCTCGGCCTTTGTTAATAATCCTCTGCGGATATGCTCCATGGCCAACGAATGATCGGTTGTAATTTGAATAATTTTATTGTTGCGTAATAAGTACAACCTCGAATCCCCCACATGTACAGCAGTAGCGCAATCATTTTCGATTAACACACCGGTCAAGGTTGTCCCCATCATTCGATAATTTTCTGCCGATTGTGCGGTGGAATAAATAGCCGCATTGGCTAGATTGGCAGCTAAAAGAATTTTACGTTCAGTAGGAGATAATTTTGGTAAAAATGTGGTTGGGATTTGCAGATTTCCCGTATTAATTTTCCGTATGGTTTCCGCAAGCACGGATACAGCAATACTGCTAGCGATTTCACCGGCACTATGTCCGCCCATTCCGTCAGCTACAACGCCAACACTTAAATCCGAAGAGATAAGCACATTGTCTTCATTTTTTTCACGAATTTTACCAATATCAGTAACAGCTGCAAATTCAATGTCAAAGTGGGTCATGGGTTATTCCTCACCTAACAATAATGTGCCTGCGCACAGACTAATACTTAATGTCATTAATAATAACATCATGAATGTGTAGGCATTATTATTTTGGGCATTTCGGTTGAAATTGGCAATGGGAAACGTGAGTACATAGCCCCACAGTTCCGTTTTCATTTTATCTTCCCCCCCATTGTAGTAGTTCTTCAAGAGACGAACAAAGAGCGGGATGTTTTCTTCCGTAAATGCGCCGGGAGCAAATCGTTGTAATTGAGTATCGAAAAATGCATTAGCAGTTTCATCGTCCATCATGGAAATATCGGTATTTTTATTTAGTTTAGAAAATATATCTCGTTTAGAATAAATATCCAATTTAATTTCCGTTTCAATATTCGAGGCAAGATTATTCAAAGCCTTGGGGTGAATATTACTAATGACGGCCTGGGCCGTATCATTTATTGTCCGCACTGCGCCAGAAACGGTATATATCCACATGGTTGCACTACTAAGTAATAAAAACACAATAGGTAAAACAATAGATGTTTTTTCATTGCGATTAATCAAATAATAAATGGAAATAACCGCGCTAAGTAGGGATGTGTAGAATAATATTTTGAACGAAGGAATATCAGCCGCCGGACTAATTGAGAGGTGGGCAGACAAATAGGATAACGCGAGGACAAGTGCGACAAGGGCCCCAGCCAAACAACCTTGCAACAGCGTACGGTTATAAGTAAGACAGAACGAAATGGCCCACAACAACGCAATAGCCAGATAACACAAATAATATTCCGGCGTAAAAATAAATTGTGTAATATAATGCGTATCCAAAAATGCATTGTTGGGGGTAAACAAACCGGCCATATAGGCCACAATTGCTAAGAATAACAAAGTCATGCAAGAACGAGCATAGGCTTTTATGGCGGTCGAAGCAAAAATAAGTCCTAGCATGATTACGGCCAACAGGGTAAATAACAATTGATGAGGTGCATACTGTGCTGCTACAAAAGGACTAATCAAGTTTGATAACAAGCTATTCGTGTCAACGGTATGAACAGAACAAATTAATCCTAACCGATGAAACACAAAGGCCACCAAAACTGTAAACAAGATAAAAACTGGAAGTTTAAATAATACTCCGGTAAGCAAAAGGATTGTTTTGTGAGTTTTTTCTTGCAGTTGGCGTTTTGCGAAGCTGGGAGCCGGGATGAATGTATCTATTTTTTTGGCATTTTTTTCATCCAACATGCCGGGATTTTGCTGGGCATCAGGTTTCTTTTGAGCAGAAGCAGAATTCGGTACGGTAACGGCTTTCTCAACAGAAGGAAGGAGCGAAGGTTTGGTAGAAACCGATGATTTTAATGGTTTTTCTGCTTGGCGTGTTTGTGGAATTTGATCGCTTGTAAATTTTTCCTCTTTTGCTAATTTTAAGCCACTATTATCCCCCAAATTAATGGAATCTCCTTTTTTAACATGCAATTGATCTTCTGCATGCATTTTCTGAAAATAGACATATGTTTCTTTGGCCGTCTGAAAACGATCTTCTGGTTTTTTACTCATTAACTTCTGGACCGCTCCCGATAACCAAGCTGGTAAGTTGGGGCGAAGATCAGCGGGATTGGGGACGGGTTCGTTAATATGTTTTTGGATAATATCAATGGTGTTTTTCCCGTTGTAAGGGAATTTCCCAGTCAGCACATAATACAGGCTCGCTCCCACGGAATATAAATCGGCTCGAGTGTCCAGATCCCGGCCTAGTGCTTGTTCCGGTGCGATGAAATAGGCTGTTCCGGCGAGCTCCGTGGTTTTAGTAGTTCCCTTTTCTTTATCTACTTTTTTAGCAATACCAAAATCTACAATTTTAGGTTGTAATTGGGCATTAATTAAAATATTGGAAGGTTTTATATCTCGGTGAATAATGCCTTTGCTATGTGCAGCGTCCAGGCCTAGCAAAATTCCCTCAAATAGATTCAACGTAACATCTATGGGTAAGCGTTTGTTTCTTTTAACTAATTGAGAGAGAGTTTGCCCTTCAATAAAAGCCATGACAATAAAATAGTATCCTTTTTCTTTTCCCACGTTGTAAACTTGGACGATATTGGGATGCTCTAGTTCTGCAATGGCGCGGGCTTCTGTTAAAAATAATTCCACAGCTTTTTTATCGTTAGTTAAGGAAGGACTTAAAATTTTAACACACACAATACGATCTAATGCTTTATGGCGCGCTTTATAAATTGCGCCCATTCCACCAACAGCTACTTTTTGCAAAATTTCACAGCCTGATATCTCTTGCCCTACCAACGAAATTTGTTCCTCTGCCATATGGTTTCCTTTATTGTATCTTGATTTTACGCCAAACAAACATTAAAATATACTATAGGTATGATATCATATTTTTCAAGCAAACACAGGGAAATTTAATGGGAGAGATTTTAATATGCTAGAAAGTAGTTTTATGCTATTACGTGAAATAGGGACCCTGGTTCTTAGTACGGAGGAAGAAATTCGTTTTTCTATTGATGCATACCGTGGATATCGTTATGTGTCGGTTCGTCGTTATCTACGGATGGAAAATTTTTCGGGTCCTACACGCGATGGGGTAACGTTCACCCCAGAAATGATTCACACATTGCTTCCGGTACTTAATCAATTACCCTCCGACTTCAATCAGTTGCAACTAGGCCCGGTGGCTAAATTGGCTAAACGGCCAGGTATTTGTGTTGAGGTAACGGTAGCAGAATTTCGTGGACAACGAGGGCTGGACTTCCGTCAATGGGAACAGGATAAAGGAACCACTAAGAAAGGGATTTGGTTGCCGCTGAGTAAATGGACGGAAATCCGACAACTATTTGCCGCAACGTTGGCAGCATTAGATGAAGTGCCAGATGTGGATTTTTAATTGCAGGTAATTTTGTAAATTTAAATCCCTGGTTAGCGCCAGGGATTTAAATTTAGTAATTGGGCTTAGTCTAAAACAAGTCCTTTACATTTTTAACATTTCTTTAGCATTATCAAATACTGTTTGCGGCAAAATGTCGCGCATGCATTTAAAATGTTTCAACGGACACTTTTTCCCCCCATGCAGCGCACATGGGCGGCAAGGCAAGTCTTTCACCTCCAGGACGCGGTGCCCTTCACCGTATGGGAAGAATCCCAGTTCGCGCGTAGTAGGCCCAAAGATAGCCAACGTGGGCACATCAAAGGCGGTTGCGATATGCATAGGCCCGGAATCATTCGTAATGAACAAGGAGAGATGTTTCATTAGTGCCATCAAATCGGCCAAACTTGTTTTACCACATAAGCTGGCCGCATGCCCTTTAGAGAGTTGGCAAATTTTTTCACCCAGATCTGCATCCTTTTTGCCTCCCCCGATAAGTACGACTTGTACCCCCAATTCGGTTTGCAATTTGGAGATCAGTTCCACAAAATATTCCATGGGCCAACATTTAGTCGGCCAAGCACTGCCGGCATGGATCCCGACGAGTTTCTTGCCTTCTAAATTAAAATCCTTCAGTAAGCGATCTACATTTTCTTCGGCCGATGGAGTAAATGCCATAGAAAGTTTTTCTGCAGCAAATTTCTCTTTAGCAATTCCCTGTAATAAGGATAAATTGCGTTCTGCGTCATGAATCATCCAGTTAAAAGGAACCGTTTTTGTGTATAAGAACCAGCCTTCGCTAGACGTAAAGCCAATACGTATAGGTACGCGGGATAGCCACGCAATGAGCGCACTTCTAAAACTGCGATGCGGAACAAGGAGGATATCAATTCCGGATTTTCTAATTGCTTTCGCTGTCTTCCACACTCCGGCAATTTTATTCCAGCCGCGTTTATCATTTAAGATCACTTCGCTCACTTCAGGGAGTGGTCTGAAGATATCTTCAGTTTGCGGACGTGTAATGACCACAATTTTCGTATCTGGGAATAGTTTTTTCGTTTTTTGGATTAACGGGGTAGTCAGTACGCTGTCTCCGATAAAAGAGGTTTGAAAAATACCAATTTTATTAATTTTCCGTCCAGCGGTTTCTGTGTGGCGATAGGCCCAATCTCCCAGCTTGGGTTCTTTGTAAACGACGGGAATATTCCAAGCTTGCAGTGCTTCTAGGTATTTGTCTAGTGTATGTCTTTCTAACACAGGGGAACTTTTATGGAAGCTCACAAATATGCGGCGTGCAATAGTATTTTTATCGTAACGAGTACGATTGGGAATACGACTGAGCCATCCTATCAATATACTTTTAAAGGTAGCGTGTAAATCTAAATAGTGGGTGAAGTGCCCGGCGCGTACCTGGCGCACAATACCCCATATGGTGGGTTTGGCCACTAAAATTTCGTCAATATCCGGATGGCCGGCTAATGCTTGGGAAAAAGCTGGCTTTACTAACAAGGTGATACGCGCATTGGGCCACGCAGCTTTTATGTTTTTATAGACCGGTGACGAAAGTACGATGTCTCCTAGTGATGAGAAACGTACCACTAAAATATTAGGTTGTTTTTCTGTGTTCATATTGCTCTACTACTCCCCTAATTTTATCTGTTGCTCCTTGAAAACTTAAAGCGACTTGACGAGCTTTTTGATTCATGTTATCCAATTGCTCTGGGTCGTTTAACAAACGTACTACAGTCTCTTTAAAATTTGTTTCACTTACTAGCACTCCTCCTCCACGTTCCAAAAGGGCTTGGGCTGTATCGGGAGTGTTGTAAAAATGTTTTCCAAACAGAACGGTTTTTCCTAGAATAGCGGGCTCCAATAAATTGTGAGCACCCCGTCGAGCTATTGATCCTCCCACAAATGTCAGGGTGGCGCACGCATAAAACGAATGTAATAATCCCATGACATCTACACATAATACGTCCGTATTTTTATCAAAAATTTCTTGGCTAGCAAACGCATAATGCAGCCCGCTTTGTCGCAGGGCTTGCTCAATTTCAGGTTTTCGCTCAAGATGCCGGGGTGCAAAAATAATTTTAGTTCCCGTTTTTAAAATATCAGGAGCAGCCCGTAGAAGTAAGGTTTCTTCTAGGGGATGTGTGCTCCCTAGCACAAAGATGGGTTTTCCTTGCCAACCCAGTTGAGTCAATAGTTGTTGCACCTGCGGTAATTTGCCGGGCGTATCCGACAAAGAGTCATATTTGACGTTACCGCAAACATAAATTTTGTTAGGTGCTATGCCCAGGTCTTCATACCGCTTGGCGGCTTCTTTGTTCTGCAAAGCGGCAAAAGCTAACGGCGAAAAGATCGTTTTAAATAAGGGCCGTATCCAACGATACGCGCGTGCAGATTTTTCGCTAATACGTCCATTAACGAGAACGTAGGGTACATTACTACGGTGCGCAGCCCATAATAAATTAGGCCAAATTTCTCGTTCTACCACAAATAACCTATATGGATTTGCAATTTTGATGAAGCGTTTGCAAGAAGGGTAAAAATCCAGAGGTACAAGAACAGCAGCAGACACGTCCGGATTTTTAAGGGCGGCTTCTTTCCCTGATTGGGTAGAGGTTGTAATCAAAATGTCCCTTTGATAAAGTGCTTTTAGTATAGCAATAAGCCCTTTAATGGAATTTACTTCCCCCACGCTGGCGCAATGTAACCAAATAGCATTTTGTGGCAAGGTACTTTTTTTTTCCAGTCCCAAGCGTTCGCACAGTTCTGCCTGTAAATGTGCAAGCAACCTACGGCGTCCGGAGAATAAAAAAGAAAAAAACACTCCCAAAGCCACAAACGGGAAAGCCAAATTGGTTAGCCACAATAAACAAATTCCCATACATTTATTATACGATATTGTCTGCATGCCGTGGATGATTTTGAAAATTAGGCCTTGTTTTTAAGTGGATTTTTAGATATACTCTAAGTGAGTATGTTTAAAGGAGGCAGTTTTATGAAATGTTGGGGTGTTGCTCTTTTTCTGTTACTTGTTTGTCCTTCTGTTTGGGGACAAGCCAATAGTTTTAGCTTTATATCCACGTTGTCTAGTCCTGTTGCTTCATTCTATCAACTTGAGACGAAGTTAAATAGCGAAACAACCACATTTCCAAACGGCGCTGTTTTTAATGTGGGAGCAGCTGTTCAGGGGGCGAATGGAGAAATTGTCGTGGATGGCAACGGGGGGCCGATACTAATTAGTCAACTAACTATGCAGGATGGCACTACACTTTCCAGTGAGGCAACATCGAGGTGGTTGGTTAATACGATGACCATCCATCCTGGCGGGGTCGTTTCTGTAGCTCAGTTAATTGCCAACACCGTAACCTTAGCCAATGTCCCCGGTACAATGCAGATACAACAGGTTACATTTGACACCGTTCCTTCGGGTGGAATTGGTGCTTCGGAAAGTATCAAATTTGAGGATGATCATGGCAACATGGCAACTCTCTTTCGGGATGATGCAAGAAATATTAATCAAGGGACGGCTACGTGGTATAACTTCACCGGCAGTGGCAGCGCCAGCGCCAACCGCGTTCTTTACTACCAAAAATAATCCTTGCCTCGCTTATAACTGAATATCCTATACATGCAAGGCCCGTTCCAATGAACGGGCCTTTTGTCATAATAACGTTAATGATCAAAGTTATTCTTTCTCGTTGTCTTTCTTTTTAAACAAGTTACCAATACCCTTGACGACATCAGCTGCGGTCGAAACAGTATTTTTCAGTGTATCAGTAGCAGCAGAAGCCGTTCCCTGTGCAAGAGAAGTCGTTCCGTTGGCAGCTGATTTAACGGCAGTGCCGTTTAAAAGTCCCCCTACCACAGAGGTTACAGTGTTCACCACATCCAGCTTTCCTTTAGGACTGCTTATGGTCCCTGTAATTTTGAAGGCGATGGGCGCAGCCTGAGTAAGCAAAGTGGCTTTGGCTTTCATATCAAGTGCATCTGTTTGAAAATTAGCCGTACCACTAGCTGAAATGTTGGTAGCGGAAGAATTAAGTATGGTTTTATCTACATTCATTACGCCGTCCGTGAAGGTATATATCCCGGCTCCTTCTGTGAATGAAATAGAGGATCCTTGTGCGTCATCGGTGGGGAATAACTTTATTTCTAGTATCCCTGCTACTTTTTTAATAATGCCGATGGGCAGCAATAAAATTTTGGCAATTTTACTTTCGTTAATAAAGTCATCCAGATTGGTAATTTTTCCCGGTTGCAACGAAAAATTTATTGTACCGTTTGCGTGGGCCATGCTGTCCGTAATATTGGTCAGATTGGCCGTTAATGTCAGTCCATTGGATTGGAGGTAGGGAATGGAAAGTCCCCCCACTTTTACATTGGCCTGAATATTCATGGGAGACGCGCTTACAGTTTCTTCCTGGGCAGTTGTGGACGCAGTTGTTTGCACGGATGAGTTTGTAGTATTAGTGGCCGAGGATGAAAACTTTGTTAAAATCAATTTATCTAAGTTTAAGTTCAGTTTAACATCCGTGGCGGTTTTAAGAGCTGCGTACGAGAAATCTCCCGTAAAGGCTTCATTGTTTAGTTTTCCAGTTAAAGCAGGAGAAGAAATGTTCTCCAATGAATCTAGTGTAATATTCCCGTTTAATTCAGTTAATGTAAACGGTTCATATAACAAACTTACGTTTTTAAGTGTTATATTCCCACTGATATCAGCGTAATCTTTCTTTTCGGTGGCACGCAAAGTAGCATTGATAGTACCTGTTGGACTAAAATCATTTATGGAAGTGTCCGCCATTTGAACCAATTGATTGATAATAGCTGTTAAGGTTGCAGATAAGTTATATGCAATGGAAGATCCGCTCCAATTTACGGTTCCTTTGGTCAAAAGGGAACTATCCTGCACGACTAATTTCGCTTGAGAAATAGTGGCATTTTTTGTGTCCAAGTTTACAGCTGCGTTCAACGCTAAATGGATGAGAGGAAGATTAAATGCGGGTAATCCCGGGGCTAGATCACTCAACACAGTATTGTTTATTCCTGCCAATGACCCTGTTAAGTTTACCGAAGGGGTTTGGAAATTTTTTACCTCTCCGTGTAAGTCAAGTTGCATCGTTTTATAACGAGCCGTAGCTGTAGAAATGGTAGCGTAGGAATTGGGTAAATCTAGTCCCGCCAATTGCATAGTAAATTGGAGAGAAAGCGGAATGTGTATATCTGGTTTTTTGGCCCCAGATATATTTGTTATGAGGTCAATTTTTGTCTCGAAAGGATTGTCCAAGTCAAAATCAGTTATTTCAATATTCAAATCATTCAGGGCTGTACGCATGCCATTTTGCTCGTCGAGATATACTAAATCGCAGTCTGTTAATTTAATTTTTTGAGCCGTAATAACTAGAGGAGAATCTTCTGTAGAAGCAGCTGTCTGTGTAGACTGGGTAGCAGAATTTTCATTTGTCGAAGCTAATGTACTAAAATTAAAAGTTCCATTTTGTTTTGCAATGATATTTACCTCAAGCCCTTCTGCTTCTATGGTACTGATTTCGATGCGTTTTTGTAACAAGGGTTTAACTGCCACATGTGCAGTTAGTTTATTGGCTTTAACAAAAGTACCTTCTTGAAAAGTATGTTCTTCCGACAAGGCTGCGTTCGTTAGAGTAAAGCCGATCCACGTAAATGAAATGGAATCAAATGTGAATTCGCGCTGGAGTTTTTGGGAGATATAATTCTGCGCCATTACCCTTAACTTGGCCGGTGGATACATCGTTTTGAGGGTAAAAAAGGCTACTACAACCAACACAATAAGTATGAAGAAAACCAGGATGCAGAATTTAATCAATTTTTTAATCATTCTTTTTCTTTTCCTCATCTACTACTTCTGCCTCAATGACATCATCTTGATGCTGTTGAAATTGGCGGAAATTATTTAAATCCTGATGAATTAAAAGTAACACAAATAAGATAAATGCTCCATCGTCGGCGAAACCCAAAACAGGCAAAATATCTGGCAACAGGTCAATGGGAGATAAAAAATAAACTGCGCACAGCAGCACCCAGAAAAAGGTTTTCCAGGGCATCCTGTACTGGCCTTTGACAATTGCTTTTGTCATAGCAAAAAAAGCTTTCACATCGCTTAGTAACACAATAGGATTTTGTGACATAGAGGTTCCCCGCAATTTTAAAGTGCGTGTTATTTAGATAAATGAATGGAGTCATCTCCCGATGAAGAATCATCTTCTTTGGCTGGTTGCTGACGTTCCTCCAAAAATTGCTGTTCTAATTGTTGAGCTAGGTCGTCATCAAAGAGAATCGTAGGCATGCGATCTTCTTCTGTATGCTGAACAACATCTTTGGAACGGGGTGTGTAGACTTGGTGTAGATGTTGAGTGATTTCATTCGCGTCTTCTTCACTAGTATTAACCGAGGTTTTGGTAAGCTCTAGTGTTTCCATCCCCCCCACAGGCCGTTCGGTTGTTTTATTTGAAGGCGCTGCGGTTTGAGGAGCTTGCGCTTGAGAAATAGACTGTAACCCTTCCGTAGGGCGCTGCGGTTGGGGAGTTGGTTGATGATTTTGTTGGCTAGGAGTTTCCAATTCCGGCAAAGAAATAAAGATCATATCATCTTGTTCTTTTGTCACTTTGTTTGGGTCTAGCTGGAATTTTCTGTTTAAAAATACCAAAACGAGGAATGTCGTTATGGAAAGGCAGTAGAACAAAAATACGACGAGCAACACAAAGCCGAGCATCCACCACACAGGAGAAAGATGCGTCAAATCAAAACTGTTGACAAAATACAGCGGAATCAACGAACGTAACACAAACGCAATGATACTGAACACGAGTGCTAGCAAAAACTGCGAGAGTATAAGTATGAGAACAACTAACAAAGCATCTAAATAATTTGTACCACTGGTAAGCTTCCAGCTATATATAAGTCCTTCGATGGGACCTTTGTTATCTATAGCAATAGCCAAAAAACTATATAGAAACCGTATTGCCAATAGCACCCAGAAAAGCAGGAAAAAAAGACCTCCCAACAGAGGAGAAATTTTCATGGCAAAGAATCCAATAATTGCAACAGGTACAAAACAGATGGCGACAATAATTCCGGCAACTATTTGCAAAATAGAAGGCCATACTGCGCCGGAAAAGGTGGCCATGAGTGGTTGCTGGGTTTGCAATATGTGTGCGGCTATAACTTGGATAATTACAGTTCCACAAAAGAGAGAAAATAGATGAACTATTATTGAAGTTATTGGCGAATATAGGCCTACTGTAAATGCACATACAGCGCCCACTAAGGCCATTAGCACTATAAGCCCTAACAAGGCTTTAAGTAATTTGCCCATACTTTTATTAACGACAACAAAACTTTCAAGCCACAAACGTAACAAATTTTGTTTTTTGGTTACAATATCCATGATTTTTCCTCACTAATACACGGCATTTCTCTTATTATATCAAAAGCATATGCCCTGCGTTAAAATTTTTTTGCCAAGTCTTTTGCCGCAGCGCATGCACTTGCCCAAGCCCAATGGAGATTAAATCCTCCCAGTCTACCCGTCACATCCAGTAGTTCCCCGATGATATATAACCCCGGAACCTTTTTTACTTCGAAAGTATTAGGGTTTATTTCTTGTGTATCTATTCCCCCTGCTGTTACTTCTGCTTTCGTATAACCGGCTGTTCCTGCGGGAATAAACTCGAAAGATGATAATTGCTTAATAATTGCTTGGAAAGTTGGTTTCGTCATGTTGGCCAAAGGTTGATCTAAAGGGCCTAAAAGGACTTGTCCCATCCGCCCTGGGAGATTTATAACAGAAGATACCTTTTGATTTTTTTGTTTGTATTGAATTAATGTTTTCTCTACGTTTATGGTTGGTAAGAAATTAACACGCACAGTGTTTCCCTCCTGCCAATAAAGAGAGGCAGACAATACGGCAGGTCCGCTGATACCTTCATGTGTAAAGAGTAATTGATCAGTGAAGGAGTGCTTTCCAATTTGTACTGTGGCCGCGGTACTGTTTCCGGCCAGTGTTTGGCAAAAATTTCGTAATTCTTTTGGAAATGTAAGCCCGCATAATGCCGGCCGTTGCTCAATGATACGAAGCCCGAATTTTTGGGCTATCTGTAAACCAAAAGGACTGGCTCCCAAGGCCGGGTAAGAAAGCCCCCCTGTGGCTAGAACAACATGTTGCGCCTGTAGCGTGCCGTTAGAAGTATATATCAAAAATCCGCTATCCGTTTTCTTTACATCCAAGACTTGAGTTGTTAAAGAAAAATCACTATTAGTCTTTTGAGCGCGTTTTACCAAGAAACGCACAATGTCCTGTGCGTTTTTAGCAAATAGTTTCCCATCATCCCGTTCTTCATATGCAATATTATTTTCATCCAATAGATGAATAAAATTGGTGGGTTTAAAAGCAGCCAGTGCATTTTTACAAAAATGCTTGTGTAAACTTACATAGTCAGCCGCGGAAATAAAATGGTTGGAAAAGTTACATTTTCCCCCGCCGCTTATGCCTAGTTTGACACCAGGCAGCTTATTATGATCGAGAATCAATTTTGACGTTCGAAACGAACCGGCACAAAATAATCCGCTGGCTCCTGCCCCGATAATAACTGTATGATACGTTAACATATATAAAAGGATAGCAAAAATAGTGCTTGATAATTTTAAAAATATGCTATACTAATTATAATCTTATTAGGAATTATTACTAATTATGATGCTTACGTTGACTGAACCTGCTGATGTGCAAATGCGCCTAGATTATTTCGAAACCCGATGTAAAGAATTGGGGCTTCGCATTACGCGTCAGCGGCAAGAAATTTTTCGTGCGGTGGCGCAATCAAATTCCCATCCCAGTGCGGAAACTGTTTTCTTGCAAGTGCGGGAGAGTTTACCGAATGTGTCCTTGGACACAGTATACCGCACGCTCTCTTCATTAGAAGAAATGGGGCTTTTACATCAGGTAGGTTTATCTTCTAAAGCACGTTTTGACGGGGATTTGCGTCCCCACTGTCACTTTGTATGTACTAAATGCGGCGAAGTGTATGATGTTTTTCCGCAAGAACACGAGCAGATTGCTTGGCCGTCTTCCGCACAGAACGCGGGCGAAATTAGGCAGGTCAACGTTCAATTCAAGGGAATTTGCAAAAACTGTACCCGTTCATAGCGGGATGATTTTTTATAGGAGATATATATGGAACTTAAAGGCTCAAAAACAGAACAAAACTTAATGACCGCGTTTGCGGGTGAATCTCAAGCGCGCAACAAATACACGTACTACGCTTCTAAGGCTAAAAAAGAAGGGTTTGTGCAGATTGCTAAGATCTTTGAGGAAACGGCTAACAACGAAAAAGAACATGCCAAATTGTGGTTTAAATATTTGCACAACGAAGGAATTCCTTCTACTGCGGAAAATTTATTAGATGCAGCTAATGGCGAGAATTATGAATGGACGGATATGTATGCCGGCTTCGCCAAGACTGCTAAAGAAGAGGGTTTTGATAAGTTGGCCTACTTGTTCGAGGCTGTGGGAAAAATTGAAAAAATGCATGAAGAACGCTATCGCAAACTTTTGCATAATGTGGAAACTAACGAAGTGTTCAAAAAAGCTGGTATCGTAATGTGGGAATGTGCTAACTGCGGGCATGTTTGCGTTGGTGAAAAAGCGCCCGAAGTGTGCCCAGTGTGTGCACATCCGCAAGCGTATTTTATGATCCATCCGGAAAACTATTAAGTTTATTTCGGTTATAAAAAATGCCCCGAGCCAAAGACTCGGGGTATTTTTTGGGTAAAAGTTATCTTTCGGCGGATAGTATGCCGCCAGCTATGGCGCATGCTGTTCCAAACAACATAGCCGCTTGATATCCATGGATAAATGCTTGCGGTGCATTCTGCCCGTGCGAGACACACCAGGCTTGTACTTCTGCAAAAATTGCAACGGACGAGGCGATCCCAAAAATCATACCTACATTGCGGCATAGAGCATTAATACTGGCTACCACGCCCAATTTTCCTTTAGGGGCGGCGCTGACTACCGTGTTGTTGTTGGGAACCTGAAAAGTGCCGCTTCCCGCTCCCATGATCAGCTGTGCCAATACGATGTAAGAAATGCTGGGTGAATCTCCAATAAATGCAAACATTAAAGTCGCAATTATCAGTAGTCCAAATCCGGCCGTGGTTAAAACGCGCGCGGGCCATTTTGCATTTAACGTACCCGATATGGCCGAGGCAATAGCCAATGTCACCGGGAAAGGCATAATTAGCAAGCCAATTTTAATGGGGTCTAAATGCATAATATCTGTTAAATAAAACGGCAGCAATACTGAGTTTGTAAACAGCGCAGTATATCCCAGCATGGCTACAATGCAACCGTAGGAAATAATTTTATTATTAAAAATAGATAATTCCAAAAAAGGATATTTCGCGGAATTTTCCTGGCGTAAAAATATCAAAAATAAAAACAAAGAAATCGCAAATGCACTTAAAATTAGCGGGTTTCCCCACCCCTTTTCTGCGGCGGTATTAAGCGCATACAAAAAGATAAAACTTGTGGCTGTGTAAAGCGCAGCACCGGGCCAGTCCATCTTCACACGTTTGCGTGCGTTAAAACGAGGAATTAAATAAATTCCACGCCACACACCGATAACGGCAATGGGAATGCAAATCCAAAAGACCGATTTCCACCCCCACGCTTGAATGAGCGCCCCACCGATTGCGGGGCCGGCCAACGATCCCCCCGCCACTACTGCACCGATAGCACCAAACGCTTTGCCGCGGGAAGGGCCATGAAAAATTTGGGCAATTAAGGCTTGCGAAGTTGCCATCATAGCCGATGAGCCAATGCCTTGCACGGCCCGTGCAAACAACATCATGGGTAAAGAATTGGAAAGCGCGCCCAATAAGGCGCCTACGCCAAACGTGATAAACCCGCCCAAATACATCCATTTGCGGCTGTACATATCACTCAATTTTCCAAAGACGGGCAACAGACAGGTAAGCACCAGCAAATAAAAACTGACGACTAGTTGAATGCTTTCTAACGATACGTTAAATTCGGTGGACATCGTAGGCAGCGCAATGTTTACGATTCCTGCCGACAAGGTGGACATAAACGTACCGTTTGCGGTAACGGTAAAAATCATCCATTTGCGGCTTATGCGCGGCGGGCGTAAGGTCATATAATTCTATTTTATCATTTTAAGAGTGGGGCTGTTTTCCGTCGTAAAAAAATGGCGCTTGAATTGTTTTTTTTTTTCTTATAATGGGCTATACGCGAAAGTATTTTTGTATAAATAGGGGGATACCTGCCATGAAAAGAAGTTGTTGTAAAGGTTGTATAGGCCCTGCGGGCTTTACGTTAATTGAACTGTTAGTAGTAGTATTAATTATGGGGATCTTGGCAGCGATTGCTTTGCCGCAATACCAAAAGGCGGTTACTAAATCGCGTATGGCTAAAATGCAAATGATGCTCGCGGAAGTGGTTACGGCTGCCAATGCCTATTATTTGCAATATCGTAAATATCCTACCTCGTTTGATGATTTAGATCTTAAATTTTCGCTCGAGAAACTGGCTACCCCAAGTTGTGGAAGTAATTTAAATAATCACAAAGCGGCTCTAAAAGGGGATGGCTTTGAAATTTCGCTAGCAGATGTTTACTTGAATAAGTACAATTATGCGGCGGCCTATTTTACTACCGGGGAATATAAGTGCCGTGGGTGGATACATTTCTTTCGATACCCAGAATATCCGGGAGCAGAAAAGCATACATTTTGCTCGGAATTTTACCATAAGCGGGCCTGTGGGTCCGGGTGTGATCAGGGCATTTTGTGTAAAAATGTTATGGGAAAAAGTAAATGGAAGTATTATATTGCTTTAACTTATTTGTATTAATGAGAAATGGACGTTTTGTTAAAAGCAAGATTCCACAAGTTTGTCCAACCGTTTTTGTAGTTTTGTGATATTTGCCGAATTTTTAGCGCGTGTTTGCTCAAAAATTTGGCGTGTCAGTTCTTCTAAGTTCGCTTGTTTCTGCGAAGTTAATTTAGGGATAGGCAGTTGCTTAAGCGGGGCACTGTAAAGTTCCAATAGTTCCCCCTTGCGCTTGCCGTTGGTTTGTAGCCACGTTAAATACGGGGTAGAATTCAATAACCCTAAAATGCTCCAAAGCGTATAGGGCGGTTTTGGGTTGGAGATAAAATATACGTCGCTGCTGGCATACCACGGCGTGTTGGAATACGCGGCCGATACCGTATGCGCGCGGTGCGGAATGACAATTTTTTCCCCCTCAAAATTCATCTTGCGCCGCACCGATCCAAACCAAAAATGTCCCTGTGCCAGTTGCTTATCAATCCCGTTATTATTTTGTTTGCGCGCTAAAAGTTTCGTCTTAAACTTTGTTAAATGTGCCAATAAATGCGGATACTCTTTTACGTTCATATTGCGGTCATTGGGATAAAAGAAATCAATTAACCAAAGACGTGGTTTTGTGTTGGGAGCGTAGGCGTGGATATCCGAATTTTTGAAAAACGGGCGCAATTTTGTTAACTCTTTTTGGGTGAGAGGCAGGGTCTTTCTTTGGGCTTCTGTTAGTACAAACGCATGGTCGCATCCGGTCATAAGCCCGTTGGAAACGTGGGCCGTTTCACCCAGGGTAAAAGGAGCTTTTGCCATACGGGTAAGAAATGCTTGCATGTCGTTTATGGCATGGGTTTGCAAAAAAGAATCTTGTCCGTAAAATAAATTAGCTTGCGCTATAGGTGACGGACTTTCTGCACCCACGTAACATGGGGAAGTAGACGTGCCTTTCTGAAATACGCTTACCAGTGTGTGCGGATCCGCCTCCGTAAAAAGATGTTTTTCTTCAAAATTAATAAGGCGCAAAAAGGTGGCTTTGTCGCGCAGTGTTTGCCGCAAGCGTTTTCCCCCTTCTGCCGTAGAAAAATAGGGCGGCGTAATAAAACCTGCCAGCCCACCTGGCTTTAGCAAATGTAGGGCTAAATAAAAAAAGTAATAGGCTAAATCATTTTTGGGGGTTACATACTCTTTCCATAAAGGATTTTGGCGCAACTGATTAAAAATATGGGCGTGCCCCTTTTGTCCGATATAGGGCGGATTGGCCAAAACGATATCAAATTTAGTTTTAAAAGTATGTTCTAATATAGATTTGGATTGATAGTTATCTAGGGAGTTCCCCGCATAACAATGGTTAGCCGGTAACGGGAGTTTTGCAAGTGCTTTTTCGGAAATATCCACTGCATAAAGTTGATGAGTGAAAATATCCTGTAAAATCTCGTCTTTTGTTTTATGAGTTTCTTGCGCTTGCCGTTTGACGGCCAATTCGCATGCAAAGGGGAGTAATAATCCCCCCTCTCCGGCGGCGGGATCTAGGATACGTAAATTTTTCCACTTTGTATGTTGGGGAAGAGAATGAAGCACTTCCTGAGCCAATAGACGAGCTAACGATTCAGGAGTATAGAAAGCACCTACGTTCTTTTTATGTAAACGAAGCGTATTCATCGGCGAAAATTTTCAAATTCTATCATGGCACGGGCGCGTGCAACTAGCGTGTTATAGATTTGTCGCTGGGCATATATACGATAATAGAAAGCATAAAATTCGGGTGTTGAAGAGGGTTCTTGCCTCAAAGCTTCTAACTGTGCATCTAGTTCTATAATTTTAGGGGTCAATTCTGACAAGCAAGTTGTGGAACTTAGTTGTCTTAGATATTCCCCGCGTTCGATTCCAAGTAATTCGGGTGCATACATGCTATATTCTAAAGCTGTTTCATAGGGCGCTTCCAACGCTTCGGCTGCTGCGTAAGGACCATAATCGATGTTGAATTGCTGAATATATTTGGCGAAAGCGGGGTTGTGGGTAGTATCTGCCATAAATTGCAGGTAACCTGCACGCTGAGCATCCGTCAGCAGGGTGGTTTCGCCAGCAAAAGGTAATGGACGTCTGTAACGGATAATAGCGGAAGGGCGTTTTTTAGTAGCGCGTTCCAGTACTCCAGCCAACGATTGAAAATATGCCAAACGCATGTTTTGTACGTAATAATTTTCGAATTCTGCCGGTTTGAGGGAAAAAGTATCTTTGATTAAAGTTTCTGTGATGTTTCTTTGAAGATAGCTGACCATGCTGCCCACCCACTCTTTTTGTTGCGCTAACGTGGGGAGTTGCGAAAAAAATCTTAATTCTCGTACGGTAAGTAGATAAGCTTGGGGTTGCGCTTGAATTTGTAAACGGGATATTTCATCGCTAGAAAATACGACGGATACAAACTTCTTTTGAGTATGCGGAAGGTAATAGGTTTCCAACCCGGTGAGTACATATTCCAAAGTGCTTTGATGTTTTGAAAAAGCCACTTCGCTTACGGCAGAGGCATCTTGATCAACGATTGTATTGTAGAATGCAGAGTGTTTGTTATGTAGATAAGTTATTTTACCAAGGGTAGTATGTGGGGAACTGTTTTTTAAAAGCAACTCCTTTTCTGCCCTGGCAAATACATCTGAATAATTTACGTGATGATAGATGAATTTTTTATCAGTCTGTTTTACCAATTTCTTAGTGCCGGTTTTACGCGGAAACCTGATGAATTGGGCTTTTACGTTATTCTTAAAATGAATTTTGGGAACTAACGCTTTCCAAGATGCGGGAGTTAATCTGCGTGTCCAGGCTGGAATTCTTTGGGCACAGAGATCGGTTTCCCCGAACAATATAACTAATCCAATGGCAATTACTTGTAGCCACTTGTGATTCATAGAATAAAAAGATATTTTTGAATGGTTCATACTACCTTACAATATATTGTACCAAGAACCAATAAAAAAGGATATAGGTCCTTTGGGAAAGTTTTGTATAGGTCTTTTCTACATATTAAATGCTTGTGAACAGCATATTTTTGAAACTTCAGCTGAATGGAGGAGAGGTTAAATCCGTATTATCAGTAAAGATAGGTTGATCAAAAAATAACGAAAAAACTCCCCGGATGTTCGCCCGGGGAGTTCTCTTATGGTGATTATTATTTTATTTTTTTACCGGCTTCCAATTGCAAGGTCACTGTTGTGATATCCGTCACAAGCGCAGGGCCAAAGAATTGAATAGGCCCTGGGAAGATAAACTGATCTTCCATGGCCCATACTGCGCGTACCTTAGACAGATAGGCAAAAGGCTTGCCTTTAAGTTCTACCAAGGCTTTTTTGATAACGGGCTTTTCTTTACCTTTGCGACGTTCAATATTCATCATCATCGTTAACGGGACCCCCCCACATTCCCAATCTTGAGCTTTGCGGGTGAGTTTTCGAACAGAAGACAAGTAGCCCGTGCACTTGTTAAGTGCCAATACGGCGGCATTATAACCAAGTGCATAGGTGTAATTTGCGTCGAACGTAGAAGGGACTCCACAGCGGCCCTCATATCCGAAAAAGTGGGTAATGGTTGCAAATTTACCGGTATACTTGCCCGCTTTTTTTAGTTCGGCTAGTTTAGTTTTAATCATTTCTACCAGCAACTTTTCTGTTTCAATCAAAGAGACCTGCACGTTGCCATGCGGATCTCGGTCCAACATAAGTTGGCTGGCGATCCCGGCCGGCAAAGATTTCATTAAATCGGCCAGTTTTTTAGGGAGTTTGCCCAAGATAAATTCTTTCTTTTCACTCAGTGTATTTAGTTTTGCCAAGGCTGTTTCGTAGTCGGCCAAAGCATCATTTAACGCACTGATGAGTTCTTTCATTTCGGGGATGAATTCAATGAGCCCTTCCGGAACTAGAACAATCCCGTAATTTTTACCCGCTTTGGCGCGTGTTACAATGAGATCGACCAAGTTGTTGACGACTTGGCCTAGCGTCATTTTCTTGGCAAGCACTTCTTCACCAATCAGCACAGCATTGGGATGTGTTTTGAGTGCTACTTCTAAGGTAATGTGCGAGGCACTGCGTCCCATCAAGCGTACAAAGTGCCAATACTTGCGGGCAGAGTTCATATCGCGTTCAATATTTCCGACAAGTTCTGCGTAAATTTTTGTGGCTGTATCAAACCCAAAGGAAGTTTCGATGTGCTCATTTTTTAGGTCGCCGTCAATAGTTTTTGGTACGCCGATTACACAAATATTCACTCCTTTTTGCTTTAAATATTCGGCAATCACGCATGCGTTTGTGTTGGAATCATCTCCCCCCACTACTACAAGGGCGTCCATTTTGTTTTTAAGTAAATTGTTTTTTGCCGCGGCTAATTGTTCGTCGGTCTCAATTTTGGTGCGGCCGGACTGGATTAGATCAAATCCGCCCGTGTTGCGATAGTCTTTCATTAATGTAGGTGTGATTTCTACAAACTTGTTGTCTACAATGCCGCTGGGACCACCCAAAAATCCAAAAAGTTTGTTTTTGGAGTTGGCTTTTTTAAGACCATCCAGTAAACCTCCAATAACATTATGGCCGCCGGGGGCTTGACCACCAGAAAGTACTACGCCTACGCGCACCGCTTTTTTGCATGCAGCAGCATTATTGCCTTTTACGAAGGAAACAGCCGGTAATCCATAGGTATTGGGGAAGATTTTTTTGACAGTGGCTTGGTCAGCTACCGATTTAGTGGCCTTGCCAAATTTTGGTTTTACAAAGGCAGGGCCTTTCTTTAAAATAGACGGCAGAACAGGCTGAAACTTAGCGCGTTCAGTTTGAAGTTCAGAACAAACTTTGGGCATAAACCCCTCCTAGTATAATATTTTCTTAAATTATACAAAATTTAGAATAGTGGACGTTTTTGCAAAAATTCCGTCAAGTTTAGTAAAATAATATTGTTGCCCCCATAGCTCAATGGATAGAGCACCTGCCTTCTAAGCAGGGGATTACAGTTCGATTCTGTATGGGGGTATGATTTTTTGTAAATATTTCTCCCCTGTTTTTGTTAAATGCTACAATATATTTATCTCTGCACTTTGAGAGTATAGCTCATGGCAAAAAATTTATCATTTTCATACTCCAAAATGGGCATGTATAAAGAATGCCCGCAAAAATATAAGTTCCGTTATGTTCATATGATCCCGGAACTGCCGAAATATTATTTTGCATTTGGTTCAGTGTTACACGCAGTAATGGAGTTTATCTATGATCCTTCTCGGCAATTTTTCCCCACCCTTGCCGAAGCGTTGATTTATTTTGATAACGAGTGGAACAAAACCACGTGGGAGCAAAAAGGTTATGCAAGTGTAGACAAAGAGTTAGCCGGCTATGCGGAAGGAAGACGTGAAATCGAAGCTTACTATGCCAAAAATGCTACCACGTTCGCACATCCCCTGTCTGTAGAAATGCGCAGTACCTTAGAAATTGATGGTCTTAGTTTGATTAGCATTTTGGATCGACTGGATTATTTGGGGGATGGACTAGTAAAAATTTTAGACTATAAGACCGGAAAAACTGTCCAACGTGAGCCGGACCAACTGTACATGTATCAAAAAGTAGTCGAAACTTCCCCCACCATCAAAGCACTGGTGCAACAGAAAGATCCATCTATTAAAAAGGTAAAAGTAGGGCAGCTTTCTTTTTATCACTTGCCTTCTTTAACTGAAATGACTTTTGAGCGCGCGCCAGATAAAGAAATACTGGAATTTTGGCAAAAAGTATTGGGAGTGGCAGATCAAATTCGGGCAGGGAAATTTTCTCCTACACCGGGAGAAAATCAATGCCGTTGGTGTGACTACCGCAATATCTGTCCTGTTTTTACCGGTAAAGAATATATGGGCCCTTCCGGTGCGGCTGCACTGCCTTTGTTAAACGGACAAACCCCAGCTTCGATGGGGTCTTTTGAAACATCGTCAAAATCCCAACCTTTGGCTAAATCAGTTCAAGAGGTTTTGAGTGAAAAAATCGACAAATATGGGGCGCTTGTTGAAGAAACCGAAAAATTAAAAAAAGAAATTATGGAAACAATGAAACAACAGCAATTTATGTGTCATTTCGGCTCTCAGTACAAGGCAGAATTGCAAACCCAAAAGGCTACTGCTTTTGAGGACAAAGAAGGCGTATTGGCTCTTTTGCGTAAATATAATTTGCTTTCTAAAACATTAGTTCCTACGCAAAGCACGATTGCGGCATTGTTGGATGATCCCTCCGTACCGAGCGAAGCGAAAGAGGCTTTGACCAAATTGGCGTCGGTGCATACACAGGAAATTTTACATATGGAGAAGGTTGATTGATGTTTTCCTTTCTTAAACGGGATGTGCGTTTACAAATTTCCCTTTTAGTTGTGTTAGGGATGATGTTTGTTTTCACATTGGCGCGTTTGGCTATATGTCTGGGTAATTCATCCTTTTTTGCATCGCTTACGTCAGCCGAAATAGTCTCGGCATTTGTACATGGGTTGCAATTTGATTTTTATATTACGGCACTTGTGATGGGGCCGGTTATTTTGTTGTTAAATTTACCGATAAAATCTCCTCGTTGGGCACAAATTTGTACGGGGATATTACTCCTGGAATTTATTTTTCTAACAGGTTTTTTAGTGGCGGACTATGTATACTTTCCGAATGTGAGCCGCCATATTGCCGAAGAGATTATTCAGGTTTCTAACGACGTGGGTTATGTGATTTCATACGCATTGACACAGCTATGGTGGGGACTTCTCATTTTGCTGGGTATTTTTATAGTAGTGTTGCGGGTGCTGTGTAAATATATTGCATGCCAGGGAAATGGAAAGCGTACTACACGAGAAACGGTAGGCATTTTGTTAACAATTGCGCTACTGCTTGTGTTAGGAATTCGGGGACATTTAGGGCGAGGAAAATCATTAGGTGTGGCGGATGTGTATAATTATGCACAAACTTCTGCGGGTGCGGCGCTTACATTAAACGGAGCCTTCACTGCTTATCAAGTAGGGCGTAAAGGTACTCAGGAATTTACAAATAATTTCCCATTAGATAAAGCTGTTAAAATAACACAAAATATTTTAATTGCTCCCACAGAAAAAATATTGGATGAAAATTATCCGCTGATGCGTCAACGTGTATTCGCTGCCAAAAACTCTTTTGCAAAACAACCCAACGTTTTTATCGTGTTATTGGAAGGATGGAACGGGCGTTATATAGACGCTATCGGTAAGAATGGATTTAAAGTAACTCCTGTTTTCGATAAAATTGTCCAAGATGGGATTTTCTTTTCTAATGCGTATGCTGCCGGCCAGCGCAGCGTATTTGGATTCGCAGCAGTGCTAGGAAGCGTCCCCTTAATACCCGGATTGCCTATGTTCGGTTATGGCCTAGAAATGGCAGCCTTGTCTCCTTTACCTAAGCACTTTGCGCAAGCCGGATATTACACCTTCTTTGCGCAAACTTCTCATCGGGATTCATACCGTCTATGTGCGTTGGCTTCTTACTTAGGTATGCAAGATAGCTATGGTTGGGAAGATATTCCGGAACGCTTTTCCTATAAAGAAAAAGCCCCTTTTGGCTATGATTACGATGCCTTGCAATTTGCTGCTGATCAAATTGCCAAACATAAGGGTCAACCTTTTATGGGAATGGTATTTACGGGGATTACGCATGAGCCGTTTGTGTCTACGCTCTCGCAATTTGATATTTATCCAAATGATAGTTGGGAGCACGGATTTTTGAATGCATTGGCCTATGCCGATTGGTCAATTGGAGAGTTGCTTTCTCGTGCGAAAAAAGACGGATGGTTTGATGATACCATTTTTGTATTTGTATCAGACCACACTTCTGGTCCCGGCGGGGATGGTACGCTCCAGCGTAATTTCCACATTCCGATGGTAATTTATTCCCCTAAACACTATCAAGCTCAACAGATCGATTATGTAGTTTCTCAACTGGATATTGTTCCCACTCTGTATAATATGGCAGGCCTGCGTCCTGCGTATACTGCGTTTGGCAGAGATATGTTTGATGTCTCTGCTCCGCATTTGGCAATGGTGTCTGAAGGGAGCAATATCGGTTTAATTACTGACACTGGCGCAATACGACATACGGGAAACAAATTATTAACGGTGGAACCTTACAGTGACGGTTTTGTTGCAGAACAAGCTGAAGAAACATTATTGGCTTTGAACAAAACAGCTTACACGTTGTTGAAGGAAAATCGTTGGTATAATCCTCAGCTTGAGGTTTCACATGAATGATAAATATATTATAGCTGTTGATCAAGGGACTTCGAGTTGTCGTGCATTCGCTGTCAATAATATGGGTAAAGTGCACGCCCAGCGCAGCAAAGTTTTTTCCCCCCATCGTCCTCAAAAAGAATTATCTTTTTATGATGCCGAGCAGCTGTTGCAAGCCCAATTGGAAGTGTTACAATCTTTGTTGGATGAAGTCGGGCCAGAAAAGGTAGCTGCTTTGGCGGTTTGTTCCCAGCGTTCTACGGTTGTATTATGGGACAAAAATACAGGGCGTCCTTTAGCACCTGTTCTTACTTGGGAAGATGGCCGTTCGTTGGCAGAATCGCAGGCTGCTCCTCTTTCTCAAGAAGAAGTACATGCTCAAACGGGATTATTTAAAACTCCATATTTTTCAGCTCCTAAGATTGCTTGGTGTTTAAAAACTTGTAATAGTGCTAAGCAAGCCGCTCAAGCAGGCACTTTGCTGGCGGCCCCCGTGGCATCTTATCTGATTTGGCATTTGACGAAGGGCCGCATATTTGCCACGGATCCTACCCTAGCCCAACGTACCTTGCTGTGGAATATACAAATGGGAGAGTGGAGTGAAACCTTATGTAAAGCCTTTGGGGTACCTCTTTCTTGCTTGCCTGCAATTCAACCGACAGTAGCAAATTATGGCGTGTATGAATACAAAGGAGCTCGCATTCCTATTTGTGTTTGTGTGGCAGATCAACAAGCCGCTGCAGTTTATTATGCCTTGTCAGCAGGTCAAACAGTTGTTAACTACGGAACAGGAGCTTTTGTGTTGCATCATACGGGGAATAAGCTGGCGGTATTGCCGGGGATGTTGTCTTCAGTTGCGGCAAACGCATCGATGGATCGACAATTTTTGTTGGAAGGCCCTATTTTTTCAGCAGGGAGTGCATTGGAATGGCTTAAAAGCAAAGGAATCGAAGTGAAGTACGATCAATTGGATGAAAGGGCCTCTTTGGCGAAGAATCCTGTTGTATTATTGCCGGCGTTGGGAGGTTTAGGAGCGCCTTATTGGAATTATCAAGTTCATGTCGCTGTCGAGAACGTGAACTCAAATACACAACCTGCGGATTGGATAGCAGGTACACTGGAAGCTATTGCTGCGCGCGTGGCAGATATTATTTACTATTTGCGTACAAACCATTTTCCTGTAGACTCTATGTTGGTGGCAGGCGGGCTCAGTAAGAGTATTTATTTATTGCAGAAGCAGGCGGATATAGTCAGTGTTTCTTTACAACGTTGGCCCGAGACAGAAAGTAGTATATTTGGTTCTGTACGTTTGGCTGCGGATTATTTGACGTGGAATTTAGCTTCATGGAATATTTCACCGGAGAAGACAGTTGTTCCTCAGATTTCTTCCAAATTAGCTCAAGAAAAATATCAAAATTGGCAACAGTTTGTAAAACGCCAATGTTCTGCATAAGATGGGTTTTGCTGCCGATTATTTGGGAGGGACCAAAAGTCCTATTTTAACTTAGGTCTAAAGACCCTTGTTATGCGTCGCTTTGTACACTAAAATAGAGTAAGGGACGTTGTATCTGTCGTGCCATATCACGAGGAGAGTGTGCATGAAAAAATTCTTATCTTGTTTGTTGAGTTTTACTATTATTTTTATGAGTATAACCCCGTCGTTAGCTCAAATAAGAGGAGGTGGGGTTGCAAGAGCCGGCGGGAGAGTTGCTAGAGTAGGTAGCGAAGCCGCGAGAGGCGTTGAACGCGCTACTAAAGGAACTGCTGAAGCAGCTAAGAATTCTGCTAAACCTGCTGGTAACGCCGGACGTAGCGGAAGTAGAGTTACAGAAGGCTCCGGACGTAGCGGAAATGCAACTCATGGAAACGGCGGTGCCGGAGGTAGTGCCGCAAGCCGTGGAAACAACAAGGGCGGCCGGGGCGCAAATCAAGGGACCAGCAATATCGACAGGAGTACAAATCGTGGAAGCAGCAATGCCAGGGGATCAGGGCGCCGGGGTGGTGTTGATAATAATAGTATTTCAAGAAATCGAGCAGAACGAATTGAACAAAGTGCTACAAGAACGTATCAGGCAGCCAATAATCAAGGCCAGCACGCAACTAAAATTTTAGAGATTACTGAGCCCGCGCAACGGGCAAAAGAACTTCGTACCACATTTCCACGTTTAGTAGTTACCAAACGGGCTAGTGCTACGGAAGTGAGTCAGGCTGTTGAAATTTATCGAACACAACTTGAAGGAATAGATTTTGGGCAATTTCCAGAGGTTTTAGAACCCGCTTCAGGAGAAGTAGCTGAACTGGCTGGTGCAGCAGCTGATATTTCCTCGCTAGGTCTCATGGGTACAGCAGAACATGACGCGGCTTTCATATTAGAGGTATATCAAAAATCTGTAGGAACGGCTGCAGAGCCAGCAATTACAATATCAGCGGCGCGCGCTTTATTACGTCTAGAAGCATATGAAGAATTAAGTACGATGTCAGAAATGTCTTCCTTACATCCGGAACTGTGGGAAGGCATTTCTACGTATGCCAAAGCAAAAGATTTACCTCTTACCATCATGCAACGGGAACGTACCCCTGTGAGCATGGAAGCGTTGCAAGGTTCGATGGAAGAGCTGGGCTACTTGAATGAATTAGTAACACGGGTTGATGAGAATGCCACAAGTACATATATGAATGTAGGCCGCGATCTTAATAGGGATCGTGGTTTGGCAGAACAACCTGCATTACCAGCAAAACCTGTTACTAATGGCTCATCTACGCTGCAGGCCGCAAATGAGCTTCCACCTGGATTTGAAATAATAGACGAAGCTGCCGAACGTCAAAAGGACCCATTATATACTAGTGCAGGAGCCCCGGCACCCCATACGGGGAAAGTACAACCAGTTGTACAGACTCCTCCAATACAAACCCCAGAACCATTGGTAGTGGAGCAGGCCCCAGTTACTCCTCGGGAGCCAGCGTGGGTTGAAACTACAACCAGAAACCCAGTTACTGGCGAAATAGTAACTACGTACAGGGAAGTCAATCCAGAGGCCTCTGCTGTTCCTACCGGTAAGAAATCTAGGGTATGGGATCAAGTCGTAGCCACGGTAAGTACCCGTATGGCAGAAATTGAGCTACTTGTGCGATCCAAATATGGGTGGTTAGGATTAGGAATGGGTGGTTCTCCGCTCATGGCGGAAGCAGCTGTACATGAAGCCCCTGTAGCGATTGTTCAAGAGGTACGTGCTGCCGAGCGTGGATTTGTTACCATTGAAGAGTTGAACGGAGGCCCGGGTGCAAGTGCTCGTGTGGGAAGTGTTAATGCAGGAGGTATGGCCGCTCAAAGAGCAGCAGACCGTACGTTTGCTGCCGCTAGAAAATTAAAATCACGTTCTTCTTCTGAAACTGGCGTTGGAACTAAAGCCACATCTGGAACTCGTCCGGTGACTATGGGAAGTTCTCGTGGCAGGGCAGGTTCTCCTAAATTAAAAGCCTCATCGAAAACTTGGTTTGGTAGACGTGCGAATGGTACTAGAAGATCTGCAAGAAAAAATGAAAGATCTGCCAATCAGGCAGCAAGGGTTACTCTTTCGCAGCAATATCCACTCGTTTCAGCCCTCAAGAACGTCGTAATGAGCGAGGCGGATAATAAATATCGCGAACAGGCTCTGCTGCGCCTTTATGATCAAGGGGCTTTAAGTAACATTATTGATGCATTGCCACAAGAAACTCGCCAAAAAATTCAAACCTTGGCGGATGGAAATAAGAGAAATGAATTAGGGGCTCTGTTATTATCGTTGTATCAGATGGGTATCATTTCGTCAGGTGTAAATGAGTTAGTAGATAATATAGCTGTTCAATCCTTGTTAGAAGAAGTAGGTGCCATCGTTAATACGCCTGAATTCCGTGCGGAGGCAATGGCACGTTTTAATCAACAAGAAAGACTTTCTGCAGCAGAAGGATCCTTCGAAGGAGACGTTCCTCTCCCATCAGAGACAGACATTGAGGAAATTGCCTCCACCTTCCGTGATAAAGACGGGTTTGTGGTGCCTGAAGGAGAAGACTTAGGAGATGTTATTTTCTATGCGCAGAATGTTCCCTTCTATTATCGTAATTCCAGAGGTGAACTGAGTCCAGAACCGGTCGGCGTGCTATCGCAAGAAAAAGCGAATAAGTTGAACAATTTCCTATCTAAGATTCCCTATAAACTTTTTGCAGATAAGCCTGGATTTTATTTGGCCAAAGGATTTGTGTTGGCCTTGGATGAACAAGGACAATGGAAACTAATGGTTCAACCAGGTAAATTATCTGTGGTTGAATCTATTCCGTCCTCACGGAAAATATTGGACGAAATCCAGCGGGAAGGTTCTAAACACGTCGCGGTAGATACACCTTATACCACGGATCAGTTACTTGCTATGGCCAAAGTGTTGGATAATAATCCAGACCGTCGTTTACAACTTACGCTTAATGCACCCAGTTCCTTTAGGCAATTTTTAATCTGGTTTGGTGCTTACATTGGAATGGATTCTGCTAACTCTCTGACAGGCCCTTACAAAAAGACGATGTCTGCTACTGCAGAATTAGGATGGCCAGCTGTTGGAATTACCAACTTTATTAGTGGCTTTGGGTATGTTTCTCCCTGGATTGGAGCCTGGGCATTACCCTTGATGAAAAAAATTGGATATGCCAAATCTATTTTAGGCTTGTTTGCAATTGCGGGGATAACACTAACCTTGTCGTTTTTAGGTGGAATGGATGGTTGGTCTGTATTCCCAGACATGGTGAAGAAATTCCAGGCAGATCCAAGCAATACTGAGTTGTTGTTAAGTTTAATGGGACAGTTAGCTGGTCCCTTGGCAGTAATGGTTATTACCGGAAGCTTGTTCGGATCCTTGATCCCGATTATCTTAAATATTTATAAAGACCCGACGGCACGTACGGCAGCAAACCTGCAATTTGCTACTACGAAACAATGGTCTCGTTTAGGCCTTACAGGTATTACTGCAGCTATTGGTATTGATGCGCTCGGAGGAGATTGGACGATCGTTATCCCCCTTGCTTTGGCATTAGTAATAGGATCTGCCTTGTTGTTTTTCAATACACCTATTATAAAAAATTCACAGAGGGAAAAAGCAAAAGAAGAAGAAGACAAAAGAAAACAAGAGGAGCAATGGCGTGCAGCCGGTTTGGATCCGGAGGTAATGCGCCGCCAACAAAAAGAACAAGAAGAAGCCGAGGCCGAAGAGTTTAAAGCAGCTTATAGCGAAATGTTCCGTCATCTTCCGGAAGTAGAGGGTATGGTAACTCGTGTGCGCGGAGTTTATTGGGCGTATGCAGCGTCTCTGATGATGATTGGGCAGATTGTCAATGAGTTGTTAGGAAATAGTATAGGACAATGGGTAACAGCTGCGTTTATGTTGTTTACGGTCTTTATGCGTACATACGCTAAAAAAGCTGTAGAGAACAAGACTAGAACAGATGACCAATTGACGGGTATGTCCATTCCCTTATTAGCTGTATCAGCGGCTCTGTTGACAGTGTTGCCTTATCAAGTGGCCTGGATCGGTGTTCTTACCGCGTTGGTAGCAGCCGCCCATTATGTGGGGACGGCTGTTCCCGGACAGTTGGATAATACGCGTATGCAGAATATGGTGTCTGCATTGATCCAGGAAGAAAAACAGGCCGTGTTGAATGATCCCAATCTGACGAAAGCTCAGCAAGATGAGGCTTTGGAAAAACTTAAACGTAAAGAAAAGGACTGGGCTTCCCGTGCATCGGCATCTTATTCCTATGCAAACGGATGGGGTGAAGGTGGTGTATTAATTGCTGCAATATTAGGGTTCCTGTTCATTGACCAGGCCCCGGATTGGGTGCAAAGTATTCTGTCTGCTATACGTGATTCGCTGGGAGCAATGACGTCCTGGATTACTTCTATGGATCTGTATGGGGATGAAACGAATACCCTAACCATGCAACGCTTAGTATTTTTGATGTCAACGGGTGTGCTTTCCTACTTGACAATCAAAAACTGGGGGTTGACGCAAGAATTCTTCCGTAGTTTTAAAACTACTCAAGTAACGGCTGAAAATATTAAAGAAGGAAAAGTAAGTGCGTCCACCTTTGGAATCACAGCCAAAAATGCCAAACAGAATTTATCCAAAATTGGTAAAGAACTGGATAAACTGAAAGAGAAGATGGTGGTGTTTGGAGTGATTTCTGAGAAAAAGATGACGGATCTGTACAGTCAGTTGACGATAGCCTATAACCGTCTAGTAGCTGTGCGCGAAAAAGAGGGAATGACTCCGACCGTAAAAGCGGAATTTGATAAATTGTACAAATTGGCAAATACATACATGACCCTCTTAACCAAACATAAAATGTCTACGATGCTTGAACGCGAATTCCAGCGTTTTATCAACGACATTAGTGTAGATGGTTTGTTGAGTGAATTGCCAGAAAATCCGAGATATGTGCCGGAAGGTCAGTACACAACACCTCAAGGATATGAAAAGTTTGAAGAAGCTAAGATGCTCGTGAGAGAAATGAACAATTTAGCGGGTCAAATTCGTGATGGTCAAGGCGTACAGGTCACTACTTATCAGTTGTTTATAGATTACTATAACCGTGTACGTGATAACTTGGTTGACTATAGCAAACTTAATGTGGCGGACTCCAACCGTGTACTCGTGATGGAACAAGAGTTAATGAAAATCTGTCAAGAATTAAAGAAAGCTGACGCTATGAGTGACATATTAGTAACTAACAAGGGGCCTGTTAGTATGCAAGATGTACAGGCTTTGCGAGATATGTTAGATGGGATTCCAGATGAGTTTCCTACAAATGGATACTAATCTCTAAATTAAGCTAGTTCCCTGTATTTCTTCCTCCTGCCAAGTTGGACTGGGCAGGAGGATTTCCTTTCTAAAAAACACGCTGAAAATTGTTCGGTTTTATGTTATAATGAAAGTGTAGCGGCAATAGATTTGTCGCCCTAGCATTACGATACGTAAACCGTGGGTTTTTGCTATGCCAAGCAGTAGAGTATATGCAAATGAGGACATGGATTGCGTATTTTTCATTATAGGAGAGAGTATGTTGGCAAAAATTACAAATTGGTTTAAGCCTCTTCCGGATGCCCAACCGCTAACGGACGAGCAAGAAATTAAAAGGTTATACCGATCATGGCGTCTAAAGATGTTCTTCTCCATGTATTTTGGGTACGCACTATTCTATTTTACCCGTAAAAACCTGGACATTATTAAACCTACGTTAATTGAAAATAATTTGTTTACCGTAGGGGAATTGGGTACGATTGGGTTGGTACTTTATTTCGTGTACGGGGTTGGCAAATTTATTAGTGGTACGCTGGCTGATAGATGTAATATCCGTGTATTTATGGCAACAGGGTTATTTATTTCTTCTATTATCAATATCTTGTTTGCCTTTTTACCCCAAATTAGTGCTTATACATCTATATCGCTCGTTTTTTTGGCTTCCTTTTTGTGGGGGTTAAACGGTGCGGCGCAATCTATGGGATTCCCTCCTGTAGCTAAAGGGCTCGTATATTGGTTCTCTCCTTCCGAACGTGCTACCAAATGGACATTATGGTCTTCTTCCCATACCTTTGGAGCTTTCTTCGTAGCTCAATTGATTGGTTGGTTAGCGCAACATAACTTCGGCTGGCAAATGGGATTTATTGTACCGGCTATAATGGGTATTGCGTACAGTATTTTTATGCTCTATTTTATGACGGATAAACCCGGTTGTGTAGGGTTACCTCCCATTGAAGTTTACCGTCAAGATACTGTAGCTCCTGTAAAAAGTAAAGTAGGGATGACCCGTTGGGAAATCATTTGGACATATGTACTTAAAAACCCGTTCTTGTGGGCGTTGGCTATTTCGTATATTTTTATTTACTATGTTCGTTTTGCCACGTTGGACTGGGCAACCACATTCCTCGTGCAAGACCGTGGTTTTAGCGTAGATACTGCTGCAAAGGCCGCCTCTGCTATGCCGTTCTTAGGGATGCCGGGCGGTATCGTAGCCGGATATTTGGCCGACAAATTTTTTGGCGGCCGCTGTACACAGATCAACCTCATTTACCTTGCTATTTTGGCGGGCAGCTGCTGGGGATTTTATAAACTTGCTTCCGTCGATGCATTCTGGATGACAGCTGTTTTTGCTGCGTTTATTGGTTTCTTTGTAGACGGTCCGCAAAACTTGGCCGGAGGTGTACAGGCCACTCGTGTAACGGTACAAGACGCTGCTTCCGCGGCGTGCGGTTTAACCGGTATGTGTGGCTACTTCGGGGCCATGCTCGCCAGCAAAGGGGCTGCTTATATTAGCGAGCACCACGGCGGTTGGCGCGGCGTGTATATCTCTTGTATTATTGCCTGTGTGATCGCCGGTATTTGTATTGCAACCACCTGGAAGAAAGAACAAACACCTACCAAGTTGCGTATTAAAGTAACCGGGAGAAGAAGAATGCGTCGTGCTTACTTGAAGTTTGAGCATTTCGTATTCCCCGATAAAAACAAAAAACAAAAATAAGTGTTTGATGATTGCTTGAAGTAAATAAAGTCCCCCGGCATAGCTGGGGGATTTTGCATGCAGACGCATCGTATAGAAATTGCTACAATATAGGTATCGCGTCCGATGGTTGGACGTTATACTTTATATAAGGAGCCTTATGAAGAAACTATTTTTAGTGTGGATGGCACTGTTTGTAGTAAGTGCCGCTTTTGCCCAAGATGGCAAACAAGGCTGGCAAGTAGAGCTGAAAAAATTAGCACTTGACCTGACCAGCACCGAAGTAAAACATGCGCGTGAGTATGATGGATTTTCTAACGCACGTTTAACTTCCGATTCGCAAACTTCAGTGCGCGGAGCGTGGGATTCAATTGCCGACTACCATGCTCAGCATTTTGTATGGACAAATAAGCTGCTCATGGACTATGGACGCACTCAAATTCGCCCGGTAGATGGCGAAAATTTGACGAATGAAAATGCCGACCGCATTCTGTTTGAAACGGGGTATACGCAGCGTTTATGGCACGTGGAGGACTTTTTGGGTGGTTTTGAAGCTGGTCCATTTGCTACGATTGGCTACGAAACTGAGTTTACAAAACCTCACCATTCCCCCCGCACGCGTATTTTGCGTGGGATGGCTGGTGCTAAGCTCTTTGATGGAAAATATTTAAAAAAGCTTTATGCTGCCGTTGTAGGCGAGCGCGATTTTACCTATTCCCCTTATGCCAGCAAATTGGCTTGGGAGGCCGGGATTGAATTGGAAGCCCCTCTACGAGAAGGAGTCACTTTTAAAACGGATGCTATGTTCCGCGACTATTTAGATTCCAGTGAAAAACATCCTACAGACTTGGATTGGGAGTTTGAAGCCAATGCCCGTTTAGATGTGCAGTTATACAAAAACCTATATGTAGCCCCGTTTGTCAGCTACTATACGGCCCAGGGTAAATATATTGCCCCACGCGGAGAGAATGTATACGTAGGTGTTTCTTTTAGTTTTAGCCATATTTTCAGCGAAGCTAAATAGAAATCCTTTTATGATTAAAATAGGCTCTCTTTGGGGGCCTATTTTGTTTGGGTCTTTCCTTCATCTTGAATTTTTGGGATTTATGCGTATACTTATAGTGAGGGGTTATGATCCCTTAGGAGGGTTTATGAATAATAAAGCTTTTACATTAATTGAATTATTGGTAGTAGTGTTAATTATCGGTATTTTGTCGGCTATTGCTGTGTCACAATACCAAAAAGCCGTGCTTAAAGCACGTGTGATGTCGGGTATGGCAATAGGGAAGGCCATGATGAATGCAATGGATATGTGGTATCTGGAGCATGGTTCGTATGGCTATGATTCTAATAAGTTCATCCTTACCTTACCTGCCGGAGCGCAAAATGCAGATGGTACCCCATTGACCTCTTTCCCAACGAGTAAAGAGAAGAAGATCTTCTATAACGTTGGAAATGGTATTCCTTTGCAATTTACCTTTGAACAAGGTGGAAGACTAGCTTATAAGATTGCTTCGAATCCTGAAATTAATATTAATTTCTGTTCGCGTTATGCTAAATCTGTGGATAAAAATTCTGTGAGTTCAAGCCAATGGAAAAATTATAAGTATTGCTCTCAATTACAAGGGAGGATCACTTGTACATATGGAAGTAACAAACAGAAAGCCCAATGCGAAAGATTGGGTGCCAGATATTTCAGAGATGGAACTTACGCATTCTAAACTAAAAACCCCCGCTCTAGAGCGGGGGTTTTTAACATTTAACTTGTCAAAGTTATTTGTTTACGCTGGCCATGTGGGCGATGAGATCGAGTACTTTGTTGGAGTAACCGATTTCATTGTCGTACCAGGACACGATTTTTACAAAGGTGTCGGTGAGATACACGCCGGCATTGGCATCAAAGATAGAAGTGCGTTTGTCACCCAAGAAGTCGGAAGACACCACGGCATCTTCGGTATAACCTAAAATACCTTTGAGTTCACCTTCCGCGGCTTTTTTCATAGCGGCGCAGATGGCTTCTTTGGTAGCCGGTTTGGCCAAGTTAACGGTCAAATCTACTACAGATACGTCCAAGGTCGGTACGCGCATAGAGATACCAGTCAATTTACCATTGAGTTCCGGGATTACCTTGCCCACGGCTTTAGCAGCACCCGTGGAAGAAGGAATAATGTTGCCGGAAGCGGCACGACCACCTCTCCAGTCCTTCATGGAAGGTCCGTCTACCGTTTTTTGGGTGGCGGTGGTGGAGTGTACGGTGGTCATTAAACCGTTTACGATACCGAAGTTATCATGCAACACTTTGGCGATAGGGGCCAAGCAGTTGGTGGTGCAGGAGGCGTTAGATACGAATTTGGTACCTTTTACATAGGTTTTTTCGTTTACACCTACTACAAACATCGGGGTGGTGTCTTTAGACGGAGCAGACATTACAACATATTTGGCACCGGCTTTAATGTGGGCTTCTGCTTTTTCTTGCGTCAAGAATAAACCGGTAGATTCTACGACATACTCAGCGCCTACTTTGTCCCAGGCCAAGTTAGCGGGATCTTTTTCGGCGGTTACGCGGATTTTTTTGCCGTTTACAATGAGTTGGCTGTTGGCTACGTCGGCTTCTACAGTGCCTTCAAATTGGCCGTGCATGGTATCGTATTTGAGCATATAAGCTAAATAGTCAACCGGGCATAAGTCGTTAATACCGACGATTTCGATGTCTTTGCGTTCTTGGGCCGCGCGGAATACAAAACGACCAATGCGGCCAAAACCGTTAATACCTACTTTAATCATACTGATACATCCTCCATGGATTTTTATAACTTACACGTACATTTTAGCATTTTTATCTACGCGAAAAAAGCCCCCCCTTGCAATAAGGAGGGCTTGGCAGAGATAGTCATTATTTCGCTTTACGGGGCTTTTTTTGTAAAGCTTCAGGACTAAACGGATAGGGGTAGTAGTCTTTTAATTTCTTGGATACGATGCGTTGCGGTTTGCCCGAGGACACATCGGCTGTATAAATAGGCATAGCAGGGTCACAAAATTCTGCCATGACTTGCCGGCACGCTCCGCAAGGGGTACTTAGATCGCCTAAGCCTTTTTGGCTAAATACGATGGCAAGGGCCTTAAAATCCCTTTCTCCGGCTGCAATTGCTCCAAACAAAGCCGTGCGTTCAGCACAGTTAGTTAATCCGAAAGAGGCATTTTCGATATTGGTTCCCCCATATATTTTCCCGCTGGCAGCCAGTACAGCCGCGCCTACTTTAAACTTAGAATAGGGCGAATGGGAGTTTTTGAGTGTGCGTGCAGCCACAGCAAACAATTCTTGCAAAAGAGCCGGTTTTAATGTGGACATAATTTCCTCCTTAAGCTTTTTTCGGATCTTTAAACTGCATGGAATACAGCGCAGCATAAGCCCCATTTCGTTTGATAAGGTCCTCATGCTTACCGGATTCCACAATTTTCCCGTCGTTGATCACTACGATTTTGTCAGCATTTTGCACCGTAGATAAGCGGTGAGCAATTACAATAACCGTACGATTTTTCATTAAGTTATCCAATGCTTCTTGCACGACGCGTTCAGATTTATTATCCAGGGCGCTAGTGGCTTCGTCCAAAATGACCACAGGAGCATTTTTAACAAACGCGCGTGCAATGGCTAAACGCTGTTTTTGCCCACCGGAAAGGAGAATGCCGCGCTCCCCGATTTCAGTTTCTAGGCCTTGGGGGAGGCCTTTTACAAACTCATCCAAACAGGCATTTTTAAGTGCTTCCCAAATGGTTTTTTCATCGGCATGCTCATTACCTAAGAGAACATTCTCCCGAATGGTGCCCGAAAATAAGAAGTTATCCTGGAATACCATGGCGATTTTCTTACGCAAACTTTTTTGTGAAATATTTTTAATATCACTCCCATCAATTTTGATGGCCCCTTTGCTAACTTCATAGAGTCGTGGAATTAATGCCGAAATGGTTGTCTTCCCCCCACCTGAATTGCCTACCAGGGCAATAGTATTTCCGACGGGAATATTCAGGTTGATATCGTGCAAAACTTCACGACCGGGGACGTATTCAAAGTGTACGTGGTCAAATGCAATTCCTTTTTTGACTTCTTTAAGTTCTTTGGCGGTTTGACTATCTTTAATGCTAGGTTGCAGATCTAAAATCGCAAAAATACGGTCTATGGCCATAAACGAATTTTGGATTGCCACATAATTGTTCCCGACGGATTTGAGCGGTGTGTATAACATCATAAGCGCGGCGATAAATGCCACGAAATTACCGCTGGTAATCCGTCCACTAACAATTAAATAGCTTCCCGCACCAATTACTAAAGCTACCCCGATAGACATAATAATGTGCATGAGTGGGCTGAGCCAGTTGGTTCCTTTTACCATCTTCATGGCAAGAGAGAAGGACATATCCGTTACGTGGTGGAAACGATGTTGGAATTCTTCTTCCAAGGTAAAGGAACGGATCGTTTTATTTCCGGCGAAGGTCTCATTGTAAATGGTCATAATATAGGATAGGTTCCCTACGGTCTTGGTTAAAATTTCTTTCATTTTTTTGCGTACAATAGACATAGGATACACAAAAAACAGCAATACAGAAACAGCAATTAGCGCTAACTGCCACGAGTTGTATAGCAACACACAAACGAGGGATACGGAGGAAAATGTCTTAGATAAAAACTGTTTCATGTTGTCCACAAGTCCTTTAGAAGCAGTTTCCGCATCGTTTGAATAACGCATTAAAATAGTGCCCGAATTGTTTTTATCAAAGTAGCTAGTATCCATGGACAACAATTTAGCATAGAGTTTGCGTTTTACTCCGATCGTAATTTTTTGGGCTACCCAAGTATTAAAATAGTTGGAGGCGTAGATTAAAGCCCCTTGCACGATGGTGAATCCCACAATCAAAAAGGGAATCATGGCTGAAAAGTGTGGTTGTTTGTCGATCATCACTTTATCCATGAATGGTTTTAAGAACATGGCTACGGCTCCGTCCAAAGCCCCGACCGGAACCGTAAGCGCAACCCCTAATCCTGCGCGAAACCAATAAGGTTTAACGTATGGCCACATACGTTTACAGTTAACAATCAACTGGTTTTTCGAAATGGTCTTTTTTAGTAGTTTTGTCATAAAAATTTAGTCCCGAAAGAAATTTAAAACAGCTAATTTGTCCGATAATTCATTATATTTTTTTTGATATTTTTTGCGTAATTTTCCCCATGACAGCGCTTTGGCTATACGATAACGAGTTAATTTGTGATATTCCGGGGCGTCCTGAGGCATAAAGAATACGCCGTTTGCTTCAATAATGCGCACATCTGGATGGTTTTTTCGCAGTTTCATAATAAACAGAGAAAGCATAAACTCTCCCAAATATCCTAAGAAACGTTTTTTTGCTTTAGAGAAGTTACTTGAATCAACTTGTTTATCTACCTCATCCAGTACAGTAAATTGAAATTGGCAATATTGTTCAAACAAATCCTTGCGCATAATGGACATACTACACAGATGTTCAATATGCCCTTTTGTAAATGCTTCTAATTCGGGTATATAATCAGGGAACAACTTTCTTAGAGTATCTTTCCAAATATCAAACAATTCTTCGCTCATGCCTTCCGATCGTAAGAACCTGTCCCGCATAGTTCCGTTAGCAATGCAGTTTTCAACGTCATAAGGTTTTAAAATCATAATGTCATACGCCGGAAAATAACTGCGGATTACATCATCGGTTAAGTAAGATAAATATTTGTTGCAAATCGGTGGAAACATATATACCGGAGAATTCTTCATCCAAGTAACCTGTTTGTTGGGAATAGGTAATTGCGGATTAAACAAAAAATGCCGTCTATCATGCATTAAACCGATATAGTCCGGATAACCCAATTTGTCCTGATTTTTCCATCCCCAGTACACCGCAGTTAGTTCGCAATATTTTGGATTGTGCACAGATATGTTTTCGCCGTCGTTATCATGGAGCATATCTGCAAACAAATGATCGGCTAGTGCGCTTCCTACTTGTATGGAAGATAAGATTTCAGTATGCAATGCCGGACAACGTCGATTGCAGTGCGCAATTAAAATTTTGATGTTGGGCGTAGGTGCTGTCATAATTTTTGGCATCTCTCTCGTTTCCGATTTTCAATTATATTATAACAAAATTAGGCTTTTAACAAGAGGGTACATCTTATTTGTATTTTTCTTTTGTATCTTTTTCATAATCGGCAATTTGATTGATGGTCAATGCCAACATATCAGTATCTTGTTGATAGAAGTGTTTATACCATTCTACTGTTTTTTCGACGGCTTGTTTGAGCGTATAAGTTGGGGTCCAACCCAAAAGACGATAAGCCTTCCCAATGTCAAGTAACAAAGAATTATCTTCGTGAAAATTATTAGATGTATGAGTGACAAGGCCCTTTGTTTCATAACTTTTTGTAATTGCTTTGACAAGTTCGATCACGGGAAAAGAGGATTTTTCGTCCGGTCCAAAATTAAAGCCATCGGCATATTTCCCCCCTTCTTCTAACAATTTTTGTCCGAGGAGTAAATATCCGGATAAAGGTTCTAACACATGCTGCCAAGGTCGAACGGAAAAAGGGTTTCTGATTTCGATAGGAAGATTATTAACAATGGCGCGGATACAATCTGGAATTAAGCGATCGGGCGCCCAATCCCCTCCCCCAATTACATTTCCTGCGCGGGCGGTAGCAAGAGCCATGGAGTTATCTGCTTGCAAGAAAGAGCGGCGAAAAGAAGCAGACATTATCTCGACGCAACCTTTGGAGGACGCATACATATCATGCCCACCAAAGAGATCTTCCTCGCGATGTTTGTGATTATTTAATTTGTTTTCGTAACATTTATCTGAAGTAACATTTACAAAAGCTCGAACGGTAGGACATCGACGGGCATATTCCAATACATGTAGCGTGCCTAGCACATTAGTTTTATAGGTGAAAATAGGCTCTACGTAGGATAAACGAACAATTGATTGGGCAGCTAAATGAAATACAATATCTGGTTGAAAAGATTGGATAGTTGCTTCTAGCTTATGCTCATCCAAAATGTCTCCAATTACAGATTGAGTAATTTGATCGGCGATGTGGAGTTCCTGAAACATAGACGGATTCGTATGTGGAGCCAACGAGTAACCGCACACATTAGCGCCCAGTTTAGTTAGCCATAGGGACAACCAACTTCCTTTAAAGCCGGTATGGCCTGTTACGAATACTTTTTTTCCCTGGTATATATTATGGAACATATTAATGTAGTCAAGAGAGATGTTTTTTTACCGCCTCAAATACCTGTTGTGGGGTAATAGATGCCAAACACTGTTTTTCCGGCGGATAGCCCAATACACATTGAGTCATCCAATGTTTGGAAATGTTCATACATCCCCCGCAAAATGGGGCCTGGATATTCGTATTGCGTGCATAGCCCAAATAAGCGGCTTTTGAAGGGCCAAAAAGCACTACACACGAGGTTTGGGTAAGGTTAGCCAAATGTACCATGCCGCTCTCCCCGTCTATATGAAGACGGGCGTTTTTTAACACATAAGGTAAATCGGCAATAGAAGTTTTTCCCACCAGTGAAATATCTACGAAATCAAAAGGCACGCTGGTTTCTCCCCCCAGCTGAACGATTTTTAAATGCGGGAATTCTTGTTTGATTTTAGTAATGAGTTCTTGCCAATAAGTACGTGGCCAGTTGCGGGTGCGGTCACTATGAGAAGGATCTGTATGTGGATTTATCCCGTCGTGTATCGTAATATAGGTTTGATCAGACAAGCCAAGTCGTCCGAGCGTCTGATCAGTTGTATTAGCATCTAATGCTAGCGGGGCAGGATCATTTTGTTTCACATCTAACCCTGTAAACCATCCTAAATTGGTAATGCGGCTCCCCCCGTTGGCGATAGCAATTTCAGCCAACTGACCGTCCAGATAAGGGGTGTATTGAGCAAAAGGTTTAAAGTAGCGTTGCACATCCAAGCCCTTCTCCAAGACGGCAATAAAATCAGGGGCCAATTTTTCAAAACGTGCGCGATTGATATAATCGTATGTCAATAAATGACAACCGGAAATGACTAAGTCAAACTCTTCGGGGATATATTTATTCGGATGAAATCCGTCAATAAGCCCGTCAGGGAACACCATATCCACAATATTTTTGTGGTCATAGGCAAAATAAATGAGTGCATCTGGCAAGGTCTCACGCAATTTTTTGATGAATACGCGCGTCATACAAACGTCGCCAACGCCGCCGCGAATGTGTACCAGTATGCGTAGTTTGTTTGAGATTGTCGGTGCCTTGGTTCGAAGGCGCATGATAAAACGCTTGAAATGTAATTTGGCATTTTTACGCCATCTGTCAAAGCGTATAGCACCGGCTACCAACGCACTATCCTGGGCAGCTGCTTTCACTAACGCGCCGCTGCGTAGTCCGGCCAACTTAAAGGAATCCAAGTTTTGTTGCATATCCCCGCCCCTTGTTTTTATGTTATAATTTTAACATATAAAAAGAGGTTATGCGGAGGAATTATGAAGCCATATGCGTTATTTTTTGCCACCAATCGCCGTTTTTTATTTGCTTTTGCCGTGATGTTAATGAGTTTGAAGGACAAATCTCCCAAAGTGCTCGAGAAAGCCGATGTGCTGGTGTATCATCAGGGATTAACCCAGGCCGATCAAGATTTTTTAAATCGTATTTTGCCTTGTCAGTTCACTGAGTACAAATTTGCTGTAGAGACAGACTTTGAGAATATCAACTTTAAGCATTTTACGCAACTTACATTTGCCCGGTATGAAATTTTTGACTTACTCAGTAAGTATGAAAAAGTACTCTATATGGACGTCGATATGATGGTTGGCGGAGAACTCTTACCCATTTTTGAAAATTATGCCAAAAATGGCGGCGTAGCCATGTGCAAAGACACGCAAAAAGGCCTTACGCTCATTACCAAGAATTTTAAAGAACCCTTGCCACAATATGATATGACTGTTCCCTGCTATAACGCCGGGATGACATTATTTGCTCGCCCAATGAATAACCAAGAGAATTTACGGATGTGGTGCTATCATAAAACAGCCGAATGGTTGGAAAATTTAGTCTGCCCGGATCAAGGCGTGGTCAATGTAATGCTTCAAGAATTTAAAATTCCCGTAGATGTCCTTCCGGACGTGTGCAACTGCTTGCCCTCCAATCCGAAGTATTTAGATAAAACCCGCCACGATGTGCTTGTGTATCACTGTGCGGGTGGCGGCGTGCGTTTTTGGACATACACCTGGAACGGCCCCTGGCAAAAATACTATAAAGAATACCTTGCTATGGGCGGAGAGCCACATACGGACAAAGAACATGCGTGGCTCAAATTCATTAAAAAGTACAATTTGCAACGCTTTGCATTTTTTGATCGTTCCCCCGATCCGCAAATGCACCCACATCGCTTTTTGAAGTATGTGTTATCCTATCCCTTTAAGTATGGATGGCGCAAATAATTAAATACCCACTTCTTGTATGACCTCAAAGCGGGTTTTTTTAAAAATGCCCGCGTGTTTTGGTGAAATTGTTGATATTAACAACACGGACGCGATTTGGTACAATATGTATATTGTGCAACGTGTGTTTTCAATTTATTGGTTCAGGAGTTCTAAAAATGACAAGTAGAACTATTGTAGTTACCGGTGGGACCGGTTTTTTGGGCTCTCATCTATGCAAGAGGCTCATTAAAGAGGAAAATCGTGTTATTTGCGTAGATAATAATTATACTGGTAGTTTAGAAAATATAGCGGAAATTCGTTCCAATTCTCGTTTTTCATTTATTTTGCATGATGTAACGCAGCCGTTAGAAATCAACGAACCTATTGATCAGATTTATAATTTAGCTTGTCCCGCTTCCCCTCGACACTATCAAGGGAAAGCATCCATTTTCACGACAAAAACGTGTGTGCTCGGTGTGTTGAATATGTGTGAACTGGCTAAGAAGCATCACGCGCGGATTTTCCATTCTTCTACTTCTGAAGTATATGGGGAGCCGGCTGTTCACCCCCAACCGGAAAGTTATCGTGGCAACGTCAATCCTATTGGTATTCGCGCTTGTTATGATGAGGGAAAACGTTGTGCCGAAAGTTTGTTGTTTGACTACTACCGCCAAGAAGGGGTGGACATTAAGGTCGTGCGTATTTTTAACACCTATGGGCCGTATATGAACCCGGAAGACGGTCGCGTTGTCAGCAATATTATTTGCCAGGCGTTGAAAGGCGAGGATATTACTTTGTACGGAGACGGATCTCAAACCCGTTCTTTTTGCTATGTAGACGATTTGATTGAAGGATTTGTACGTATGATGGACACCCCTCAAGGTTTTACGGGTCCGGTGAACCTGGGAAATCCTGGGGAATTTACTGTCAAAGAATTGGCTGAAATGGTAATTTCCAAAATTGGCGGCAAACACACTATTGTGTACCAGCCGCTTCCAAAGGATGATCCGACGCATCGTCAGCCGGATATTACTTTAGCAAAAGACAAATTGCATTGGGAACCCAAAATTCCCCTATCAGAAGGATTAGATAAAACGATTGCGTATTTCAGAGCCAAAATGGAGGAGACGAAATGAAAGTAGCTATTATCGGAACGGGTTATGTAGGATTACCCACCGGCGTAGGACTAGCAGAACTTGGCAACCAAGTAACATGTATTGACCGAGAACCCAGCAAAATTGACGCTTTAAAAGCGGGTAAAATCACTTTGTTTGAAGAAGGATTGGAAGAGTTATTTCATAAAAATGTAAAAGCGGGGCGCATTCGTTTTACTACCTCCATGAAAGAGGGAGTAGAAACGGCCGATTTAGTAATCATTGCGGTAGGTACACCTCCACATCCTATCACAAAGGAAGCGGATATGAAATATATCCACGCCGCCGCAACCGAATTGGCTGAATATTTGCAAGGGTATACGGTAGTGGCCACTAAATCAACGGTTCCCGTCGGAACGGGAGACGATATCGAAACCTTAATCTCCAAGAAGAATCCGAAGGCTGATTTTGATGTGGTATCGTTGCCGGAATTCTTACGTGAAGGTTTCGCGGTATATGATTTTTTCCATCCGGATCGCATTGTGGTAGGGGCTAATACCAGACGGGCGCGGGAAGTAATTTCCGAACTTTACAAACCCTTTAAAGGCAAAACGAACATGATGTTTGTAAAACGTCGATCCAGTGAAACAATTAAATACGCCTCCAATGCTTTTTTGGCTATTAAAATTCATTACATCAATGAAATGGCAAACTTTTGTGAAAAGGCCGGTGCCGATGTATATGAAGTAGCATTAGGCATGGGCGCCGATAGCCGCATTGGTCCTAAGTTTTTGAATCCGGGGCCGGGATATGGCGGCAGCTGTTTCCCCAAAGATACCAACGCCATGGCGTATATGGGACGGATGAATGGGGTGGATTTAAGTTTAATAGAAACTGCCATCAAAGGCAATGACTTGCGTAAAAAACAAATGGCAAAGCGTGTGTTAGATGCTGTGTCTGGGCAGAAAACTCCCAAAATTGCGGTATTAGGTCTTGCCTTTAAAGGCGGAACGGATGATTGCCGTGAAAGCCCTGCTATGGAAATTTTAGGGGAAATTTTGGCAGTTAACGGGCCAAAAGTAACGGTATTTGATCCAAAAGCTATGGAAAATGCCAAAAAGATTTTAGGCAATAAGGTCCAATATGCGCCTGATGCCTATGAAGCTGCTAGAGGGGCTGATGTATTGGTCATTTTAACCGAATGGAACCAATTTAAAAAATTGGATTTACAACGTTTGGCCTCTCTGATGCACCATAAACGAATTGTTGATTTACGAAATACTTTCCGCAAAGAAGATCTAACAACAGCGGGTTTTGAATATGCGGGAGTAGGCAAATGAAAAAAAACATCCTGGTCATGGGGGGAGCCGGCTATATCGGTTCTCATACCGTTAAGCATCTGCTGGATAACGGTTATCAAGTTGTGGTGGCGGATAATTTAATTTATGGTCACCGGGAAGCGGTAGATAAACGTGCTACGTTTGTGCACGCCGACTTGTTGAATATTTTTTCATTGGCTCATTTATTCAAGAGTTATCCTGTTGATGCAGTTATTCATTTTGCTGCCTTTGCATACGTTGGGGAAAGTGTAACCGAACCGGAAAAATATTATTACAACAACGTAATGGGCACGCTGAACTTGCTAAAAGCAATGCGTGCGCACGGAGTAAAGAAAATTGTTTTCTCCAGCACGTGCGCTACCTATGGGGAACCCCAATATACTCCCATTGACGAAAAACACACACAAAACCCGATTAACCCCTATGGCCGTACCAAACTGATGATTGAGCAAATCTTTGCCGATTATGAGCGCGCCTATGGCTTGGAGCATATAGCACTACGTTATTTCAACGCGGCAGGGGCTTCAGCGGATGCTCATATCGGCGAAAGCCACAGTCCGGAAACGCACCTCATCCCATTAGTGCTCAAAGCCATTAAAGGCGAACGCAAAGAAATTCAAGTATTTGGTACCGATTATGATACGCCGGACGGAACTTGTATTCGTGATTATATCCACGTAGACGATTTAGCACAAGCCCACCGCTTGGCTGTTGAAAAATTAGGCAGTTATAGCGGATGCATTAACTTAGGAACAGGCATTGGCACTTCGGTGAAAGAAATTATTACGGCGGCCGAAGAAGTCAGTGGCAAAAAATGTCCTACTGTTTATGGGCCTCGCCGTCCTGGGGATCCCGCCCGCTTGTTTGCGGACAATACAAAGGCCAAAGAAATTTTAGGGTGGCAACCTAAATATACACACATTAAAGATATTATTCAAACTGCCTGGACGTGGGAACAAAACAGGAGATATTAATGCGCAAAGTAAAAAATCTCATTGTTGGGTGTGGACTATCGGGTATCGTCTTGGCTGAGCGCATTGCTTCTCAAAAAGGCGAAGAAGTCCTTATTATTGACCGCAGAGACCATATTGGCGGAAATATTTTTGATTACAAAGATAAGCAAACCAATATTACCGTTCATCAATACGGCCCGCACGTGTTTCACACTAACAGCAAAGAGGTTTGGGATTATTTAAGCCAATTTACGAAGTGGCATCGGTTTATGTACCGGGTCAAAGCGGTGATGGACGGTATTGAAGTAAACATCCCCTTTAACTTAGATAGTTTGCGCAAGGTTTTTCCCCCCAGTTTGGCTGATAAATTGGAAGTAAAACTCTTAGAAAAATTTGGCTTTAATAAAAAAGTGCCCATTTTGCAATTGCGCCAGTCCAACGATAAGAACTTGGAATTTTTGGCCGAATATGTTTATCAAAAAGTATTTTTAGGATATACTGTTAAACAATGGGGCGTGAAACCGGAAGATTTGGATCCGTCCGTCAGCGGGCGTGTACCTGTGTATATTAGCCGGGATGATCGTTATTTCCAGGATAAGTACCAAGCCATCCCGCAAGATGGTTACACGTCAATGGTCAAAAATATTTTGAATAACCCCCTTATCAAAGTGGAGTTAAATACAGATTTCGCTTCCGTCCAAGATGAAATTAAGTACGAAAGATTATTCTTTAGTGGAGCTATCGACGAATATTTTAAGTACGAACTTGGCCGGTTGCCATACCGCAGCTTGGATATTGCTTTCAGAACGCATAATTGCGAATACTTACAATCCGGTCCGCAAATTAATTACCCGGAAAATTACGATTACACGCGTTCGGTAGAGTACAAGTACTATTTGGATGAAAAATCAAAACAAACCATTGTGTCCTATGAGTACTCCTGTCCGTACGAGGAAGGGAAAAATGAACGTTATTATCCCATCCCCGATGCTGCTAACCAACGTCTATACGATCAATATGCCAATAAAGCAAAAAGTTTAAAGAATGTTTGGTTTGTAGGGCGCTTGGGCGATTATAAATACTACAACATGGATCAAACTGTTTTGCGGGCCTTGGAATTATTCAAGGAGATCTAACAAATGCAGAAACAACCCAACGTATCAGTTGTCGTGCCCATTTATGGGGTGGAAAAATATTTGCGCCAATGTGTAGATAGTATTTTAGCGCAAACCCTCAAAGATATCGAAGTCATTTTAGTAGATGATGGCAGCCCAGATAATTGTGGAAAAATTTGCGATGAATACGCACAAAAAGATCCGCGCGTAAAAGTAATTCATCAACCAAACGGTGGTTTGGGAAATGCCTATAATAACGGCATTAAAGCCGCCCAGGGCGAGTATATTGGCCTTGTGGAGCCGGATGATTGGATAGAGCCGGAAATGTACGAAGTAATGTACAAAAATGCAAAATTGTACGATACGGATGCTACAAAATGCGGTTTTTGGGAATATAATTCGTTAGATTCCTCTAAAAATAGAGAGAGGAGAGGCGTTATCGGTTTTACCTGCAATGAGCCGAAGGGTTGTTTTAAAATAGAAGAATACGAGTTGCTTTGTGCGTATCATTCCAGTATATGGACATATATTTACAAAGCCGATTTTGTAAAAGGTATCAAATTTATGGAAGCAAAAGGGGCGGGATACGTAGATGCTCCGTTTGGTTTTGAGGTGCTGTGCAGAGCGAAAAGATTGTCTATTGTCCCCCGTTCGTTTTATCATTGGCGTTTAGAAGATCATGGCAATTCTGTTAGCATTACGGACCGCCGTGTGTTAGCCATGGCCGATCGGTTCATGGAAGCCAAAGAAATACTTAAGAAATATGGTAAATATGAAACCTTAAAAGAAATATTCTATTTGCATGCCCGCAGTGCCAATATGGCACATTATTTGCATGTACAACCTCAGTATCAACGGGAATATTTTGAGAAATTAAAGCATTTATTCGGCGAACTGAAGGAGGATAAAAGTTTTTCTTGGAAATATCTTGACCCTTCTTCTAAAAAATGGATACAGAACATATACAACAATAAATTTTTGGCCTCTTTGTTGGTCGATTCGAAGGATGTAAGACGTTTTCTGTTTGATTTGAATATAAAAAAGAATGCATTTTGCGTACAGATATTAGGTTGCCGAATTTCTAAGGGACATTTTTCCAGCCGTCCTGCTTGGATAAGATGCTGTCTAGGAAGATAACTATGAAAAAACCAACTTTAAAAATTTGTGTAGGTTATCATAAACCCTCTATGTTATTAGAGGGAGATTGCTTCGTCCAGGTATGGGGCGGAAAAGCGGTAGCCAGTGAGATGGCTAAAGATGGCAAGGGTATTTCCACTGCGGATAAGCAATGGATGGAAACGCATTGTATCGGGGACGATACGGGGGATAACATCTCGGCGCGCAATCGCCAGTTTTGTGAAGCCACGCCCTTGTATTGGATGTGGAAAAATTTGGATAAACTGGGTAACCCCGATTATATTGGCTTTCTACAATACCGCCGCCATTTTGTTTTAAATGAGGAGTATCAGAAAAAGAATTACCGCGAGAATATTTATAATCTGATTGTGGAAGATGTGTTCTCTCAAGATTCTCAAGCCAAAATAGGGCTAACCCCGGAAAATTTACAAAAAGTGTTAACTTCATACGACGGTATTTTCTGTTCCCACGATACGGGGCAGACCGTTTATGATTATAAATTGCATCACCATTCCCAAGATATTAAATATTGGAACAAAGCCTTGGAAATTATAAAAAAAGATTGGCCCCAATATGCCGCTGCCGCCGAATGTTATAACCGGGGGACATTACATGTTTGGTCCAACTGTTTTGTCATGCGCCGGGAAGATTTTTTGGAATATGGGCCCTTTTTATTTGATGTGCTAATGAAAATTGATCGTTTTGCGGCTGCCGAATACGAAAATATGACCCCGGAACAAATGCGCGTTCCTGCCTATGTTTCGGAAACCATGCTAGGTATATTCTATACTTATTTACAGCAAAAAAATAGAAATTTCAAATCTGTTCCGCTACTATACATTAGAAAACCGTTTAATTCGTTGTGTTGCTTACCGCGGCATATTTCCCCTCTCAAAGAAAATGCTATTCCAATAGTATTTATTGCGGATAATAATTACATCAAATATACGGCTGTTGCGTTGCAATCAATTATTGCCCATTCTTCTAAAGAGAATTTTTACGATATTATTATTTTAGAAAACGGAACAATAAACTCTTTTACTAAACAGAAAGTCTTATCGATGTTACCCCCCAATTTTTCTTGTCGATTCTTCCTATCTACGTACTATATTGAGAAATATAGATTTAAAAATTTTTGGCATACGCGGCTCAATTTAATGCCGTATCTCAAGGGATTTATCGCAGAAATACTAAAAGATTATAAAAAAGCTATATATCTCGACGGAGATATAATCTTTCAAACGGATGCGGCCAATCTCTATGGTACGGAATTAAAAAATAATCTGTTGGGCGCTGTCGAAGATTTAATGGTGACGGCTTCTACACATCCTATGTGGCAGACTAAACGTGCCTATATTCAAAAACACAACAAGATGCAACAACCTAAAAGATACTTTAACTCAGGGGTGTTGGTATTAAACTTGTCTGCTATTAGGCAAGATGATAACTTTATTTCAAACTATATACGAGAAAGCGAATTTAAAGACAAAGAACGGAACAATCACGATCAAGATTCGCTCAATTTCGCGCTTGAGGGAAAGGTGCACTCCTTGCCTATAAAATACAATTTCCAATGTGCCTTGCTAAATGAACGTCAATTGAATTTACTATCCTATAGGGCCTGTAAGATGATGGAAGATGTAGGTAATGCGATTTGCATTTATCATTACGATAGCGATCATAAGCCATGGAAAGATCCTTCCGTTCAGCATGCTGATTTATGGTGGAAGTATGCGCGTTTAACGCCGTTTTATGAAGGGTTTATCTATTCGTTATGCGAAGGGAAGGCCCGTTCATTGATAAGAGAGGTCCATCATTTATCTCAATATAGAATTCGCTATTGGAAATATAGAATCTTTGCGAATTTTGTATGGGGTAAAAAACGCCAAAGATACAACCAGAAAAAGAAAGAATATAAGGCCAAAATCGCTCAAATCAAGCACATGCTCAAAGATTAAATTGGCCTCTTGAGAGAATATAATAAATATCCCCCGGAATTATACCGGGGGATATTTATAGTGAGATTAATTAACGTATTCTAATTTCATCGGGGTGCGGTTCTATAATTTGTCCGCGTTTTTTGGCTTTATAGCGTTGGTAGCGCTCCACTTGGCTCTGTACCAGCATGTAGAACAGCGGAATGAGCACCAACCCCGCTAACGTGCCGATTAACATTCCGTAAAACACCGGAATACCTAACGCTTTACGGCTGGCGGCCCCAGCACCGGTAGCCACCACCATGGGGAGCATACCTAAAATAAACGTAAACGCAGTCATAAGTACCGGGCGGAAACGTTGAATAAGCCCGTCCATAGCGGCTTTATAAACGCTGGCGCCTGTGCGGTGTTCATCTTTGGCAAACTCTACAATTAAAATAGCGTTTTTGGCAGCCAAACCTACCAAAAGCACCAGCCCTAATTGAGCGTAAATACTCAAAGATTGTCCGCTAATCCACAGGCCGAATAATCCCCCTCCCACGGCGGCGACTACAGACATTAGCACCGGCACCGGGATAGTCCAGCTTTCATATTGTGCTACCAGGAACAGATAAGCAAAGATAACGGCCAACGCAATGAGCATATTAATTTGCCCTTTGTTTTGTTTTTCTTGATAGCTCATACCGGTCCACTCATAGGCGTAGCCGGGCGGCAAGTTTTTGAGGATTTCTTCGGTCATTTCCATGGCCTGGCCGGAGCTGGAATTTGCGTTAGGAGTGCCCATTACCGAGGCGGCCGGGTACTGGTTATAACGCGTAATTTGACGCGGTGACAAAATATATTTCTGATCCACTAACGCCATCAAAGGTACCAGTTCTCCTGTAGCGCTGGTTACATACATTTTATTAATGTTTTCGGGGGTCATGCGGAATTTGCTATCCGATTGCATGATTACTTTGTTAATTTGTGTACCAAAGTTTACATCCCCCACATAGGAAGATCCCAAGTAGTTTTCCAGGATAGAAAATACACTAGATACAGGGACTTTCATACTTTCCGCTTTTTGGCGGTTAACGTCCAAGTAAATATTAGGCGTATCTGCTTTGAAAGTAGAATAGGCCACTTGCATGGAGGGATTCATCATCATCTGATACCCTATACCCGAAGCAGTATTAGCCAGTTTCTGATAGTCAAAATCGTTGAGTGATTGAATACGTAAATCCAACCCGCCCGAAGTACCTAACCCAGGAATAGAAGGCATTTCTATGGCGCGGATAGTAGCGTCGGGAATTTGGGAAAACTGCATGTTAAATTGCTGGGCGATGGCGCTTTGTGCTTTACTAGCAGTTGGTTTCCCTGTTATTTTGTTCCACAAACGTTTTAATACGCCGGCATTTTTGCGTTCATCCCACGGAGTTAAACGTACGAACGAAACCCCTACGTTTTCTCCGGATCCTCCTAACAAACTAAATCCTTGTACAGCAGCGGTATGTTGAACCCCAGGGGTTTGACGAATTTGCTCGGATACTTGGGCAAGTACATCACGGGTACGGGTGGCAGTAGCCCCTTCAGGAAGTTGCACATCCACAAGCACAATCCCCTGGTCTTCCAACGGAATAAAGGAGGTTGGCATTGTTTGTAAGAAAACAAAATCCAACGCTACAAATCCGCCAAATAACAAGGCAATAATAAATTTACGTGCCAGTTTGCGTACTACCTTGCGGTATCCGCGAGATCCTTTTTGTACAAACATGTTGAACCATCGCAAGAGCCAAATATCGGTTTCTTTGATCGGTTTTAACATGGTGGCACAAATAGCAGGAGAAAGTGACAGCGCGTTTAACGTAGAGAAACACACCGCTACAGAAATAGTAACAGCAAACTGGGTATAAATTTTACCCGTAATTCCCCCCATAAATGTAATCGGGATAAAAATGGCTAGTAGCACCAGCGTAGTTGCAATAAGCGCGCTGGAAAGTTCATCCATGGCCTGCTCGGCCGCATGCTTGGCAGATTGTTTTTCGCGATTCATCAGCACAATAACACGCTCTACCACACAAATAGCATCGTCTACCACTAACCCGATGGCCAGTACCAATGCAAATAACGTAAACATGTTGATAGAATATCCTAGTGCCATCATGACGGCAAACGTACCCAAGAGTGATACCGGAATAGTAGCCGCGGGGACAAGGGTAGCACGCCAGTCCTGCAAGAAGACATAACATACAATAACTACCAGAATGAAGGTAATTAAAAGGGTAAAAACCACTTCCTCAATAGAGGCGTTAATAAAGTCGGTGGTGTCAATAGAAAAATCGTATTGTAGGCCGGCCGGAAAGAACTGAGACATACGTTCTAGTTCAGCCCTCACCCCTTTAACAGTTTCTAATGCGTTTGCACCGGATGATAAGTTAATCATGAGGGGAATGGATTGTTTCCCATCAAAAGTAGCATCAAAACTGTATGTTTCTTGTCCTTCTTCCACACGGGCAATATCCGATAAGCGTACCAGCCCACCTTGATTATCGGTACGGACAATGATATTTTGGAAGTCATTGGCATTATTTAAACGCCCATCAGTTTGCAAAGCATATACAGTAAGGACAGTGCCGTCGTTAGGCATAGCCCCGATCTTACCTAAAGAGGGTTGATAGTTCTGCGAAGCAATCGCACTTTTTACATCAGCAATAGAAATATCCAGAGCGGCCATTTTATCGGCATCTAACCACACGCGCATACTTTTAGATGCACCAAACACGCGTGCTTCCCCCACGCCATTTACACGGCTGATATTCTTTTGAACGTTATTGTTTAAATAGTCGCTAATTTCTAATGGAGTTAAGGAGCCGTCTTTAGAGGTAAATGCCACTAACCCCAAAATGTTGGACGAACGGCGAAATACACTAAGCCCTTGGCGGGTTACTTCCGTTGGCAAAAGGGGTGTGGCTTGGGAAACGCGGTTTTGCACTTTTACCTGTGCAATGTCCGGGTCCACCCCTGTTTTAAACGTAACGGTTAACATGTAGGAACCGTCGGCCGAATCCGAAGACATATAAAGCATATCTTCTACCCCGTTGACGGCAGATTCCAACGGAATACCTACGGTTTTGGCAATTACTTCTGCGCTGGCACCGGGATAGGTGGCACGGACGACTACTTCGGGCGGCGTAATTTCCGGATAGAGGGCAATGGGTAAATTGGCTAAAGCAATTCCCCCCGCCAAACACAAAATGAGCGAAATAACAACCGCAAAACGCGGACGGTTAATAAAGAACTTGGCGAACATTATTTATTCCCCTCGTTAGTTTGAGTTGTTTTTTCTGCTGTTTTAGGGGTAGTGGGAGCGTAATCGGGCGCATTGGTTTCACTTACGTTTACTTGTTGGCCGTTTTGTAATTTTTGTTGACCAATGGTTACCACGCGGTCTCCTTCATTCAACCCGGAAATTACCACATATTGACCGCCTACTACGTCGCCTACTTTGATGTATTTTTGTACCACTACTCCTTGCGGATCGACCGTCATAACATACTGGCCAGTAGCATCTTGAGAAACAGCCGTTTGTGGAATCAGTAGCGCCGGGCGGAATTTATCCATGCTGACCGTCACATTTACATAGTTGCCGGGGACGAGTTTATTTTCCTTATTGTCTGTTTGAGCGTAAACAGCCATGGTAGCAGTTTGTGCGTTGATTTCATTATCGGCAAAAATATTTGCTTCAGGCATTTCAATAGTTTGGCCGTTGGGCAGAGCGATTTGAATATCCGGGCGGGTGGAAGTGCTGGTTAATTGGTCCATGCCGGACAGACGTTCTTTATCCGTAATAGAGAAAACTACGCGGATCGGATCCATCTGTACTACGCGGGCCAAGTGGCTGGCCCCGGCAGTAGCCAGGTTCCCTTTGGTCATAAGCGCCTTACCGATGCGGCCAGAAATAGGTGATTTAACTTCGGTATAAGCCAAATCCAACTTGGCTAAATCTAAAGCAGCCTGTGCAGCTTTTACGTTCGCTTTTGCATTGGCTAAATTGCTTTCGGCAAGTTCCAAATCTGCTTTAGAAAGCATGTGATCATTATACAAAGCAAGTTCGCGGTTATAGTCGCTTTGAATTTGTTTGAGAGACGCTTTGGCTTTATCCAAATTGGCTTCTGCCGAGGAAACGGCGGCTTTGTAACGTTTCTGATCAATGATAAACAAAGTGTCTCCTTCGTTGACCACAGAGCCATCATCAAAAAGGACCTGATCGATGTATCCGGACACTTGCGGGACCACATCACTGGCGTTAATAGCTTCTACTTTGGCAATAAAATTTTTGCCTAATGCAATCGGCTTACGTGCGAGTGTTTTTACAAGTACGCTGGCTTGGCCGGCGCCGCCAAACCCCATTTGCCCGGCGTGAGAAAAGAATTTTCCTTTGACGAAAAACCCTATGGCTGCTCCTGCAAAAACGAGCAGCAAATACTTAATGTAACGATATATTGTTCTTTTTGTCATAATTTATTTCCCAATACTCTTATATAAACTTGCTTTGCTAAGTAATAAACTATAGAAAGCAGAAATTTTATTTTGACGGGCGCTAGCCAGTTGCGCTACGGCGTCAAGTAACGTTAAAATATCGGCTTTTCCTACTTGATAGTAGCGGAAAGCCACGCGGTGGTTTTCTTCGGCACTGTCTAATACCGTTTGGCTGATTTCATACGAGCGCACGGCCGTTTTGTAATTTTGGTAATTGTGCCACACTTCGTTTTGGATAGCCAAGCGCATATTTTGCGTATTAGCTATTTCTTGCTGATAAAGCCACGAGGCCGATTTTACTTTATAAAAGTTAGAAAAGCCCGTGAACAGCGGCATGCTTACAGCGAGTCCAGCCGTGTTGTTGCGTTCATAAAGGGAATGATTTTTCCAGCTCGTGTCATTAATGGCAGCGGATGCGGTGGCACTGACGGAAGGCAACATGCTTGTTTTGGCGGCCGTGACGCTGGATTTTGCCGCTTTTTGGATGCTTTCTTGGGCACGCAGTTCGGGGCGGTTTTCCAATGCATCTTTCATCAGTTGTTCCACATCATCTTTTTCAATAGAAGTAACAGTTTGGTTAAATTGCGGTTTTCGAAGTTTTAACGGAGTGCTGGGCGACATATTCAGCAGTACGGCTAATTGTCCGCTAGACTGTTTTACTTCATCTTCGGCTAATACTACGCTAAGCAGGGCTTGCTCGTAACGGGTTTGGGCCTGTAATTTATCGCTCAAAGATACCATCCCTAATTTGTAGCGTTTTTGTGCCTCGTTATAAGACTGCTCATACGAATCTAAACTGGCCTTGGCGCTCACAAGTGATTCTTGTGCGGCCAATAAGTTTAAATAAGCTGTCTGTACGGAAAGCATTAAATCTTTTACGGCGGCATTATAGCTGTAATTGGCAGCGTCGGCATAAGCGCGCAATGTGTTCACGCGGCTTTCGCGTCCGCCGAAATCAAAAAGCAACCAATTTGCTTCCGCCTTGCCGGTATAGGGCTCACTTTGAACATAATCTCCGTGGCTTTCCACGCGGTATCCGTTCACACCGGCTGCACCGCTTACTGTGACGGTGGGTAAATATTGGCTGCGTCCAGCGCCTAAATTGGCCTCTGTGGCTTTTACGCTCATATATTGGGCACTTAAAGACGGGTT
>JAZOAE010000032.1:0-15941 GCA_045595305.1 Elusimicrobiaceae bacterium
AAGGCAAGCGAACTCTTGCCAGACCCGGACAGACCAGTCACTACCACCATTTTGCTTTTGGGAATTTCAATAGAAATATTTTTTAAATTGTGCCCTTTGGCGCCAATGACTTTAATGGATTTCATATGTAACCTCGTTAGGGGTGCCTCACTGATCTAAATATATTATATAATTTTTATATATATCCTCAGGAGCTTGCGTGTGAAAAAATCGCTTAAATATCTCCTCTATACCGTTGGTATGTTGTTGTCTTTAGGCATTTTAGCTGTGATGATTTATCACGCCAAAGACAGCTTTGTCAAAATCTGGCAAGGTGTGCGCACTAAATATCTCGTTTTATCTTTATTGTCTTCTGTGCTTATCTATATTGCAATGGGGATGAGCTTGTATGAAATGCTGCGCATCATGGGCCGGCGCATTAGCAAAAGTGCTGCCATTGGCATCGCGTTGGTATCTACGACAGTGAACTATTTGGTTTCCTCTTTGGGGGCGAGTGGGTTTGCCTTGCGGGCGCATTTGCTAAACCGTCGGCGTATTCCGTTTGGGATGTGTGTGACCGCCAGTATTGTGATTACCGTTTTGTTATATTTTGTGTTAGCAATTATCATCCTGCAAGGCTCTATTTTGATGCTGTTTAACTCGTCGACAACTAAGTGGCAGCTGGCTGAAAATTTTGGTCTGATTGCGGGGATGTGTATTGTGTGTGTACTCATTACGGCGTTTTTATTTAATGATGAGCTGCGTTCTAGATGGTTGCGGAAGGCTTTTCGGCTGTTAAATAAAATTCTTTTTCACGTATTCCGCGCGTTAATTCCCAAAGACCGCTATAGCGATTTTGCCGCCCAATTGGATGAAGGGATCGATTTAATACATAAGAAAAGACGTAAACTCACCAGCACAATTGTATATGTATGTGCCGATTGGTTTTTTACCATTATGGTGCTTTATTTTGCGTTCCGCGCTGTGGGGGTATTTATCTCTCCAGGGGTGCTGGTGGCCGGGTTTGCCGTAGGGATGGTAGCTACCCTTATTCCGATTTTGCCCAGCGGCTTAGGCGCTATGGAATTAGCGATGACGGCCGTGTTTAGTCAAATGGGAATTGATTGGGATGCGGCGTTGATGGCGACGCTGATTTACCGCGTTGTGTATTATGTTATTCCAGGCATTGTCAGCATTTTTATTTATTGGGGACTTCAGTTGTCTACACCTGAAAAGGAATCTAAACATAGACGTAAAGGAGCGCACGCATGATTGAAAAGTTCGATACGCTCACCCCGGTGGTAGCTGATAGCTGTTTTGTGCATAAAAACGCCACCATCATTGGCCAGGTGACGCTGAGCGAAAATGTATCTGTTTTTCCCGGAGCCGTGTTGCGCGGCGATATAGCTGCCATTACCGTGGGGGAAGGATCCAATATCCAAGATAATGCCTGTGTACACGTTAATTATAATACGCCGTGCCACATTGGGGCGGGCGTGAGTGTCGGTCATGGGGCCGTGATACACGGTAGCAAGATTGGCGATAATGTCATTGTTGGGATGAACGCTGTAGTCATGGAAACGGAAGTGGGTCCTAACTGCATTATTGGCGCAGGAACGGTAATCCCGGCGGGAAAAAGTATTCCGGCAGGATCCCTGGTGATGGGCGTGCCCGGCAAAGTAGTGCGCCAGCTGGAAGAAGAGGAAGTTAACGGCATTTTGCAAAATGCACGCGATTATGCCAAAGCAATTCCAATTTACAAAACTAAAACAAAAAAATTATGAAAAAAATTGTTCTTATTGAGGATTCCAAAGTATTAGGTACCGCGTTGGTAGGAGCACTTAAAGTGGAAGGAATTGAAGCGCATTGGGCGGCAAATGGGGCATTGGGAGTGTCTCTTGCTAAGCAACAAAAGCCGGATTTGATTTTGCTAGACTTGATGCTTCCTAAAATAAGTGGTTTTGAAGTGTGCAAACTCTTGAAAACAGATAATGCTACGTGGCGTATTCCTATAGTGATTATGTCCACACTTACCGATCCCGAATCGCGCCAGCGCGCCACGGAAGCCGGGGCTGACTATTTTATTCCCAAGCCGTATGATTTGCCGTCCACGTTGGCGGAAATCAAGAAAATTTTGAAGATCTAGGAGGGGATATGATTGACGTGGAAGAAATTTATGAATTGTTAGAAATGAACGAACCTACCCGCGCACTCGCGCTACTCAAAACAGTGCGCAAAAAAACTGCACAAGATCTGTTTTTAGAAGGGGAAGCCCACCGCCAATTGGGGACGTTTGAAACTGCTCTAAAAACGTATGCCAAAGGTTTGCGTATTGCCGATGTGGTCGAAGAACGTATGGATATTTTGCTCGCGATGTCGGCGTGTTACCGCACGCTTGGGCATGCAGCATTGGCGTATGAATTGGCGCTTGAAACCCTCGAAATGGCCAAAGAGTTAGAATTTGACGATTACGAAATCCGCGCTATGCAGGAAATGGGAATGTCCTTGCGCGCATGGGGAAAATTGGACGAGGCTTTGGAACTTTTAGATGCTGTCTTGGCCGCTTATGTGCAGCTTAAAGATTACGCCGGGCAAAGTTTTATTCATTGGGCCAAGGGGGGAATTTTCCGCCTGCAAGGCCAATTCGAGGAAGGCATTGCCCAGTTTAAAAAATCAATTGCACTGGCTAAAAAAATCGGCGATAAAATCAACGAAGCATATGGCTATTGCGGCCTGGCCGGCATTAGCCGCATTTGCGGAAAAATCGATGAGTGCGTGAAAAATTACAAGCTGGCGGATCAAATTTTTAAGAAGAGCGAAGATGTATTTGGCAAAGCATATACAAATTGCGGCATGGCTAACGGCCTTCGTCAACAGGGTAACTATGATGAGGCGTTGCGCCGCTATAACGTGGCCGATAAACTCTACACTCAAATCGGTGACAAGGTGGACCTCGGGTTTGTGAAATGGGGCCGCGCCGACGTGCTTAAGCGCAAAAATAAATTAGACTTGGCACTTAAAGATTTGCAAGAAGCGCGCGTATTGTTTGATAATTCAGACGAAAAACGCGGGCAGATTTTGACTAAACTTTCCCTGGCCCAGGTGTTGTATGCGCTGGGCCGCACGGATGAGGCCGAGGAGCTTTACGAACTGGGCGTAAAGCAGGCCAAGGCCGAAAAGTTACATACGTATTTAGAAAGTTATACGTAATAGCGACAAATCTTATCTAAAAATAACCCCCGGCCAAAAGCCGGGGGTTATTTTTAATCGGATCCTCCCGAGTGACCAGGACCAGGGGTTGGATCAATAAGAGAAGACGAGCTCCCTCCTGAACCAGAAGAACTGGATACCACATACCCAGCCGTTTTGGCCATCGTGCAAAAGCCCTCTGGTCCCGAGCAAGTCTTTTCAATAGCTCCGCTGGGAGCTACCGTTTATGAAAACAGGTTTTCTGTTAATTATTGTCTCCAAGCGCGCTTTTTAACGTCGTAGAACATAAAAAATCCCGGGCACAAGTACCCGGGATTTTTTATGATAAATACGGATTATTTTTTCAGTTTATAGAACTTCGCAATGGCGTTCCACGCTTCTTGCGCGGTATCCACACGGATGGTAGTATCTTCATCGGGGGAAATGACGCCATAGTCTGCCAATGCTTGCAAATTCATAACATCATCCCAGAATTTTCTGCCGACTAAAATCACCGGCACATCCTCTTTTTTACCTGTTTTGACCAGGGTCAAAAATTCAAAGAGTTCATCAAATGTACCGAATCCGCCGGGGAACACCACACACGCTTTGGAACGCATCACGAGGTGCAATTTGCGGATGGCAAAATAGTGGAACAGGAAAGACAAATTCTTGGTGATGTATGGATTGGGTTCCTGCTCGTGCGGTAAGGTAATATTCATACCGATGCTGCGCCCGCCGTTTTCAAACATACCGCGGTTGGCCGCTTCCATCATGCCTGGGCCGCCACCGGTTACAAGAGCAAAACGTTTGCCCGCTTTCTTGGCGACAATGGCACCAAATTCACGCGCAATATCATAATATTTGCTTAGCTTGGCTACGTTTTTGGCTTCTAATAATTTATTTTTAAGTTTCTTGTTGGACGGATGTTTTTTAACTTCAGCCTGCAGTAATTTAATCGCTTGTTGGGCTTCTTTAGCCGGTTTAATACGTGCGCTACCAAAGCAAACGATCGTTTCATTTACGTCTAATTTACGTAAATAAATTTCTGGTTTGAGCGTTTCAAGTTCCATGCGGACCGGGCGCATGTCCGGATGTTTTAATAATTGAATATCTTCATACGCTTTGGTATAAGAATTAAACGGAATTTTTGCTTTTTTCATGGTTTCGTTCATAATTGCCTCACTTAATTTGCCATTGTAAAATGTGTTTGACGATGGCGCTTTCGCTAATGCCCACTTGATCGTAGAGAATAGATGACTTGGCGTGGGGGATAAACTCATCACCAATGCCTAAACGCAGCAGGTGGGCCGCTTTGTTGTGATCGGCCAAATACTCCGCCACGGCCGAGCCAAACCCGCCGGCCAGCATATTGTCTTCTACGGTTACCAACTTGGGGGTGCGTTTAATGGCTTCGTCGATAATTTTAGTATCTAACGGCTTTATAAACCGCATATTAATTACTCCGGCATCTACGCCTTTATCGCGGAGCATTTCGGCCGCTTTTAACGCCGGGTGAACACGATTGCCGATAGCTAAAATGGTAACATCTTTGCCTTTGGTCAGCCAGGATCCTTTGCCGATATCCAGCGGCTTTAGTTCTTTATCCAATGTTACACCAAAGCCTGCTCCGCGCGGATAGCGCAATACAAACGGTGCGTTGGCGGCAAAGGCCGTTTTGAGCATGTGTTGCAATTCGTTTTCATCGGCAGGAGCCGCCAAGGTTAAATTGGGGATGCTACGCAAGAAACTAATATCAAACACACCGTGATGCGTAGGGCCATCCTCACCGACAAGCCCGGCGCGGTCTAGGGCAAAAACGACCGGAAGTTTCTGTAAACAAATATCATGTAAAATTTGGTCATAGCAGCGTTGGGCAAACGTAGAATAAAGCGCTACTAACGGTTTTTGTCCGCCGGCCGCCAATCCAGCCGCAAAAGTAGCGGCGTGTTCTTCGGCAATACCTACGTCAAAATAGCGCGCGGGAAATTTATCGCGGAAAGCATCCAGCCCAGTCCCTTCGGGCATGGCAGCGGTAATAGCGCAGATTTTTTCATCTTCTTCTGCCAGTTTTACCAACGCTTGCGAGAACGCTTTGGTAAACGTTATTGCCCCGGACTTGCCTAAAGAATCGCCTGTGTCTACATCAAAAATACCAACTCCGTGGAATTTGGTGGGGTTTTTTTCGGCGGGTTCGTAACCCTTTCCTTTTTTGGTGACTACATGCAACATTACCGGCCCTTTGACCGTTTTGAGGGTTTCTAATACTTCTAAGAGCGCGTTAATATCGTTGCCATCTACGGGGCCAAAATAGCGGAAACCCATTTCTTCAAATAAAGTTCCGGGGAATAAGATGGAGCGTGCACGCTTGGCCAGTTTGGCAGCATTGTTGCCCAGCTCATCAAAACGTTTTAAGAAGTTAGTAGCTTTTTCCTCGGCCAATTGTACATATTTTTTGGTAAGCAATTTAGTCAATGCTGTTCCTAACGCGCCTACACGCTGCGAAATAAACATTTGATTATCATTTAAAATGACCAGCATGTCCGTGCGCAGAAGCCCTGCGTTTTGCATGGCTTCATAAGCCATACCTCCCGTCAAACAACCATCGCCTACTACGGCGATGACGCGGTGATCCTGATGCTGTTGGTCGCGCGCGATGGCTAGCCCGAGTGCGGCGGATACCGCCGTGGAAGCGTGTCCAGCCCCAAATACATCATATTCACTTTCGCTGCGTTTTGGAAAACCGCTTAAGCCCCCTTTGGTGCGGATTGTTTTAAATTCTTTTTGACGGCCCGTTAATAGTTTGTGCGCGTAGGCTTGGTGCCCGGTGTCAAAAACGATTTTATCTTCGGGCGTATTGTAGGTGTAATGTAGCGCGGTGATAATTTCCACGGCTCCTAAACTGGACCCCAAGTGTCCGCCGTTTTTGCTGGCGGTTTCAATGATAGTGTGGCGTAATTCCTCGCACAAAGTGGGGAGTAGCTCTTTTTTAATCAGACGTAGATCTTGAGGATTCTTGACGCTGGGAAGCACTTTCATACAGACTCCTTAATAGGTGCGGGTCTTAAAAAATTCGGCCATTTCATACAGCGGCCAAAGTTGTTTTTGTTTGACGTTTTTTAGTTTGCCTAATGCTTTTTGAGCGTTGGCAATAAGCAATTGGGCGTGCTTGCGGCTGCCTTCTAAACCGAACAAACTAACGAAAGTCAACTTGCCATTTTCTTTGTCGCTGTTTGATTTGCCTAGCTGCTTGGCAGAGGCAGTAACATCCAAAATATCGTCCACAATTTGAAATACAAGCCCAATGCAATTGGCGTATGTTTTGATGTGTTTCAAATCTGCACCTTTGGCCCCGGCCAAGATGGCGCCGGTTTCTACACTACCGCGAATAAGCGCCCCAGTTTTATTAGCGTGAATATAGCGTAAAATAGTTTCGGGGGTTGTTTCGGCGGTAGTGGGGGGAAGCATAAAATAACGTAACGATTTGTCCGCGAGTAACTTGGAGGATTTTTTTAATTTTTCCGCACGAAAACTCTTTGCATCATTGGCACCCATTCCTTCGGCGTACACATCGGCTGTTTGGCCCCCTACCATACCGGAAGCGCCGGCACAATTCGCAAAATTTTGTAAAGCTTTGAGCGTATTTTCTGCCCCGATCGCTCTGACATTTCCATTTTGGGCAAATACTTCAAACACATACGTCAGTAATGCATCTCCGGCCAGCAACGCTAAATCTTCGCCGAAGACTTTGTGATTGGTGGGCTTGCCGCGGCGCAGGTTATCGTTATCCATACAAGGTAAATCGTCGTGAATAAGTGAGTAAGTGTGCAACATTTCCACGGCGCACGCAGCAGGCAATACGTCAGTGGCTTTTTTGCCAAAAGCCTCAGCAGTAGCCATTAGTAAAATAGGGCGGACTCGCTTACCCCCTGCTTGCAAGGAATAATTCATGGAGTCAGTTAAAATCTTGGGAGCATTTTTAATTTTGGCAACATATTTGGCTAGATTTTTTTCTACCAGTTTAGCACGTTCTTTCTGATAAGTTTCAAAATGGGTCATAATGTCCTCTTTAGGTATATAATTGTATTATACTTAATTCTGTCCTATATGGTCCGTGTATTTTGTATAATCTTCGTATGGTACAATTAAACAGGCCGCACATTGGCATTTTCGGAAAAATGAACGTGGGGAAAAGTTCCCTTGTTAATGCGCTGACAGGACAGCAAGTTTCTGTCGTAGCTCAAACTCCGGGTACAACTACAGATCCTGTCAAAAAGATAATCGAGTTAGTAGGCATTGGTCCGGTGGAACTTATCGATACGGCCGGAGTAGATGATCAAAGTGAATTGGGCGCCAAACGTGTTAGCCGCACCAATGCATCTTTAGACGAGGTGGACTTGGCTATCCTCGTGTTCGCGGGGAAATTTGATCGATACGATCAAACACTCATGGAGACTTGCGTGGCACGTAAGGTACCGTTTTTTATCGTGCAAAATAAGACTGACTTGCCCAGCACAAATGTAGAAATCAAAGGAGTAGATGTAATCCCTTTTTCTTGCAAAGATCCCAATATTTCACGCCTGCTAAAAGCCATTGAAGAACACTTGCCGAAAAGTTCTTATGCTCCGGACACAATTTTAGATGATTATATCTTTTGCGGGGATGAAGTGGTGCTGGTTATGCCTATAGATGGATCTGCCCCACAAGGGCGTTTGATTTTGCCTCAGGTGCAAGTAGTTCGCAATTTATTGGATATTGGAGCTATTGCCATCTGTGTGAAGGACACGGAGCTTCGGGCGTGCTTAAAAACACATACTCCTAAATTAGTGGTAACGGATTCCCAAGCATTCGGATATGTCAGTTCGGTGGTGCCGAGAAATATTCCGCTTACCAGTTTTAGTATCTTATTTTCACGATTGAAGGGGGATTTTCCTTTGTTCCTAAAAGGGACTCCCGCTATCAATAAACTGGAAGAAGGGGATAAGGTTTTAATACTAGAATCTTGTTCTCATACAGTTAATAAATGCGATGATATAGGACGTGTAAAAATTCCCAATTGGTTGCAAGAATTTACACATAAGAAATTAGCCTTCACTACGGTTAGTAATTTGGATCCTTTGCCGGAGGATTTAACTACGTATAAATTGGCAATTCAATGTGGTGGTTGTATGGCAACTCGAACGCAAATTTTACGTCGGTTAGAAATTTTACAAGAAGCTAAAGTCCCTGTAAGTAACTACGGTTTAACAATTGCGTGGTGTAATGGTATTTTTGACCGTGTTACAGAAATTTTCCGCAAGAAAGGAATTTAATCATTATATTGTGAAGTTTGTAAAAAATCCCTGTGTTTTTTCAACACAGGGAAGTTATTTTGCTTTGTTCATAAGTTACACGCGTCGGCAGGAAACACATTAAGCACGCAGTCTTAGGGGCAGTTGCCGGTTCCATCTCCCGGGGGGCTCCTTACATCCGCAGATGCTAGGCTCCGGGCTCGTGAAACGGTATCTCAACTACACGCTACGTCTAAGTGCCTTGTGTTACACATCCATCCGACACCCTATCCATGTCCTTATCACAAGCACAGGCTAACGTGGCGGACGGTTCTTTTGTCGCCTTGCGGCCAAAAGACAATAACCTTACCTAGGCGTAATATAAGTATAAGCGAAAACGACAATTTGTCAAGGCCTAGGGCCCTTTTTTACTGCACGTCAGTAATTTTACGTACCACTAAACCTACGGGTTGTACCGTTTGCGGAGTAAACGCTTTATATTTTTTATTGTTATCTGAATAGAGCACGATTTTATTATTCTCTTTACGGATGCGTTTAATCAAATAGCCATCTTGTACTTTTACCAGCATTACTTTTCCATCCAGGAAATCGTTTTCCGGTTTAATAAGACATAGATCATCGTATTCCACGCTTCCTTGCATGCTGTCCCCGCAGCAACGTACTAGATACTTGGCGCCTTTGGCGTATCGTCGGGGGAGTGTCCACCATTCAATAACATCTGATTCGCTAAATTCGGGATACCCCGCGGGGACATTGGCCAAATAAGGTAAGGATACACTATTGCTTTGCGGTATGAGCATTTCGGTTTCTCTGTCAGCATTGTAAATTCCGTCGGCCGTTTCATAGAAGGCGGAAGTGCGCGGCGTGTTTTCGGGGTAGGAGGCTGACATAAACAAACGCAATACTTTATCTTCACTCATGCCAAATAGTTTTGCCATCAGGGCTATATAGCCTTTAGAAGGGTTGCGCTTGCCTGTAGCCCAAAGCGCTACGGTGGCCGTAGAAACGCGGAGCTCTCGTGCTAACTTTGCTTGCGCTCCTCTTAATGAGCCATCATTCCAAGCTGCCAGTGCTTTCTCAAATTTATTCATAAATCACCTCGTTGGTATAAAATAGGTCCTTTTTGGGCCCTCAAACTACTTGACAATTTTGATAATACTTGCTATACTTACTTATGTAAGAGGGGCTGATCTCCCAGCTTACCTAGTTGTAATCCGTACGTGTTTGCACCTTAGTACTTCCTGCAGAACAGGTCGTTTAATTCTTAAACGTAGCAACTGCTTAGTTGCACAGTGCCCTGTTTTGCGTGTTGTGTAAGCTGCTAGGCTTACCACAACAGTATTATAGCATAAAAAACACAAAAAGGGTTAGTAAAGTTTAAAAGGTAACGTTTCCGTCCCGCATATTAAAAGGGCTCCGGCGTACAAAAACAATGCTATCCTGTATGTGCGTTTCCCGGGGGGTACCACCTGGGAACTTCTAATTCATCTTGTGTTTTCAGTCCGTCTGCAAACGGGCGAAATGCAGCTTGTTACAATTTTATTATTTTCAGAGAGGGGAATATGCTTTTTCCGCAAAAAATCATGCTGGAAAACAGTATCTTTGCGCGTGCAGACAGAGTGTGTGCCGTAGTGCATGCGCGGGCGGGGCGCTTGATATCATCTTCAAAGGATGCGTGTTTGCAAACGTTATTGCAAGTATACAATACGTTTTTTTGCAAAGAAAATTGGGAAAATTTTTGTATAGAAGAAAACCCGCTGGAGGGATTGTATAGTTTTAATAATCATCTGTTGTGTGCTCCTGTATTTTCAACAAAAGATTACAAATTTGAACTTATAATAGGAGAGGAAAATGCACGGTAAGACAAAATATCAACCAGGTTTTTGTGAAGAACTTCTTGCGTTTTTTGACGGAGCGGCTTTCACGGTTACGGAAATTCAAAAGCGTGATGGAAGTATTAGCCTGGTGGAAACAGCTTGCGAATTGCCTACCTTTGCAGCTTTTGCTAAAAAAATTAACGTAACATGTGCACAATTGCGTGCTTGGGAAGAAAAATATCCAGCTTTTAGATACGCATGTGAACAAGCACGAGACCGTCAGGCAAATATACTTATTCAGAACAGTTTGCGCGGAAATTATACTTCGTCATTTGCTATGTTTACTGCCAAAAATTTGTTGGGATGGAAAGATGGAAAAGAGGAAGCTGAGACAGTTGGCCCCGTGACGATTGAATGGGGGGATCATAATGAAGAAAAGTAAGCAAGTAGTACTTATTCCGTACGCTCCGCGTCCTGTGCAAAAAATAATTCACGCGGCATTGGAATCTCATCGGTTTTGTGTGCTGGTTACGCATCGACAGTTGGGGAAAACTGTATGTGCAGTTAATCATTTAATTAAAATGGCAATTCATAATTCGCGCAAATATTCGCGTTATTTTTATGTAGCGCCTTTTTTAAAACAAGCTAAATTGATTGCGTGGGATTATCTTAGACGTTATACACGTAACATTCCGCATGTAAAAGTGTTGGAGGGTGAGCTTTGTGTACAGTTGCCTAATGGGGCGCGCATTTGGGTGTGCGGTGCGGATAATCCCGATGCGTTGCGTGGTACATATGCCGACGGAGTTGTGCTGGATGAATATGCTCAAATTAAACCGGATGTGTTTACTGAAATTATTCGGCCGATGTTGCTTTCGCGCGAAGGCTGGGTCGTATTTATGGGAACTCCCAAGGGGCAAAATGCATTTTTTGAATTGTTTAACCAAGCGCAAAAGAATGCGCAAGCAGAATCCGCTACATGGTGGGTGGGAGTGTTTCGTGCGGATGAATCGGGGGTCATTCCCAGTGAAGAACTAGCGCGGTTGCGTTTGGAAACCCCGGAGTTAATTTTCCGGCAGGAATACTTGTGTGATTTTACGGCTAGTGCGGAAAATATTTTAATTCCGATTGATTGCGTGCTACAATCTTGTCAACGGGAAATATCAAATGATGAGTTGCGTTATGCTCCCAAAATAATGGGGGTGGATCCCGCCCGTTTCGGAGCGGATCGTAGTGTCATTTTCTGTCGCCAAGGGAGACGGGCATTAGCTCCGCTTGTCTTTACTAAGATAGATAATATGACGTTGGCTGCACGGGTGGCGTGTGAAATAGAACGGTTTCATCCGGATGCTGTATTTGTGGATGCGGGTTGTGGCGGTGGAATCATTGATCGCTTGCATCAATTAGGATACCGTAACGTGATTGAGGTCCCCTTTGGGGGAAGTGCCTCGCGTCCAGGACAATATGCTAACAGGCGTGCAGAGATGTGGCATAGGTTGGCGCGGTGGATCGAATCGGAGGGTATTTTGCCGAATTTGCCTGAATTAAAAATGGATCTGTGTCAGGTATGCTACGATTATGATGCTTCGGGGCGTATGCGCTTGGAAAGTAAGGAGAAAATCAAAGAACGTACAGGAAAAAGCCCCGATTTGGCTGATGCGCTTGCGCTTACCTTTGCGGCTCCAGTATGTGCACAAACGCTCCAAACGAATGGTCCCGAATTCGCCCGAAGTGAGTATGAAGTGATTTAAAATATAGGTCCAAAATAGGTCTTTTTTATACTTGACTTTGCTTGCAAAACTTGCTAATATAATCATGTAATAACTCTTATCAATGCGCCTCCTACCTTCAAAAGCACTAATGGCGTTAGTTACTACAAAACAAAAAAAACCGTCTGGTATAGACGGGGAATAAATACACTAACTTTATAGATTTACAGATTTGAAAACATAATAGTAACTAAAATGGCTACTAACAAACCTGTCAATATATAAGATACTATCCGTGCCGAGCGTTTGCTATGTTTGGGAAATATAGCCCGTGTAATCACATAGAATCCCGGTATGGCTAGCAAAATTACAAATAAGAAAATGAGGAATGGTCCAATCATGCTCGCCTCCTTGGCAGATATGATAGTAAATTTTGCGCATTTATGCACAAAAGGAATTGATTATGACTAAGAAGCAACAAATACAGAAATATTGTGCACGTTACAATGCACTTAAACAAGCCCGCGCTCCGTGGGTTCGCACGTGGAAACAACTTTCTGCGTACTTATCTCCCACTCGCGGATTTTTTGAAGGGGAAGCCCCTAATTCTGGCCGCGCGATTGATCACAAAACACTGTTGGATAGCTCGGGTTCATTGGCGGTGGGTGTATTAGGCGCCGGCATGATGAGTGGGCTCACTAGTCCCGCCAGGCGTTGGTTTGATCTTACGCTTCGGCCTTCGGCTCTTACGCAATTGCCTGGAGCCAGTATCTGGTTAAGTAATGTACAAAAAACATTGGAGAGTGCCCTTGCCAAAAGTAATCTTTATTGTGTGTTGCAAAACATGTATGAAGAATTAGCTGTTTTTGGAACAGCCGCTTTTTTGATAGAAGCAGATTCAAGAGGGGGGATTTATTGTCGGTCATTTACTGCCGGAGAATATGTGCTGGATGTGGATGATAAGGGGTGTGTCAATACGTTTGGACGTGAGACTTTTATGACGGCAAAACAATTGGGCGCTACATTTGGTATGTCTGTTTTGCCAGTCAATATTTTGCAAGAAATTAAAGAGGATAATAATCAGATTTGGCACAAAGTGATTCATCTTATTTTGCCCAATCCGCAGTATCGCTCTGTTCATGCGAATAACGCACATTTTGCATTTTTATCTGTTTATTTTCTGGAAGACGGAACGCTACTGCGCGAGGGGGGATACTATGAATTCCCGGTTATTTGTGCTCGATGGGAAACCAAAAATTCATCGGAAAGTTATGGCCGTGGCCCAGGGTGGAAGTGCTTGGGTGATGTAAAAATGTTGCAAAAAATGCAGAAAGCTAAATTGGTAGCACTGGATAAAAATACCAATCCTCCCGTGATGGTGTCCGCTAGCGTGCAAGGAGAAGTAAATTTATTGCCGGGCGGGATTACACGCTGTAGTAGTTTAACCGATGCAGCCATTAAGCCGGCTTATCAAGTACAAGCAGATTTGGCTGCTTTGGATAATGCCATGGAAAGCGTGCGGCAAATTATTCGCTCTCACTTTTTCGCAGATGTTTTTGTAATGCTATCGGCACAAAGTACGCCCAGTATGACAGCAGCTGAAGTGGCTGAACGCCGTCAGGAAAAGATGTTGCTTCTAGGGCCTGTATTACAACGTCTTAAAACAGAATTATTGGATCCACTAATTGAACGTACGTATTACATTTTGTTGCGGCAAGGAGAAATTCCGCCGGCTCCGGAGTATCTCAATGGACTTGAAATGCATGTGGAATATATTTCCACTATTGCACAAGCACAACGTGCTAGCATGCTTGAGCCTCTTGCCCAAGGAGCACAATTGGCTGCCCAACTTGCCCAAGTGGATCCATCGATAACAGAACGAGTAAATTATCCACGCTTGTTGGCAGTGGGGTTTGAAAGTTTAGGCCTACATGCTTTGTTGGATCGGGAGGAAACGTATGAATCTTTCTAAACTGCAAAAGCGTACAATCAGTGATTTACAACAAGTGCTTAAAACTTCCGCTGGCCGACGGGTATTGTGGCGGATTTTACAGGCTGCTCAGATACGTCAGCATGGTTTTGTTCCCGGCGATGAATTGGCCACTGCATTTCATTGTGGGCAACGTAGTATAGGTTTGTTTTTATTGGAAGAAATTGAGCAGGCCAACACTTCTGCATATCAACAGATGCGCAATGAATATCAGGCAGAAGTAACTGCTTTACAAAATCAATTACAACAGGAGACAGAACATGAATGAATCAACCGATTTGAATGCTTCGTCTGTGCCGGAAAATACGGCGCAGACGCCGCAAAACCAAGATCCGTATGCAGCAGTAATGGTGCCGGAAAATTCTTTAATTAGCCCCGCTGCGTTAGAGACATTTAAGCAGTATGCAACCGAAGTGAATCTCCCTGCGCAGACCCTGCAAAAATGGATTGAGCAAGAAGAAATTCGTCTGCAGAAAGAAGCGGAAATACAGGCTAAAACCAGACAAGAACAACAAGAGACTTGGGCACAACAAACCCAGACCTTGTTAGGGGAGAGGTGGCAAGAAGAAGTTTCTCGGGCGGTTCGTGCCGCCGATGTATTCGGCGGGCCAGAGCTGCGTCAATTATTAGAAGAAACGGGACTTGGTAATCACCCGGCAATTGTCCGTACGTTTGCACAGGTGGGAAAGCGGATTGCGGAAGATGTTTCGGTCGCGGGTGCACCAGGTGCCTGCACGGATAAAACTTTTACCCAAGCGTTGTACGGAAAACAATAAGGAGAAATTATGGCAATTATTGCAGATAAACATTATAACTTAGTGGACTATGCCAAACAATTTGACCCATCTGGGCAAGAGTTGGCTATTGCAGAAGTATTAAGTCAATCTAACGATATTATCGGCGATGCTGTGGTGGCAGAAAGTTCGCTTGATTCCGGACACGAATATGCTGTTCGTACCGGAATTCCCGAAGGAACTTGGCGCCGTGCTTACCAAGGAATTGAACCCGCCAAAGCAACTACCAAAGTAGTAGTAGAAAGCTATGGAACTTTGTCGGCCTATTCGGTAGTAGACAAATTAGTGGCTGAAAAAGGGGGGCATGTAGATGCAGTGCGTACCGGGCAATCCCGCGCAATTATTGCAGGGATGTCATCTTCCATGGCGAGCAACTTAATCTACGGCAATTCCGGTGCTACGCCGGAACGTTTTACCGGGTTGGCCGCCCGCTATAATGCGCTTTCGGGGGCAGAATCTAGCCGCAACGTGATCGATGCCGGGGGTACTACCAACGGACAGAATTCATCCATCTACTTAGTAGTATGGGATACGGATAAGGTATTTACGTTTTTCCCTAAAGGTTCTAAAGCTGGCATTCAACGGGTTGATTACGGACTTGTCAATCACGTTGATGGAAGTGGAAATGAATACCCAGCCTATAAAGAATATTTTGAGTGGAAATTAGGCCTTGCCGTGCAAGATTGGCGTTATGCGGGGCGTATTTGCAACATTGATGTAACCAATGTTCCGTCCACCCTCATTGACAAGATGTGTGACTTGGAAGAAAAAATCCAAAGTCTGTCCATGGGCAAGCCCGTCTGGTACATGAACCGTACCGTCAAAGCGGCGCTTCGTAAGTTGACTACCAACCGCACGAACATTCAATATACACCGGATCAAATTACGTCAAGACCTCTGATGACGTTTAACGAAATCCCTGTGCATATTTGCGATGCTATCCGTGACGATGAAAATGTGGTAGCCTAACCCCACCGGGGCGGGGCATATTACCCGCCCCGGAGCTCAATCTACTTAGGAGAAACTATGTTACTTGATCAAAATGTTATGTTTTCTGATGCGCAAGCTTTGCGCGCCACGGGAGCGAGTACAAATACCGTGGATTTAACCGCCGCCGGGGATGCTGCCCAAGGTCGTTTGGTGGTACTTGCACATGCCGATACGGCGTTTGC
>JAZOAE010000033.1:0-44502 GCA_045595305.1 Elusimicrobiaceae bacterium
TTTTTTTTTCTTATAATGGGTTATACGCGATTTTGTTTTTGTATAAACGGGGGGATATTCACCCCGGTTTAAAACGCCGTATAAACGAATATAAAGGAGAAAGTATGGAAACAAGAGATAAAATTACCAATCATTTTCTTCCCCACCTGTGGGGGAAGTGGTCCGGCAGGACCGAAGGGGGGTCTTTCACCAGCCAAACCCCCTTACCCCGCTTCGCGGTACTTTCCCCACAAGGGGGACAGTGGGCCCGCAGCGGTTTCACGCTTATTGAAATGCTAGTAGTCGTGCTCATCATTGGCATCTTGGCAGCGATTGCCCTGCCGCAATATCAAAAAGCGGTGGAAAAAAGCCGCGTTGCCGAAGCCATCGCTACTCTAAAACACATGCACCAGCGGGGTGTACTTTGTGAATTAGAAAAAGGAGCGGGGGAGTGCGATCATATATCTAATAATGAATTGGATATTCATTTTGGAAGTGATTTTACGTGTGACTATGATGGAGGAAGTGAAATTTGTTGTGGCAAACATTGGTGTTATGAAAATAATGGGCTGAGCTCAGCATATACTTGCGCTTATGGGCATCCTACTGACCCGGTGGCGAGACGTGTGCAAGGAAAGCCGGAAGATTTGTATGACTTCTCTTTTGACTATTCCTTGGATTATGAAAACTGTGCATCTAGTTCTCATCCCGGTAAAATTGTTTGCTATGACTATGGCACAGGGAAGTGCGATACGCTCTTCAACGGAAACGGTAATCCCATTAATTAGCTTTAAATTTCACTAAAAACACCCGCCCAAAAAGAGCGGGCGGTTTTAGATTATATATAAACGTCATTCCCGAAGGTTTTTATCGGGAATCTCCACCGCTTTGAAAACACAAGGTGGAGATCCCCAATAGGGACATTTGGGGATGACAATTGTTTTTATAACTGTGGGTACAGTGGGAATTTTTCCAAAAATTCCTTTACCTGCTTAGCAATCCCTGCCAAATATGTTTCATCTTCCGTATGTGTGAGTGCGTCATCGATAAATGCGGCTACTTGTGCCATATCTTTTTCCTTCATCCCGCGCGTAGTGATAGCCGGTGTGCCGATGCGTAGTCCGCTGGTAACAAACGGCTTTTCGGGGTCAAACGGAATCGTATTTTTATTGGCGGTAATCCCCGCTTTATCCAGCGCGGCCTCGGCTACTTTGCCTGTCATTTTTTTGCTCCGCAAATCTACGCACATCACGTGGCAATCGGTGCCGCCCGCTACCAAGCGGTAGCCGCGTTTTTTAAGTTCTTCGGCCAGGGCCTGCGCGTTTAGTTTAATTTGATGTTGATAGGCTTTAAATTCGGGTTTTAATGCCTCACCAAAGCACACGGCTTTGCCCGCAATCACGTGCATTAAGGGCCCGCCTTGCGTACCGGGGAAAACGGCCGAGTTAATTTGCTTGGCTAAACTTTCTTTGCATAAAATAAGTCCGCCGCGCGGTCCGCGAAGCGTTTTGTGTGTAGTAGTGGTTACTACGTCGGCATACGGAACGGGGGAAGGATATTCACCCGCCGCTACAAGCCCGGCATAATGCGCAATATCACACGCTAAATAGGCCCCGCAACTGTCGGCAATTTCGCGCAGTTTTTTCCAATCAAAAATGCGCGAATAGTTAGACGCCCCCGCCATAATGAGTTTGGGTTTGTGTTCGCGCGCCAGGTTAGCGGCTTCTTCGTAATCGATTTCTTCGGTGTCCGGGCGCACGTTCATGGCAATAATGTTGTAGAGTTTTCCGGAAAAATTCATCGGGTGCCCGTGCGTTAAGTGCCCGCCGTGCGAAAGATTTAATCCCAGCACGGTGTCACCGGGTTTTAAAAGGGCAAAATAAACCGCCATATTGGCTTGCGCGCCGGAGTGCGGCTGCACGTTGGCATGCTCGGCACCGAATAATTTTTTGGCACGCTCAATAGCCAGCGTTTCCACCTGGTCCACAAATTCGCACCCGCCATAGTAGCGCTTACCGGGATATCCTTCGGCGTATTTATTGGTCAAAACAGAACCCTGCGCTTGCATGACGGCTAAAGAGGTAAAATTCTCGGAAGCAATGAGCTCCAATTTCTCGCGCTGGCGGGAAAGTTCCTTGGAAACGGCGGCAAAAACTTCGGGATCGGTTTGTTGCAAATTGGGATACATAAAAATCTCCTTAAAAATCTTTAATTTTACGTTACGATTTAATATAATTTACTAAATAGCAGTTCAAAAATCCAGTACGAGGTGAAATCAAAAATGGCAAAACTAACAAAAAAAGACTTTCTCAAAAACACAATCAAACACATTGATTTGAAAAAATACAATGTAGTTCCGATGGTGGAAGCATTTGAGAATATGGCTTACGCCTCTCGTGAAGTGGCTCGGGCAAGTAAAATCTACAACATGATGTTAAGCGACAAAAATTGCTCCGTCATCTTGTGTATTGCGGGATCTTTGATTTCGGCCGGTATGAAAAAAGTCGTCGTGGATATGATCCAAAATCATATGGTGGATGCCATCGTTTCTAACGGCGCCAACATTGTAGACCAAGACTTTTTTGAAGCGCTCGGTTTTAAGCACTATATCGGTACTCCGTACAATCAAGATGACAATCTCTTGCGCGATTTACACATTGACCGTATCTATGATACGTACATTGACGAAGATCAACTCAAAGTATGCGATGAAACAATTTACAAAATCTGCAACGCTTTAGAACCTCGCCCGTATTCTTCCCGCGAATTTATTTGGGAGATGGGAAAATGGCTCGAGAAAAAAGGCAAAGGTAAAGATTCTGTAGTCTACAATGCCTACAAATACGGTGTGCCGATATTTGTCCCCGCGTTTAGCGACTGCTCGGCCGGCTTTGGCTTTGTCATGCACCAAGCCGAAAACCCGAAAAAGCACATCTCTATTGATAGCGCCAAAGATTTCTTGGAGCTTACGCAAATTAAAATGAAAGCCAAAGAAACGGGACTTATGATGTGGTCCGGCGGCGTACCGAAAAACTTTGCGCAAGATACCGTAGTAGCAGCTGAAGCCTTAGGTGCCGAAATCCCCATGCACAAATATGCGGTGCAAATTACCGTAGCGGATGTGCGTGACGGAGCCTTGTCCGGCTCTACGTTAAAAGAAGCTTCCTCTTGGGGGAAAGTATCCACCGCTTTGGAACAAATGGTTTACGGAGAATGTACCACACTTATCCCGTTAATCATTGGATATGGCTATCATAAAGGGGCTTGGAAAAAACGCAAAGCCACTAACTACGTTAAGTTCTTACAGGACTTAGACGCCAAAGCTAAAAAAGCAAAATAATGCGTTTTAAGACTGCGCTTGTTAGTTTGATACTGCTCTGCCCGTGTGCTTTATGCTACGGGCAGTTGCGTTTTGCAAGCGTAGGAGGAGAAAAGGGGTATTCGGCCATGCGCGCTGAATACAAAGCAGATCTGGATAACGGGTTTGTTTTAATCCCTAAATACGGCTATTACCGGATGTCCGATAAAGAAGTTGATGAGGCCGGCTCTACCTCGCGTTATGGGCTAGAAGTGCAATATGAATTGATTGATTCCTTGCATTTTTTAGTTGAAACTACGTTACAGCCGCAAGCGGTGGGGTATGAGGCAATCTTATATCGGGGAGGACTGGCCTGGAAGCCCTTCTATTATTGGCAAGGTATTAAAAACCCCCTGCTTACTGTTAAAACCGGGCAAGAACGATACCGTACATATGTGGATATGGAAGGGAAAGATTTACTGGAAGGATCCTTCCGGCAAAATGGAACTTCAATATGGTCCCAAGCCGAAGCAGACATAAAATGGTTTCATTTGCAAGGTGCCTGGCAGAAAGTGATAAAATATAGTAGCCGCGTTCCAAATGATGTTACGTTTAGTTGGGCCGATATTCCGTACATGACAGCTGTTTTACAGGGATATATTAAAGACTGTTACGCTATACATTTGAGCTATCCAACTCAGTTCGTTTCTCCCTATGCGTCATTGGCGCGGTATCATTACCAAAACCGCAGACAGGTGGCCGCCGCTGTAAGTGCAGGGTTACACGTATTGTTATGGGGAGTAGAAGTGACCGGGGGTATTGAAGTATTTGAGCCCAGACGAGATAGTCGACGTAAAACGTATTTTTCGCTGGCTGTAGAGATGCCGCTATAAGGAATACATATGACCACACCACAAGTACATTGCAATATAGATGAAAAAATGTTTTCCCGAACTATTTTCTTAACCCGGCTGCTCACCGGGGGCGTGCTTTTGTATATTAGCGCGGGATGTCTGCTTTTCTATCGGACATTTTTAGCAAATGCGGCCGCGTTAAATGTCTCCAGCTCTGTGGCGATGGGAGTGGTGGTCATCAATCTTTTTTTGGCGTTGCTGTTATTGCTGGGATGGCTGACGCGTTGGGCGGCAGGGCTGGCTGTATTGTGCACGGGAGTGTTGGGGTTTGTGTTTTTTGCCTCCAATTTTAATAAAGTATATATAGGGCTTTTGATTTTGCTTATAGCAGCCTTGTTGCCTATCGCTTTGTTAGGGCCGGGGCGTATCAGTTTAGATTTTATTCACGCACGTCGCCGCGTAGAAAAGGAATTTAGAGGTTAATTATGGAAAATACACAACAATATGTCAGCTTAGCTAATAAATATCGTCCCCAAACATTTGAAGATATGGTGGGGCAAGAGAGTATTTCCAAAACCTTACAAAATGCCCTCAAATTAGGGCGTATCGGGCACGCTTATTTATTTTATGGTCCGCGCGGTTGCGGCAAAACCACTACGGCACGTATTTTAGCCAAAGCACTTAACTGCACCGGGCACAAAGAGAACGGCCCCACGGCCGAGCCGTGCGGGAAATGTCCGCAATGTTTGGAAATTGCCCAAAGCGCCGACTTGGATGTGCTCGAATTAGATGCTGCCAGTAATACACAAGTAGAAAAAGTGCGCGAAGCCATCATTGATACGGTGGCGTTGGCTGCCAGCCGGGACCGCTTTAAAGTGTTTATTTTAGACGAGGTCCACATGCTTTCTGCCAGTTCGTTTAACGCGCTTTTAAAAACTATTGAGGAGCCGCCCGCTCACGTGGTATTTATTTTAGCTACTACGGAAAAACACAAAGTGCCCGCTACCATTGTCAGCCGCTGCCAAACGTTTCGTTTCCGCCCGTTGACGGTGGATGAAATCAGCGCACATCTAGTAGAACTAGCGGAAGCGGAAGGAATTGATTTATCTTCCAACGCGGCTAAAATTATTGCCAAAAACGCCGCCGGCGCTATGCGCGACGGACTTACGCTTTTGGACCGCGCCATCGCCTACTGCGGGGATCATGTGGATGAAAAAGCCGTGAGTGAAATGCTGGGGCTTACGTCTACCGAACTTTTAACAGATGCTGTTGCCGCCTTGTGTCATAAAGACAATGCGCAGATGCACCAAGTTTTTCAAACCTTGCAAGCCGAAGGATTTGATGCCAATACATTTTTGAAAGATCTCAAAAATATGTTGGGCGATTTATTTTACTTTTCGTTGGGACAAAGCAGCGAACCGTTCGACGGGGCAAAAGCGCTTATGGAAGGGATTTCTTCCGGTTTTTTGGCGCGGCTTACCCGCAAATTAAGCAAGCTTATTGACGAAGTAAAATTTTCCGACAATGCCCTAATAAGTGCGGAAGTAGGCTTATTTACTATTATGGACAGCGTGCTGGACCTGGATAATTTTATCCGCCGTCTAGAGGCATTGGAGCGCGGAGAAAGCCTGCCGCCTTCAACCCCGTCCGTGCCGCCTGTCCGTAAACCGGCTGCCAAAAAAACATCAACATCAAAGCCTACGCTTAATCAGACCGTGGCGGCTGTCCCGCAAGAAGAAACAGTTTCTCCCGTGCCTGCGCTTGATAAAACTATTTCCAACCGCCAAGTATGGGACAAAATGCTCGTACAATTTGAAGGCAGTCCGTTTGTATATGATGTTCTGATGAACTCATCAGTAGAGTTTACTACCGAGAACGAGTGGATGCTCAAGTTTGCTCCCGGTAAGGAGTTTTATCAAATCCCGGCGCAAAATAAATTAGCGGAACTGTCCGCGGCGGCCTCGCAATTAAGCGGGCGGAAAATTACTATTTCTTTAGGGGCCAATGCCATGAGCGTTACGCCGAAAACAAAAACTGTTTCTGCCAAAAAGAGCACAAAAGAAAATATTATTTCCGATGAAGAGCCGTTTGCCAAAGGACCTTTTGTAGAGGAGGGGGTTTCGCAACCTGCTGATACGCCCGAAGAAGTAAAAGATATTTTGGAAATTTTCCCCGGGGAGTTAATGGCTTAGTATGCAACATTTGGACCGTTTAGTGCGTGCATTAAAACGGTTGCCCGGCGTGGGGCCGCGGCAAGCCGAGCGCTTTGCGGCCTATTTTTTGCGTGCCAGCCAAGGGGAAGTAGAAGAATTTATCACTGCGCTTGAGGAAGTAAAATCTTCGGTTGTGCTTTGCCCGCAGTGCTTTGCTTATAGCGAGGGGGATTTGTGCGAAATCTGCCAAGATCCCGACCGCGATACTACGAAAATTTGCGTGGTGGAAGATCCGCAAGATATTGAAGCTATTGAAAAAACGGGCGCTTACAAGGGGCTGTATCACGTCTTACACGGCGCCATTTCTCCCTTAGAAGGCCGAAGCGCCGAACAAGTAAAAGTGCGCGAACTTTTAGCGCGCGTTCAAAACGCTAATCCCAAAATTGAGGAAGTCATCATCGCTACCGACCCGGATAGCGAAGGCGAAACCACCGCCTTGTATTTAGCCGATTTGTTACGTGGCCAGGTGGCACAAATTACACGCATTGGTTATGGCGTGCCGCTGGGCGGCGATATTGATTACATGGACGAGATGACGCTTGGTTATTCGCTCAAAGGCCGCACAAAAATTTAGCAACACTTGTTTTATTTCCTACTTGCTTCTTGCTTATGCATCCTGATTTTTATAAACGTCCCCTATTATTTTTATTACTTGCCCTCATAGCGGGGCTTTTGTTTTTTTACAAACCGGCACCGACCGAGCAAGATGTTTCTATCTTCGTTCCTCAAAAAGAAGCGGTTTTGACAGGACGGGTGGAACGTTTTTCTACGCCTAAACCCAAAAGTAATAACGTCATTGTAAAAGTTTTCTCTGTGGACGGGCAACCGGCTACCGGATATGTATATGCACGGCTAAAGGATTTTGAGCCACTTTGGAAAGACACCCTGGAAATCCGCGGCAAGTTACAAAAACCTTACGGTATTGAGTTGCTGGGAAATTTTAACTGGCAAAAGTATTTATCTTATAAACGTGTCTTTGCGGAAATTAAAAGCGAGCAAGTGCGCGTGTTAAAACCGGCGGCGTGGCCTTACCGCGCGTTGCGGGCTGTGCGCGAAGATATCCTGCGCATATTTGCGGAACATTTTGAGCCGGAAATTGCCTCGATTGCCGGAGGTATTTTGCTGGGGGAGCGCGGCGATTTGTCCCCCGAGCTTTTTACCGCGTTTCAAGATAGCGGCGCAATTCATTTGCTGGTGGCTTCCGGTGGGAACGTCGGGTTTGTTACGCTTATTACATTGGCGCTATGTAGTTTCTTGGGTCTCAACCGGCGCAAGGCTTTATGGGCGGCCTTGTTGGTGGCAGGTATCTATACCCTTATTGCCGGGGCGGATGCTCCCTTAATGCGTGCGTACTTTATGACGGTTTGTGCATGTGCCGGATATTATTTAGGACGTAACAGCGGGGTACTGCAGGGGCTGGTCCTTTCCTGTGTGATTATTCTACTAGTGTATCCCGCATCTTTATTTGAGACGGGTTTTCAAATGTCTTTTTTGGCAACGTTTGCGCTGATTGTTTGCTTGGCCAATTATCCCGTTCCCGCTAAATGGCCGCGGCTTTTGCGGTTTTTTGCGCAAATCTTTTTAGTCACAGTGGCGGTGCAATTAGTGTTGCTCCCTGTATTTACCAACGTGTTTTATAAAGTATCTTTGGCGGGGCCTTTAGCCAATATGCTGCTGGTGCCGCTAGCTTCGCTCCTGTTGGGGCTGACGTTTGTTTACTATCTCTTTACGCTATGCCACGTGGGGATTTTGCTTTATTATCCGACGGTATTTTGTCTTTATCTATTTAAATATTGCGTGGAAGGGTTTGCCGCGTTGCCTTTTTCCTCTTTGGCCGTGGCGGCGTGGAGTGTGTGGATGATTGCCGCGTACTATATAGGATTGTTTGGGGTGTTGCATGCCCCCATTCAAAAATGGCGCCGGGCGCTGCTAATTGTAACCCCGGTATTGATGACGGGGTTTTTAATCACGCATTATTTCGCGCAAAACCGCACGCGGGTGTATTTGCTCGACGAGTGGTACAAAAATGTGGCGATTGTAAAAATAAAACACGGCCCGGTATTTGTAGTAGGCGAAGGATTATCACCCGAAAAAATTAAAAACGCGCTTTATAAAGTAGGACATCGTCACGCTGATGCGGTGTTACTTACACAAGCAAAACCTTCCAAATTTAAGTATGACGAGTTAGCCCCGCACATTATCCGTCCATTTACAGATTTTTGGCCTACGCAAGATATAGAAAAATTCGGGCAAACAGACGTTTCTATACAATGGGGTATCCACGTAACAAAAGAAGGGCGGATATGGTACAATACGGGATATAGCGGCAGTAATAATGATGATGTATCCTACTGCTTTAAAGTAGGGGAGGATCCTGCGTTTTGCATAGGTGCCGCAGCGCGATTTGTTTTGTTGCAAGATCAGGTGGTAACATCAGAAGTAAACAAGACGGTAGAGGTGAAATTATGACACAAGAAGAACTAAATCAGCATATCCATTTTTTGCAGGAGGCTATCGAAGAAGCACGCAAGGGCATGAAAGCCGGCAAAGGCGGCCCTTTTGGGGCGGTCATTGTAAAAGACGGGCAAATTATTGCGCGTGGTTGTAATTGTGTAACTTCCACCAATGATCCTACTTGTCATGCAGAAGTGGATGCGATTCGGAAAGCCTGTGCCAAGCTGCAAAATTTTGAGTTGAAAGATTGTATCATTTATTCTTCGTGTGAGCCCTGTCCGATGTGTTTGGGGGCTATCTATTGGGCGCGACCGAAAGCATTGTATTTTGCTGCGGACAGAAAGCGAGCAGCTGCTTCCAACTTTGATGATGAATTTATTTATCGGGAAGTACCCTTACCGTTAGAAAAACGTACACTTAAAATGGCACAAATTCAAGTTCCGCAAAGTGATGCGCCATTTAATGAATGGGATACCAAGCCGGATAAAACAGAATATTAATTAAGCCCGTGCTTTTATGCCTCAATACTTAGCCGATATCAAACAGACCGAGTTTTTCCTAAATGACGCCGAGGCGCACCACGCGTGCGCGGTAGCCCGTCATAAAGAAGGGGATGAAATTTATGTGTTTGACGGCAAAGGGAAGCAATACAAAGGGCGCATTGATAAAATTCAAAAAAAATTTGTACGCGGGACTTTGCTGGAACCTTGCATAGTTCGGCGGGTTGATTTAAATTTGACCTTGGCATTTGTGCCAAATTCCCGCACCGGCCTGGAAGAAGTGTTAGATAAAGGTACGCAGCTGGGGGTTAGCACTTTTTTGCCGCTCATTTCAGCACGCAGCGAATATGATGTTCTCAGAAAATACGATGGTAAAAACGAGCGTTGGCAGCAAATTATGCTTTCTGCCTGCAAGCAGTGCAATACACCGTTTGTTCCGCAAATTTTACCTCCTCAAAAATTTACGCAAGCTATTGTCGCAAACGAGCCATCCTTGCTGGCTTACGAGGCCGAGCAAACCCATACATTGGCTTGGGGGTTAGAACAACTCAAGCATCCTAAATCACTACGGGTGTATGTGGGCCCGGCAGGCGGGTGGACGGACGAAGAAGTGGCATTGGCACAAAGTCGTGAGATTTTGCCCGTTACGCTGGGGGTAAATATTTTGCGCGCGGAGACTGCTTGCATAGCGGTGGCGGCAAAGTTACTATGAGTTCTTTTTTTATTAAAACCTTTGGTTGTCGTGTAAATCAAGTCGAAAGCCAAGCTATTTTAGAACAATTTAAACGGGCGGGTTTTATGCCGGCTGCTGATTTTGAACATGCCGATATTTGCGTGTTGAATACATGCACCGTTACGCATCAGGCCGATAAAGATGTAGAGAAATTAGTTCGTCAAATTTTACGCCGTAATCCCACGGCGCGATTAATACTTACCGGTTGCTATGCGGCCGCGCATCGTGAGCATATTGAGCAAACTTTTCCCTCTGTGGAAATTGTTGGTAAATATGATTTAGGGCGTGTGCTTTTTCATCAAAAAGATATTTGTTGGACGGTGTCAGGCCATGAAGGGCACAGCCGCGCTTTTATTAAAATACAGGATGGATGCGATAATTTTTGTTCTTACTGCATTGTTCCGTATGCACGTAACATCAAACGCTCCAAACCGTTGGCTGAGGTGTTGCGTGAAATTAAGCAACTGGTGCAAAACGGATTTTTGGAAGTGGTGTTAACAGGTATTAACATTGGCAATTATAGCTGCCCGCAAACGGGAGCGGATCTGGCCGTCTTATGTGAACAAATTGCAGCATTGTCGGGAGATTTTCGGGTGCGATTTTCTTCCATCGAGCTTCCTACGGTAACTACAGGTATTATTACTCAAATGCACGAGCACCCGGCACGTTTTTGCAACTACTTTCATTTGCCTTTGCAAGCCGGCTGCGACAAAATTCTACACGATATGAATCGTCATTACACTACAAAAGAGTACGCCAAGCGTGTGGCGGATTTACGTTCTAGCGTGCCGCAAATTGGTATTTTTGCCGACGTAATTGCCGGGTATCCTACGGAAACAGAACAAGATTTTGAAACCACCTACACATTTATTAAATCGCAACAATTAGCAGGATTACATGTATTTAGTTATTCGCCGCGCCCGGGTACGCCGGCTGCCAAACTTCCTCAATTGCCGAGTGATCAAATTAAGAGTCGTGCAGATAAATTGCGTGAATTAGATAAGGAGCTCCGCACCGCATTTGCTGCTTCTTTAGTAGGAACCGAGCAAATTGTATTTGTAGAAGAAAGAAAGGACCCTGTGCCGCGCGCGATCACGTCAAATTTCCAAGTCGTTTTACTTCCAGCAAATAGCCATGCCCACGGTTTGGTTCGTGTGAAAATCACACAAGCTGAAAAACAATTGTGTTATGGGGAAATTTGTTGAATTTACTTACAGTGTAATCGGCAATGTCCCTTTGGGTTGGAATTTATTCATCAGACATTCAGCGACCGCCTGTTGAAAAATAGGGGAGGGGCTAAATGCAAATAATTTTCCTTCAGCAGGGATATGGCTGGCCATCCAAGGATTTGAAAAGCAGAGCAAGATGGTTTGCTGAGAATGGCGGATGGCATTTGTAACCAGTTGTGTTTCCTGAGGGGTTAATCCGATTTTTCCTGAAAAAGGTTTGTATCTTCGCCAGAATAAAATAAGCAGTAAGTTGGCCTCTTGTTCAAAGGGCTCTGTAACCATTCCATATGCACGCAGTGTATCAAAAAACGGAACAGAAGATATGTTTTCATCGTTGCCAACTTCTAAGAAGTGAATCGTTTCTCCTGGGTCGATAGCAGGGATAAATCCCTGTTGTGTAATGGCTTCCAGGGCTGTGCGCATAACGAATTCTTGCGAAGAAAAGGGGGTTGTTTTAGCAGAAATAATCAATTCATCTGCCTGAGCGCATAATTCGTTTAGAATTTGTTCGATATGTTTCAGCATATCATCCGAAAAAATTTGTGTTTGTAAAAATTCAATAAGTTCCAGGGGTTTTTCGGGTACCAGTAAAATATGCGCTCCCGCGTCCAAAGCCCGCAAGGCAGCCTCTTGTTCATTACCGATGGCTTTCATTAAAAGTGCGTCCGTGCACACACAACGTGCAAACCCCATTTTTTGCTGTAACAAATCGTGTATGATCGTTTTGGAAAGAGAGGCTGGGTTTGTGTCATCCAAAGCGGGAACTAATAAATGCCCAACCATTACGCTGTCTGCAAAAGGCAACAGCTTTTGAAATGGCAAAAGAGAGGTGCTTTGCAGAAGAGCACTTGTTTCTGCTACTACAGGCATGGCCATATGAGAATCCGTTATTGTGTTGCCATGGCCGGGGAAATGTTTTAAACAATTTAAAGCCCCGCCCTGATTTAACCCGCGCATAAACGCTTTGGCCAAGCGGATTACTTCTTGCGGATTTTCTCCAAAAGAACGCGTATTTACGATGGGATTTTTGGAATTGTTAGCCAAATCTACTACTGGAGCGAATACCCAATCTACGCCTAAGCTGGTTGCTTCGCGCGCAGTAATATATCCCTTTTCAAAAGCCAATTGTTCGCTACCGCTAGCTCCTATAGCTAAATTGGAGGGAAGCAGATCTGTATCTGGGAGCCATCGTCCCAAGCCATCCTCATAGTCAGCGGCAATTAAAATGCGCGGCAGCGGGGAAGCGGCGCGCAATTTACGTGTCAACGTAGCCACCGCGGTCTTGGTTCCTCCATAAAGGCAAAAACCACCCACTCCCAAGCTGGCTAATTTGAGAGCTTCTTCTTCGGGGGTTTTATCAAACCAGAAACCGGGGAAAACCATGCGTGCTACGTTCATCATAGGGTCACCTTTCCCAGGATAGCATTTTTAATGGCTCCTGTGGCATGCGCACAATGATTGGTTTTATGCTGCAAACTCAACCAGGCAAATAAAGCAAAGGCGGCGCTTTCTTTGGCTTGCGGGTCAATACCATAAGACAAGGAGGTATGAACTTTGACATGCGGCAATAATTCTTTTAAAAATACAAGCAGCGTTTTGTTATAGCATCCTCCTCCCGAAGCGACTAACTCTTTTTGTGCGGTTTTTGGAATAAAATCCGTAATAGATTTAGCAATACAAGCCGCCGTGAAATAGGTAAGAGTAGCCATTAAATCATAAGGGTTTTTATGAGAAAAGTACTTCGTCAAATAAGCCTGGCCAAAGGTATTTTTATCTAAGCTTTTCGGGGGGCGTTGCGCAAAATAAGGTTGTTTTAATAATTTGTTGATCGTTTGTTTATCAGGAGCACCTTTAGCAGCCAATAGCCCATCTTTATCAAACGGTTTATGAAAATGCTGCTGGCACGCCAGATCCATAAGTGTATTGCCAGGTCCGCAATCAAAGCCTATCGCTTTGCAGTTCTTTCCTACCAGAGATATGTTGGAAATCCCTCCAACATTCAAAAGTATTTTGGGCGTTTTTTGCCGGCCCCACATATATTGATCAAAAAAGGGCATGAGTGGGGCTCCCTCTCCACCCAACACGATATCCATCGCGCGGAAGTCGCTCACTACAGGCACTTTCAGTGCTGCCGCTAAGAACGAAGGTTCCCCCAATTGCAGCGTGTTGGGGATTTTATCATGAGGGCCATGATAAATAGTTTGTCCGTGCATGCCTACAGCCGCAATTTGAGAAGGGCAGAGGTGAAAATCTTTTAGAAATGTAAGGACCGTTTTTGCGTAACAAGCTCCGATTTCGTAATGCAATTGGCTCAGTTGCGGTGCTCTAAGGGTAAAGGCTGTTAACAATTTTTGCTGAAATTTTTTGTCGTAAGGATAATTTTTAAAGTGTACAATTTTGAACGGTTTTGGATAAATGGCGCATACAGTAAGTCCGTCGGCGCTGGTTCCGCTCATAAGCCCCAGGACCAATTTTTTCATAGTGCCCCCGCCAAAAAGCCGTTGGCTTTTTTAAGAATTTTTTGCGCTTGAGCACGCGAACAGGAACGTTTATGCATGACGACGGCAGTTTTTACATTTTTGCCGGAAGCAAGCAGGAGTTTGCGTGCGGTTTTTTCATCCGTTTGCGCGATCGTACAAATTAGGCGGGTGGCGCGGGCAATCAATTTTTGGTTCGTAGGGCGGACATCCACCATTAAATTGCCATAGGTTTTGCCGCACAATACCATAGCTCCGGTAGTGATGGCATTTAAGGCCATTTTGGTGGCAGTGCCGGCTTTCATACGTGTGGAACCTGTCAACGCTTCGGCTCCGGTTGGCAAACAAATGTGCGTTTGTGCATAGCGCGTTTGCGCGTGGGGATTGCATGAAATTAAGGCGGTTTGTGCACCTAGTTTGCGGGCTTTTTGAAGGGCGCCTTGCACGTAGGGAGTATTCCCGCTGGCAGCTAAACCGACGACAAGGTCGCCAGACTTGGCGTGCTTGGCAATTTCTTTAGCTCCTTGGTTGGCGTCATCTTCGGCTCCTTCCTGCGAGCGAAATACAGCTTTATTCCCGCCGGCAATCAAGCCGATAATTTCCGTTGGTTTTGTACCAAAAGTAGGTACGCACTCAACGGCTTCCAAAATTCCCAAGCGCCCGCTTGTTCCGGCACCGATAAAAATAATTTTGTGTTTGCGGGCATACGTTTTAGCAGCGGTTACCATCACGGCCGCAATTTCTTTATGCGCATTTTTTACGGCGCGGGCTGCATTAAAATCTTCCGCATTAAAAGCACGGGCAAGAGCCAGCGGAGTTTTTTTATCTAAACTTTGCGTACGCGGATTTACTTGCTCGGTAGCCGGGATTTCTTTTTTCATTTTGTTTCCTTGCGGGAATTTTCCGCTACATCAATAGCTTTTATTCTAAAACTTAACGGAACGATAGCAAAGGTTATCAAACTGATTACAAAGGCCACCCAAAAGAAATTCTTATATCCCAGGGCAGCTTGCATCTTACCGGATAACATAGACGGTACCATCATGCCTAGGGCCATAATCCCGGTGGAAATGGCATAGTGCGAGGTTTTGTATTTACCCTGTGATACATACATAATAAATACCGTCAGTGCCATCATGGCCAGGCCGTATCCAAAATTTTCCAGCGTAATCAGGGTAGCCAAGGTAATTAATCCGGGCCGCATGCTTGCCAGATAGACATAAAAGATATTGGGAAGTACCAACGCAATCGCGAAAGGCCAAATACATTTTTTAAATCCGTATTTGCCGAGTAACCAACCGCCTAATAAATTGCCGACAATAATAGCTCCTAATCCCAAGGTTCCTTTAATCAGTCCGTAATCTTGCATCGAAACGCCAAGTGCTCCTTCAGAAACAGGTTTTAACAGAAAAAGCGGGACTGTTTTTTCTAGCAAGGCTTCCCCAAAGCGGTATAACAAAATAAAGAGCAAAATATAGGCGATATTTTCTTGGCGAAAATAGCCTGAAAATGCTTCCTTCCAGGCGGTAACCTGCGTGGTTTGGGCAGGGCCGTCTTCTGTGGGTTTAGGTAAAATTGCCGCGTGGTAAAGCGCACATCCGGCAAAAAATATTGCGAGGGTTCCAAAGAAAACCACCCAGTGATAGGGCGCCGGTACCCCATGGGTAGTCAAATACCCCGCAGCAGATACCAAAAGTCCGCTGCCTAAAATCATAGCGATACGATAAAAAATTGTTCGGATCCCTACAAAATATCCTTGCTGCTTAGGGGTTAAAGCCAATAGATAATATCCGTCGGTGGCAATATCTAACGTGGCGGAAACAAACGCGCCGATTAGAAAACCAAGCAGCGAAAGGGTAAAAAAACTCCACTGGTTACTCAGAGTGCCGGCCAATCCTTGCCAACACACAAGCCCGGCAATTACTAACAGAACCGCACTCATAGCTATTTGAGCGCCTATCAGCCAGCGGCGTTTTGTGGAATTGGCGTCCACTAGGGGGCTCCACAACATTTTGAGCACCCAGGGTAAATACAGCCATCCGGTCCATAGTGTGATTTGATCGTTGGGATATCCCAATTGTGCATAGAGCAACACGGACACGGTATTAATGATAATATAAGGGAACCCTTCTGCCAAATAGAGGGTAGGAATATAGGCCCAAGGATTTTTAATCATTTGAAAGAGTATCCTCCGCCTAAAAATCGGGCAATAGGCAAGGTTGCCTCGTGTCGTTCAAGGATCATTTTCACTATGGCGGTAAGAGGTACAGCCAATAGCGCACCCATTACACCCCACACAAGCGCCCAAAAAATTAAACTGGCTACTACCACTATGGGATTTAAGTTCATTCCTTTTCCCAGCCATTTTGTTTCTAATATATTGCCGATTACAAAGTGGACGGCTGTAAGTAAAACTACAACAAGCAGCATATGCCAATCAAACCCATATTGTAAAAACAGTACAGGCAGCGGGGCGGTTGTAGCAATTAAAGGCCCGATGTTGGGAATGAAATTTAGCACAAACGTAAGTACCGCGAGCATCATGGCCAATTCTGTTTTAGTGGTGATGAGTACAATCCACGTACAGATAGCCGCCAATAAAGACACGCCGATTTTTATAAACAGATAAAACGAAATTTGTTTTTGGATGGTACCCACGAGGGCGGGCTTTTCGGCGGAGGCGTTCCCCATAAAAATAAAGATTACAAACAATGTAATTAGCAAAATATTGGTAAACAAAGAAACAATTAGACCGCCTACACTTTTTACCATGTTAAATATAGGCAGTTTTTCTAGTGTTTGGCTAACAAATTGTGCATTAATGTTAATGTGGTAATTGCTTGCTTTGGTTAGGATCCAATTTAAACTATCGTTTAAACGGTCTTCGTAGATATCGGCGCCGGATACAAAACTTTCAATAGAACTGGAAATGAAAGACACTACTAGGATGATTAACGCCATAAACAATACAAAGTTAAGCACAATGCCCAGGTTATAGGGAATTTTCCACTTGCGGTTTAACCAGTTAGCCGACGAAGTGGCCAGCATGGAAATAAAAAGCGCAATTACAAAGGGCATCAGGACGGATTTCGTATACACAAGTACCCACGTGGAAGCACTTGCGGCCAGTATCATCAGACAGATAGTATTAATGGGTGCGAATTTGGAAGTGGTATCTTTCATAAGTTCCTCTTGCTATTAGTATAGCAAAAAAGATATTTCTGTCAACGAAAAATTGATAAAAAAACACCCCGGCTTAGCCGGGGTGTTTCTCAAATGGTGGGCAGTACAGGATTTGCCTTCCGGTAAAACCCCTGACGATGTTTTCCTGCAGGCCGGGCTCGCGGTTTTTGCCTTGCTTTGCAAACAAAAACATCGCTGCGCCTTTCAAATCCTGCCGCGCATAAAGCAGTTTATGCGCTACTGCCAAATTAAAAACACCCTTTTGGGGTGTTTCAAATGGTGGGCAGTACAGGATTTGAACCTGTGACCTTCCGCGTGTGAGGCGGACGCGCTACCGCTGCGCCAACTGCCCAAAAACGATTATCTAAACCTGCATCTAGGCTTGCTCAGCGCGTCCGCCTTTGCGGACGAACTTATTTTTATAAGCGCTGCGCCAACTGCCCTAAATCTATATTCAATTATAGCATTTTCTTACGGGGCTTATAAAGGCCTAATTAGCATGTACATGTACAAAACTATCGTTTAATACGCCGGGTAATAATTGCGCCACACCGTCAATCATAAACTGCATGGCGATGGCGCACAAAATCATACCCATAAACCGAATGACAATCTGCGTACCGTTGCGCCCGATTTTGCTAAAAATTACACGAGCCCCGACTAAACAGGCGCCTACTACGCACGCACTAATAAAGAGCACAAAAATCATACTCATAGACATTAAAAACGTGGTGCTTTTTTCAGCGTACAAAATAACAGTGGTAATGGACCCCGGACCGATGAACAAGGGCATGGCCACAGGAACCAAAATATGGCTTAAACTGTTGCGTGCCTGGTCAAAAGTAGTGCCCGAAGCGGCGGCTGTTTCCATCCCGCTGTTTTCAAATTTGCTTTTTCCTTGTAACATGCGCAATCCTACACGTAAAATAACAATCGATCCCGCTAGCCTAAACGCAGGAATGGTAATACCGAACATCGTCAGCAAACGGTTCCCGCAAAGAAAGAAAATAAGCAATAAACAAAAGATAGAACAAGCCATCAAAATGGCCACTAAACGCTGTACTTTGGGAGTTTCATTTTCTACATGTTCCAAAAAAATCGGTACGTTTCCGATTGGGTTTAAGATAGCGATGATACCAATAAACGAGTTAATGACTACGCTCCACTCCATAGCAGGGGGTCTCCTATCGCGGAAATGACCGCTTGTAACAAATATATAATAGTATATAAAATAAATACGTAGGGGCGTGTACCGTTTTATTAAGTACAATATACCTATGGATCAGTTTGAACTTATTTCTACTTTTACTCCGGCGGGAGATCAACCCAAAGCCATTGACGCGCTTGTCAAAGGCGTGTTGAGCGGAGATCGGCGCCAAACGCTTTTAGGGGTGACAGGCTCGGGCAAAACGTTTACGATGGCCAATGTCATCCAAAAGTTAAATCGCCCGACGCTTATTTTATCGCCCAATAAAGTATTAGCTGCGCAGCTATATGCCGAGTTCAAACAATTCTTCCCGCATAATGCGGTGGAGTATTTTATTTCCTATTACGACTATTATCAGCCCGAAGCATATATTCCACAAACGGACACATATATTGAAAAGGATTCCGCCGTCAATGACCAGATTGATAAGCTGCGTCTAAAAGCCACTACGTCTTTGCTAATGCGTAAAGATGTAATTGTGGTGGCGTCGGTTTCGTGCATTTACAATATTGGCTCGCCGGATAGTTTTAACGAAATGCGCATTTATGTCAAAAAAGGGGCCGAAATGACCCGCGGCCAACTTTCCGGGCATTTAATTAAAATCCAGTATCAGCGGGATGAGTTGGAATTTGCGTCCGGTACGTTTCGCATGCGCGGCCCGTTTACGGACGTAATGACTCCGTACTCCCAAAATGCGATTCGCGTAGAAATTGCCGGTAAAACAATTGCGCATATCTACGAAATTCACCCTATTACGGGTAATGTGGTGGCCGAGCTTGACGAAGCGTGGATTTATCCGGCCAAGCACTTTGTGGCAACGGACGAAGACACGCAAAACGCCCTTACGCAAATCGAGAAAGATTTACAAGTCCGTCACGCAGAGTTAATTGCGCAAGGCAAAGAAATGGAAGCATACCGTCTTAAACAACGCACGGAATACGACCTGGAGATGATCCGCCAGGCGGGTTTTTGCAGCGGCATTGAAAACTATTCGCGCTATATGGACGGACGTAAACCCGGTGAGCGTCCGCAATGTTTACTCGATTATTTTAGACGGTTTGATGACTTTTTGATGTTTGTGGACGAGTCACACGTGGCGTTGCCGCAAGTGCGCGGGATGTTCAACGGCGACCGGGCGCGCAAGCAGATGCTGGTTGATTTTGGGTTTCGCTTACCTTCGGCGCTGGATAACCGGCCGCTTAAATTTGACGAATTTGAAAAATTACTTCCCTCTACCGTATTTGTGTCTGCTACGCCGGGGCCGTACGAACTTACGGTAAGCGGCAACAACATTGTAGAGCAGGTAATTCGCCCCACCGGGCTGGTGGATCCTAAAGTAATTTTGCATCCCACGGCCGGGCAAATTGATCATTTGATTGAAAAAATTACCGAGCATAAAAACCGTAACGAACGCACGCTCGTATTGGCCCTTACTAAAAAAACAGCGGAAGATTTAAGTGAATATTTTATACAAAAAAAGATCAAAACGCGTTATTTGCATAGCGATATAGATGCGTTGGAACGTGTGGAGATTTTGAAACAGTTTAAGCGGGGGGATTTTGATGTGCTCGTCGGCATTAACCTCTTGCGCGAAGGAATCGATATTCCGCAAGTGGGATTAGTGGCTATTTTAGGGGCGGATAACGAGGGATTTTTGCGTAATACTACTACGCTTATTCAAATTTCTGGGCGTGCCGCGCGTAACGTGGGCGGCGAGGTTATTTTGTATGCAGACCGGAAAACAGATTCCATTAAATATGCACTGAACGAAATGAACCGCCGGCGTGAAATTCAAGAAGCATATAATAAAGAGCATCACATTACGCCCAAAACTATTCAAAAAACCGAAGCGGACCTTAAAGAATTTGAACGCCAAGCGCAAACGAGTGCGTTTGGCATTTTGAGTGAGAGTTTGCCTGTGCCGACGGCAAAAAATATCAAACATTTAGAAAAAGACCTCGAGCAACAGATGCGCGATGCGGCCGATGCGCTCAACTTTGAATTGGCCGCTGAACTGCGAGATCGGCTCTTTGAATTAAAACAAATGAAACTAAAATAGGTATAATACAAGTTATGGAACAAACTATTACCTTTAAAACCGTACAGAAAGTAATCGGGCTGGAGAAAATTCCCAGCACGCAATCCTTGGCGCGCAGCTTAGCGTTTCAAGAAACGGACGGAACGCTTATTTTGGCCTGTCAACAAACCGCGGCCATTGACCGAGAAGAAAAACCGTTTTTTGCTGGAGAAGGCGGTGTTTATTTTACGCTTATTTTGAACCCGCAATTTGAAATAACGAGTGAAAAATTGACCTTAGCGATGGCCAATGCCATTAGTGATGTTATCACTCATGTACTCGACATAAAAACAAAAATTTCCAAAACGGGCGATATTTTGGTATGCGATAATGCTTCGGGCGTGTGGAAGAAATGCGCGGGCATTTTAGCTGAAAAAGCTAATGCCACTACCTGGCTTTTAGGGGCAGGGATATACTTGAATAACCAGCTGCCTATTTCGTGCAAAGATACGTGCATTAGTTTAAGCAGCATTATCAATAGTCAAACCAGCAAGGAATTGTTTTTAGACGAAGTATTAAATAATTTCTGGAAGGAATACGCGTTTTTATAAAGCAAATTTATAACTACGTATGAAATAAAAACCCCCGACTTTCGTCGGGGATTTCTTTTATTGCAAACTCGCAAATTACATCTCGTCGCCGATGGCTTTTTTCACCTTGCCGACTAAATCCGTCAGCACAAAAGGTTTTGAGCAGAACCCTTTGACTTGCGGATAGGGCTGAAACATATGGGCCGATTCCACCAGCGCGGATGTTACCAACACCGGGATGTTGGAGAGCATCTCGTCTTCGGCCATAATTTTGATGATGCCCGCGCCGTCTAATCCGGGGAGCATTACGTCCAAAAGCACCAAGTGCGGATGAAATTCTTTCATCGTTGCAATGGCATCGCGCCCGGTTTGGCACGAAGCAACTTCATATCCCTCGCGCGTAAGAACGAGCGTCAGCAGTTCCACAATGCTCATTTCATCTTCAACAATTAAAACTCTCTTTTTATCCATATTAAAAAAACTCCTATAATTTATTATACTTTTTTATATGGCAAAAAAGAATTTTAATGCGGCCGTCCTTCCTAAAATGCGTGCGTTTGCCGGGACGCTGATTTCCCGCAAAGATTGCGTGTTGGTCGGTTTTTCCGGCGGGGCAGACTCAGTTTGTTTGTTGCATTTTCTGCAGTATCTTGCCAAAGAAAAACACTTTGCGCTGGCTGCGGTGCACGTAAACCACGGTTTGCGCGGGCGGGCGGCACAAGCAGATGAAAATTTTTGCCGTCAACTTTGCCAAACGCTAGGGATTGAATTGTTTGTCAAAAAAGTGGATGCTAAAAAAACGGCTCAAAAATATGATTTAAGTCCCGAACACGGCGCGCGCAAAGCCCGCTACAACGCCTATCAACAAGTGGCCAAAAAATGGGGCGCCACTAAGCTGGCGCTGGGGCATCACTTGGATGACTTGGCCGAAACATTTTTATTAAATTTACTACGCGGTACCAAGGTGCAGGGTCTGGCGGGAATTCCGCTACGGCGTCCTCTTTGCAAGGACGTGGAAATTGTGCGCCCGCTTTTGTGTATTACGCGCGAACAAGTGGAAACCTATGTTGCCCAGAACAAACTTTCCTACGTAACCGATCAAACCAATTTTGACGACGCCTATCGTCGCAATTGGGTGCGCAATACGCTTTTGCCGCTTTTGGAAACCAAACAGCCGCAAATCCGCGAGCACCTGGCCCGCTTCGCCACTGATATTTCTATTTTGACCCAAAGATAGCATAGGTCTAAGTTTCCCTTTTGTGGACAGAGGCAATTTTGCTACTATATCTCTATGTATAAAAGTGCCGTTTTAGCGTTTGCCACAAAAGAACATATTCAGGTAGAAGGACTTACGTTTCGTTCGCAAGAAGTACAACCCGGATATGTGTTTTTTGCGCTCAAAGGTGCTAACGTCGACGGGAATGCGTTTATTCAAGACGCTCTCACGCGTGGTGCCGCACTTATTGTATCTGCACAGAAACCCGTCCAAACAATTAGCGTTCCATTTTTCCACTCCCAAGACATTGATAAGGATATGGCCGACGCAGCGTATGAATTTTACGATTGCCCGTCGGATGCGCTTACGATGTACGGCATTACCGGCACAAAGGGAAAAACATCGATTGCGTATTTATTGGAATCCGTGCTGCAAACGGCCGGGCATAAAGTGGGAGTGTTTGGCACGGTGAATTATCGTGCCGGCGGAAAACAAATTTGCCAAGCGCCCAACACTACGCCCGCCGCGCTGACACTTTTTAAATTGCTTGCGCAGATGAAACGCGAAAATTGCACCGACGTGGTAATGGAAGTTTCTTCCCACGCGCTTGAGCTGCAGCGCGTGCGAAACATTTGGTACAGCACCGCCATTTTTACCAATTTACAACGCGATCATTTAGACTTTCACAAAACATTTGAAAATTATTTTGCCGCCAAAGTAAAACTATTTGAAAACGTAGCCGATCCCAATAATCCAAAATCTAACCGGGCGCTCATTATCAACGCCGATGATCCGTACGGACAGCGGCTCATTAAACGATTTGCGGGCCGTGCAAAAATTGTTACTTTTGGAATACAAACCCAAGCCGATTTTACCGCAAAAAATATTCAGGAATTTTTAACGCATACCTCGTTTGAAATAAACAATGTGCCCATGCGCATCAACTTGCTGGGCAAACATAACGTATACAATGCCTTAGCCGCTTGTGCAGCTGCCAGCGCGAATGGAGTTTCCTTGGCCGATATTGCGCAAGGGCTGGCGGCGTTGCCCGGCGTGCCGGGGCGCATGGAACGTATTGATGAAGGGCAAGATTTTTTTGCGTATGTGGATTTTGCATATACCAATGAGTCCTTACAACGTGCGTTTGATACCATCCGCCCGTTCAAGCAAGGTAAAGTGTTTTTAGTATTTGGCTGCGGCGGTCAGCGGGATCGCACGAAACGTCCGCTTATGGGGCGTACCGCGTGTACAGAAGCAGATTATGTGTTCTTAACAAACGATAATCCGCGTTGTGAAGATCCACAACAAATTTTTAAAGATATTTTAGAAGGAATGCACGGATATACCAATTATACAGTGCAGCCCGATCGTGCCCAGGCAATAGGAGCTGCGCTTGCCCAAGCACAAAAAAATGATATTGTGATCGTGGCAGGCAAGGGACACGAGGATTATCAACTCGTCGGTACGGAGAAACGGCATTTTTCCGACCAGGAAACGGTGCGTGCATTTTTACGGAGCGAACATGTTTAAGTATACTGATTTTTTGGGCCAAAAAGCCTGTGTATTGGGTAGTGGTAAGAGCGGCCGTGCTGTAGCAGAATTGCTGGCTGCTTATGGTATGGATGTATTGATTAGTGATTCTCATCCCAATCCGCAGTTGCAACCCTCTCTGCACATAGAGGTGGAAACGGGCGGGCATACGCCGCACATATTCACCTGCGGTTTTTTTGTAAAAAGCCCGGGGATTTTACCTAACAGTAATGTATTGCAAGCCGCCAGAGCACAAAATATTCCCATATTTAGCGAGCTGGAAGTTGCTTTATCTTTTCTTCCCAGAGACGTACGTGTATTTGCTGTAACCGGGACAAATGGTAAAACCACTACTACGGCATTGTTAGGTGAAATTTTAAAACGTCGTGCGGATGAAGAGAAAAAAGGGCAGCGTGTGTGGGTATGCGGGAATATCGGTAATCCGGTTTCCCAATGTGCCCGGCAAGTGCAGCCGGGGGACGCGGTCGTGATAGAGGTTTCCAGCTATCAATTAGAAGACAGTACACATTTTCATCCCGATATTGCTTGTTTGCTAAATGTAACTCCGGATCATTTAGATCACCACGGAAATATGGAGAATTATATTAAATCCAAAGGAAGGATGTTCCAAGAACAAACCGAAAAGGACGTGGCGGTTTTAAATGCGGCGGATGCCATTTGCGCGCAATTATCGGGGACAATTCAAAGTAAAGTACATGCGTTTTCGGCACAGCCGAAACATTGGATCAAGACAGATGTGTTTTTTGATGGGGATGAACTTATTTTTAGCGAGGGGTATCATTTGCGTCCTCCCCAATTAATAGGATTGCACAACGTAGAAAACGCCATGGCCGCAGCGCTGATGGCACTGGCTGATGGGGTGGATAGCGAAGACATCCAATACGTTTTTGACCGGTTCGAAGCCATAGAACACCGTATTGAAACGGTGCGGCAAGTAAACGGAGTGACGTATATCAATGATTCCAAAGCTACTAATTTGGATTCTGTGATTACGGCGTTAAAAAGTTTTGATAAAAAACAAAACATTTGGCTGATTTTGGGTGGGCGTGATAAAGGAGCTTCCTATGAAATACTGCTTCCTTACCTGAAAGAACATTGCAAGCAAGTACTTAGCATTGGGGAGTGTATGGACAAAATTGAACGGGAACTGCATGGCGATTTTCCTATCACACGCTGTGAAACGCTCGACAAAGCTGTATCTTATGCAGCCAAGCATGCCGTGGGGGGAGATGTAGTCCTTTTGTCACCCGCGTGTGCAAGTTTTGACCAATTTAGTAGTTTTAATGAACGCGGCAACGTGTTTAAAGAATTGGTACACGAACTGTAGATAATTTTTACAACGAGAATAAACCCGCCCTATTAGGCGGGTTTGTTAATTGTTACCAGCCACAAATATTCCGTGTTGCCGTGCGTACCCTTAATGGGACTCTCGATGACTTCCCCGGCCACAGCGGTATATTTTTCACGGAGGTTTTCTTCAAAATAATCTTGCACGCGTTTGATGGCCAGTTGGCGGTTTTCGTCGGTTTTTACAATGCCGTGCGGCACTTGTTTAGGGGTCAGCTCAAATTGCGGTTTAATGAGAAAAACAATTTCACTGCGCGGAGCCATTACACTAAACAAGGGCGCCATAATCATCGTCAGTGAGATAAAAGACACGTCCACTGCGGCAAATTGAAAGGGCTGTTCAAACATTTCCGGGGTTAAATAACGCGCGTTGGTTTCCGGCTTGAAAATGAAATTTTTGTAGCGGCGCATCTCGCTCGCAAGTTGTCCCTTTCCCACATCCACACCGTAGACGGTTTTAGCCCCGGCTTGCAGCATGCAATCGCTAAATCCGCCGGTAGCTACGCCGATATCTACGCAAATTTTATTCGTTAAATCAATGCGCCAATGTTCCAGGGCTTTGGCTAGTTTTAGGCCGCCGCGCGATACATAGGGACAGGATTTTTCTTTCAAAGCTAATTTATCTTCGGGTAAAATAGTGCGATCGGCGCGCGTTTCTACCTCACTATTAACAAGCACTTCGCCCGCCATAATGGAGGCTTGCGCGCGTGTGCGGCTGTTAAAAAAGCCTTGTTCCACCAATGCGTTGTCCAGACGTAATTTATTCTTCGCCATCGCTTTCCTCAGCAAGTTCCGTGTCAAATGGCGCGGGCACTAACTGCGCGCCTTTCTTTTTAAGTTCTTGCACTTTAAATTTGACGGTTTCCAATTTTTGGGAAAGTTCTTGCGAAAGCGCCATCCCTTCTTCAAACAGTTTTACGGAAGCATCTAAGTCCGTATTTTCTGCTTCCAGTTTTTCTACAATTTCTTCCAGGCGCAAGAGTTGTTTTTCAAATGTAAGTTTTGGCATTTATTTCACCTCCGTATGAATCATACCGTCGTGTACTTGTACATAAATCGTTTCGCCCGGGGCCGTTTGTGCTACGCGGCGGATAATCGTGCCGTCTTGTTTGCGCGTAATGCTGTATCCACGCTTCAAAACCGCTTGCGGCCCTAAGGCATTTAATTTTTGATGCGCCACTTCAAAGCGGTGCGCAAAGGCAGTTAGTTTTTCATTACACGCATTTTCTAAACGTAAGGTTAAATCGTCGAGCGTTTGTTCTTTTTCTTGCGTGAGCGTTTGCGGATTTTTAAGCACGCGGGAATTAACCGCCAGTTCAAAACGGTTTTTAAATCGTTCGTAAAAAAGCGACACGGCTTGCAGCATGCGTTTTTGTAAAGCAAAAATATGCTCGGCGGTGTTTTGGGAATTTTGTACGACCAGTTCCGCGGCGGCGGAAGGAGTAGGCGCGCGTAAATCAGCCACAAAATCAGCAATTGTGAAATCCACCTCGTGCCCGACGCAGGAAATCACGGGGATTTTACTTTTATAAATGGCGCGCGCCACCACTTCCTCATTAAATGCCCACAAATCTTCGATACTTCCGCCGCCGCGCCCCACCAACAGCACGTCTAGCGCAGGCGTAAATTTATTTAAATCTTCAATCGCTTGTGCAATTTGCGGAGCGGCTTCATCTCCCTGTACAAGAACCGGCGCAATAAAAATTTCCAAGTGTGGGCTTCGCCGTTTTAAGACGGACAGGATGTCCCGCACGGCGGCCCCGGTGGGGGAAGTTACCACGCCGATGCGTTGCGGATAAGCGGGAATTTCTTTTTTATGTTCCGGTGCAAAAAGTCCTTCGGCTTCCAGTTTCTTTTTAAGCCGTTCAAATTCTAAATACAAGTTCCCTTTTGAAAGCGCTTCTACGGTTTTAACTACAATTTGATAACGGCCCGCTTTACCGTACACGGATAAACTGCCCCACACGCGCACCTGCACGCCGTCTTGCAGTTCCAGTGAATATTTGCGCGCATCCCATTTGAACATAACGGCCGATAAAATAGCCTCGCGGTCTTTGAGGTCAAAGTATAAGTGCCCATTGGCAGATTCACGCAAGTTGCTCACCTCGCCTTCTACAAACACATCGCGAAACACGCCCTCCATCATTTGTTTTAGCGCAAGCGTGATGGCGGTAACGGTAAAAACTTGGCCTCTAAAGGGGGCTTCGGGTTCCATTTATTCTCCCTTGAGTTCTTTGAGTTTTTTGATGAGCGCAGCTTCGCGGCCCAATTCACCCGGTTCAAAAAATTTTACCGGGTCGGGCATATAGAGCTGTTTCACATAATGATTGGGGAAATCGTGTGCGTACTTGTAGCCTTTGTTTTTCATACCGCTTCGCAAGTGATCCGGCACGGGGCGGTGACGTCCTTCGCGCACTTCTTGCAGGGCTTTATCCACGGCCAGATAAGCCGAATTACTCTTGGGGCAACAGGCCACATAAATAGCCGCGTGTGCAAGCGGAATGCGCACTTCGGGCATGCCTAGTTCCTCAGCAGCGGCAAAAGCGGCTTGTGCAATCATAATGGCATACGGTTCGGCAAGGCCCACGTCTTCGCACGCACAGATTAAAATACGCCGGGCGATAAAGCGCGGATCTTCGCCGCTCTCTAACATACGTGCGAGCCAATAAACGGCGGCATCTGGGTCGCTGCCGCGCATAGATTTAATAAATGCGGAAATAATATCGTAGTGATCATCGCCTTTTTTATCGTAACGCAAGTGGCGTTTTTGGATGCACTCTTTTGCAATTTCCAACGTGATGTGTTTTTTGCCTTTTTTGTCGGGCGCGGTAGTAACAAAAGCGAGCTCGGCCGCGTTTAGCATTTTGCGGGAATCGCCGTTGGCTTGCGTGATAAAAAATTCCGCCGCGTCCGCATCTATTTTGGCGTTTTCATCTTCGGCGGCGCGTGTTAAAATTTTAAGTAAATCTTTATCCCCTAATGGCTTAAATTCAAAGACCGAAAAGCGCGATAAAAGCGCGTTGTTAATGTAAAAATACGGGTTTTCAGTCGTGATGCCGATTAAGATAATATCCCCACGCTCTACAGACGGAAGTAACACATCTTGCTGGGTTTTATTAAAGTGGTGGATTTCGTCCAAAATCACCAGTGTGCGGCGCTCATCAAATGAAGGAGTCATCGCGCGTTCTTTAGCTTCGGCGAGCACTTTTTTTAAATCTGCCACGCCGGCAGCCGCGGCATTTAATTCTACGGTATACGATTGCGTGCGCGAGGCAATATAACGCGCCGTGGCGGTTTTCCCGCAGCCGGGCGGCCCAAAGAAAACAGCCGATTTAATCATGTCCGCTTCCAGCAGGCGGCGCAACATTTTTCCCGGGCCTAATAAGTGGGGTTGGCCGGCAAAATCTTCTAATTTTTTAGGCGCCTGGCGGGCGGCTAAGGGCATAGCTTCTTGGGTCATTTGGTGTTTTGGGCAGCTTTTAATTTTAAAATTAATTCATCCAGCCGATTTTGTTCTTCCTGGCGTTTGCCTCCTTCGTTTTGACTTTTGAGGTACGCCTGGCTGGCAAAGTGCAAAGCCGCATAAAGCGCCTGTTTTAAAGTGTCAATTTCGCCGTCGGCTTGTAACTGCTGCATGTAGTTTTCCACCTGTGCGGCCAACTCTGTAAGTTCCATACCGCCCAGGCCGGAATTTTCCACTTCCAGCGGGATGCGTCTAATTTCTACTTGCACGATATCCTTTGCCATGTTTCCATTGTACCTTATTTTAGCAGGTTGCGTACAGGAGGAAAAAATGTTCACAATGAATGGGAATTTTGTTAAAATACAAATACGCAGCGCTAAAAAGAGCCCAATGAAGAAAAAGATAACATTTGCATTGATCGCAATAATTACGGGAATTATTGCAGCGGTATTGTTCGTCATTGCCCGGCCATACTATGAACAAGCGGCCATAAAGGCACGGTATAGCAAGATAATGGCGCGGGTGGACGAGTTGAAAAATGCGCAAGAAGCATATTGGCAGGAACATGGAGAATATGCGTATCATCTTAAAAACCTCCCTTTGTTTACAAAAGAAAAGGAAAGTAATATAATTTCAGAGGGATTAATTGACGATGGGATGCGCAAAAGCTCGATAAATAGGAACGGGGTAGAGATAATAGGTATAAACGAAAATGGCGGTGGTGCTCCTGTTGTTTATGGCCTTGTGTATAGGGGGAACGAATTTGTAAAATATATCATGTATCTCGACCACATTAAACCGCATTTTTCATATGGTAAAGGTAAGAGGTTCTGTTATTCTTACACCAGAGATCCCAATGATTGGAAATATAAATTCTGTGCCGCGATGACTGGGAAAAGTGGCCCTACAGCGTGGAGGCCCGACCCAAAACATATAGATCCCGAGACAGGGGAAGACCTTCGACCAGTGAGATTTGAATTTTAAATTAAGGAGAATGTACATGAAACAGAAAAAAGCAGGTTTTACATTAATGGAAATGTTAATCGTGGTACTAATCATGGGAATATTAGCTTCCATTGCGTTGCCGCAGTATCAACGGGCAGTGGCGCATGCGCGTTTTGTCGGGTTAATGCCGATGTTAAAAGCCGTTAAAGATGCGCAAGAAGAATATTGGCTGATCCATAGACAATACGCAAGTACTTTTTCCGAGCTGGGGTTTCTTCCGTCCGGATTTGCTTCATACGCTCCAGAAGTGCCGCCGGAAGGTGAAGGGGAAATTACTGATGAGAATAGTTGGGCTCATTATAATCACCCAGAGTCTTCTCATTATCAAAACATACTAAAGAAGGGAGAAATGACTATAACACTGGATAGGAACGGTAACGGGGCGCCCGGTATTTGGGCTAGATTGCGCCGTGGAGGACAGAGTATAGCTTACTTTCAGTATCTTGATAAAGTGTCCCCTGACCCTCAATGGGCACATCAGGCGGGCCAAAGATATTGTTATCCTTACACGAAGGACCGCAACGATTGGAGATATAAGCTTTGCGCGTCTATGACCAAGGATTCTTCACCAGTATCTGGTTGGGGATGTTCAGGGTGTTATAGGTTTAATTTCAAGGATTAACAATAACGGTATTTTGTATCCCCCGGTATAGCCGGGGGATATTTTTATGTGTACGCGTTCCAAAAATACTATAATAGTATTATGACCATTTTAGAATTTAAAACTGCGTGCGAAACCATTGCACAAGAATACAAAGCCAAAATTAACGCCGCACAAACTGCCAGCGAAGTAGAAGAACTGCGTGTGGCCGCCCTGGGCCGTAAAGGGGCCCTTACGGATTTACTTAAATCTCTCAAAGATTTTTCCATTGAAGACAAAAAACAAGCCGGCCCCATGGGCAACGCCTTGAAAGCCGAACTTACCGCTGTGCTGGATGAAAAAGCGGCTTTCTTTGCTGCTAAAGAAATCAATGATGAATTAAACAAAACCAATATTGACCTTACCCTGCCCGGTTATCCGGTTGCCTGCGGACATAAACATCCTCTGTCTGTTGCGCAAGACCGCATGACGACTATTTTGGCCCGTTTGGGTTTTGAATGGGCCGAAGGGCCGTGGGTGGAAGATGAAAAGCACAATTTTGATTTGTTAAATGTTCCTTTGCACCACCCTGCGCGCGACGCGCAAGATACGTTTTTTGTGGATACCAAAGCCCCGCTCGTGCTTCGCTCACACACGTCCAACGTGCAAAGCCGCTATATGGAAAAACACAAACCGCCACTTCGCATTATGGCCCCGGGGCGCGTGTTCCGCAACGACAGTTTGGACGCTACTCACAGCCCGGTGTTCCACCAAATTGAAGGGCTATATGTGGACAAAAATGTTTCTTTGGCCGACCTTAAGAGCGATCTAACCGCATTCATGAAGGGGCTGTTTTGCGACAAGGCCGAAATTCGTTTCCGTCCGTCATTTTTCCCGTTTACCGAGCCCAGTGTAGAAGTAGATGTTAAATGCGTTTTCTGCCAAGGCAAAGGGTGCAACGTATGCAAACAAAACGGTTGGATTGAAATGCTCGGCGCCGGCGTTGTTCACCCCAACGTCTTAAAAAACTGCGGCATTGATCCCAACGAGTTTAGCGGTTACGCGTTTGGTATGGGCGTAGAACGCTTGGCCATGATGATGCTAAACATCAAAGATATCCGCGCATTTTACGAAAACGATGTGCGTTTGTTAAAACAATTTTAGGGAGAAATTATGAAAATTCTATATTCTTGGTTAAAAGATTTTATTGAGTTGGATTTATCTCCCGAAGAGTTGGCTAAAAAACTAACCGACCTGGGCATTGAAGTGGCCTCTTTAGAGACCACCGGGGCCGATTTTGAAGGCGTAAACGTGGCGCAAATTATCAAAATTGAGGACCACCCCAATTCCGACCATTTGCATTTAGTCACGCTGGATAAAGGCAACGGCGTTACGCAACGCGTAGTCTGCGGCGCGCCGAACGTAGCCGTCGGGCAAAAAGTACCGCTCGCTAAAGTAGGCGCGCGGCTTGGGAAGATTGTGCTTAAACCGGCCGTGATTCGCGGGGTAGAATCGGAAGGAATGATTTGCTCCTCCGACGAATTAGGCCTTACGCATACCCGTGCGCACGGCATTTTAGTATTGGATGAAAAATTGCCGCTGGGCACAGATGTTTCCACGCTTTACGGTAAAGCCGATACGATTTTTGAGTTGGAAATTACCTCCAACCGCCCGGATTTACTCTCGCACTTAGGGGTTGCGCGCGAATTGGGTGCACTTTTAAATAAACCCGTGAAATTGCCGGAAATAAAAGATATTGCCGGGCAGGGTAAATCTTTGGAAGTGGAAATTCAAAATGCCGAAGGGTGTGGCCGTTATATCGGGCGCATCATTCGCGGTGTGAAAAATGCGCAGTCCCCCGAATGGATGAAAGAGCGTTTGGCCGCCATGGGGCTTAACCCCAAAAATGCCCTGGTGGATGTTACCAACTATGTGATGTTTGAGCTGGGCAACCCGCTCCACGCTTTTGACTTGCGCGAAGTGGAAGGCGGTAAAGTGATTGTTCGCAACGCCGCTGCCGGTGAAAAATTTACCGTTTTAGACGGGCGCGAACTTACACTTACCGAAAATTGTTTAATGATTGCCGATCAAAAGAAAGCCACCGCGCTGGCCGGTATTATGGGCGGGCTTAACAGCGGAATTAAAGACGATACGCAAGATATTTTTATTGAAGCCGCCTATTTCAATCCGCCAACCATTAACAAAACCGTCAAAAAATTTGCGATTTCATCCGATTCTTCGCAACGATTTGAACGCGGAACGGATATTGAAGGGGCCCTCTTGGCCATGCGCCGCGCCAGTGATTTGTTTGTGCAAATTTGCGGCGGCACAGCCAGTGAAATTAACGACGTATATCCGCAAAAATTTGAAAATCAAACGGTAGAGTTTACTCCGGCCGAAATTAACGCTATTTTAGGGGCCAATATTCCGCAGGAAAAACTCAAAGATATTTTTGCCCGCTTGGCGGCTGAGTTTGATGCCAGCGGCAACGTGTGGAAATTCAAAGCTCCTACGCATCGGCGCGACCTCAACCACAAGTGGGACCTGGCCGAAGAAGCCGCCCGCTTTGCCGGGTATGACCAAATCCCGGTGTCCGCTACGCGCGCACACGTGGTCTTTGCCGATAACCCTAAAGGAATTGATTTGGGCAAAATTTACGCCAATACGTTAATCGGCGCGGGTTTTTGCGAGTGCAAAAACATTGATTTTATCGGTGAACAAGACCTCAAAACCATGGGGGCGGACGCTAAGTTCTGCATCCGCGTGAAAAATGCCTTGGCGCAAGGGTGGGATTATCTGCGCCCTACGCTACTGCCATCGCTTATCAAAAACGTAGAGAGTAATTTGCGCTTTGGCAATGTGGACTTAAAACTCTTTGAAACTAGCAAAACCTTCCAAAATATGAAAGGATTCCCCGTGGAAAACTATACGGTGGCGGGTGTGCTTACTGGGAGCATTGAAGAAAATAAATTCTTTGCCTTGCCCGCGCGCACGGTGGATTTTTACTGGTTAAAAGGCCTGATGCAAGTATTACTGGGCCGCGAAGAAGGGGTAACCTTTGCTCCTTCTAAAACTGCTCCCGTTTACATGCATCCTAAAATCAGTATGGACATTTTGCAAGGCGGCAAAGCAATCGGTGTGTTTGGTAAACTACATCCGTTAACACTCAAAGCATTTGATGTAAAAACAACCGAAGTATGGGCCTTTGAGTTTGCTACTAAGCAATTAGAGAAAAATTATTCCGCGCGCGACTTTAAACCTGCCGCAGACGTGGCCGTTTTCCCGCCGTCTTTGCGTGATTTGTCTGTGGTGCTAGACAGCGCCGTTACTTATGCGCAAATTGCCAGTGCGCTTAACAAAACTCCGCTGGATGTGGAACTTTCGTATCACCTGATTGATGTGTATCAAGGAGAGCACTTGCCTGCGGGCAAAAAAAGTGTTACCTTTAGTTTAGCGTTTAGTAAAAAAGACGGCACGCTTAAAGATAAAGAAATTGACACCGCCTTTGCGCGCATTGTAGATCAACTGAAAGCGCAAGTAGGCGCACAGTTACGCTAATGCAAGATAAACTTAAACAGTTGGAACTTTTAGTTACGCAAACGCTTGCCCGTCAAAAAGAATTGGCGGGGGAAAATGCTACGCTTAAAAACCGCTTGCGCGTATTGGAAGAGGACCGCTTAGAACTTAAAGAAGTACAGCAGGAATTGCGCGAGCTGAAAGAGTGGAAGAAAAACGCGCAAGGCGTGTTGCGCAAGATAGTTACCCGCATTGATAAAGAATTAGAGAAAGCCACTACTCAACGTGATCAGATTGTATAAAACGAAAGCCCCCTCAATAGAGGGGGCTTTTAAATGGAGCGGGCGAAGAGAATCGAACTCTCGTCTCAACCTTGGCAAGGTCGCGTTCTACCATTGAACCACGCCCGCAAAAATCGCTCTTGACTACCTATATAGTATAGCAATTTTGGTGTATATTCACAAGCGCTATTTTTCGGTTGCTTGTGCGGGCGTAGCTGCGCCCAACAATTGTGCAGCAATCGGTTTCAAATAGCGGTTTTCTTCTACGGCTTGGCGTATGCCGGGATTTTGCCGCAATGCGTTTAGAGCCGGATTGTCTTCAATCAATTTTACGGCTTCTTGCGGTCTGTCCCGATAGTATTTAACTGCCTTACTAATGAGCAGAAGACTCATTAGCCGGCTGGCACCTACCACGCGTACCATTTGTTCATTTGCCAAAATTTTTTGCACCACATCACTATTGAAGAAGTCCTCTAGCGTTTTGTTATCCTGGGCCAGAGCCGCTAAAAGTTGGGGGTCTTCCAACAGAGGAGATACGTCTGTGCGAGAGATAAAGGCCTGTCCTACTTCCGGGCGGTTTAACAGATACTGGATTAGAGCAGGGTCTTCCAAATTGGCGGCGAAATTTTCCGTCAGCGCCCAAGGAGCCAACCCGATGATTTGATAATTTTCAGGGGTAATGGCTTGGTAATTAAACCGGCTGATGATAGGTAAAGTGGTGCCGAGCGTATCTACCGCCACATTACGATCTGCCCCTTCCATAATTTGAATATAAGTAATATTGTTGGGGTTAAAGTCGGCGTTATAGGTCAACCCTTCAACTTGTTGCGGATCCAAGTTTTCCGACAGATTATCTGCTCGTTTTTTAACGTTAAGCGTAGCCAGCCAAGTGATACAAAGAATAGCCAATATCCCCAGGAGGAGGATGGGCACAAGCCAGCCGGACAGTTGAGTGCTTTTTTTACCAGCAGATTGCGGTTGAGGCGTATCCGTGGCAAGCGGTTGCTTGGAGGGAGTCGAAATGTATTTCTGCGGATGGCGCAAACGTTCTATAATCTCTTCAGTTTTCATAGTCGTCAACCCAGTAAATAAGTATAATTTATTATATGAAATCTTGGAACACACTAAAAGGGGAGATTTATGCAAAAAACTATTTTTTATCATGACACGGATTGCGGAGGCGTGGTGTATTATGCCAATTATTTAAAGTTTTTTGAAGAAGCCCGTACCTTATATATGCAAGAAAAAGGATACTCTATTGTAGAACTTATGCAACGCGGGAAATATTTTGTGGTAGCGCGGCAAGAAGTGGAATATAAATATCCGGTGCGCTACGGCGACGTAATCACGGTCAATACCAAGGTGTTGGAGATTTCAGACATTAAGATTATATTTGAAAATGTAATTACCAATCAAAATGGCCGGCTTTGTACCAAGGGGAAGACCACCCTTGTGTGTGTAGACAAAACAGGAACCCCCACAACAATGGGTGTAGATGTAAAACAAGCCATGTTAGGGTAACGCAAATTGCCTTTACTTAAAACGGTGCAGCCTTTGGGCTGCACCGTTTTTCTGTGTTTGGTTGTATATAGATTTAATTTTGCTCTAGGCAGGGGATTTCCCGGCTGATTATGCGGGCCAAGCGGGCCATTTCCGGATGATTGGGCACTTGGTCTTGTGCAATTTTCAACAGCGTGCGCCCGGCTCCATCGGTAATTAATGGACGGAACTGGTTGCAGTAGTGGGTTCTGTTTTGTGATTCGATAACCCCCATCCCGCGTTGATTGGCCAGCTGGTAGCGAACGGTTTCGCTTTCCTGTTTTAACGAGGAAAAATTGTATATAAGCCAAAAGGTATCCGCATGCGCTGCGCTGAGCTGGGCCATTAACGGGGTTTCGCCGGAGGCATTACGTTTATTAATCATGATAGACATTTGTTCAGAGGCTTTGGGGCCATAAAATTTGCGAAACAACCCCGCCAGCATGTTTACTGCATCGGCATCTGCGACTACATGAAAGACGCCGTTACCGCTTGAATCTTGCGCTACTAAGAACTCGCCAGATTTTTGATATTTAGCACTTTTTGCTATTACATCTGTTTTTCCTTGGCGGAGTAATTCAATAATGCGGGGTGTTCCATACCGATTTTCTTTCGTTAAAGAATCATATTCTTGCCGGTAAGAAATCTGTTGACGGTCGGCCGTTGTTGAAATGGCATCGGGGAGGGACGTCCTTTCTGCCCGGCTAACACCGGCAAGCAAGGTAACCAATACAGACGCGCTCAAAACGAAACGAAAGAATTTCATAATACACCTCTCTTTTTAGTATGCGGAATGAAAGGTGATAAAACGAGGGCCAAAAGACCTAATATTTTGAGAAAAAGGACCTAGATGTTCCTAGGTCCTTTTTAGTTTTTGGGATAATGAATCAAATAAAGCGTACGGTACTAGGAAGTAAGACTTCTTGCATAATTCCCAGCGCAAAAGAATCGGTCATGCCGGAGATGTAATCAGCAATTATGCTATCAATCTCGGCAGTGTTCTCCCGGTAGAAGCTGCGCATGGACTTCATATAATTGCCAAACCCGCGCGCGGCTTGAGTAAGTTCTTGTTGGTAAGCTTCGTAATTAAATCCGTGTTGGGAAAATAACGTACGGAAATAATCAAACAGATCGCGTACACATTTGGAGATCATTTCTTTTCGTTTCAACATAATCGGGCTGCAATAAATGCGTGAATAATTAAAATCGCGTAGTTGCGAGATCAGCTGAAATTTATCGGTTGAAAAACCAATACAATCTTTATCTTTCGAATGATCAATCAAATCCAATGTGAGCGTGTTGATGATTTCTCCGTTGGAAGAGCCTATCTCTTTGCGCACATCTACCGGGATATCCTCTTTGGTAATTAGTTCCGCTTTTATGGCATCTTCAATATCGCGCCCGAAGTAAGCAATTTTGTCGGCCAAACGCACAATGCACCCCTCATACGTGGAGGGCATTTGCGTGCGCCCCGTAATTTTTTCTAAATTATTGGGGGTGGTAGCCGGGCGTAGCGTATTATTGGCAAAATCTTCCCCGCAATGGCAAATAATCCCGTCTTTTACGGCAAAAGTTAAATTAAGGCCTTCGCCATAGTTGGCTAAATGTTCCACCACGCGATAGCTGTTTAGCTCGTGTAGGAACCGTTTTCCGCTCGGTTTTAGGCAGGCGTCAATGGCGCGTTCTCCTTCATGCCCGAACGGAGCATGTCCGATATCGTGTCCCAGGCCAATGGCATAGGCCATATCTTCGCTTAGCTCCCAATTTCCGCTTTTATTAAGGCCCCGGCAAATAGTAGCTGCAATAGTGGCCACGTGCAATACATGCTCTATGCGCGTGCAAATATGGTCATTTTTGGGTGCAAAAAAGACTTGCGCTTTATGTTTTAGACGGCGAAAAGGCAACGAGTGAATGATTTTGGTTTGATCCCGAAAGTATTCGTCGCGCAAATCAGGCGTGTGTGCATGTGTGCGTTTTAAATAAATTTCATCGGAAAATGGGTTTTTTATCATAAAATTATGATACCATAATAGAAATACGAAGTATAGGGGAACGCTATGAAACCTGTTGTTTTTTCCGGCAGTTTTGATCCCGTAACCAACGGGCATATTGATTTAATTAAGCGCGCTCGGGCTATTTTTGGTGCAGTGGCGGTAGTTGTTTTTCATAATAAGGCAAAGCGGGCGCAATTTAGTGTAGAAGAACGTGTTTCTTTTTTGAAGGAAGCGCTGGCTGGAGAAGAAAATGTTACTGTGGAGAGTGCACAAGGGCTTTTGGCAGATTATATGAAAAAGCATGGATATACTACAGTAGTGCGTGGCTTGCGCAGCGCGCACGATTGGAATCATGAACGCACCAATGCCTATTTTAATAAGGCTTTTTATCCGCAATTGGAAACGGTATTTTTGCCGGCCAGTGAAGCTTATCAATTTATTAGCAGCAGTGCGATTAAAGAAGCTGCGGCACATGGGGCGGATATTTCAGCTTGGGTTCCGCCAAGTGTTAAAAAAGCATTCAAACAGTAATTTATTGCTAGTATAAAGAGGGCCTATTTTTAAAATAGGCCCTCTTTCTTTTGCGTGAATGTATCAAATTTCATACCATAGTAAGCGGAGAAGGTTAAATTGTTATGTTACAGTGTTGCGTAAACCCGCTTACGTGCCAATGCTTGCTTCGGCGAAGACGTCTGTATCCGTCGATGAAAATTTTCTTTTTCTCTTTTTTTCTCCGGTTTGTTTCCTACATTTTTAAAGACCCACAGTTCATTATTACATTTCCCTTTTTGCAGCGCATGAAACAGCTTTTATATGGAGCTAAAGGTACTATGTGTCATATAGGTCCTTTGGCCCTTTCTTTTTGTTGCTTAAATTGGCAGTATGTATGTAGGAGATTAAATTCGCATGCGTAAACTACTTTCATTAGTGTTGAGTGTGAGTATCCTCTTTACCAGCGTTACGCCAACTTTGGGTAACGGATGGGGGGCTGCCGGGCGGGCTCTTTCTAAGGTACGAATACGTCCATTTTCTCGAGCAGGAAAAAATTCTCGGTGGGCTTCAAACATAGGGCGTAGCGCTCGGCGAGCAACAACTTCTTTTCTAAAAAAAGAAGTGGATAGATCCGCAGATATTTTAAACCAAGCATCAAAAGAATCGCCCCATCATGGATTAAATAGTAACGCAGGAGCCTATTCTCCCAGGCAGCCCCAGGCTTCCCGTCCGCGTCAAGTGGGACAAAGAGCCTATCCTTCTCGGAATCGTTCCGCTCCTTCAAAATCATCTTCTAATAAGTACAAGCCCGCCCAGGGAAAATCGTCTCCCCGTCCTCAACAAGAGGAGTTGTCTTCTCCGGTGGCGAGCACAAACCGGCAAGAGTTGACGGCTGCTTCCACGGTAGCCATGTATGGTGCCTCTGAACAACATGTCTCGGGCCTTTTGGATTTTTATGAACGCAATCGGGGAACGAGCGTTGAAAATACGAGCACACTCATCACGGCGCGTGGACTGCTGCGCATGGAAGCCTATGATGAATTGGGCGCTTTATTGGTAGAAAATGCGGATAATCCCGTTTTGGCTGGTACAGTAGAATATATCAGAGCGCATGATTTGCCGGTAGAAGTTCCCGCCTCTTTGCAAGGATTAGAAGCTCCGGCAGTTGATTTGGATATGGCCGCTATTTTAGAGGAGGGAAGCGCATTCCCCCTCAACCGTTTAAATGCGGACGCTTCGTTGTCAGCTACAGAACAATGGATGCAAATTGAGCGGATGCCCTCGGAGGAGGGGGCTTTTGCTCAGAATCTTTCCGCGGCATCTGTAGACAAGCCTGTTTCTCAAGCGGAAAAAGCGGTTAATCCCACGCCTGCCTCAGCAGCAAGCGAAGGGGCTGCCAATTCTTCACGTAGTGGAAATGTGAACGGCGGAGCGTCGGAGGCAGCTGCGCCGAAGTCTGCCACACGTTGGTCCAGGTGGGTGCGCAAAAAATTCAAAAAGAAAGAGACCCAAGAAGTCCCCTACGAAGAACGCGGCTTGCATGACAATAAAGTGCGTCCTATTTATGAAAAAACGGAAGAGCCGCCGGTGGTTCAAACTGGAGAAGAAGCTTTAATTGTACGTGAAGAAGAAATGGTGCCTGTCGGCGCGGATGGATTTCAGTTGACGATCACGGACGAACATAATGTGGAACACATCCTGCACCATGTAAATTTAACCATCAGCTCCACACTCAAAAATTTCTCTGCGGAATACAATCGGCTTGCATTAGATATCAACAATATTTTTGAATTACGTAATTTAACGCTTCGTTCAAAGCGTCCGGACCATTTTTACTTCGCATTTTCAAACAAAAACGGGGAAATCCGCTTGTTGGCCGAAGGGGCCGAACAATTAAATTTATCCCACCCGATGCGTATTAAAATTCAGCAGACAGCTTCTCCGCGCAAGGCAGTTACTGTGCCTGTGTATGATGTTAATTTAAAGCAGACCGCATTGATCGCAGATGTGGATGTAGCTTTGCTGCGTGATATAAAAGATGTAGAAAACGGACAAATTATTTTCCATGAGAATAATTTGTATTTCCGCAATGCAAAAGGCGAGATGACCCTGTTGGAAGATTCATTTATTCGTCTTCCCAAAGAAGAAAGCAAATATTGGACAAAAATTTTGGCGATGTATCCGCAGACCCGGTTTGAGTTAGGTGTGTTTTCTACGATGGATAAAATGCCGCCGGTTACTTACTTGGTGCCCACGTTGCAAGTCGGATTAGGGAAAACATTGGCCCCGGTATTGCATGATATGTCTTCCTTAGGGGAGGCTTCTTCAACAGCCATTATGATGGGGATCAATAACGTGTTGCCTGCTTTAATGGGGTTTGTTCATCCGTTCTTGAAACGCTATGGGGAAGCGGCCGTTTACCGCACAGGGGCGGCGATGTTCACGGCGGGCGGACTTGTTGCCCTGCTCTCGGGGTTATACGGGCATGTAGGTACGGGCATAATGAGCCATTGGCAATTGGCCGGATTTTTGACTTCCAGCGTATTTATAGCGTTGGGGACGAATATTACCCGGTTCGTACAGAACATTATTATTAGTGCCAACCGTGGTATTGTGCCGCTGGCCAATTCTTTTAAAAAGAAAGTAAAAGTAGAACAGGGGGCAAACGTCACCTACAATCTTGCGCACTTGGCCAGACGTACCAAAGAAGTTTTTACTAAAAAATCACAAGAGTCTTTGCGTGATGTCGTGTATTACCAACGGGGTGCTATGTTTAAGAACCTGGGTACGATGCTTTTCTTATCATACCCCTGGTTAGCCAACTTAGTAGGTAAGGCTTTTGGAGTAGATTTAGGATTAGATTTTTCAGCCAGCTATGTGCCCTATACGCTTTACAGTCTGTATACCTTATATAGGCTCAAAAAAATTCCTTATAAAGACGCTTTCCCGCTGGATTTAACGCGTTTAAAACACACGTTGCAAGACACACAACACAGCACGGCAAAAGGAATTGCCAAAGCGGATATGAAAGCATTGGACCACACACATCCCACTATACAGACAGCGGCCAAACAATTAAAAGAATCCATTGATGCGTTGGTCCCTGTGGAAGCACGCAGCACTAAAAAAGCAATCAACGGATTGGTGAAAAAACATGAAGCCCGCAGCGGAGAAGTGCTGGAACAAATGTTGCGCAAACAAGGGCGCAGCGCGGAGGAAGCACAGCAAGCGCGCGTAGCACTTCAAAAGGCTTTTGACGTCTTAGGACATCGCGATATCAAATTGAAAGACGTCATGTTGATGGCGGGATTGCCGACATCATTAATTGCCATGACGCTGGCTACCTTTGGCGAACTGGGCCTTTCTAACGGACTTGCTTTTGCAATGCGTGAATTAGTAGGCAACGGTACAGCCGCAGCCGGTATCGTAGGTATTCTGCTTTACGGTTGTATGTTTGGTTGGCGTATTATCGGGAATCTACTAAGCCAACGTATGAGCGGGGGAAGTATGTATGCGCTATCTTCAGCCGCGGGGATCTTAGGGCCTGCCATGATGGCGTTCTCGCACGGGAGTGCGGCTACTTTAATAAGCGGCGCTATTATTGCCTGTTTTGGAATTAGCAACTTCTTTTCACAAATGTTTGAATACATGGTTGGGTTGCATCCCAAATATAAACGCGAAATTGCCCTTTTAATTAACTATACGATGCCTATCGCCGCTTTCGGAACTCCGCTGTTGCGTTTAGCTGGAGGTATACAGGGGTTGGATATGGGAATTGCAGGAGCAGCCATGGCCGGAAGCGTGGCGCTTACCCCAGCTATGTTAGCCAATTCCAGTTTAATACGGGTAATAGGATATGGCTGGAAAAATGTCACAGGTCGTGTTAAACGGACACTTCGCCGTCGAGGAAATGACGGCAATCAACCTCCGCTCATCAAAAAACCAGCTCACTAGGCAGGTGATTTGACAATTTAAAACTCCCCGGTTACGCCGGGGAGTTTTAGTTACTTAGCAGAAGGATCTTCTTGAGGAGGAGTTGCAGCCGTTTGCTGCTGCTGGGCAGGCGTTTGCTGCGGGGCTTGATACGTTAGTTCCACATCGGCAAAGATGGCGTCTTTGTTTTCATTAAGCCAGCGGCGGTGCAGTTTGTAGTCCGGGCAGAACTGCGCCACTAACTGCCAGTATTCTTCTCCATGATTCATAAATCGTAGGTGGCTCAGCTCGTGGATGACTAAATAATCCTGCACGGCTTGCGGCATTTTGACGATGCGGTACGAAAAATTGATGTTTTTCTTGCCCGAGCAGCTGGCCCACAGCGTGCGTTGGTCTTTAATGAAAATCTGGTTAAATTCTACACCCATTTTCTGCGCCCACTCGGTGGTTTTTTGCGTGAGTGTTTCTTTGGCGTTGTTACGTAGCCAATCGGTTACCATCGCAGCGGGGTTCTCTTGCGCGGTTTGCATATACACGTGGAAAACTTTGCCGTCAAAGGCCACGCCCGCTTCTTGGTCCGGCGTTATATACATTTGTGCCGGGAATAAATCCCCGTTGTAAAGCACCTTATTATCGTGCACTTCGGGCGCGGCGGGTTCACCCGCTTTGGTTTCTTTGACTGGTGTGCCAAAGACTTCGGGAAGGTCCTTTTTAAGACGTTCTAAAAACAGTTTTACATCACTGATAACGGTTTGTGTATCTGCCATAGGTATATTGTATAAAAAAAGGCGTAAATTTTATACAATAAAACTATGACACACGAACTCAAAAAAACCGCCCTTTGCGCCGCGTGCGAAAAAGCCGGCGGTAAGATGGTAGATTTCCACGGGTGGCTCTTGCCCGTCCAGTTTGACAGCATTATTGCCGAACACAAGGCCGTGCGCGAGGCCGCAGGAATGTTTGACGTGTCCCACATGGGGCAACTGCGCGTCAAAGGCAAAGAGGCGCTGCACTTTTTACAGTACATTAGTTGTAATATCATTAAAAGCGGTCCGGCTGAAGGGACATATTTCCACATTTTAACCGAACAGGGCACCATTATCGACGATGCAATCGCATTTTGCCTAAACCTGGAAGAATTTTTAGTGGTAGTTAATGCCGCGTGTGTGGACGAAGATTTTGCGTGGTTTGTAAAACAAGCCGCCGCTTTCAAAGTTAGTGTGAGTAACGAAAGCGACCAGTGGAGCATGATTGCACTCCAAGGCCCCACCGCCGTGGGAATTGCGGACAAAATCTTGCCCGGCATTCTGGATTTGCCGCGCTTTCACATTAAAGAGATTGACCTTTTTGGGGCCAAAGGCTACGTTACCCGCACCGGATACACCGGCGAGGACGGCGTGGAAATTATGTTGCCTAACGGCCAAATTGAAGCCTTGTGGAACGCACTACTTAAATTGGGCGTAAAGCCGTGCGGCTTAGGCGCGCGTGATGTGCTTCGCTTAGAGGCCGGGTATTTGTTAAACGGCGCGGATGCCAATCAAACCAAAACCCCATACGAGGCCAATTGCGGCTGGGTTGTGAAACTGACCAAAGAAAATTTCATCGGCAAGGCGGCACTCGAGGCCAAAAAAGCCGCGGGCTTTGCTACGAAACTACGTGCCTTTAAACTTAAAAACCCCGGTGTGCCGCGCGAAGGCTGCAAAGTTTTTTATCAAGGGGTAGAAACGGGCACGCTAACTAGCGGAACGTTCTCGCCTTTATTCAAAGGGATTGCTGTAGGTTATGCCAGCAGCACAATCCCCGTCGGCGCGGAAGTGGAAATTGAGATCCACGGGCGCAAAGTGCCGGCTGAAGTTGTTAAAACGCCGTTTTATAAAAATAGAGTGTAAGGAGTAAACATGTATAACGAAGAGAATTGCCGTTTTTTAAAAACCCATGAATGGGCTTTTGTAGAAGGGGAAAATGCCGTGGTGGGTATTTCCAATCACGCGCAAGAAGAGATTAGTGACATTGTATTTGTAGACCTTCCTAAAGTAGGCCGCCAAGTCAAAGCCGGCGAAAATTGCTGCGTGATTGAATCCGTAAAATCCGCCAGTGAAATTTATGCACCCGTTTCCGGCGAGATTGTAGAAATCAACGAAGCTCTAAATGCAGACCCGGCCCTGGTCAACCGCGAACCGCACGCGGGCGGCTGGCTATTTAAAATCAAAATGGCGGACCCGAGCGAATTTAACGCGCTGTTGGATTTTGCCGCCTACAACGCCACTATCGGCAAATAATTATTTCTCCCCTGCGTTTGAGCGGGGAGATTTTTATATAGGACGATTATGTTTATTGCAAATACCAAAGAAGATCAGCAAGAAATGCTCGCCAAAATCGGCGTGAAAGATTTAAAAGAACTCTTGGCGCAAATTCCCGAAAAATTTCTGTATCCGGCGCTGGATTTGCCGCGTGCACTTACTGAGCAAGAACTTGCCGCACACGTGCACGAACTGGCTGCCAAAAATAAACCCTTGAAAAATTTTATCGGCGCGGGGATGTACGAGCATTTTATCCCGGCGGCGGTACCGGCTTTATCTTCGCGCGGTGAATTTTTAACTGCGTACACTCCTTACCAGGCCGAGGCCAGCCAAGGCACGTTACAAACGATTTACGAATTTCAAAGTTGTATGTGCGCGCTGTTAAATATGGATGTGGCAACGGCCTCTCACTACGACGGAGCTACGGCTATGACCGAGGCCGCCCTGGCCGCCGTGCGCATTACCGGGCGCAAAGAAATTCTGGTTTCCCAGTTACTTCACCCGCACTATAAAGAAGTATTAAAGTCGGAGGCCAAGCGGTCTTAGGAAGA
>JAZOAE010000034.1:0-35966 GCA_045595305.1 Elusimicrobiaceae bacterium
GATTAGTTCGCCACTTATTAGTGAGATTGCTACCGTGATGCTTGTAGGTATGAAAGGGGCAGGTCCGCTAGTGGCTCTTGTCTATGTGCTTGTGGGTACGGTTATTGCGGTAATAGGTGGGTATTTGGTGGATTTACTGCATTTGGAGAAGTATTTGGATTTTGTTCCTGCCGAACCTACTAGAAAAGGTTGTTCGTGCGGTTGTGGATGTGGATGTAAAAGAACTAGAAAGCAAAAAGCAATAGACCTTGTAAAATATGCGCATTACTTTGCGTGGGATACATTAAAGAGCATAGCACTTTATGTATTACTGGGTTTAATTGTAGGGGCCGCTATACACGGCTATGTGCCTGTGGAGTTCTTTGGGAAGTATTTAGGACCGTCTAATCCATTTGCTGTGCCGCTTGCCGCTGTAATAGGTGCACCCATTTATGCTAACCACGTTGGAGTAGTGCCAATAGTACAAGCATTACTGTTAAAGGGCGTGCCTGTGGGGACAGCACTTGTTATCTTAATGAGCATTACAGCTATATCCTTACCCGAAATAATGATGTTAAAGAAAGTGTTATCGTGGAAGTTAATCGGGTTATTTTTAGGATATTTGATAGTGGCATTTATTATGGTGGGATATTTACTTAACTGGATTTTATAGTGTCCAAAAGTATGTAGGTTGGCACAAGAATATAGTGTCCATTTTTCCGCATAACTAGGACTTTTGGATATATTTTATAGTGTCCAAATTGTGCCCACCACTTTCATAGTTTTCGAGAATTTTTTTATACTTCTTATACTTTTCTCGTCGAGAGAGTATAATTATACGATAAGTGAAAATTTCGGGGATTTTGGAGATTTTGATTTTTTGCCAATTCTCTATCGGAAGAATTTTGTTTTGTCGACGATAAAAAGAGTAAAATTTAAGCACTTACTGTGTACCATACAGGGTCCACTAACAATATACAAGATTTGCGTAATTTTGCTCATTTTGCTCAAAAAGTGTCGTCGAGAAAGTATAAGAAAAAACCCGCTCTCGACGGAGAACGGGTATATTTTAAGACGTGCGCCCAACAGGAATCGAACTTGTATCTTCAGCTCCGCAGCCTGACACTCTATCCATTGAGCTATGGGCGCTTAAATCGTGTTTATATCCTGCGCAAAACAACTTAAATTTCGCTACTTAGTTAGTATATCATTTTATGAGCGTGGTTTCAAACCTTATATTCCGCCGACTTACACACCAAGGATCGTTCCCCATCCAATCAAAACCGCACGCCGACGCGCACGCGCAGCGCGGTTTCCGTCTTAGAGTCCGTCTTGTAATAGCGGGGCAGATCCGTCGTTTGGTGGCGAAAGATATTCCCCTCCACTCCTACAAATGCCACTTTCCACAAGTTTACTTCCACGCCCAGGCCGGCCATCCAGTAAGGAATATTTTTCTTTTCACTGCCCGGCCATTTACGTGTTGCAATGGGATTAGTAGTGTGATCATAATTTAGCTGATGTTCCGTGCGGCCATATCCAACTAGCGCGTACACACGCGGGGAAGTATTGGGTGAGAGTGTAAACTTAACCACGCCCGCCAGGCGGTTCGTTTCATAGGAAGAAACAAGGGCCCGTTTCATTTTCTCATCCCCAAATTGAGTCATCTCGGCGCCGACAGATAACCACGTCAAGGGCGCCCACAACGCGCGCACATCCCAGCCTTTTAAGGCGGATGTATCCAAATCTTCCTCTTTTGTTTCCATTTTTTGAGAAGAAAGCTGATAGGCAGCCGATATTTCTCCGTGCAACAAAGAAGAGATGGCAGGGGAAGACTCTCCGGCCCGGTATTGCGGAGCCGAAAACGCAGGAAGACTCATCCCACACAAAACAAAGAACACCCAAGCGAGTTGTTTCATGGTTATATTTTACGAAACTCTCCCTCGGGTGATAAATAATCTGTATTAATTAGAGCCTACTTTTGTATGATGTGCACGGCAAAGCCGCCGATTTCGTCTTGCAGGTAAACCACACGCAACGTGCCGTTGGCATTATAGTCGGCACTTTTCCAGTTGAACTTGACACCGCGCTGCTCTAAATACCACGCTGCACGGGCAGGGTGGTTGGTAGCAATGGCAATATGCCCATGCGCGCCGTAAAACATTTTTTTCATAGCTTCCACATACGGCCCCGCAAAATACGCTCCGCCCTTATCGGTTTTCGTAAACCCGAACAAGTGCTCAAATTGATCGGCCGTTTTTTCAGCCGCGTTTGCATCCGGATGATTAATTCCCACGTGGCGCAGCTCAAAGCCTAACATATTTTGCAAAGCCTGTTGCGCCCGGAGCGTGATTTCTTCCCATCTTTGTTGTTTGATATCACTCACGAAAACGAGTTTGTTAGAACATTGCGCCAATATATCCGCTCCGTCTAGCAAATCGTTCCCTTTGCGCAGCAAAAAAGGCACTTGGATTTTTTCAGGGACACCCGCCGTATCCACGATAAAATCAGCCCCGCTGGCAAACAACTGGCTGGCTTTATCATACGGACCTTGCACGCCGATGAGCAACTGCGCATAACACACATGCAATTTTTCTACGGCCGGCGCTAAGCGTTTATTCCACGATAAAATAATTCCTCGCACGCCCCCCTTTGCCAAAGCATCCGCGGCACGCAGGATATTTTCTTCATCTACAGCTGGGATGGCGGCAAATAAACCGATACTAAAAACGTGTTCACGGAGTTTTTTAATCATGCGGCTTTATCCTTCTCAATTTGCGCTAAAAGCAGTTGAATAGCATGCACGGAACCACGGCCGATGTTGCGCTCTCGCGTGTGAGAAATCAACACTTTCTCAGCTACAGTTCCTTTGGGCCCGGCTACAGCCATCCAAATAGTACCTACCGGTTTTTCTTTGGTGCCGCCGTCCGGCCCGGCAACGCCCGTTGTAGAAACGGCATATTGCGCGCCTAACGCTTTGCGGGCCCCTTCGGCCATCTGGCGGGCAACAGGCTCGCTAACGGCTCCATATTTTTCCAAATCTTGCGGATTAACGCCCAACACATTGATTTTCACATCGTTGGCATAGGCCACCACTCCGCCCAAGAAATACGAAGAGGCCCCTGCCATGGAGGTAATCATATGAGCGATATTTCCCCCGGTACAGCTCTCGGCACTGGCCACAGTAACTCCCGTATTTTTTAGGCGCAGGAGAAGATCTTCGCGGCTATCCCCTTCGTTAGACGGCTGATAGGGTAAATCCTGTAAGGCCGCCAACAATTTTTCATAAACCGCGTCTAACTGATCTACAGCGCGTCCTTTGGCGGTTAAGCGCAAGCGCACATATCCCTCGCTAGGCAAATAAGCCAGGCTGATCCCTTCAGGTAAGGCACTTTCAAAATCGGCTAATTTAAGGGCAATCTCCGATTCGGGAATATCAAACACGGTTAGCATCTTAAAACGCAAGAATAAATCAGTAAATTTTGCTTTTAAGCGGGGTAATACCTCGTGGTGCATCAAATATTCGGTTTCAAACGGCACTCCGGGTAAGGAAACAAGCACTTTCTTTTTGTGATCAAACCACATTCCGCTGGCCGTTCCTTTGAGGTTACGCAGCGGTATGCATTTTTCGGGCAAGAGCGCCTGGGAAACATTGTATTTATTCATGCGATTGGGGATATCCGCAAACATCTCCTCAAGCCAATGATACACTTCTTTATTCTCAACCAATGGGCAATCAAAGTATTCGGCCAGTACTTTTTTGGTGAGGTCGTCTTTGGTGGGGCCGAGGCCGCCGGTCATTAAAACCACATCCGCGCGCAAAAAAGCATCGTTAATGGCACGCACGATGGCATTGCGCTCGTCGGCTACCGAGCGCATTTCCACGGTTTCTGCGCCCAATTTTGTCAGTTCCCGGGCCATAAAGCGGGAATTAGTATCTAAAATTTGTCCAAGTAAAATTTCGTCTCCAATGGTAATGATAACAGCTTTCATGGGGACCTCCTGTAAGACGATAGTCTTCCCTATTGTAGCATATTTAAATTCATAAACAACAAGGGGAACGCCCTTAACGTTCCCCTATTTTCATGTAATACTATTTAAATTATTTTACTTCTAGTACCGAACGCCCGTCCTTCTCATCCGCATACGGATCCAGCGTATTTTTACCGTCTACGATATATAAGAACTTATACGTACCCGGGGCAATAGAAAGGGTAGTTTCCCAATGATCGCCCACTTTTTTAAGCGCCTGCGGCTTAGACATGGTAAACCCGCTCACTACGGATACCTTATTTCCTTCACCAAACCAGCGGAAAGTGACTTTGCGGTACTTACCGGTTGTCGGCGTAATCACGATACTTTCTTTGACTTCTTTCTGCGCGGGGACTTGGGCAGCCGGAGCTTTTTCCTCTACGGTGGGAGCCTCTTGCTTGGCAGGTTCCTTTGCGGGTTCCTTTACAGGCTCTTTTATGGGTTCATCCGCCCCTATTTCTTCAGGAACGGACACCTGTTGCAAAGGGCCCTCGGCTATGGCAACTACTTCCTCTTCCTCCGTAATCACAGGCAAGGAATCTTCATCGTGTACTTGCGTAGAAGCCGCCGCTCCTACCGGAGCAGGGTTAAAAAGTTTTCCCGAAAATTGCTTATAGAGAAAAAATCCAAAGACGCACAAAAAAATCACGTCCAACACAATCAAAAACAACCACATGTCTTTATTAGAAGACGGTTTTTCTTCAAAGTCTTGGGAATTGTTTTGCATAGAGGATCCTGTTAAAAAAGCGGGCGAAGGGAATCGAACCCTCGTCTAAAGCTTGGGAAGCTTCCATTCTACCATTGAACCACGCCCGCACAAATTTAACGACAATTTATTGTAGCAAAATTTACCGGCCCGTACAATTATTTTCCCGGCATCGGCAGCGTTTTGATAAACGCCAACGCATCGGCGCGGGTCGTAATTTTCCCTTCTACTTGTGCCTCAGCCACAGCTTCTAAAATTTCCCCTACTTGCGGCCCCGGTTTAAGGTGCAGTACGTTCATGATATCCACCCCGGTCAAAATTTTATCCGGTTTGACTAGTGCAGGCCGCTCAAAGTATTGCTCCAACATAAAGCTGAGCACTTGCAAGTGACGCAGCGTTTTACCTACATTTTTGTAGCGCTCCGCTTGGGCAATCGTCATCAAGCGCTCGCCGCTTTTGGGCAAAATGCGCCGTAGTTGTACATCGGTCACATAACTTGTGTAATCGGCCCAGCACAGAAATAATAGGGGAATAGCCGCATCGCCCAAGTCGCGAAAGAAATGATAAACTCCCCGGCGGGTTAATACATCATTGCTAGCCAGGTTAGACGGACGCAAATGCTCCCCGATCATCGCACAAATTAGGCGGCTGTCTGCTTTGCTGTAATGCAATGCATCCAGCACTTTGCGGGCCATACGGGCTCCTTGTTGCTCGTGATAAAAGAAGCGCAAACGCCCCTTGTGCATTTTAGCGGTGGACGGTTTGGCAATATCGTGTAAAAGTGCTGCCATTTTCAGCAAGGGTTTATTGGCGGCAAACGGCTCAAGTCCTTTGGCAAATTTAGGAAAAGCTTTATCTAGGTGCTCTAGCACATAGTCCATACGTTTGCATACCAAAAGCGTATGTTTGAGCACCCCGCCTTTCCCATAATACACTTCGGCACAAGAGCGTTGATCTTCTAAAAACGGGAATAAGGCAGTAAGTAGTTGGCACGCATCCATCTGAAACAAAAAATCGTACAACACGCCAGGAACGGCAAACAGGCGGTCCAATTCTTCCTTAATGCGTTCACCAGCTGGTTGGGTAATCAGCGACGCATCCTTTTTAATTTGCGCCAGTGTGCCGGGCGTAATCATAAACTTAAGCTCTGCCGCACACCGAAATGCCCGCAGCATCCGCAAGGGATCTTCCTCAAAGCGGGTCTTACCGTTGATACGAATTACTTTACTTTTAAGATCTGCCAGTCCCCCCGTTTCATCCACAATAGCGGCCCGGCGCATACGTTTTAAAATCACATGAGCCGTATCATTTTGGCGCGGGGTAATGATAATTTGCGGTTTGGCACTTACGGGGTAAGCAAGTGAGTTGAAGGCAAAATCGCGCCGTTGCAGATCGGCCTTTAGATTTTTGCCCTGGTAAGCTGTTAAATCGATTTGAATTTTATCTTTATGCGTAACTAGGCGCCACACGCCCAGTTCCGGGTCCATCTCAAAAGAAGCAGCGTTTAGCCGTTTAGCCAACGTTTGCGCAGCCTGTTTAACTTGATCAGCGGGTAAGGTAATATCGATATCGCCGGATTGCCGTTTAAGTAAGCTATTGCGCACAATCCCGCCCACATAGTGCCCGTTCGGCACTATTTCGGCCAGGATAGCGGCCAATTCCACAGCTACTCCTGCGCGGCAGGGGCAGCAGCCCCGGCGGCTATCGCTTTTTTGAGTTTTTCTACCGCATCTTTGCGCAGTTCGCGTTTGAGCACTTTGCGCAGCGCGTTTTTAGGTAATTCGTCCACAAATTCAAAATCGCGCGGACGTTTGTAGTTATCCAAATGTGTTTTCAAGAATTTGCGGAATTCCGCTTCGGAAAGATCCACGCCTTCTTTTTTCACGGCATATAATTTAATAAATTCCCCGCCGCGCCCATCAGGAACACCGATAATGGCACATTCTTCGATAGCCGGATGCTCACAGATAATCGCTTCCACCTGGGCGGAAAATACTTTAAGCCCTTTGATGATGATCATATCTTTTTTGCGGTCTTTAATGAAGATAAATCCATCATCGTCTACTTCCACAATGTCTCCGGTTTTGAACCAACCGTCCTCGGTAAAAGCATCGCGGGTGGCTTTCTCGTTACCCCAGTATCCTTTGAACAAATTGGGTCCTTTCACACAAAGTTCCCCTTCTGTATTGCGCGGCACTTCGTGTCCTTCGTCATCTACAACCAGCGTGCTTACCGCCGGGATAGCCGGGCCTACCGATTTAATTTTTTGCAATTCTTCGGTATTTACACTTACCACAGGGCTGGTTTCGGTAAGACCGTAACCTTCCAAAATTTTTACGCCGATCTTTTCTTCAAACCGGTCTTTAATTTCCTGCGTGAGCGGTGCCGCACCCGATATACCAAACCGTACGCTTTTAAACGGCCAGAAACGCAGATAAAGTTGTTTTAAGCCTTTCGCTTCTTTAGAAAGCACCGCATAAATCTGCGGAACGGCTAAGATGAGCGTTACTTTTTCAGTTCCCATAGCTCCAAGCCATTTGCTGGCGGGCATTACGTTGGCAACAATCACTACTTTTAAGTTTAGATACAACGGAATAACCACACACGTAGTCCACGCAAACGAGTGGAACATAGGCAGTAAACACAAGAATACGTCGTCATCGGTAATTTTAAAAATCTGTGCGCAGGAAATAACGTTAGCAGCCAAGTTCCCGTGGGTAATCATCGCGCCTTTGGGAAGACCTGTTGTACCGGAGGTATACAAAATAAACGCCAAGTCCTCGAGCGTAGCTTGGGCAGAAGCGGTCTCGTCGTGATAGGTAGACTTTTCAATTTCTTTCCAGAAAAATTGGACTTTATCACAATCCGCTGCAGAGGACGGAATTTCATCGGTAGTAAAGATCGTCTCCACCGTAGGCATATTGGGTAAGCACTTTACGTAGTGGCGGATAAATTCCGCCTGCGTGACTACTGCCTTAACCTGTGCATTGTTCAAAATATACTCGATTTCTTCGGGCTTGGTGACCATGAAGTTCATGGGGATCGCCACCGCCCCCAACTTATATAGTCCATAGTTAGCTACAATCGTGTCAATGGAATTGCGGTGTGCTACCGCCACGCGGTCCCCTTTGCGGATGCCGTGTTCGAAGAACATATCAGCCGCACGGTCCACCTGCATTAACAGCTCGTGATAAGAAACTTTTTTCTCTGTGCCAGCTTCTGTGAGTGCAATTTTATTGGGAAAGCGAAACGCACTATCAGCCAACGAAGTATATAAGTCTTTACGGCGAATCATAAGCACCTCTCAAAATCGGTATATTTATATTGTAGCATACTTAACGAACGTTATTACCCCTGGCGCGGGTCCAAAATATCCCGGAAGGCATCTCCTAGCAAGTTCCAACCTAATACAAATAAGAAAATGGCTCCACCCGGCACTACGACAGTATACCAGTACGCCAGCGGATGCCCTGGCGCACCTAATACCCAATTGCGCGCCATAGCGATAAGCTGCCCCCAATCGGCCGTGCCCGGCTGCGCGCCTAATCCCAAGAAGGAAAGGGAGGCAGCTGTCAGCACCACGTATCCAATGTCTAAACTGGCTACCACTACGGACGGATAAATCGAGTTCGGCACAATATGCCGCCAAAAAATTCGTCCGCCGCTCGCTCCCAACGTACGGGCGGCTGTCACAAAACCGCGCTCTTTAACTGATAAAATATCTCCGCGCACCAAGCGCGCATACGAAGGCCACGCCACCGCAGTTAGTGCAATCATCATATTTTTGATGTCTGGGCCCAGCATCGCCGCAATCACCATGGCCAGCACCAACGAAGGGACCGCAAACACAACATCGGTCAGGCGCATAAGCACTTCATCCACTTTTCCGCCGAAATAAGCCGCTACTCCCCCTATCAAAAGGCCGATTAAAAACGCTAAAAGCGTAACCGTGATTCCAATCTTAAACGCTAGCCGCGCGCCCCACACTACTCCGTAGTAGAGGTCATATTGTTGCTCGGTCGTGCCCAGCCAATGTTGCGAAGACGGCCCTTGCGGTTCGATTTGATAACTTGTTTGGGGCAGTTGATAGGGATTGTTCTTATTTTGCACAGGCGCTAATACGGGTGCAAACAACGCCACCAGCGCAAAGAACACCACCAGGATTAGCCCAGCCAACGACGTTTTACTTTTGCAAATTCGTTTTAACAAACGCAATTTCATCATTTACTCCAAACGAATACGCGGATCTACCGCTGTATACAAAATATCGGAAAGCAAATTGCCTATTACAAATAACACAGCTACCAAGAACGAAAAACCCATAATTCCGGCGATATCGAGCTGTTGGGCCGCCAACACACCAAAGCGCCCAATACCCGGATAATCAAAAATGGTTTCCACAATTACCGTTCCGCCCAACAAGCGGATAAATTGAATACCGGCCAATGTAATCACGGGAATAATGGCGTTCTTGCCGGCATGCTTGTAAATAATCTGATATTTGCTAAGTCCTTTGGCGCGCGCAGTACGCACATAGTCTTTACCCAGTTCTTCCAGCATAGACGAGCGCATCACGCGTACCATCAGCGCAAAAGATCCGATACACAACGTCATCGCAGGGAGCACCAAATGCGAAAACACATCCCCAAACACGCGCCATTGGCCGTTGAGCAAACTATCAATTAGCAGAAATCCGGTATAGGTTTTAAAGCCGGATCCGTGGATAATAATATCCGTTTGAATAGAATATCCCCCCGGTGCAAACCAGTGCAACTGCCCGTAGAATACCATCAGCAGTAGTAGCCCCAACACAAAAATCGGCAGCGAAAATCCCCCTACGGAAATAAACCGCGCCACAATATCTTGCCACCTGTCCTTATGCACGGCCGAAGCCGCCCCAAACCACACCCCAAAAAACACAACCAAAATCATGGTGAGTACCGCCAGCTGGATAGTTGCCGGCAAGTATTGTTTGAGTGCTTGTGCCACGGGCATATTAGCGCTGGGACTATACCCCAAATCGCCATGCACAGCATTTTTGAGCCAGCGGCCGTATTGTTTAAACACATTATCGCGCAGACCGTATTGGCGGATGACTTCTTCCAGGGCATTCATTTGGCGCGGATCTTTTACGTATAGAGAGGCGCGCATTTCGGGGCTTAAACGTTGAGTTAAGAAAAACAACAAAAATGTAACGCCCAACACTACTAACGGGAGCAAACACAATCGGCGCAAGATATAGCGTGTCATCTTTTACCCCCTTCCACCGATGGAACGGCCGCAAGCAACGTTTTAGTATAGGTTTGTTTAGGGGCTGAAAATAACTGCTCAGCCGGGGCGTATTCCACAATCTTTCCCTCGTGCATCACGGCAATGTCATCGCACAAAAAACGTGCCACAGCAAAATCGTGCGTCACAAAGAGCATAGAGAGTTTGCGTGTTTGTTGAATATCTTTAAGCAGATTTAAAATTTGCGCTTGCACAGAAACATCTAAGGCAGATACCGGCTCATCGGCAATTAGAATCGACGGATTTAAAGCCAGCGCGCGCGCAATAGCAATACGCTGCCGCTGTCCGCCGGAAAATTCATGCGCAAAGCGGTCCAAGAAAACACTATCTAATTGCACAGAAGCCAATAATTCTTGCAGATATTTTTCACGTGCAGCTTTATCCGTATATAATCCGTGAATATCTAGCGGCTCGCCGACTAGCTGACGCACCGTTAAGCGCGGATCCAAACTGGCGTACGGGTCTTGATAGACTACTTGCAATTCCCGACGCAAGGCGCGCCACTGTTTTTTGTTGAGCGCAGCTATATTTTCCCCGTTGATTTTCACTACACCTGATGTAATGGGCTCAATGCCTAAAATTACTTTGCATAGCGTACTTTTTCCGCAGCCCGACTCGCCTACCAGTCCAAGTACCTTGCCTTTTTCCAAGGAAAGGTTGATTCCGCGCAGCACTTCTTTCTGCACAGCCGCTCCCAACCAAGGTTTGCGCACATAAGTTTTGGTAAGATCGCTTACTTGCAGTGCAACGGTCATTTTCCCTCCTGTAAATAACAGCGGGTTTGACGCTCTCCTTGCGTGAACAAGGGCGGGCACGTTTCAAAACATTTCTCCGTAGCTTTGGTACAGCGCGGGGCAAACGGACATCCTTTTACAATTTCCCCCGGCCTCGGCGGCGTTCCGGCAATGGCGGGCAGGCGCCGTTCTTTTTTATGCACACTGGCCAGCGACCCCAGCAACCCTTGCGTATAAGGGTGCAGCGGGCGGGCAAACAACTCTTGCGCGGGAGCGTGCTCCATACATTGTCCGGCGTAGAGGACCAGAACTTCATCGGCAATTTGAGCCGCCACCGCTAAGTTATGCGTAATAAAAATAACGGACATTTCATTTTGGCGTTGCAGCTCTTTCATGAGTTTTAAAATTTGTGCTTGAATAGTAACATCCAATGCAGTGGTTGGCTCGTCGGCAATTAAAATATCGGGGTTAAGCGCTAGTGCCATGGCAATCATCACGCGCTGGCACATCCCGCCGGAAAATTGAAATGGATATTCGTTTAGGCGCTTTTCCGCATCAGCGATGCCCACTTGAGTGAGCAAGTCGGCGGCTTTTTTGCGGGCGGCTGCTTTGGAAATTTTTCGGTGGGCGCGTAACGTTTCAGTAAGTTGTTCGCCGATTGTCAACACCGGGTTTAAGCTGGACCCCGGATCCTGGAAAATCATGGCGATTTTGCTACCGCGCACTTTGCGAAGGGCTTTTTCTTTACACGCCAGCAAATTTTTACCGCCGTAGATAATCTTTCCGCCGCTCACGCGCGCATTGGGGGCCAAAAGTTTTAGGATAGAAAGTGCCTGTACGGTTTTACCGCTGCCCGATTCCCCCACTACCGCCAATACTTTACCTTTGGGTAAATGATAAGACAGATTATGCAGCACGGGGACTGTTCCGTTCTCGGTCAAAAAGCTAAGCGATAAGTTTTCTACGCGTAAAATCGGCTCCGTCATAATTATATTATAACACTTTGCCAATACCTATGCACTGCGTTCCCGGGCTACTTGATTTTTGCTATACTTTTTATATGAAACGCTTATGGTTATTGTGTATCACTTTACTAGGCCTTAGCGCCTGTAATCATTATCAAACGATCCTGGTTACCCTACCCGACGGCTTTGTGGTAAAAGCACTCGTAGCGGACACACCCGCCAAGCAAGAACGCGGGCTTATGTTCGTAACTGAGTTACCCGAAAACCGGGGAATGATTTTTATTTTTGACCGAGAACAAGACCAATTGTTTTGGATGAAAAACACGCTCATAGATTTAGATATGGTATTTATACGCGCTGATAAAACCGTCGAGCGTGTTGCGGCAGAAGTTCCTCATTCTTACACTTATACACCCGATGAGGACGTAGCCAAAGAGTGGGGCTTTGGGAAATACGTATTGGAATTAGCTAGTAAAACCGCCCAAAAACATGGGGTAATTCCCCAAAGCCAACTACAATTTACATATGAGAAATAAGCAACTGATTGCATTGGCCATTTTGCTGTTTAGCACAAATTTGATAGCGGCGCAGGAAACTGCTTGGAACGCTATCAAACAAAATGCGAAAGATCACTTGGTGCATCTTTTGCAAATTGACACGTCTGTTTCCAATCCCGATGAAATTTCTGCTGCACGCTACATTTATAAACAATTTAATAAACAAAAAATTGACTGGGATATTTTCATCCCCAGCAAAGAGCACGCCAACTTGATGGCACGCTTGAAAGGGACCGATCCTACCCAAAAGCCGTTGCTCTTAATTTCACATTTAGATACGGCCAATGCACAAGACGGTTGGAGTGTTCCTCCTTTCAAAGCAACTGTTAAAGACGGGAAAATATACGGCCTGGGTGCTACAGATGCTAAAAATTATACCGCAATTTATTTGGCGTTATTTACTTGGTTGGCCCAACAAAAGCAACCCCCGCTACGGGATATTATTTTTCTAGTTACTTCGGGGGAAGAATCAGGCAGTGATAGCGGTTTGTTATGGCTGGGCAATACACAGTGGGATAAAATCGCGCCCGGCTATGCCCTAAACGAAGGTGGCGGAATTATTCAAAATCCCGATGGAATTTCCATCGTCTTTGCAGAAGCGGCCACCAAACTCTACATGGACATCAAAATCACCGCATACGGACCGGAAGCCCATTCTGCTATCCCCAGCGAAAACAATGCCGTATACGCACTTTCGCAAGCACTGGCTAAAATTGAAAATTGGCAACGTCCCGCACAGCTTACCCCTCCGGCGCTTACGCTTTTAAATGCCATATTCCCTTTGCAAGATGAAGACGGGAAAACCACGCTTAACATACTGCTTAGAGATGAAAACCCTCAAAACCGTCAAAACGCCGCGGAGCTTATGGCACAAGATCCGTTCTTTAAGTCTCAACTCAAAGATACCATTAATCCTACACAAGTTTCTTCTCAAGCAGATACCGGGGCCACCGGATCTTCGGCCAGTGCGGTACTCAATGTACGTCTCTTACCCACCACCGATCCGGATGTTTTCTTTGCCGACTTACAAAATTTATTTAAAAACGACAAACATATCACACTGGACGTATTAGAACGGCCCCAATTCCCGGCGCCGGCTGCCATGGACGGCACGGATCCGCTGTTTTTCTCCATCCAAAAAACAGCCCAAAAATTAGTACCCGGCTCCATCACCGTACCGGGACTCAGCCCAGCCTCGGGCGATAATGAATTTTTACGTAAACTAGGGGTAATTACGTACGGTCTCGGGCCTGAAATGGCTCCGCTGGATACAAACTCCGCTCATGCAGCCGACGAATTTATCCGCGAGGAAGATTTCTACCGCCAGTTGGAATTCGTGGCAGGTGTAGTATTTGATTTTGCCTACGGAAAAGATTTATTGCCCCTTACTGCACAAACAGCCCCGGACAAAGAATCTTCCGAAGCTGTTCAACATACAAAGCAAAATTAGCTTCCTACTTATAATAGATGCTGTTTTTGACTTGGTCAGCCCGTGCTTTACCGAGCAATTTTTCTACAATGGCAAAGCCAAAGTCAACTGTTGCGGCGGCGGATTGACCGGTAATGATGTTTCCATCCACAGCTACATATTCACCTGTAAAGTAACCGCCAAAATCTTCATTCATAGACGTAAAACAGGTATATTTTTTCCCTTTTAAATACCCTTTGTGCCCTAAAATTGTGGGGCTGGCGCAAATAGCGGCCACCACTTTGCCCGCTTCTATGAATTCTTTGATTAGCGCTTGCACGCCTGTGCTGTTTTCCAATTCGGCATACTGTGGCCCGCCGGGAAGCACAAGTGCATCATAGTGCGTGCTTTTTATTTGCGAAAAAGGTTTTAATGCCGTGCACGTTAACCCGAACCGTCCCGTTGCATCTGCGTTTGTGAGTGAAAAAATATCCACTTCCAGCCCAGCGCGGCGCAGGATAGCAAATGTGCCCACGGCTTCTAATTCCTCAAATCCATGGGTGAGTACTAAGCAGATTTTTTTCATAAGCTTCTTTTCTTGGCTGCCGCCTTAAGCGTAACCGCTTTATCGGTTTGTTCCCACGGGAAATCCTTGCGGCCAAAATGCCCGAAGGAGGCTGTCCTTTCATAAATGGGACGACGCAATTTAAAATGTTCAATAATTCCGCGCGGCGTAAGCGGAAAAAGCTTACGTGCAATAGCGGCCAATTTTTCATCAGGCAAAATTCCCGTACCTTCCGTATCCACGTAGAATCCGACCGGCTCATCGCGCCCAATGGCGTAGGCAAGCTGCACCGTGCACGCGTGGGCCAGTTTAGCAGCCACAATGTTTTTGGCGATGTAGCGCGCCATATACGCAGCCGAGCGGTCCACCTTTGTCGGGTCCTTTCCACTAAAGGCGCCGCCCCCGTGCGGACAACGTCCGCCATATGTATCTACAATAATTTTACGCCCGGTAAGTCCCGTATCTGATTGCGGCCCACCAATGACGAATTTGCCGGTTGGGTTAATGTAAAGCTTAGTATTTTTATCCATCCACTTACCCAGCACGGGCACAATGACGGCAGCAGTGATTTCTTTTTTAGATTTTTCAGTAATATGATGACCCGTTTTATCCAAAATATCCTCGGTGTGTTGGGTAGAAAGAACAATCGTATCTACACGTATCGGTTTTCCATTTTGATATTCCACGGTTACTTGGCTCTTAGCGTCGGGCCCCAAATAAGACAATTTTTTGGTGCGGCGCACTTCGTCTAATTTTTTTAAAATGTTGTGCGACAAAACGAGCGACAACGGCATAAACTCCGGCGTTTCGGCCACTGCATAGCCTACCATAAGGCCCTGGTCTCCGGCACCGCCGACATCGACCCCTTGGCTAATGTCCGGCGATTGCTTCCCAATCACATTGACGACTGCGCAAGTTTTGTAATTAAATCCCCATTTGGCCTCGTCATAGCCGATGTCTTTGATTACATTACGGGCAATCTGTTCCACATCCACCCAGATGCGGGTGGTAATTTCCCCGCCAACAATCACCAGTCCGCGCGTGATATATGTTTCACACGCCACACGGGCGGTTTTGTCTTTAGCTAAAATAGCATCCAGGATAGCGTCTGAAATTTGGTCACACACTTTGTCCGGATGCCCTTTAGAAACAGATTCCGACGTAAAAAAATACTTACCTTGCGTAATCATACAACACTCCTACAGAAAAAATTTGAGGGATTTTATATATTATACCTTATTGCAACGCTAACATGCGTATGTCTACTTCTCAAAAATGTACAGCAATCCAAAAAAACTCCCCCGTATAACCAAACCTAGGGGGAGTTTAAGCAAAGCAAAAATTACAAGCTGCTTTTACACTGGGCACCCAGGACCACAGGACTGCTCCCATCAGCAAGAAACTTGCTCTCAAGCGTTACAGTTGTTAAGGCACAGTTATTCCCAGGACTCGGGACCTTCATGGACCCCAGTTGAATTGTCTCTCCACTTCCGACTCCTTCGAAGAAATTACCATTATTGGACCGGTATGTATCTATATTAATATCTAACTGCTTTACTCCGTCTCCCGTAATCTTCCCAATATAAGAGTGTCCCGTTGAATTAAGATTTCCACCGTTCAGGGTAATAATTGTTCCTTGGTTAGCTGCGGGTTGGGGCTCCTTGTCTACAGTATACTCTTCTTCAAGATAAGGATTTCCATTATTAAACCCTTGCATCATACCTTGCATCTCGACAGTTTCCTGATTACTATTTGCCGTAATGGTTGTAATTTGGTTTAAGTTTGCTTGTGCACAGCCTCCGGCTCCGCCAACACACCGATGCTGTGGCGAATCATCACGCAAGGTGATTTTTTGCCCTTGAGCAGGTTGGATATTCATCATAGCTGCTTCGACATTGATAGGACCTGTAAAAGTGGCTTTTTTAACCACCATCAAATTCTCGTACACTCCCAAACGGGACGGATTGTATGAAATAGCGGCCACTTCCTCATTGTACGCAAAAACACTCAGCGCACTCACACTCAAAATAGTCAATAAAACAATACGACGCATGGGATTTTTCCCCCCTTGTGTATGAACTAAAAAGCCTTTCTATCATTCTATAGAAAAAACAGCAGAAAAACAAGACCCAATTTTTAAAAAGTTCCGCAGCCAGTTTTGTTACTCTCTAAATGCTGGACATACTAACCCAAAAAGTATAGAATACAAATGTAAAATATCTTGCGGATGTGTTGCATTTTATGAAGGAGATAATTGTCTATGGCAAAAAAGAAACAGGCAGCTTCCATAGCCCTGGCCCCCAAAGAAGAGTTGGCTTTGCTAGATAAAATCGTCGGCAAAGTCAAAGAAGCCCAACGTGTATTTGCTACGTACACGCAAGAGCAGGTAGATAAAATTTTTCGTGCAGCTGCTATTGCTGCGGCACAGAACCGTATCCCGCTTTCGAAGCTGGCCGTTGACGAAACCGGCATGGGTGTCATGGAAGACAAAGTGATTAAAAATCAATTTGCTTCCGAATATATTTACAACCAATATAAAGACACTAGGACGTGCGGCGTGTTAACCGATGACGATGCATTTGGCTATCGCCAAGTGGCTGAGCCCATTGGTCTGATCGCCGGGATCATCCCCACGACTAACCCTACATCTACCGCTATTTTTAAAAGTCTGTTGGCTCTTAAAACACGCAACGGAATCATTTTCTCTCCCCATCCGCGTGCCAAAAAATGCACCATTGAAGCCGCCAAAATTGTATTAAAAGCCGCTGTGCAAGCTGGCGCCCCCAAAGGAATCATCGGTTGGATTGAAAATCCGACCACGACCCTTTCTAATGCGCTCATGCACCACAAGGACATCAATTTGATTTTAGCCACCGGCGGGCCGGGCATGGTGACCGCCGCCTATTCTTCGGGGAAACCCGCACTGGGCGTTGGCGCCGGAAATACCCCGGTCGTCATTGATGCTACTGCCGATATCAAAATGGCCGTCAGCTCGGTAATTATGAGTAAAACCTTTGATAACGGTATGATCTGTGCAAGCGAACAATCTATCGTTGTAGAAGCGGCTGTGTACAATAAAGTAAAAGCAGAATTTATTGCCCGCGGGTGCCACTTTGTTACCGGCAATGACCGCAAAAAATTGGCCCAAACTATCGTAATAGACAACAAACTAAATCCCGCGATTGTGGGTCAATCAGCCGAGACAATTGCCAAAATGGCCGGCATCAAAGTTCCTGCGCATACAAAAATCTTAATCGCCGAAGCCAAAGAGGTCAGCGACGCTGAACCCTTTGCGCGCGAAAAACTTTCCCCCGTACTGGGTTTTTATAAAGCTAAAGATTTTAAAACGGCCACCGCTTTGGCGCGAGAGTTAATTTTGTACGGTGGAGCAGGACATACGTCTGTTCTCTACACAGACGAAGCCAACGAAGATCATATTGATTACTTCCAAGATATGCCGACCGCGCGTACCTTAATCAATATGCCTTCTTCACAAGGAGCCATCGGAGACGTGTATAATTTCAAATTGGCGCCTTCTTTGACGTTAGGTTGCGGCTCTTGGGGTGGCAACTCGGTCAGCGAAAACATTGGAGTGAAACATCTTATGAACGTAAAATCTGTAGCAGAACGCCGCGAAAATATGTACTGGTACAAAGTGCCGCAAAAGATCTATTTCAAGCGCGGGGCCTTGCAACAAGCCTTGGCAGAATTGCAAGATAAAAAACGCGCTTATATCATTACAGACAAAACCATGGAACAGCTAGGCCATGTACGCACGGTAATTGACGTACTGGAAGGACTCAACATCAAAGTGCGTGTATTTTCTGACGTCATCCCCGATCCTAATATCTCCAATGTTAACGAGGCGTTGGCTCTTGCCAACACATGGCAGCCGGATATGATTATTGCTCTGGGCGGCGGCAGTGCCATTGATGAAGGGAAAATGGTATGGCTGATGTACGAAAACCCGGATACCAGTTTTGAAGATATTGCCATGCGCTTTATGGATATCCGCAAACGTATTTACTCCGCTCCGCCTCTGGGCAAAAAAGCAATCATGGTAGCGATTCCTACCACATCGGGCACAGGATCCGAAGTGACGCCGTTTACCATCATCACCGATGAGAAAACCGGCACCAAATATGCTATCACCGACTATGCACTTACCCCCGATATGGCCATTATTGACCCGGAATTTGTGCTCCACATGCCCAAGTCTTTGACAGCATTTTCAGGGTTAGATGTACTTACACACGCCATCGAAGCTTACACTTCCGTATTTTCCACCAACTTCACCGAAGGCCAAGCATTGGAAGCTCTACGCCTGGTGTTTAAGTACCTAGAAACCTCATATACTGAAGGTGCCAAAAACATTAATGCCCGTGAAAAAATGCATTACGCAGCTACCATTGCGGGTATGGCATTTGCCAACGCATTTTTGGGGCTTTCGCACTCGATGGCACACAAGTTGGGAGCCATGTACCACGTGCCGCACGGGTTAGCTAACGCATTTTTGCTCTCCTACGTGATTGATTTCAACGCCACAGACAAACCCACGAAGCAGGGATTATTCCCGCAGTATAAGTATCCGTTTGTCAAAGGACGTTACGCCAAAATTATTGACTATTTGTTACCTAATAACAAATTAAGTAGTAACGATGCCAAAGTGCAAAAACTAATCAGTATGGTAGAGAATTTGAAGCACAAACTTCATATCCCCAAATCGATCAAAGAGTATGGCATCCCGGAAAAAGAGTTTTTAGCCAACTTGGATAGACTCTCTGAACTCGCGTTTGATGATCAATGCACGGGTGGCAACGCACGCTACCCGCTAATCAGTGAGATTAAAGAGCTTTATCTCAAGGCCTATTACGGCAAGCCCATCAAACACAAAAAAAATAAATAATATTCCAAACCCCCGGGTTGTGAAACCTGGGGGTTTTTGTTTGCAAAATGGTATAATACTCCCATGGGACTGGAAGAACTGGAACAAAAAGATTATTTTTCTATCGGTGACGTACGCCGAATTACCGGCGTGCCGGAGTATTCCGTGCGTTATTGGGAAGCCGAGTTCGGCCTGATTCGTCCGGTCCGTCTGCCCAGCGGCCACCGACGGTACAGTAAAGCCGATGTGTATACGATTTTGAAAATCAAAGACCTCATTTACAAACACAAACTCACGTTGGAAGGCGCTAAAAAGCAACTGGGTAAATATCAATTTACTACGTCGGGCGAAGGACGCATGGTAGCGCGCACAGATGTCAAGTTGCTTACAGAGATTAAAGAAGCGCTGGCAGATTTACTCAAAGAATGATATAATGTATGTGTTGCGATAATCGCAGCAGAACGGGGAGTGGCTCAGAGGTAGAGCGCTCGCTTGGGGTGCGAGAGATCGCGGGTTCGATTCCCGCCTTCCCGAGATTTTACTCCTCGATGGTGAAACAGTATCACGTTCCCCTTTGGAGGGAAAGTTCTAGGTGCGAGTCCTGGTTGAGGAAATTTTACGGGGCGTAGCGCAGATGGTAGCGCGCACGGTTCGGGACCGTGAGGTCGCTGGTTCAAATCCAGTCGCCCCGACCATTTAAAACAGAAAACCGTCTTCGGACGGTTTTTTGTTTTACTAAATTGTGGGCGAAGCAAGCCAACTGCTTGGCTTGCGTCCGGATTTGAAGCCCGCAGCGATGTTTTTGTTTGAGTGCGAGTTGAACCCGCGAGCGCGAAAGGCAAAAACCGCGAGGGCCGGCCTGGAGGAAAATTCCGTCAAGAATTTTACCGCAAGGCAAATCCAGTCGCCCCGACCATTTAAAACAGAAAACCGTCTTCGGACGGTTTTTTGTTTTGACAAATGAGAAGTAAAACAGGCCTATCTTCTTTCTGGGTCTAAAAGCCCCTCATGCTTTATTTTGATTTTAGATATAATACTAAGTAGAGAAACCAACCCTATAAGGAGAAGTATATGAAAAAAATAATGATGTTGTTATGTATGCTAGGTCTTGCCGCTGCGCCGTTTGCACAAAGCACTGCAATGAGTCAGGATGAAGCCAACCGCCAACTACGTTTAGCTTTTGAATATGAAGATTGGAATGGTGCTGTAGATTTGATTAGTCTGCATGGTGCCGATATTACCCGCGTAGAAACGATCTCCCCCCTAACGCCCGAAGAAGCCACGTACCATATGCTAGCCAGTGCTTCATTTGAAAATTGGGGAAGTGTTATCTCATTGATTGAGCAAACAAGCCCGCAGGTGGAAGCCGCTGATGACGATGGAAATACCGTTTTAATGTTTGCCGCTCAAAAAGGCAGTTTAGCCATTGTGCGTTATTTAATTAGTTATAAAAAAGTAAGTCCCCAATATATCAACGCTGTCAATAAGTCTGGGGAAACTGCGTTATCCCTTGCAGAAGATGACTGGATTATGGAATTACTTATGGACCACGGCGCAACGATGGAATGTGAAGATTAAAAATTGTAAAACTTTTGTGTACAGCCCCGTCCATGCGGGGCTGTTTTGCATTTAGCTTTTTAAATACTTTTCTAGGATTTCGGCAGCACATTTTACTTTGTCCGGGCAGGTGCGGTGCGCATAATATTCAGGCGTACGCGGCTGTGGAACAGGGCTTTGTGGCCCGGGGGCAATTCCCAATAACTCCCGGCAAATAATCGAGCCATTTTCTTTTTTAAACTGATTACACGCCTCTTGGATGCGTGCGTAAAAAGCGGCCTTAGCGGCTTGATCTTTGGGATCTTTCGGAGCATATTTTAACGAGAGAGCCATACACATGGCGCTTACCGCCCCGCATACTTCGCGCTGTCTTCCCAACCCGCCGCCAAAACAAGCTGAAAGTGCGAGCGCTGTTTTTTCATCAATCCCCAACGTGGGCGCAAAGCTGCAAAATACAGCTTGTGCGCAATTATGCCCGTCAATAAAAAGTTGTTTTGCCTGTTCTGCTTTTGTCATAGTTATATCATAACAATTTTATAAAGCAAACCAGCAAAATTCCTCCAAAAATGCTATAATCTTCTTATGTATATCGACATTAAAAAAACAAAAATTTCTAGTGCTCTCAAACCTCTGTACCCAGTGGCAATTATATTGCCCATAGTACTGGCTGGCCTAGCGTGGTTGCTCATTACTGCCGACAGTTTGTCACAAGCGTGGCAAATAATAATGAAATTTTGCTTTGACGATTATTGGATGGTATTCATGGCCCTATTTGCCCTATTGCTAATGTTCGTCGCTGTTTTTTGGGGCATTTTGGAATGGCGCAAACAAAATAGCAGGTTTGATAGTCCCGAATCTATTCACGGAGTGGAATTTACACAAGAAGGTTTAATCGTTCATACACCCCAAAAAAAGACGCTCTTCCCTTATAGCGATTCGCGCGTTATGTTAAGAGGGACTTTCGCCAGTCATCATTGGGGAACAAGCCTGATTAAGCTAAAGCTAAAATTTGGGCCAAAAGAAGGAACTTTGACAGAAATTGATCTTGTGCCTTCCCTTGATTTGTTATACAAATTGGCCGACTTTAAAGAATGTGATATCCGTCTCTCAAGTTTCGGCGGGAACGATGACACTCTGGCCTTTGAAAAAGAGCAGATAAAAAACCAACGGCTCTACGGAATACATCGTCGACACAGAGTTTATTTCTTTCCCATTTTTGTACCGGGATTACTACTTACATTATTCAGCATTTTTTGCCTATGGTTGCTCGGGACTCATCATTTCTTTACACGTCTCTTTACACACCTTAGCGACACGTACATGCTCCTAATTATTGGCCTGGGAATAGTTCTTGTAGGAATACGTTTCATAATTTCCAGCTCGGACTCCCTCCACGGTGGGTGGGAGCTGGCTCAAGGAGGTGCCTGTATTCTTCTTATTGTTGTTGGCGCTTCCATCGTCGTCGATGAGTTCGAATTGATTCTAGTCTTAGGATTTTTGTTACTGGGAATTTATTTGCTCCATAGTGCGGTGAAAGAATGGTGCGTCACCCGCAAACTCAAACAACTGCGCGGCAAGAAAACTAATTAATTTTTTGGCTTGCGGATATTTCCACAACCTGCTAATTTATCTATAATATAGGTAATACTCATATAAGGGGGCATTATGGAAATATCTGCTATCAATCAGCAAGTACAACAAGAAAGTATTTTCTTACAAGATCTAAAGCGCGAAATCAGCAAGGTAATTGTGGGCCAGGAAGCATTACTCGAAAAAATGTTAGTGGCCTTACTTGCCGACGGACATGTACTCATTGAAGGCGTGCCGGGCTTAGCTAAAACATTAGCCGTTAAAACACTTGCCCAAGCCATTCACGCACAATTTAACCGCATCCAATTCACGCCGGACTTGTTACCTGCCGATATTACCGGTACACTCATTTTTAGCCCTAAAGAAGGATCTTTCTTTCCTAAACGCGGGCCCGTGTTTGCTAACTTTGTACTTGCCGACGAAATCAACCGCTCCCCGGCTAAAGTACAAAGTGCTCTGTTAGAAGCTATGCAAGAGCGCCAAGTAACTATCGGCGAAGAGACCTATCCGCTCCCTGCTCCGTTTATGGTATTGGCTACTCAAAACCCGGTAGAACAAGAGGGAACGTACCCGCTGCCCGAAGCACAAGTGGACCGCTTTATGCTTAAAGTACTGGTCACCTATCCTTCCAAAGAAGAAGAAAAACAAATCTTAGAACGTATGGCCAGCCATCAAAAGATTGAAGTCAATACTTCGGTCACGCCAGAAATGATTTTAAAAGCCCGCAGCGTAGTAGACAACATTTATGTGGACGAAAAGATTAAAAATTACATCGTAAATTTAGTCTTTGCTACTCGCGACCCGAAAGCCTTTGGCTTGGAAAAACTAGCCTCGTTTATTGCCTATGGTGCCAGCCCGCGTGCAACCATTTTCCTTACACAAGCGGCCAAGGCATATGCCTTCTTAAATGGACGCGGCTATGTAACGCCAGAAGACATCAAAGCCATCGGCTTGGATGTGTTGCGTCACCGTGTACTTTTGTCTTACGAAGCCGAGGCAGAAAATATATCGGCCGATCAAATTGTAACGCAAATTTTTGATGCCGTAGATGTACCATAGTACCTAGGGGGTAAAGGATGGATACCGCGGAAATTCTGAAAAAAGTCCGCCAAATCGAAATCCAAACGGACCGGTTAGTCAGCGAAACATTTGCCGGAGAATATTTGAGCACGTTTAAAGGGCAAGGTATTGAATTTGCCGAAGTGCGCGAATATATCCCGGGCGATGATGTGCGCAGCATTGACTGGAACGTAACCGCCCGTACCGGCGTGCCCTACATTAAAAAATTCAACGAAACGCGCGAGCTGACCGTCATGATTGCGTGTGATGTATCCGGTTCACAACAGTTTGGCTCTGTCGACAAATTCAAACAACAAGCGGCAGCGGAACTTGCGGCATTGTTTGCTTTCTCTGCTTTGCGAAATAGCGATAAAGTAGGGCTATTGTTGTTCTCGGATCAAGTAGAGTTATTTGTTCCTCCCAAGAAAGGGAAACGGCACATTTTACGTCTCATCCGCGAACTAGTGGCTTTCGAGCCTAAGCAAGCCAAAACAAATATCGCTCTGTGCTTGGAAACATTACTTAAAGTGCTCAAACATCAAGGGATCGTCGTGCTGATTTCGGACTTTTTGGTCCCCGTTTCGCAATTTGAACGCCCCTTTAAATTAGCCGCCAAAAAATTTGATTTAATTCCGGTCAAAGTGCAAGACAAATTGGAATATAAGTTACCTAACGTGCCTGTGTGTGTCGGCGCAGTAGATCCCGAAACCGGTGAAGAGGATGAACTGTGCTTGTCAGATGAAGATTTAAACAAACAATTACAAAATTTCTGGAAGAAACAACACCAGGCGTTGCACGCATTGTTTACGCCGTTTAAAATCGAGCCTATCGTGGCAGAAACAGATAAGCCGTTAGCAGACCCGGTGATTGCGTTCTTCAAGCGAAGGGCCAAAAAGATAAGGAAATAGCTTATGAAAAAATATATCCTGGGACATCTGTTACTGCTTCCGCTCTTTGTATCTGCACAAAACCTAGAAGTGCTGCATACGGAAGTTCCCCCCACGGTTCCTTTTGCTCAACCTTTTACGGCACAAGCTATTCTCTCTCATGGTGCCGGGGACAGCGTGCGCCTTGTAAAGGACTCCACTCCCGCCGATTTTGCCATTACAAACTTGGAATTTGATTCCATAACACCGGACCGCACACAAGCCAGTTTAACGGTACTACCCCTTACGTTGGAAAAATCTACTTTTACCGTTTCATTTGCACTAAACGCTGACCCGAAGACCGTGGTTACCGTAGAAGAACCTATTACCATTACCCCCGTACAACTTTTCGAAGATCCAGCGTTTAAAGAGATCCGCGCTCCCAAACGCCCTCTTGACTGGATAACATGGCTGTGTATTGCGTTGGCATTGGCAGCGCTGATCGGTTTGCTCGTTTGGTGGACACGTCGTTTCCAAAAAAACGCCGCGTTACTAGCTGCCGAGCAGGACAAACGCCCTGCCCATGTAATTGCACTAAGCCAAATTGATGCTTTAATAGACAGCGGATTATGGGAAAATAAACAATACAAATTGTTTTACATTACGCTGACCGATATTTTGCGCACCTACCTGCAAAAAGCGTTTGGGCTGGATGTATCGGCCGATACATCCGTTGAGTTATTACGCCGCATTAAAACACAGGAACAATTGGCCGCGTTTGTGCAAGGCCTGCGTGACTTTTTAGCCTCCGGAGATTTAGTAAAATTTGCTAAGGCTGTTCCGGCGGAAACTACGCGCAACCAGGATATTTCATTTCTGCGTCATTTCATCACACAAACTGCTCCAAAACCGCAACCTCAAGCGCCCCAAAAAGTGGAGGTGAAATTATGATAAATTCATTGTTTTCTTCTCTATTTGGCGACTCTGTTTCCTTGCGCTATCCGTGGGCACTTGTCCTGTTAATTTTGCCCATACTGCTACTTATTTTCAAAGCAGCACGCCAGGGAAGCGAGGCCCGCCAAATTAATTACCCCCTGGTGCATTTACAATTTCGCAGCGGATCCCTACGCCTATTACTGACGCGCTGGTTGCCCACCTTATTGTATGCGTTGGCAATTACGCTATTAGTCATCGCCTTGGCACGACCGGTAAAAGTTGACCGCACTCAACTTCCGCCCACAGAAGGAATCGATATCATCTTGCTGATGGATGCCTCGGCCTCCATGCAGCAAAAAGATTTCAACCCCAACCGTTTTGTAGCTTCTCAACTAACCGCCAAACGCTTTGTAGAAAAACGTCCCAATGACCGTATCGGCTTAGTAGTATTTGCTAAGCAGGCTATGTTGCAAGCACCGCTCACCCTCGACCATGAAGCGCTACAAGCCTACATTTCGGCCATGTATTTGGGAATGATCGATGCCAATTACACCGCCATTGGCGATGCTCTGGGAGTAGCAGCCAACCACTTAAAAGACAGCAAGGCCAAAAGTAAGATTATTATTCTGCTAACCGATGGAGCTTCTAACGCTGGAGCGATTGATCCGATCATGGCAGCCAAAGCAGCGGCCTCTTACGGCATACGCGTCTACACAATTGGCGCAGCCAGCTCGCCGGGACAAACAATGTATTCCAGCCAAGAAGATGAAATTGACGAAGGGCTTCTTTTAGAAATAGCACAAGTCACCGGCGGCCAATTTTACCGCGCTAAAGATACGCAGCAATTAAATGAGATTTACAATACCATTAACGAACTGGAAAAAACAAAGTTCACGCCGCAAGTAACCGTTCATATGCAAGACAAGTTCACGCCGTTTATCCTCTTAGCGCTTGTCCTATTAGCGGGGGCTGTGATACTGGAAAAACTATTTTTAATAAGGATACCGTAAGCTATGGAATTATTTGCCAAACCCATTTTTCTACTCTATCTAATTCCCGCGCTGGGCATACTTTTACTGGTGCTTTGGCTGGGCAGATGGCTCATGCGCCGTTATGAACGAGCATTGTTTGGCACTTCGGCCTTCTCTCAACTAACCGTTCATTTGCATCCCGTTTCCATTTGGAGAAACATACTTTTGGTACTCTGTGTATGTCTTCTGTTTGTGGCACTGGCCGGTCCGCAATGGGGCATTGAAATTACCGAGGCACAAGGTTCTTTTGCCCAAACGGTAATCGCTGTGGACGTATCGGCTAGCATGCGTGCACAAGACGTAAAACCTACCCGTCTAGAAAATGCCAAGCGGATGCTTCAGATGCTCGTTTCCCGCTTGCGGGAAGACCGCCTGGGAATTATTGCTTTTACCTCCAAAGCTTTCATCCAATGCCCTATTACCACTGATACCGATGCCTTGAATTATTTTATCAACTCTTTACAACCCGACATGTTACCTGTACCGGGCACATCGTTGGCGGCGGCCGTAGAACTGGCAGCCCGTATGCTTTCTACTTATCCCGGGCAAAAAGCACTGATCTTGCTCACTGACGGAGAAGATCACGCCGCTGAAGAATTGCAACACGCTAAAGAAATTGCCCAACAAAACTCCATCCGTATCATTGCAGTAGGAATTGGAACAGCCGAAGGCGCTTTAATTCCTGCTCATGTAGATGCCAGCGGGCACGTGATAGATTATAAAAAAGACAAAACGGGTAAAACAGTTGTTTCTAAATTAGATGAAAAATCACTGGCCGAACTGGCACAAGCTACCGGCGGAGTGTATATCGCTTACACCACTCCGGCTCAAGTAGCTAGTCAAATAGAACAAGCCGTGGCCGGATTAGACAAATCGACCAGCACGACAGGGCGACACACGCTGTACAAAAATAGATACGTGTTTCCCTTAACGCTTGCCCTCTTATGTTTGATGGGGTATTTACTATGGCCAAGCGGTAAGAAAAAACAACTCCAAAAAAGGTAAAATATGCCTATGCGATACTGCCTAATTGCTCTGATGTTATGCTCCGTTCTCCCTGTGCAAGCAGGGGTAGGCGGACAATTGCGTCAGGCAAACAAACTTTACGCAAATGAACAGTATGGGCAGGCTCTTTCAGCGTACGAGGAGGCTCTGCAAAAAGACCCCCAGAATATGAAAGCCACTTTTGGGGCCGGGGCCGCAGCCTACCAACTGAAAGATTACCAACAAGCCCAAAAAGATTTTGAAAGCGTGTCTCACACGAAGGGTCAACTGGGCCAAGATGCGCTGTTCAATTTAGGTAATACGTACTACCGGGCTGGGCAGCAAGATCCCGCCATTGCCGCTTATCGCCAAGCCATCACGCAGGATCCGCAAGATAAAGAAGCTATTCACAATTTGCAACTGATTTTGCAACAAAAGAAAAATCAGCAGAATAAAAACGATCAAAACAATCAAAACCAAAACCAAAATTCGCAAAATAATGATCAGCAGGATCAACAAAATAATCAGGGGCAAGCTCCGCAACAACAAGACAAACAAAATCAGCAACAACAACCCCAACAACCGCAAGACCAGCAGAGCCAGCTGGACAAGCAAGCAGCTGACCGTGTCATGCAGTTGGCACGGGATAACGAGTACAAACGTCCCACACAGCCGGGCAATAGCGCAGATGATGACACCGTGGAGAAAGATTGGTAATGAAACGTTTAGCACTTTTTTTGAGTTGTATTTTACTTAGCACCTCCCTGTGGGCACAAGTGAAATTAACCGCCAGTACAGATAAGACGGATTTGACGCTGGATGACGAACTTACACTCACGGTGCAAGTCTCCGGTGCGAATGGCAACATCGTTATGCCGCAATTACCTAGCCTGCCTGCTTTTAATGTTTATTCGCGCGAAGTATCTCAATCTACTATCAATGGCAAAACCACTTCTGTTTTCAAATATACGATGGTACCGCGTTTCGTAGGCAAAACCTCCATTGGGGCTATTACGTTTACCTATCAAGGGCAAACCTATCGCACCCAACCCATTGAAATACGTATTTATCGCGCTAGTTCTTCTAACGCAACCCCTTCTTCCGCTGCCGTCACTACCACCAATCGTCCGGCGACACCTGATACAGACCTTTCCCAGCTTCCCCCGTTGGAACGCGAGCTGGCTACCCGTGCTTATGCGCACCAGGGGCAGCCCTACTTTGTGGTGGCCGCCGTTAGTAACAGACGCCCTTATGTTAACGAACCTTTCACGCTGACAGTACGTTTCTATTATTCTAGGGCCTTCTACGATGCTCCGTACCAAAACCCCACCCTTTCTAATTTGTTTATGGAAGAAGCGGGGGATGCACAAGGCCAACAAACCGTCAATGGGGTTATTTATCGTTACGAAGAAAAAAAATATCATCTAACCGGCGTCAGTGCGGGAGAAGCCACCATCGGTGCGGCCAGTGTTTCTTTCCGGCCAGGTTCTTCTACTCTCTCCGTGTTGGATCGCCTTTTCGGCGGTACAGCCGTAGAGCCGGAACAAACCGTTTCTTCAACGCCTATCAAATTACAAATTCAACCTCTGCCCGCAGAAGGTAAACCTGCCTCCTTCTATGGGGCAGTCGGCTCCGGTTATGTATTCGTTGCTAAACTGGATCCCACACAGACCGAAGCGGGCGAAGCCGTTACCCTCTCTGCAACTGTTCAAGGTCCCGGCAACTTAAAAACAACTACGGATCTACAATTTCCACCCTTAGAAGGCTTGACGGCATACCCGGCAGTGCCCGTTTCTAACTATCTGCCCAACAGCACTTCGCGCAGCTACAAAGTGTTTAAAACCGTTCTTGTGCCAACGGCATCAGGTACTTACACAATCCCGGCCTTGCACTGGTCGTACTTTGATCCGCAGGCAGGTGCCTACAGAACGCTGGCTTCTAACCCGCTTTCACTAACCGTGGCCCCTTCTTCCAAAACGGCCAGTCAATTTGACTTTGGCCATTCGGAAACTGGGAACGCGGGAGTACAAACCATCGGGCAGGATATCCGTTATTTAATTAACGCCGTCCCCCCCACTTCTTCGTGGTTAGTTAATCTTCCAAATTGGAAATGGTTACACGCCCTGGCATTAGCCTGGATCATTGTCTGCCTTTTCATAGCCAGCGTTGGTAAAAAATCGGCTGCCAAACGCCACGCGTATGTGCAAGCTAAGGCACGTTTGAAAAAAGCTACCACTTACGAACATATTTCAGATGCGCTCTCTGCTTATTTGTTGGCAAAGTGGAATATTTCCACCGCCAGCCTGCCGCTGCGGTCTATCGTGGAAGCTTTGGAAAAACACCGGGTTAAAAAAGAGGTCTGCCAACAATTTTCCACCCTTTGGGAAAAATTAGAATCAGCCCGCTTCGCGCCTACACAAGCGGACACGCAAGCACGCACACAACTTACAGAGCAAACGCTATCATTACTCAAAGCGTTGGAGGACACCAAATGAGACGCTTATTTATTGCCTTATTTTTAGCTGCTGTTTGCTTATTACCTATCGGTTTACAGGCCCAAGAATTAACGCAAAAAGCAGAATCTTTTTACCGAAACGGCCAGTATGCCCTGGCGCTCTCAACCTATGAGCAAGCATTAAAAAATCACCCAAATGACCCCTATCTTTATTACAATATAGGTAATTGTTATTTTAAAATGGGCAGTAAGGGATTGGCGGTAGCTTCTTATTACCGCGCTTTTAGGCTAAATCCGCAAAATAGTGATATCCGTCACAATTTGTCCTTGGCTTTAGCCAGCGGTGGAGATTCACTAGTGCCTTCCGGCATGCCGGAAGCCCTACACCGCGCGCTGTTCATGCTCCCCTTGGCAGAACTAAAAGGGATTGTGTGTCTGGCTGGATGGATGCTGTGTTTCTTTGTGGGAATTTGGCTGCTCACCCGCAAAGCAGGGAAATTTACCCTTACCCTGGGAATTATATTTGCCGTATTGGCCGGATGGTTTTACGTGCGGCATTCGTGGGAAAATGAACCGCTGGCCGTAGTGGCTTCCCCTGTAGTGGAGTTACGCAGCGGACCAGGGAAAAACTTCCCGGCCAGTGCTGCAGTACAACAAGGACATTTAGTACGGATACTCGACAGCAAAGACCACTGGCAAGAAGTGATCGTTCGCTCTGAAGGATTAAAGGGCTGGATTGAACAGACCGCGCTAGAACGTATTTGAGAGGAAACTATGTTTGTACAACAACAAGCTGATGAACTAATCACTGCTGTAACATATGTGAAAGAAAACTTATCCGCTTCCGTGGAAAAATTAGCCGCAGAAGTCATTAAAGCGTTTAAGAACGGGCATAAAGTTATTTTGATGGGAAACGGCGGCAGCGCCGGGGATGCCCAGCATATCGCGGCCGAATTTGTGGGACGCTTTAAAAAAGAGCGCCCTTCCCTGCCGGCCTTGGCACTAAACACAAACACTTCCACGCTAACCGCTATCGGCAACGACTATTCCTACGATGTAGTTTTCTCACGCCAAGTAGACGGCTTTGCGCAGGAGGGTGATGTTGTCATCGGAATTTCCACCTCCGGCAATAGCAAAAATGTCTATTTAGCGCTAGGTTTGGCCAAACGCAAAGGTTGTTTTACGGCCGCCTTTTTAGGTAAAGACGGCGGCACCATTAAAGAGATTTGTGATTTGCCTTTAATCGTAAAATCTAACAATACCCCCCATATTCAAGCGTGCCATATTTTTATGGGGCACTGTATGTGTGAGTTGGTGGATCAGGCGTATTAATATGAAAATAGCTATCGGTTGCGATCACGCAGGCTTTGCCCTTAAGGAAACGGTTGTAAACATACTCACCGAACAAAAACATACCGTCATTGATTGCGGCACGTGTTCGTGTGAGTCCGTAAATTTTGCCGATTTTGGATTGGCCGCCGCCCAAAAAGTGGCCAACCACGAGGCCGATCGTGCTATTTTAATTTGCGGATCAGGCGTAGGGATGTGTATCGCCGCCAATAAGGTTAAAGGCGTGCGCGCCAGCGTCTGCCACGACGCATATTCTGCCCGCCAGGCCGTGGAACACGACAACTTAAATGCGCTCTGTTTAGGGGCGCGTATTATCGGTCCGGCACTTGCCGAGGACTTGGTAAAACAATTTTTAGGTGCTACTTTTAAAACGGGAACCCGTCACGAAGAGCGCTTACAAAAAATAATTGCGTTTGAGGACGCACATTTTAAATAAACTTAACAAGGAAGAAATTATGAAGACACAAGCAAACCCCCTAGCCCAAGGGATGATTCGCGAGGGTGAAATTAAACTGGAAACCTTAGAATTTAATACCAAGTTTTGGGCCAAAGATCCCACTCTTTGGAAACAAGATAAAGAACACAAAGAGTTCATCGTCAAATTTTTAGGTTGGCAAAAAGTATACGATTGGACGTTGGAACGAATTAATGAAGTCCTTTCTTTTGCGCAAGAAGCCAAGCAAGCATTTAAGCATTGTGTCGTCATGGGAATGGGCGGCTCCTCATTAGCACCCGAAGTATTCCGCACTGTATTCGGCAAACAAGCCGGCTACCCCGAACTCATCGTGCTGGATACCACCAACCCCGATTGGGTGAGCGCGGCACGTGCACGTATTGATCCGGCGCAAACACTGTTCATTTTTGCCAGTAAATCAGGCGGCACGGTGGAACCTTCCTCTCAATTTGCCTATTTCTATGAAGAAGTAACCAAAGCCGGCGTTAAAAACCCGGGGGATAATTTTATCGCCATTACCGATCCTGGAACCGGTCTTGAGCAATTAGCTAAAGATAAAAATTTCCGCAAGACCTTCCTCAATCCGGCCGATATCGGCGGACGCTTTTCGGCGCTGTCTATGTTTGGAATTGTGCCGGCGGCCATCATGGGTGTAGATGTGAAAAAACTTTTGGAAATTGCCAAAGAAGAGGCTGCCACGTTCGGTCCGGATGCTTCCTGGCAAGACAACGCTGCCGTGCAATTAGGGGCGCTGATGGGAGCTTGTGCTACCAACCAAACGCGCGACAAACTCACCCTGCTTACACCGGCTGATTTTGCTACCTTTGGCTTATGGGCGGAACAGCTTGTAGCTGAATCCACCGGCAAAGAAGGCAAAGGGATTGTGCCCGTTGCCGGAGAAAGCTTGCTACCTAACTTTACCTACCGCGATGACCGCTTCTTTGTTCACTTGTCCACCGGCAGTGAAGACGATAAACGTGTCAGCGCTTATGCCAAAACACTCTGCGAAAACGAACTGCCTGTATTAACCATTTATTTGAACGATAAATATCAGTTGGGAGCTATGTTCCTCTTGTGGGAAATTGCCACCGCCGCGGCAGGTGCTATTTTGGCCATCGATCCGTTTGACCAACCCAACGTGCAAGCCGCCAAAACCATGACCAAAGACATTCTGGCCCAACTGGCTGCCGGGGATGTTCCCGCCGAAGTAACCGCTCCGCTTTTAGTATCTTCGGACGTAAAAGACCAAGTTAAGTTACAAACACTCGGACAGGATGTGTATTCCCTCTTGGAAAGCAACGATTACCTGGCCATTTTACCCTATGTCTATCCTTCTGCTGAAGTGGAAAAAGCGTTGCTAGCTTTACGCGATAAAATCATGAGCAAAACCAAACGCGCGGTACTTTTTGGTTATGGCCCGCGCTACTTGCACTCCACAGGGCAGCTTCACAAAGGTGACGGGAACAACGGGGTATTTTTAATTCTTTCGGCTGATCCCAAAGAAGATATCAAAATCCCGGGCCAAAAATACACCTTTGGCCAGCTGTGCAACGCGCAAGCCTTGGGAGATTTCCAAGCTTTACAAGCCAAAGGCCGTCGTGTGATTAAGTTGCACCTCACACTGCCTTTAGCCGAGAATATTCAAAAAATTACGGACTTATTCTAACAAGACAGGGCGGCTTATGGGCCGCCCTTTTTTTATATGCTACGCGTCTTTATCCAAACTTACGGTTGTCAGATGAATGAAGCCGACTCGGAGGAAATGTTCTTACACCTTTCCGCCCGCGGCGCCGTGCGTACCAACGAATTGGATAAAGCCGATGCCGTACTCATTAATACCTGTACCGTACGCGACCATGCCGAACACCGCGCCATTTCTTTTCTGGGACGTCTCTTAAAATGGAAACGCCAGGATCCCAAACGTATCATCATTTTTGCCGGATGTGCCGCCCAGCGTTTAGGGAAAAAATTACAAAAGCGCTATCCGTTTTTGAACATTGTTTCCGGGGCCAAAGAGATTGAAAACTTTTCGGACACACTTGATAAAAGCGGGCTCTTTTCCCCCGCCGGTACCCCCACGCCCACGCACCCGGGGTTATCGGCTTACGCCACTATTATGCGCGGGTGCAATTTCAAGTGCACTTACTGCATTGTGCCCAGCGTGCGCGGACCTGTAAAATGTTTACCCGCACAAACTATTTTAGACGACGTTGCGCGCAAGGCCCAAGCCGGCGCTAAAGAAATTGTGCTCCTGGGGCAAACGGTCAACGCCTATCAGGACGGGAGCACATCCTTTGCCGATTTACTCAACCGTGTGAGTGAAATCCCCGGCGTAGAGCGTGTGCGTTTTACCAGTCCGCACCCGATTTATTTCACGCCGCAATTTCTGCAAGCTGTTAAGGATAACCCCAAAATTGCACACCATGTACATTTGCCCGTGCAAAGCGGATCTACGAAAGTTCTTGAGGAAATGAAACGCGGTTACACGCGCGAAATCTTTTTAGAAAAAGTCCACGCGTTGCAGGAGTGCGGATTTACTATTTCCACGGATATAATTGTAGGTTTCCCTACTGAAACACAAGAAGATTTTCAAGAGACCCTTTCGTTGGTGGACCAAGCTCAGTTTATAGCCGCGTATTGTTTTAAGTATTCCCCCCGCCAAGGAACGCCGGCGGCCCAAATGCCGCTACATACCGAACAAACCTTGGAAACCCGCCTGGACATTTTGTTAAACAAAGTAAAAGGCCTCTCCGAGGAAGCCTATCAACGTCAAATAGGCACGGTGCAACAAGTGCTGATGGAAGATCCGCGCAAAGGCAAAAGCTCTACCAATTTTTGGGTACAAACAGGGCTTGATTTTTCGGTCGGTAGTGTGGTAAGCTGTAGGATAGAGAAGGCAGAAGGAACACTCTTATTTGCGAGGAATGAACATGATTAAAAAATATTCTGAAAAACGCCGTCACCCGCGTATGCCGGTGATCAGCAACTTAATTGAACCCGTCAATCTGCATTACAAAACAGAAGACGGCAAAGAAACTTCTTTAGTAGCCATCTTGGCGGACTTGTCTGCCTCCGGGATGCGTATGATCAGCTTTTTAGGAGCCCCGCTGGCCGATAAATTTTCTATCAGCCTGCAATTACCCGGCACCGATAAGATTGAAGTAGAAGCCAAGCTCGCTTGGGTAAAGCAGCGCGAAAATGTTTACACCATTGGTATTGAATTTTTACACATGGCCGAGAAACACGCCAAACTCATTAGTGAAATGGCCGACGACTTTAACGATTGCGACACGCGCATCCTCTTGAAGTTGCCCGACGTGTGCACCGAAAAATGCAAATGCCACCGCATCTGCAACAAAATTCAAAAAGACGAAAGTCTATTTGAAAAATAAGCAAACAAATTCTTCGCAAACTAAGCTCCCCCGGATTATGCCGGGGGAGTTTGTTTTAGCCTTCTTGTTTGGTACTAAAATTTTAGTGTCCTTTGTAGCACCAAAGATGCTCCCCGGTCGCCGGCGTTCCAATTGTCAGGGTTTCACTTAGCGGGTTCCCTCCGCTAAGGCTCGGGCACTCGCGGCCGTTCCCCACCGCTTTGCACAATGTTTCATCTCCCTCACACCAGGCCTCCAAACTATTCTGTCCACCGCCGCCGTACAATCTAACATACAAATAAAATTTCGACGTCCCTTTGGGGGCAAATACAAGGTCAATTTCGTCGGTATAATACGAGGCTTCTTCAATAGTAAAATTCTCTAATTCCGGCAAATTGAGCAGCGCATATTCGTCATCTCCTCCCACGCATCCGGTGCCTGGCTCATACACTTTGCCTATCGCTGCACACGTAGCATCGGCTTCGCTCACGGCAACACAGTTTCCCTCCAAGTACACTTGTTTTTTACCGCATGACGGGATCATTGGCTGCAGAGTTTGGACACATCCCTGCCCCTCAACGTATGTGTAGCCCGAAAGGCACTGGGTTGCTGTTCCGCCACCGATGCCTCCACCGATACCACCACCAATTCCGCCAATTCCACCTACAGCAATTTGCGCTCCCGCGGGATTAGCCATTAAAAATAAAGCTAGTACCGAACAAACTAAAAATGCAATATTTTTCTTCATATTTGCTCCTTATAATTTAATATCCAACTCAGAAATATCTTGTGCGTACGTACCATGGTCTAAGATATAGACTGATTGTGCATCCATCAAATTCTTGGTAAATGCTTTGACCTCCGCTGCACGCGAACGCCATACGGCTTTTTGATATTGCGGCAGGGCAACCGCTGCCAAGATAGCAATAATGAGTATCGCTACCAGCAACTCTATTAACGTAAAACCTGTTTTCATTAGTTGTCTCCTCTCATACAAATATAGAAAGCAAATTACTTTCCATATACAGTATACGACTTTTTACAGAAATTTCAAGGGCTTTTTTGAAATCAGGCCCTAATAATTTTTTCATTTCCCCTTTAAGTCATCCCCGAGGTTTTTAATTGGGGATCTCCACTTTGGATTTTCTAAAAAGGAGGAGATTCCCAACTGAGAATTTCGGGAATGACACTTTATA
>JAZOAE010000035.1:0-13278 GCA_045595305.1 Elusimicrobiaceae bacterium
ACATGGCTACGATCCGACTTGGACCACCTGTCAAATCAGCGCGTCATTATCAAATATGAAATGCCTATGGGTGAAATGGTCATTGATTTCTACAATAAGTTAAAATCTGTCTCTAAGGGATATGCCTCTTTTGATTATGAAGTGGCCGGGTTTAGAAGTTCCAACGTGGTACTCATGGAAATTTTACTGCACGGTTCACCCGTGGATGCGCTCTCCACCGTGGTGCATAAAGACAAAGCCCAAACTATCGGCCGTGCGTTATGTGCTAAATTAAAAGAACTCATCGGCCGCCAACAATTTGAAGTAGCCGTGCAAGCTGCTATTAACGGCAAAGTAATTGCGCGCGAAACTATCCCTGCTTACCGTAAAGACGTTATTGCCAAATGTTATGGCGGCGATATTACCCGCAAACGCAAACTCTTAGAGAAACAAAAAGAAGGCAAAAAGCGCATGAAATCTATCGGCAGTTTGAACATTCGGGAAGAAACATTTGTGGCCATGCTCAAAATTGACGAGGAGTAATTTGCTAGAATATATCTATGATTTTAGAGGGAAAGACATTAGCTACGCAAATTCGTGAACCCCTGGCCGCTAGAGCCCAGGACGTTTGCCGCCGAATCGGGCGGCCGATTATGCTGGCTGCCATCGGTTCTACGGAGGATTATGGCGCACACGTTTACCTTAAAAAAGAGGTAGAAGCCGCTCGAAAAATCGGCTTACAAACACAAGTTTTTGAGATTAATAACCAAACCCCCGCAATAGATTTTCTGTCTTTGGTAAAACGTTTATCAAGCGATGAAAATGTAGATGCCATTTTAATTCCGCGTCCGTTGCCCGCCCATTTAGCTGCTACCGACTATGCGGCTTATTTGGCTCCTCAAAAAGATGTGGACGGCATGTCCAACGTAAATATGGGCAATCTGTTTTTGTGCAAAACGTGGGATGAAATAGAAGATCTACCGGGCTTTGTTCCTTGTACGGCGATGGCAGTGATCAGATTATTGGAATTTCATCACATTGATTTAGCCGGAAAGGAAGTAGCCGTCATTGGCCGATCTTCCACCGTGGGACGTCCGTTGGCACATCTGCTTACTTGCAAAAACGCCACCGTTAAAATTTGTCACCGACATACCGACTTACCCCGTGCCGTAAAAGATGCCGATATCGTCTGTTCAGCTGCCGGAACGGCGGGCCTCCTACAAGCAAACTGGTTAAAACCAGGCACTATTGTCATCGATATATCCACCAATTGGCATAATAATCAGTTAATAGGCGATGCTGACCCAAAAGCATTAGAAAGAAAACAGATTAACTATTCTCCCGTTCCTGGCGGGGTGGGACCCGTTACGCTTGCGGTATTACTGGAAAATATGGTATCGTCAAAGGAGAGGTTATTATGAAAAAATGGACATTTTTAGTTGCGCTTTGTGCTTTCGTTGGTGTCTTGGGCGCGTGTAAATCTTCGTTAAACACCCAAGAAGATGGCGAACGTTATGCTAAAAAAATATACTTAACCAAAGAAGATTATATGGAAGATTTAGGAAATACCGCCAGCATGGAACGACGCGATCTGCAACCCAACGTAGAGTCCAAATATATTTTCAATGTGTTTCCACAAAATACCGATAACCCTACTATTTACTTCTTTGACAAGCACCAACAACCCAAAGTGCCAGGAGAATACACTGCTAACGATTATAAAAATGAAAAACGTTTGTGGAAAAAGCCCAAACGCTATACCCCGGAACAATACTATGGCATGCAAGAGGACAGCAATTCCTCTAACAGAAACCCCTACGGTAACGACTAAAATATGATTCTTAAAAATCCCCGCACAAGCGGGGATTTTTATGGATTAAAAAGGGTTATATCGTTGACAAAAACCCCATCTGCCCCCCAGGCAGCCAGCTGATCCGCTTGAGTTTTATTAGTAACTGTATAGCAGTATACTTTTAAACCATTTTTATGGCAAATTTGTGCTATTTCTGGTACAAAACGAGTTTGATTGATATGCACACTCTCTGCCCGTAGAGCAAGTGCTTTTTTTATGTCAAATTGACGTGTTAATATCCCTATACGCGCTTGCGGCGCTAACACACGAATACGCTTTAGAGAATCATAATCAAAGCTGGAAATTAAAATACGATCTGCTAATTGCGGCCACGCGCCTAACAGGGAAAGCAGTTTTTCTTCTATTCCCGGGTATATATTGCCATCGTTTTTTATCTCTATGTTTAGTAGTTGAAGATTGGACAAAATGACAGGAAACACTTCTTGTAACAACGAAATCGTAACCGCCTCCGCCGCAAAAGGATTTTTAAGCGGATATTTTGCCAAGTCCGTACTCGTTAAATCTTTTAACACTACGTCTACCCCGGCCGTACGTAAAAGAGAATAATCGTGATGTATAGCTAATTGATTATCTTTTAGTAAGTGTACGTCTAGTTCGTAGTATGTGGCCCCCTGCTTCTGCGCCAATACAAAAGCAGAAACCGTATTCTCAACACGCTGCGTGTTAGCACCGCGATGTGCAAAATAAATCATACTTATAGTGTAAAAAAATTACGCCACTAAAAGCAACGAAACTCAATCCTAATAGATTGAGTTTCGTTATAAAAGAAAACTCCCTTATTTAATTTCGGAAGTGCAGTGCGGACAGCGAACGGCACCTAAAGGAATTTCGCTGAAGCAGAAAGGACATTTCTTGGTGGTCGGAGCAGCGGCAGCTTCTTCTTTTTTGCCCAAAGAATTCAGTTTATTAATAAACTTAATCAAGGCAAAAATACAGGCAGCTACTATTAAAAAGCTAACCACCGCATTTAAGAACAAGCCCAAATTAACCGTAGTAGCACCTGCTTCTTGCGCGGCGGCAATCGTAGTAAAATGGCGAGCCCCATTTGCACCGGCTTTAACCACTATGAACCAGTTAGAAAAATCAACTTGGCCTAATGCCAACCCAATAAGCGGCATTAAGACATCCGCTACCATGGAATTAACAATTTTTGTAAACGCGCCGCCAATGATGATACCAACTGCCATATCAATTACATTGCCGCGCATGACGAACTGCTTGAATTCACTCGCTATATTTTTCATTCATTTCTCCTCATCTATTAATTTTGCCGCCCTAAATAAAGGCGTATACAAATCGTCTTCTATGGGATATTTCATTTCGTCCCGATTTATTTCGTTCGTAAAAACTATGGGAGCATCTTCAATAATACATAACGGGCATTGCTCCGCTGCTTCTCCCATCACAAGCGCCGCGGCCGTAGCCAAACTATCAGCCACATTCACCAACGTGGTCTGTAATTTCTTACCGAAAATGTCCGGCTGCCCACGCATATCTTTGACGCCTTGAAAACCTGCATACCCCACGGCCGAAGCTATAACACCGGCACGCAACGGAAGGATCATGCTATCTGTAACCACAACCCCCAAATTTTGAACGTTCCATGCCCTTTGTAATGCAACACGAAGCTCTTGGGCACAACCGTAGCAATCGGGTAATAAAACCAACTTCCCCTTAGCGTTAGACTCATCAATTCCAGCGTTGGTCATTATCATCCCATCCTTGATGGTCAACCACGCAAGCGGAGTTTTAAGCGCCGCTTGGCTATGCTGCTTAATAAGTATTTCTTTTTGCGCAGGGCTTTGGTAATCCGCCGTGTTTCCCTTCCAAAGCGCCACTACTTTAGAGGACACCGCCAGCACCGTGTTCTCCTCCACGGAAGGCACAAAACGCACAATAAAAGCTACCAGGTCCGTTGTTTCTTCAAAGATCTGTGTATGCACAGATGTTACTTTCATAATTCCTCAAAAGGGGCTACAAAACTGCGCATCACTTCATTGGCTAGGTAAAGCCCCTCCTCACTTAATTTTACCTTTTTCTGGGCACGTGTGAGAAGCCCGTTTTGGATATGTTTTTCGATCTCTTTTCCAAAAAAAGAGATTTGCTCTGGCGTTGGCTCTATCCCGTCAAGCTGACGAAAAGCTAACATAAGCGCCTCCCCCGCCTTGGCCTTGCCGGTTAACTGCTCCGAAAGAGCTATGGGAGCTTTTCCCTCTTTCATACAAGCCATATATTCACTCATGGATGAAACATTTTGCCGCCGGATACCCCCACAGTAAGAAGCCGCCGCGCTACCTAAGCCTAAATATTCTCCATTCTGCCAATAGTTTGTATTATGTAGCGCTCGTTTACCCGATAATGCATAATTAGAAATTTCATAATGTTCATATCCTGCGTTCGCAAGTTGCAGGTGCGTTTTTTCCAACATAACACGCATGAGATTTTGATCACACACGACCCCTCGCTCAAAGAAGGGGGTTCCTTCTTCAATCTGAAGTCCGTAGACGGAGATGTGCTCCGGATGCAGTTTGATAAGCTGCTGAAGACTACCTAAAAAGCTATCCAGCGTTTGCGTAGGAAGCCCGGCCATTAAATCTACATTAATATTTTGAAATCCTGCATCCCGGGCAGCCTGGTAAGCTTGCAAAAATTGATCCGCGTTATGTATACGCCCTAATATCTTTAATTCGGCATTATTAAAACTTTGCAATCCCATGCTCAGGCGATTAAAGCCCATTTCACGCAATAAAATTGCCTTCTGCAAAGTTAAACTTTCAGGATTAGCTTCGAAGGTACTTTCTGTAAAATTTGCAATCGGACGAAAGTTTTGACGAATAATTTTATCCAGCTCGCGCAATTGACGTCCCGCTAACAAACTGGGGGTTCCTCCCCCTACATATAGCGTGTTACATTCCATCCCTTTATAAAGGCTCGCTTCTCGGGATAAGGCGCCCAAGTAGGCATCTATTTGTTGTTCTTGGCCAGCAAAGGAAGCAAAGTCACAATAATTGCACTTGTGTTTACAAAAAGGGATATGTATGTATAAACCGCGCCTCATGCTTGTTTGCGTTGAGCTTCATAATTAAGATACGCCAAAATAAAGGGATCAAGCTCTCCGTCCATTACTGCTGTAATTTGGCTGGTTTCGTAGCCACTACGCAAATCTTTAACAAGTTGATATGGCATAAAAACATAGGAACGAATTTGATGACCCCAAGCAATCTCCCCTTTTTGGCCATAACGTTTTTCAGCCTCCCCACGTTTTTTGTCCATTTCTAATTCATACAATTTTGCTTTAAGCATTTTCATGGCAGTCTGACGATTTTGCAACTGGCTTCTCTCAATACGGCACGACACTACTATCCCCGTCGGCTTATGGAGTAGGCGCACAGCACTTTCTACTTTATTAACATTCTGGCCGCCATGGCCGCCAGCACGGGAAGTTTCCAATTCGATATCACTTTCCGGAATTTCAATGTTAATATCTTCGTCAATATCTGGCAGCACATCACACGAAGCAAAAGAAGTATGCCTTCGTGCATTGGCGTCGAACGGAGAAACACGTACCAGGCGATGCACGCCATTTTCTCCTTTCAAATACCCATAAGCAAAAGGGCCTTCTACCATGGCCGAAAGTGTTTTGATGCCGGCTTCGTCCCCAGGCTGGGAATCTAAAATAGAGAATTTAAACCCGTGTTGCTCGGCCCAACGCGTATACATGCGCACCAACATTTGTGCCCAATCGCACGATTCGGTGCCGCCTGCCCCAGCGTGTATAGTCAAAATGGCATTTAATTTATCGTTAGGTTCGCTCAGACGAATAGCAGCCTCTTTTTGAGCCACCTGTTTTTCAGTTTCCTGTAACGAATCAAACAGATTGCTGAGTTCCTGTTGATCTTGCATCTCTTTGCATAATTCAAACAAGGCGCGCGCGTCTTCCAGACGTTTTTGCAATTCAAAAAAAGTATCAATAGCCGTTTTTAACATATCAATTTGACGGCTTACCTCTTTGGCTTTTTGCGTATCATTCCAAAACTCCGGAGCCGCCGAAAGCTGTTGCAGAGAAGCCAATTCTTTTTGTTTCTCGCTCACTTTATCAATAGCCTCAATCTTGGCTACCCGTGCAGCCAGCTCTTCAATTTTTTGTTCTACGTCTTTAAACTCAATATTATTCATAGAAAAATACAACCGTGGAAATCCCTATGGTAAAAAACAGAACAGCGCACAACCAGGCGAACCAATCCCCCCATTGCGTGTAAAAAGTGTTTCTGTCCGTCACAGACAAAGGAACACTGGCTGTTAATATCTCTTGTGTAAATAATTTCGACTGTTGCTTAATATTTCCAAAAGCATCTATATATGCAGAGAAACCCGTGTTGGCCGCCCGCAGAACAGGCCGTCCGTTTTCAACAGCTCGCAAAACATTGACTGCTAAATGCTGATAGGGAACCGCTGTGTCAAAGAACCATGCATCATTGGTGATATTTACGAACAATTGTGCTCCTTGTTTATTCTGCTTGTGCCATAATTGCGGGAAAATAGATTCATAGCATATCGTAGTACCCAATTTAATACCTCCGGCATCTAACAAAGGCTGCTCATGCGAGCCCGGCACAAAAGCCCCTAATGCCCCCATTACTTCTATATTTTTGAGCACATAACGAAGAACTCCTCCAAACGGAATAAATTCCCCAAAGGGAACTAGCTTTTCTTTGCGGTAAGCAGACAGCTCATCCGCCGAAGGACTCATTAAATAAGCTCCTACATATTGTTCTCCTTCAGAACCAAAAACATTGGATCCAACGATTTGGTACGAATAACTCTTCCACCCAATGTCCGAAAATAAATCAAAGTATTTTTCATCCGTTAAAGATCCGGGAAGAACGCTTTCCGGCCAAACAGTTAAATAGATTTCTTTGTCAGCTAGCTGCTCCCCCATGCTTTTCAATGTATCATCAATTTCCTTTTCAAATTCGGGGGTCCATTTTTTGTATTGATCTATATTGGGCTGCATCAATGCCGCTTGCACTGTAAGAAGCGAGCGAGGATTTGCTAAAAAATGAGCGAATCTATTTTGCATATGATTCCCCGCACCATACACGCTTATGAATACAATTACAGCAATCACCAATTGCCATAAGGCTCTTCGAAAACTCGGCTGTCCCAAATACCAACCGACGCTTCCCCCCACAAAAGCTAACAAAAAGCTAAGCCCATATACCCCAGTGAAAGAAGCTACGTATAACACTTGGGGCACGTTCCATTGCGTATATCCTAACATGATCCATGGAAACCCTAGCCCATAAAAAGCGATCGTTTGATGCAACCATTCTAAAGCCACCCATCCGCATGCCGCTAAAAGTGGGAAAAACATCCCTGTTTTTTTAAAAACATGGCAGGCCCCACCAAATATCGCGAACTGCAAAGCCAACAAGCCAGACAATCCCAACCAAGCAGCCAATGATAATGTCTTAGAGAGATCTCCGCCGTGTAAACAAGTATAATAAATCCACGACAACAATAGCGCATTGCTAAATAGGCCCGCCAGCCAACCGTAACCTACCGACCCCCAAAAACCACGCACGTGACATATTCCCCAAATAAACGGGGCCAAAATAAGCCAAGCAGCAAACGAAAAGGAAATTTTTGGATAACTAAGATAGAACAAACCCGCACACAATCCCAAACAAGCCGTTAAAAACAGATAGCGACTTAGGCAATGAGTAAAATTTTTCGCCCATTGCCAAATAGGGGATGGTTGTTTAGAAGCGGTTGGTGAATCTGACATAATTAATATTCAATTTTACAAGTACGTGCTTTACAGACTGCCCGCGCGGAGGGGCTGCATTCCTTGATTACCGACACCTGCTCTGAACAAGCTTTTGTAACCATCCTAGTACCTTGCAAAGCATTAAAGTCGGTGATGTAGTTTACATTAATAGCCACCACTCCCGTGGGTCCTGCGGCACAACCGCAAGGATCTTTATCTACAATTAAACAATCTGCATCGTTTTTACAAGAATAAATACGACTTAACCGTGCTTTACGGGCCGTTTCTTGTTTCATTTTAGCAGTTTCTTGTTTTTGAGCGGCAAGTTCTTCCTGCGTCAGATGCGGAACTCGCACCGGGATGGGAGAATCATGCCTCATAAACAACGGGATTAACAACAATACCCCTACTGTACAGGTTAATAAAAAAACTCTTACAATTGCTTTTTTCATTGATTGGCTCCACAACACTTCTTATATTTTTTCCCGCTCCCACAAGGGCACGGATCATTACGCCCAATATGCTTCTGTACCGGAGTAGTTTGATCCGGATTTTTAGCGGCAGCCGCCTGCGCGCGCTCAGCAGCTGTTCGCCGGGGAGGTAATTGCAAGCGGAAAATATAGCTCACCATTAAATCACGAATGCGATTCATCATGGCAGTATATAACTTGTAAGACTCTTTTTGATATTCGATCAATGGATCTTTCTGTGCATAACCACGCAAACTTACGCTATTTTGCAATTGGTCAAGTTCATACAAGTTTTGTTTCCAAGCTGTATCGATAATTTGCAACAAAAGCATCCGCTCGATCTCACCAAAATCAAGTCCCTGTTCTGCAAAGTACAAAGTGCGTTGGGCATACAAATCTTTGACAGTATTCATAATGTCATTGACCAAATCATCTTGTGATTTTTTGCCTACACTTTGCGCAGTAAGTTCAAATGGCAGTGGAAAGAATCGGTGCAATCCTGCATTTAGTGCCGCAAAGTTTGATTTTTGTGGATGGTGCGGTTGATAGTATTGCTCTACCAATTCATCGACGATTTCTTCCATCATCTGGTGGGATTTTTCTGTCATATTTTCCCCATCCAAAATAGCATTTCGAATGCCGTAGATAGCCGTACGTTGTTGGTTCATGACTTTGTCGTAGTCGAGAAGTTGCTTACGAATATCAAAGTTTCGGCCTTCTACCATACGTTGCGCTCCCTCAATTTGACGAGAAAGCATAAAAGATTCTATGGCTTCTCCTTCCTTCATCCCCACTTTAGATAAAATGGCTCCTATCTTTTGAGAGTTCGCAAATAAACGCATCAGTTCATCATCTAGCGCAATGTAGAAACGCGAACTACCCGGATCACCCTGGCGAGCACACCGACCGCGCAGCTGATTATCAATACGACGGCTTTCATGCCGTTCACTACCAATCACGTGCAAACCTCCCAAAGAAACCACCGCTTCTTGTTCTTCCGGGGTGGCAGGATTTCCTCCCAGCACAATATCCGTACCGCGCCCGGCCATGTTGGTTGCAATGGTGACTGCCCCCTTGCGGCCGGCTTGGCTGATGATTTGGGCTTCCATTTCATGATATTTAGCATTTAATACTTTGTGAGGAATCCCTTTTTGGCGTAGCATTTGGCTTAATTTTTCAGATTTTTCAATACTGCGCGTACCCACCAAAACCGGGGCTCCCTGTTTCCATAAACCTTCCACTTCATCCACGATAGCGTTAAATTTTGCACGTTCTGTCAGATATACGGAGTCCGGGAAATCGACACGTTTAGAAGGACGGTTTGGACGAATTTCTACCACATCCAGTTTGTAAATCTGCCAAAATTCATTTGCTTCCGTCATGGCCGTACCCGTCATACCAGAAAGTTTATTGTAAAGTTTAAAGAAGTTCTGAAACGTAATCGTGGCCAATGTCTGATTTTCTTCTTTAATTTGCAATCCTTCCTTGGCTTCTACTGCCTGGTGAAGGCCATCGCTCCATCTACGACCCGGCATCAGACGCCCAGTGAATTCATCTACAATAATCACTTCCCCGTCTTTCACCACGTAATCCACATCCCGTTCATACAGATGATGGGCACGCAGGGCCTGATTAATATGGTGCACCCATTCGGATTGCACATCATCGTACAAATTGGGCACATTTAAGAATTTTTCAGCCTTAGCAATACCGGTATCGGTCAACGTGGCCGTGTGGGCTTTTTCGTCAATAATTGCATCTACGCCTTCGTCCAAGTTGACCCCTTCATACTTAGCTTTTACCTCGTCCTTTTCCGTAATTAAACGTACTTTCAAAGAGGGTATTAATCGGTTGACAATATAATATTTGTCAGTGCTCTGATCTGATGGACCGGAAATAATCAGCGGCGTACGGGCCTCGTCAATTAAAATAGAGTCCACTTCGTCCACAATACAGTAGTTTAACGGACGTAATACACGGTCAGCGCGGTTGATCACCATGTTGTCACGCAAGTAATCAAATCCCAATTCATTATTGGTAACGTACGTAATGTCTTTTTGATACATCTCGCGGCGTTCGGTATTTTCCATATCGTGACCGATAAACCCTACCGTAAGACCCAAAAATTCATGAATAGGCCCCATCCATTGCCGGTCACGTTTAGCCAAGTAATCGTTAACGGTTACCACATGTACGCCTTTGCCAGTAAGTGCGTTTAAGTAGGAAGGAAGCACGGCTACCAATGTTTTTCCTTCTCCGGTACGCATCTCAGCAATTTTGCCTTGATGCAATACAATTCCCCCCAACAATTGCACATCATATGGGCGAAGACCAATGACACGCTTGGCAGCTTCACGCACCGTAGCAAAAGCTTCCGCAAGGATGTCGTCCAACGTCTCCCCGTTTGTCAAACGTTCTTTGAACTCTTGCGTTTTGGCTTTTAATTGGTCGTCGGTTAAGGCTTCCATTTGCGGAGCCAATGCATTAGCCTGGTCTACATAATGTTGAATTTTCTTTAAATCTCTTTCGCTTTTCGTTCCAAAAATTTTGTTAATTACAGTTTGAATCATATATTAAAATCCTTTTAAATAAAATTATGAGTACCGCCAAAATACGCTACTCAGCAACTGGTTTTTTATGTTTGGCTTTTATCTGCAGATTGGTTGTTTCCTGCAAGGCAGTCTGTTCTGCAAGCACTTGCGCCTGGGCCTGCCCTAGCGTATCTTCCACCAAACCTACAATTTGTTCTCCGACATTAGTTTTCAAATTTTTTAGATCCGCTTCTAGAATAAAAATAGCTTTTGGGTCAACTTGAACTTGAGCAGATTTGTATTGTGCAAGCAACTCCTCTTTAATCTGCACGCTAACAGCCCAAATGCGCGAAAAAATTTGCCGCAGTTCTTCTTGGGCATGTTGTCGAGCTGCCGGTTCTACATTTTCGCCGGCATAAGAATAATGTATAGCTTGTTGGTATTCTTGCGTAACGCCATATAGCGCCAAGGAATTATCAAAATTACGGGCCAGCGCCGCCAAATCATACTGGGTAGCCAAATTATCAGAAGGTTGCTTTGCTAAATAAGAAGAAATCAATTTTTCTAGCAATTGAGAGACTGCTTGATCTTGAGAGGCCCTTTCGAGCAGTTGAGGATTGAAATTCTTAACGATTTCGCGAGCTCTTTCGGGCGTAAGCGTCCCCTGCGCATAAAGCGCAGAAGAAAGCGTCACCGTAGCCAATAGAAATAGTCCGCGTTTCATAACAAATCTTTTCTATTATTTTACTATATTCTAGGTACGCGCGCGAGTTTTTCCAACCCGCCCTCAAAAAGCCACAAATTCAAAAGGGCCCCCTTAAAGAAGGCCCTGCAAATCAAACATGTCGTTTGGTCTGTCTAAATGAGATTTAACGCGAAAGATTTTATTTGTTTGCTTCAACTTTCGACGTCCTCATAACTTCTTTAATTTGGACATCAGAAGGAGCCTTAAATAATGGGACATCTACCCCTTGCTCTTTTTTAAATCGGTCGACAATTCCAAAAAGCATATCTGCATTCGTGATTGCATAGTAGTGCTTAATGATAGAATTTTTTTGAGGATTAGAAGGATCTACCACCTTAAACGGCTTTCCCTCATAATATCCTTGCGGCAAATGGGTTAACATAGCCATACGGTACATTTTACTGGGGTCTATGGGTACGCCGCCAATAGAAGCTTGCTGTAGCGTTGCCAATTGTTGCTGCTGATCGCACAAAATCGTCATACGTACATTTTTGGAATATCCGTAAACAGAATAGCACCTGCCATCACGAAATCCAAGCGATTCATTCATAGCTTTTAGCAAATGACGCCCCGTGATGTTAAACGTTCCTGCATGTTCTTTATAAGGAGCCATTTCCGCAAGATAACGGCCCGTCATGTCCCCCGGTTTATAGTCATTGCGGACTGTATTGAGTGAAAAAGCTGTCAAATCTACCTGTTCCTGTCCTTTAATAGCTTCATACATTTGATCCGCAAAAAGACGCGCCACGCCAGGGGCACGGTCTTCCTGTTCTGGGCTGGGATATTTGCTAATCAACGTGGGAACGGTGGCGTACAATTTATCGTCTAATTGCGTAGAACGGATTGAATCTAAATATTTTTTTATCTCCGGATCCTCTTTACCGTTTAATGCAATAAATTTAGGCTCTTTAACGGTAATTTTCCCCGTCCATCTATTTTTGCTGATAACAGTAGCAGATACACTTTTTAAGTAAGCCTCATCTTCTAATACCCATGGCCCACGGCCTTCCCCATCAGCCAACTTGCGAGGACGCGTCTGCATGTGAGCATGCCCCCCAAGAATCAAATCCACATCTTTAAAAGACGGGGCGTGCCTGATGGGAGCCAAAACATCAGAGCGTTTATCTACCGAAACAGTGGAATCTTCAACTAACGAATCATGCGCATTTACTATAATTACCTCTGCTCCTTTTTCTTTTAAAGCGGTAATACTATTCTCAAATTCTTCAACAGTAGGGGCATTGACAATCTGCATACGTTCTGCACCGGATCCATCCCGAGCTACGCCTATCACACCTACCTTAATATCCCCTACTTTGTACAAAGTATAACTTTTAATGGGTTTATTGGGGATCTGAAATACCGATACGTTCATTGCCAGCACATCTCCCTCAAATTCAGAAAGCATGTTACCCAGACCAACGTCCCCAAAATCGCTGTCATGGTTTCCAATAGTTAACGCAGCATACCCCATACGATTCATTAAATCTATTGAATATTTCCCGTTGGAAATATTAGCTTCATAAGAGCCACTGCTAAAATCGCCGCTATCTAACAGCAAAAAGGGAGTTTTTGTACTTTTCAGCAAAGCCGCCAAGCGAGCAAAACCGCCATAAGGTCTGCCGTTATCATCATTTTCTGAAAAGTAATGTCCGTGAATATCTGACGTGTGATAAATTACAATGTCTTTTGCCCACAATCCGCAGGCACAAAATAAAAAGATAAAAAATATACCCCATTTTTTAATCATACATCCCTCCCCTGCAATTCAATAATTTTCTCTTATAGTATAGCAAAATTTATCTCGTTCCCCGCGTTCAATTCAAGTATCACTCTTCATAATGAAACTCTCCCGGGCGAAAGCCCGGGGGTTTTCATTAGGTGCGAAAAATTTTCTTTCCGGCAGTCCG
>JAZOAE010000036.1:0-63592 GCA_045595305.1 Elusimicrobiaceae bacterium
CCTTAAAACAATGTTGCTCTGTTGTGGAGAAATGCCACAAACGAATAGTGACTTGGCGCAAGGGGGCATTGTGTATGAACCCAACTTGCAAATGGAGGATTTGCTGGCGGATGTTAAAATGGCCACCGCCAATATGTGTAACGAACCTGCCGTGCGCGAATTATCCGCGGCGGGTTGCAAAGCTGTAGAAGAAATTTTCTTACACGATTTATCTGTTAATTTTGACCGGGATGCTGCTAACCAGTTGCGTTTTACGCGTGAGGGCGCGCACCGCAAAAACCGCATTATCTATTCCAAAGATACTACGGGGCACGCCATGCTTAGCGCCATCCAAGAAGCGGTACGCAAAAATCCGCTGATTACGATTAAAGAATTTGCCAGTGCGATTGATTTGTTAACGCTTTCCCATAGCTCTACTGATTTGATGGATAGATATTATCCGCTGACCGTATTTGGTGCGTATGTGCTAGATAATAAAACAGGTGAAGTATTTGCCGTTACCGCCAAGAAAACCATTCTGGCTACTGGCGGCGTGGGGCAACTTTACTTGCATACCACCAATTCCGATCACGCCTACGGACACGGCATTGCCATGGCGTACCGCGTAGGTGCGCGTGTGATGAATATGGAATTTGTGCAATTCCACCCGACGGTATTTGCCAAAGGGAAAAGTTTTTTGCTGTCCGAGGCATTACGGGGGGAAGGCGCTATTTTGCGCAATTCTAAAGGCGAGGCCTTTATGGAAAAATACCATCCGTTAAAAGATCTTGCCCCGCGTGATATTGTAGCGCGCGCTATTGAACAAGAGCGCCTTAACACGTCACACGATTGTGTGTATTTGGATATTACCGCTAACAACGCGGCAGAAACTAAAGAGCGTTTTCCGGCTATTTACAAAAAATGTTTGGAAGGCGGCTTTGATATGACCCAAGTGCCTGTGCCGGTTGTTCCTGCCGCACATTATTTTTGCGGAGGGATTTATACCACCCCGGCGGGGCGTACCAATATTTTACACTTAAACGCCATTGGCGAAACGGCTTGCACCGGCTACCATGGTGCTAATCGCTTGGCCAGCACTTCGCTTTTGGAAGCGGTGGCCATGGGATATTTGTGCGCCCAGGAAGATGCCAAAGATATTGAAACACAACAATTTCACATCCCAGCGCCCAAAGAGTGGGTCATCCCTAATCAAACTCCCGACGTAAATCTAGTCAAACAAGATTTGGCTACGCTGCGCAGCACGATGTGGAATTATGTGGGGCTTATTCGTAGCCGCAAACATTTGGAGCGTGCGGAAAAAATCTTACGCCATCTGCATAATGAGATTGATGTTTTCTACAAAGGTGCTCAACCCTGTCAGGAACTTATTGATTTGCGCAACGGTGTCCGCACGGCCCTGCTCATTACGTACGCGGCCCTTCAAAACAAGCGCAGTGTGGGTTGCCATTATTTAAGCGACGCGAAATAAATTGTTCATCAATATGAAAAATAGTGCTTGAATCGTTTTTTTTTTTTCTTATAATGGGCTATACGCGAGATTTATTTTGTATAAATGGGGGGATATTTACCCAGGTTTAAAACGCCGTATAAACGAATATAAAGGAGAAAGTATGGAAACAAGAGATAAAATTACCAATCATTTTCTTCCCCACCTGTGGGGGAAGTGGTCCGGCAGGACCGAAGGGGGGTCTCTCTCTAGCACAACCCCCTTACCCCGCTTCGCGGTACTTTCCCCACAAGGGGGACAGGGTGCCCGCAGCGGTTTCACGCTAATCGAACTTCTTGTAGTAGTACTCATCATCGGTGTCTTGGCGGCCATCGCTTTACCACAATATCAAAAAGCGGTACTCAAAAGCCGCTACAGCGGGCTAATGCCTATTGCCAATGCCGTAGCCAATGCGCAAGAGATTTATTATATGGAGAAGGGCAATTACTCCACCGATATTACCCAGTTGGACATAAAAGCGCCTAGTGGCGGAGCGAGTGCCGAAATAGAAGTCAATGACGGAACAGATACACGTTTTGATTATGTATTGGCCACGCGGACAGATGCCCCGGGGTTGGCGTACGTAGTGTATCAAAAACATAGTGAACAATTTCCTGGTACAATTATGTGTGAAGCCAATGAAGAACTTAATTCGCAAGCCACGTGGTTATGCCATGATAGCTTGAAAGGAAATCAAGCCACAGGTAGTTTGTTAGGAGATGGCTGGACTGCATACGTATTAAAAGGAAATGTGAACTCGGGTGATTTTAGCGCTGGGGAAACAACAGATTTGACGGGATCTTTTACAGTGGATGATCTTAATGATACGTTCAAAGATATATTCTCGAGCGGTTGTTGCGCTGACGATTGGGAAGATTATTGGGAAGACACACAAGATGCTGGAAGAACAGTTTCCGTCATATCACCCAATGAGATTATTGTCTATGATACAGATGGGAGTGAGTATGACCATTATCTGTTTAATCCAACGGAACATTACATGGATGTTATTGCCGCTAGTGGTTATATTACAAGAAGATATCTTAATGAATCTAATAATTCCTACACATGCTATCAAAGTATTTCTCCAACAGGAGAGATATTAATAAATGGATGTTAGGGAAATTTTTGGAAAGAAAAATCCTCAGCGTATTGCTGAGGATTTTTGTGCGTTTTTAGTGGGAAGAATTTTTCAGATTTAGCAGTTCTTTGATAATATCTTCATGCACGCGCCATAAACTCTCATCACGCGGGATTAAGTTGTTGGCCATCATGGCAAAGGAAATGAGCCGTCCGTCTTTGTCGTGTACATAGCCCGCCACGGCTTTTACACCGTCAATGGTGCCGCCTTTAATGCGCACGTCTTCCACTTGGTGTTTGGGTTTTAAAAATCGGCGTAAGATTAGTAAATCACCGCGGTCATCGGGGGTGGCAAGTGATTTATAATAGTATTCAAAATTAGGCGTAGTAGACATAAAATTAAGCGTATTAACCAGTACGCGCGGCGTAATCATATTATCGCGCGAAAGGCCGCTTCCGTCGTAAATTTTAGTGTCTAACTCGCCAGCAATGTTGTTGCTGGCCAAAAATTCATTGAGTGCCTTAAGGCCGTTTTGAATGCTGCCCGGTTTCCCGTTTGCAATAGCCAAGTGCCTAAGCAGCATGTCCGCATACAAATTGAAACTGCGTTTATTGACAATGACAACGATATCTTTTAACTCGGGCGATTTATAAGTGTGCAAATGCTCTAGTACACTGTAATCCGGCGTTTCGGTAAGCACTTGTGGTGTACCGGTAACAGAGATGCCGGCTTCTTCGAGTACTTGTTTGAGCGCTTGTACGGTAAATAACGCCGGATTAGGCATAGCGGCTTTGATATCAAATCCTGTGAGTGTAGTAGGAATAGAGCCGAAGATTTTTAGATTATATTGATCCGGTGCGCCGTATACATAGGCATTATCTTTTTTGCTTTTTGCGTCCGTGGTTACAAAATTTTGAATTTCTACATTGGGAATTTGCGGATCTATGGCAGCGACCTCGGTAGGTTGATTTCCGGTCAACTCGCCTTTAAAATGGACTACGAACAAATTGTCGTTAAATGACAAGGCACTCGCCGGGGCAGCGAAATAATTGCCCATGTTTTCCCAATTTACTTTGTCGGCAATAGCGGGCCCTTCAAATAAAGATACATCAGCAAAAATGGTTCCATCTACGCGCTTAATGCCGGCTTGTTTAATGGCGTTTACCCATTGTCTAAGGACGGCCTCATACGTTTGCGCTCCGCTTACACGCCTAGATCCCAACGTCATATCGCCACCGCCGCGTAGTATTAAGTCGCCGGCAAGCGTGCCGTTGCTGTCCGGTAAAGCGGAAGTATATAATTTTGTTTCAAAACGGTGATGCGGGCCCAGCATTTGTAGTGCGGCAGCGGTAGTAAGTAATTTTAAAGTAGAGGCCGGAGCCAAGCGTGTATCGGCATTTATAGCGAAGGTCTCTTCCTTTGGATTATCAGCGTAGGAAGAATATCCACCCCACCACGCTCCTTTCAGAGCGGGGATTTGAATTTTTGCTTGCACGGTATTTTGCAATACTTGTGCCTGTAGACAAAAAGGGAATATACTGATTATAAAAGCCAAAAAATAGCGCATCTTACTAAAACCCTGCAAAAATCAGTTAAACCACGGATACCATTTATCCCGGTCCCGTATACTGATTAACAAAGAAAGTGCCAGTAAATCTCGTGCGTTGACCGCTTCAGGTTTATCAACGTTACACATGCTTTTATTAAATAGTGCATGGGTGTTTTCAATGACCCCATGGCTATCCATGCAGCCGGTAATGTTATAGTCGGCACGCAACAGTCCCCATAAGTGTCCGCACAGCATACGAGCCAACGCTCGTTTTACAGAGCGTTCTTCTATCGTGGCAAATTCAATGTGGTCTTTACTCATAAGCGTCCATTTGCGACGCAGCCCAAAACGTTTACGTTGAGCTAGAAGTAACTCTTTGGAATTGACAAAAAATAATTGATAGTTTTCTTCACTTAAACTATAGCCTTTCTGTAGTAGCACGGCGGCCTTTTTCCCTTTGCGGTCGAATATCAAGATCTCGTTCATGGTTACCTGCCCCCATACAATGGCACAGAAGAAAATTAAAAAACCAAGCGGTAGGAGAAGCGAGGTTGTTGAGTAAATGGTATTGTAGGCAAAGGCGGACATATGGAACAAACGCAGCTGCTCACAAAAACTAGTTCCACCCATGGTGATCAGTGAGACTAACATGACAATAATACCAAAGAACATCAAAAGCGAATCCCACCGGCTGGAGAGAGCGGTTAAAATATTGCCCTGATTGTCTTTGGCGCGGAAAATCATCGAAGGCGTTCCGTATAAGCGCTCAAACTTAATGGGATAAAGAGAGTTTGGATTAGCTTGTACTTCCAAACGTTTGGGCCGTATAAAGAAACGTACCAGTCCCGCCAAACACCAGCCGAACGCGAAAAGCCCCAAAAGGATCATCAGCACATCGTATCCGTGACCTAATTCCCGGATGTATGGCGGCATATTAGGGGAAATGAGAGTGTGAACCGGCAGCTGTTTCCAGCGGATTTTTAATTTGCGTAGTACCCGTTTCACAGGAGATAAGAGAGAAGATTTATTCGAAGAAGTGGCCGCTTGTGTGACTGGATTTATGGTATTTAACAGCGGGGTTTCTTCCAACGATTCTACTTCCACATCAGGGATAGCTTGGGTGTCATAGGTGGGTAACAAATCGTTTTCCCCGATGTCTTCTTGCACGGCGGAAGAGGGCAGTGTTTGTTTGGCTTGTGGCAACACAGGTGCGATGGCCGCAAAAATGAGGTCCGCCTCTGCATAAGAGATATTTTTAGCCAACGCCGAATATCCCTTGCCATTGAGTAAGAAATAGCCGGCGCTAAAGTCATTTCTGGGCGTATAGAAGTGAATGTAATAGAAGGGTTCCCCGGTGGAAAACTCGATGCGTTTAATTTCTTCATCGGTATACGTGTTTTTAAGAACCGTCATTTGTTTGGTTTTTACTTCGGCTAGATCGCGGTTAATGAGTTGATCCAAACAGGCCTCGGTGGTGCAATCAGCGGTTTTAATGTCAATGCGAGCTTCCTGTTTCTGTAAGGACAATATGCCGTCTTGAGGGGTTTCTTTGGCACGGGTCCAGCCGGTAGGCATATCCATGGCCAGGTTGCCGTCTTGTGAAGTAAATAAATCGGCGGAACACGGAATGGCCGTTACAATAAAACACAACAAAAGCACGGTAATGCGGGTAAAATTTTTCATACTAGTATTATATATAATTACACGCCCAAAACGTCAATTTTTTCTTACGCGCGCGAGTTTGTATTGTGGAAGACGTGAAAAAGTGGTAAAATATACACACAGAGGAAAATAAGATGAAAGCAGATCGATATGTACAAGCAAAGTTAACTGCGGCGCGTCGTTATATGCGTACGCACAAGTTAGACGGTATTGTGGTGACCCATAATGTGGACCAACGTTATTTGACAGGTTTTTCTTTTTACCCGGGAGAAGCTGTTTTTTTAATACATGCCAAAGGGATAGCGGCAGCCGTACGTAATTTGTATGTGGGGCCTTTTGGAGCATACGCACCCTATATCGACGTTATCGGGGAGGACAATGACCGCCCGCAAGTTATTATCAATTACATTAAAAAATTAGGTTTGAAACGGGTGGGATTTGACAGTGCCAAAGAACCATACTTGTCGGGGATCTTTCTGCGAAAAAATGGTTGCGTTGAAATGTCCAGCTTATTTTCTACATTACGCGAGACTAAAGATGCGCAAGAAATTAAGCAATTGCGCGCCTCCAATCGCCTGGCTTATCTTACCTACGAGTATATTAAACCCCGTATCAAAACCGGCATGACCGAGTGTGAAGTGGCTGCGCAAATGGAATATTTTATGCGTGTGCACGGAGCCAAGCATACCTCGTTTGCTACCATCGTAGCCTTTGGGGAAAATACAGGCAATCCCCACCACGAAACAGGCTCTCGTAAGCTCAAAGCAAATGATGCTATTATGTTAGACTTTGGATGCGTTTATCAAAATTATTGCTCAGATATGACGCGCAGCTGGTGGCATGGCAAAAATGAGCCGGCCGAGTACAAGAAAATTTGGAAGATTGTAAAACAGGCTCATGATGCGGGTATTAAAACCGCTAAGATCGGAGTAAAATGCAAAGAAGTGGACGGCGCGGCACGTGACATTATTACAAAAGCCGGGTACGGAAAATATTTCACGCATCGTACAGGTCACGGAGTGGGATTGGATATTCATGAAGATCCTTATAACGATCAAGTTTCTACCCATAAACTCGAAGAAGGAAATGTTACCAGCGTGGAGCCGGGTATCTATTTGCAGGGTAAATATGGGGTACGATTAGAAGATCTGATAGTTATTACCAAGGCCGGGGCCAAAATATTAACCAAAAAATAATACGAGGGGAAAAAATGACTAAATCGTTAGCCAGCAAACGCATGCAGACATTGCGCAATACCCTAAAACAAGCCGGATTAGATGGATATATTACCACGGCTCGTTTGGAGCAACGATATTTATCTGGGGTGGAATTAAACGACGGGGAGGCTGTATTTTTGGTGACTCCCGCCCAAGCGTATTGCGTTACTAAAAAGTTGATTGTAGCTAAAATGGCCTGTGCCAAAAGTTTTTTAAAAACCATTGATGTTCCCTACGGCGGAATGGTGGATGGAGCCCTTGCGTTAATTAAAGAAAAAAAATTAAAACGTGTAGCATTTGACCCGGCGCAAGTTGGTTTTGAAACAGGGGAATTATTTTTAAAACACAAATTAGTTCGCACCTGTAGTTTGGTAGGCGATATGCGTATGCAAAAATACGAGGATGAACTGGCTCGCCTAAAAAAAGCTTGCCAAATTGCCGCCGAAGCATTTGACGAAGTAAAACCAAAAATCAAAACAGGAATGAGTGAAGAAGATGTCCGCATTTTAATCGCGCTGGCAATGATTAAACGCGGGGCCGACTCTATCCCTTTTAACATTGTATGTTTCGGGGCCAATACGGCCGACGCGCATCACATGCCTTCTAAAACGCGCAAATTGAAAAAAGGCGAAGCGGTGCTAATGGATTTTGGCTGTTTTTATGAAGGATACACGTCGGATATGACGCGTAGTTGGTGGCACGGTGGCAAAGCCCCGGCTGCTTATACAAAGATTTGGAACATTGTAGATAAAGCCCACGCCGCAGGAGTAAAGGCCTTGCGCGCTGGGGTAAGTGCGGGAGCCATAGACAAAGCGGCTCGCACGGTGATCGAAGAAGCCGGTTATGGAAAAGAATTTTTTCATACCACCGGTCATGGTATCGGTCTGCAGGAGCACGACCGCCCCATTTTGCGTGCGGGTGCGTCGGATGTGTTGGAAGAAAACGCTGTAGTTACCGTAGAGCCCGGCATCTATTTTGATGGGCGCTGGGGTATCCGCTTAGAGGATAGTTATCTAGTCACTAAAACGGGTTCCAAAAAATTAACGAAACACTAATTTTGGGCGGCTTGCCGCCCGACTAAACGAGGTACAATTATGTTAAGCACAACCGAATTTCGCGAAGGGCTGATTTTCCAAGATGAAAACGGCCAACTGGTGGAAATTATTGAATTTCAACACCATCGCAAGTCGCAAGCCCGCGCCGTGGTGCGTGTAAAATTACGCAACATTAATACCGGCGCTATGATTGAAACGGCCTACCGCCCCGAAGATAAATTTACCGAAGTGGAAGTGGAAAAACGCCCGTTCCAATATCTCTACACTACCGGGGATATGGCCACGTTTATGAACAGTGAAACGTACGACCAAATTGAAGTGCCCACGTCTAAACTGGGGGATTTAACCAAATACTTAAAAGACAATATGGATGCTACCGGCATTTATATTAATGATCAACTTTTTAACGTGGAACTCCCTATTAAAGTGCCGCTTAAAATTGCCTCCACCGTTCCTGGTGTCAAAGGTGATACGGTAGCCAACACTACTAAAGAGGCTACCTTGGAAACAGGTGCCGTTATCAAGGTGCCGCTCTTCATTAACGAAGGCGATACAGTGCTTGTAGATACCCGTACCGGTAACTACGTAGAGCGCGTAACCGCATAAGGTTTTATGAAGTGTGCCAAGTGGGTGCTAGTGAGTTTGCTAACGATGGTGCCCGCTTTGCACGCGTTAGATGTTTCTTACGGCAACTTTTTGACAATTACAGGTATTGAGCGCACAAACGGGAAAGTATTATTGCCGGTAGAGCGCAAAAAGTACTACAACGTGTACATCTTGGATAAGAATACGTATCAATTTGTAGCCACATGTTCAGCGCCGTGCGTGCAGAAAGTTACAGACATGAAAGTGACGGTTGCCGAGGTGCGCGCTGCTAAGGAGCGCCCGGATATGTGGATTGCCAGCGTTTCTTTCAACCAAGATTGGCAAGGTACGTTTTTAGTGTTTCGTCGTGAGGAAAAATATAGTGTAAAACCTCCGGCTAATTTGATCTTTGTACAACGAACGCTTAAAAAGCAGACGGAAGAAACCATTATCGCAGCTGTCAGGGAACTAAAATGAAATGCAGCATAAAACGCACAGGAGCCGTGCTTGCTCAACAAGTGGAAGAGGCAAATACATTTTGGGCGCGCCTAAAAGGACTGATGTTTCGGGCCTCGTTAACGTCAGGGAATGCTCTTTTGTTGGATCCGTGCCCGCAGATTCACACGTGCTTTATGCGCTTTAATATAGATGTAGTGTTTTTAGATAAACAAAACCGTGTTGTAGCAGTGCTTGAAAATTTAAGACCCTGGCGTATGAGTAAATTTTATCGTAACTCACGCCGCACGTTGGAGCTGCCGGGCGGATGTTTGCAAGGCCGTGTGCAAGTAGGGGATGAACTGATTTTTAATTAATTTTATGAGGAAGTGAATATGAAAAAAATAGCGATTACTTTATTAGTTTGTATGTTATGCTCGATGGGCGCTTTTGCCAATACATGGGATGATTTTGGTGCTAACGTAACCGAACATAACGTCCGTGCCTTTACCAAGGACTTAGGTGGTTTGATCGGTTCGGGTACTTACACTACAGGGCGTGTGCTCGGTTGGGGGGGATTTCAAATCGGTCCGCGCGGCAGTATGATTTTTAAAATGAGCAAAGGAAGCGGTGATACTTCTGCCGAGCGTAACCATACTGCATTGGGCGATCGCGACAAAGTAGGTACCGTATTTTATCCGTGGCTCCAGGCCGATATTGGCTTGCCTTTCCGTATTGATGGATTTATCCGCGCCAGCAGCTATCAAGGAATGACCATTGCCGGCGGCGGTCTTCGCTGGGGAATTACCCAGCCTAACGAAACGTTAGGGTCTTTGCAGCCTATGATTGTGGTGGCGGCCCACTCTGCCAGTGCGCGCGATTTTTCCGCTTCCCACTATAACGCCAGCTTGGTGCTTTCCATGAAGATCAAATACTTTGTACCTTATATTGGTGGCGGGGTGGATTATACTACGCTACATGTCAATTCAGTGGCCGCTACCGCGTTGGCCGGAGACCGCGAATATGCCGCTACCGCCCGCGGTACAGTGGGGATGAACTTCAAACTGCCGTCTTATTTAGATTTGAGTTTAGCTGCTAACTATGCACACTATGGATTAGGTGCGGAAGCTTCTTTATCGGTGCGTTTCTAATTTTAGTGAGAGTTTAATGATGTTATAAACCCCCGGGAAAATCCCGGGGGTTTAGTTACTTATATTTCAATATCAATACGTAATAAGGGGGAAGTAAATCTTCTTTCTTGCGTCTGTAAAGCGTTTTGAAAGATTTGTTCTTTAATTCCGTTGGCAACGGTTGGGCGGTGTCGGAAGTATTTAGTAGCACACTATATGAATGTCCTTTGTATTGCCACGTTTGCATCATCAGCGGGGGGTGCACAGTTATAGGATTATCCGTAGGTGTTCCTTCTTCTAGCACTGTTTTAAATTGGGCAAGCTCTTTGGTAACAGCGGTTACACGCTCCCAATACTCGGGGGCAACCTTCGGCAGTGGTTTGCCCTGGTGACTAAAGGTAAAATAAAAAAGCCCCGTGGCGCCGTTTAAAATGCCGTGGTAACTCATAAAGCGAATTTCTTCCTCGGTGGGAAAGCGTCCGATCCGGTCATTATCCGGACGGTGCTGTTTAAAATTTTTCCAATCAAAAATTTGTACCACGCCCCACAAGGGTCTATCTCCTGCATTGCGTTCGGACATTCCCTGTTTGGTCCATGCCACGTTATCGCCAAATGACGTGAGCGGCAGGTGCGGTACCGGGTACCAATCCACCATCATTATATCCGGGATATCATAAAAAGGTATTTGCGTTTTCCCTTGGCCGATTACCAACGCAGTGGGCTGAGCGGGGAAGGATTTTTTTGCATTTTGATTTATATATTGCACTTGATCCCTATCTAAACGTTTTACGTCGGGTTCATCGATCAAATACCATGCCAAAATAGGCCATTGTTGCGCTTTTTGTTCATAGGGGGTATTGCGTACTTTGTTTGGATAAAAAACAACCTTTAAATCTAGTCTTTTAGCTTCCAATGCTAGCGCTTCTAATTTTTGGGGATCGGTTTGATAGGTTTGTATACACGAAAACCCGGCTTTGCTAAGCAGCTTTAAATCGTTTGGCTTGTTTACACTGTAGAGGCAGAGCGGGAACTCCTTGGCAACAAGGGGAAGAGTGATAAAAAGAATACTAAATAATACCGCTTTACGAAGCCACATGGGAATCCTTAATAAACATCCGCAGGCCGGTTTTTATCAGAATGTCGATATCTAACATAATGGAGTGATTTTTGATATACCACACGTCATAAGATAAACGCTTAAAAGCAGCATCAAAAGCATGAGGATCAAGAGTGCTAGGGTCATCATTACGGAAATTAAAATACGTGGGCGGCGCTTTGAAATTAAGTTGTGCCCAGCCGGTAATCCCGGGTTTTACAATGGTCCGCATATTATGATTAGGCACATATTTGTTTAAAAAATCATATTCATTTCCCCAAATAGGGCGCGGTCCTACAAATGAAATATCTCCCTTTAGCACATTCCATACTTGCGGGATTTCATCCCACCTAAAACGCCGCAAAATTTTCCCGCATTTCGTGATGTTGGCTTCTGTTCCGCCAGGTTTAATGGTGCGGAATTTATACACATAAATGGATTTTTCCAAATAGCCCACCCGTTTTTGAATAAACAAAGGGGGGTATCCGTCTACAATACGTACAAACAGCCAAATAAAACATCCTAAGGGCACAATAAATGGTAACATGGCCAGGGCCAAAGTAACATCCATGGCACGTTTTAACATATTATACATGCTATTTTCCCGTCGGTTCCCAATGCCGCGCAAAAGCCACATACTATCTTCCACGCTCTCGCGCGAAACCCGCTGAAATACGTTTTCATACGCGTTAAAATCCGTATCTACGCAGGCCCCTCTGGCGATGAATTTGCGGGTAATTGTGTCCCAGGCTTGTGGGTTTTCGCGGAATAGTTTGCTGCCCACAATTACCAGATCGATATTTTTAAGGTTGTATTTTTTGTTTTCCTGAGGGGTACTTTCACACTCTTTAATACGGTAACCGCGGCTGGCGCGCATTCCTTTTACCAGTTCGGTAATTGTCGGACTGGTACCAAATATAAGCACGTTGCGCTTGGCGAAATCCAGCTTAAAATAATTTCTGCGTAAAAGATAAATGTAGACAAAATAAACAAATAAAATAACAATAAGAACGCGTCGTGGGGTAGGCAGATGGAGGTGCGGCAACGCCGTTACAAAATAAATTACGCTGGCTGACCCCAAAAGCGTGATAAGGTATGCAACAGCCAGGCGTTTGTAAGCAATAACTTGTTTACGCAGCAATTTTACGTCATAGAAGGAAAATATCCACAGTACAAAAGTAGCTAACAAGAAGATGGGAATAAAAACGTAAAGTTGATTTCTAAACTGAGGCCAAGCAAGCCCCCCATGACGTAAGAATAAAATTCCCCACGTTATCGCAAAAAACGCAAGGGCATCTACAAACAAAAACGCACGGTTTGTCATTCATATACTCCTAAGCAAGTTGCAACCGAAAAATTGTTTGTTTACTACTTATTTTACTGCTACTTCATCACTTTTTTGCATCTTTTCCGCCCACATTTCTTTGAGTCCTTCCTCTAATGTGACGGACGGATTATAGCCAAGTCCTTTAATTTTACTAATATCGGCGGACGACTCGTGTACGTCTCCCGGGCGTTTTGGGCGGGAAACCCGCTCCAATTTGCGGCCGGAAACTTTTTCAATCGTATCCGCCAATTCCAACAAAGTATAAGTGCGTCCGCTGGCTACATTGTAAATTTCCCCAGGTATGCCTTTCATCGCTGCCAATAAATTGGCTTGCACAACATCTTTGACACTGACGAAATCGCGGCTTTGCAGCCCATCCCAGTCAATACCCAGCGGTTTATTTTCCGCGGCCAGCTGCATAAATTTGGCAATTACGGCCGCATAGGCGGAATTGGGGTTTTGACCCGTACCAAATACATTGAAATAGCGTAGCGCTACTGCTTCCAGGCCGTATGCCTTGGTATAAAGTTGGCAGAGCTCTGCCCCGACTTGTTTGCTCCAAGCATAAGGGGATTGGCAATCCACAGGAGTGGTTTCTTTGTAAGGAAGATCCGGGCGTGTGCCGTATACGGCAGCGGAAGAAGCAAATACTACCCGTTTTACGCCGCATTGTTTGGCAGCTTCTAATACATTGACCGTGCCTTGCACGTTAATCTGGGCGGTTTCTTGCGGTTTGGCCATCGATTCGGCCACAGATATAAGTGCTGCATGATGTAGCACATAGTCTACCCCATGAAAGGCGCTTAATAAAGCTGGAAAGTCACAAATATCGGCTTTAATAAAAGTGATTTCGTCCTTTACAGGCTGTAAATTTTCCAATTTCCCGCCGGAAAGATTATCCAGTACAGTTACTTGTTGCCCTTGGTGGATAAGTTCTTTAACAAGATGGGAGCCTATAAACCCGGCTCCACCTGTAACTAACCAATGAAATTTCTGCGTAATCATGTTGCAAACCCTTAAAAATGTACATAATATTATACCTTTTTTTGACACTTCAAAAATGATACAATTTAATAAAGGAATACATCACGCTTATGCACCCTGCTTTTTCCTCCCAATTAGTGAGTGTTATTATGCCCACTTACAATTGCGCTCGTTTCATTGCGCAATCGGTGGAGTCTGTATTGGCGCAGAGCCATACAAATTGGGAACTCATAATTGTGGACGATTGCAGTACTGACACTACAAAAAATATATTGGCTCCCTACTTAGCCAAATATCCCAATATCCACTATACTTGTCTTGAGAAAAACGAAGGTCCCGCCGTTGCTCGTTCTACAGCCTTAAAACAAGCCAAAGGTGATTATGTCGCATTTTTGGACAGTGATGACCTGTGGCATCCCGAAAAATTAACTAAACAGATTGCTTTTATGCAAGAGAAAAACGCTGTTTTTTCTGCCACGGCTTATAGCCAAATGGACGAAGAAGGAAAATCCCTTAAAACAGTGCTTATTCCACCGAAAAAGACCGATTATACAGGAATGCTTCGTCTTTCCTGCCCGATAGGGAATTCAACTGTGATATATGATCGACGTATGTTGGGCGACCAATCCGTTCCCGCTATTAAAAAGCGGAATGATTTTGCCCTATGGCTGCAGTTATTACACACTACTCCAGCTTGTTACGGGATGGAGGATGCATTAACTACTTACCGCGTACGCACTCAATCAGTCAGCAGCAATAAATTCAAATTACTTCCCTACCATTGGCATCTCTATCGCCACATTGAAAAGTTAAGCGTACTCAAAAGTGCGTGGTATGTATTGTGCTGGGGATGGACGAAAGGAACCAAACTGGGGATTAAAAGAGTGAGAGTAAATGATTAAGAGGATATACGGCTATTGGCTATCCCTGTTAGCAAGTTTGTTTGGCATAGATACGGCTAAGCGGTTTGACGCCTATTTACGCTTTCATCGCAAATTGGATCTAAAAAATCCTAAAACATTGGCCGATAAGGTAACCTACCTATTTTTACATAAAAGCACATCCTTGATGTCTACCTGCACGGACAAATGGGCAGTGCGGGAATATATTGTCCAAAAAGGCTTAGCCGATATTTTAATTCCTACGGTGGGAGGGCCCTGGGCCAGTGTAGATGAGGTAGATTTTAATGCGTTGCCAAATAAGTTTATCCTAAAAGCTACTCACGGTTGTAAAATGAATTATCTTGTACCCGATAAAACAAAATTGGACATAGCTAAATGTAAACAAACACTACAAACCTGGCTAGATACCACCTATGGCACTTATTCTGTAGAACCACATTATAAAACGATTCTGCACCGCATTTATGCCGAAGAACTGTTGGAAACGCCCAACGGCCTTACTGACTATAAGTTTCATTGTTTAAACGGCGTGCCGCAATTTGTGCTGGTATGTAGTGAACGCCACCAGGACGATAAGGGTGCTATGCAAATAAAGCGGGAGTTGTTCGGGCCGCAGTGGGAGTCTTACTGTGACGAGGTTATTCCACCTGGCAAACCTACCCAGACACCGCCTACGCAATTTAAGCGCATGTTGGAAGTGGCGCGGGTATTAGCAGCAGATTTTTCGTTTGTGCGGGTAGATTTATATGAAGTAAACGGGAAAGTGTATTTTGGAGAATTAACATTTTCACCGGCGAATGGTGTGTTTGGACACTTTTCGGAAAAATTTATCATGCAAATGGGGCAACGGTTAACGATTTAATATGAAATTGTTATTTTTGGGAGATTTTTTCTTTGATTACGATTATTTGCCTGAGGACTTTCAGGAAATCTGCCGTTTTGTCCAAAGAGAAAATTACCAAGTGATTCTCAATTTAGAGACGACACTGGGAACGGGGGGAAGCCCTATCAAAAAGAGAGGGGCCGCGTTAAAAAGTACGCCTCTTACCCTGGACGCCCTGAAACAATTGAATGTAAAAGCAGTTTGCCTGGCCAATAATCATACGATGGACTACGGTGAGAAAAATTTGCAGGAAACGTTGGAGCAATTGGATAAAAACAATATTTTGCATGTTGGGGCGGGGGTAAATCTTGATGCAGCTTTGCAAACCGTGGAGTTGCCGGGAACGCCGATTGTGTTGCAGAATTTTGCGTGGCCGGTGGAAGAGGCCGTGGCGGCCCGTCAAAATGCGGGCGGCGTAGCACCCCTGGACAGAGCACTCATTTTGGAACATACGCGCGCTTTACGTGCCCAACAGTCGGATAAATTTATTGTCAATGTGTATCACTGGGGGTTTGAGTATAATTTGTTGCCGATGCCGCTGGATATTCAGTTTGCTCATCAGTCTTTGGAAGCGGGGGCCGATTTGATTATTGGACATCATCCCCATGTGGTGCAACCTTTTGAAGTGTACAAAAATAAAAAAATATTTTATTCATTGGGGAATTTTTATTTCGGTTCCCGCCGTAAAAATTATAGAAAACAATTTAATTCTACCCCTTGCAACGCCTGTGACTACGGTTTAGGAGTTGTGTTGGATACGCAAACGCATCAATGTGAAGCGGGCGTGGGGTTGACGTATAACCACAAAACAAATGCTTCCTCCGTCCGGGCAGAAACACCCGCTTATTTGACTGATATGACGAACATGTCGTGGCAAAGCAAAGAATACGTAAAAAAAGTCAAAAATACATCTTGCAATTTTAATCCGATTTTAACGACAAATCCCTTGCAAAATGCGGTTTCTTTGCATTGGCTGATGTTGAAATATAAAATAGCTGCTTCTCTGAAATTTATGAAGAAAAGTGAGATGGGGCGACGTTTGTTTGAGTGGGCAAAAAAATAGCAAAAGGATATTTATGAAACGAATTGCGATTATAGGGCATTTTGGTGGAAAAGAGAAATTTTACGACGGGCAAACCGTTAAAACGCTTACGTTATACCAAGCGTTGTTATCTACCGGCCGTTTTAAAATTTACAAAGTGGATACTTACTACAACAAAACAAATAAGATTAAACTTTTGTGGCAGACATTGGTGGGATTGTGCACCTGCCGCCACGTTATAATTTTGCTTTCCTTAAACGGTATGAAAGTGTTTTTTCCGCTGCTCTATTGGGTGCAGAAGGTGCTACCTACGCGCGTTTATCACGATCTAATCGGTGGAAAACTGGACGCTATCTTATTGCGATGCCCTACCTGGTGCAAATATGTTAACTCTTTTGCGGTGAACTGGGTAGAACTTCCCTCGTTGGAGGAAAATTTGCAAAAAATGGGAATTGCCAACGCGCAAGTGTTGCCCAATTTTAAAGAATTGCCCATTTTACAAACGCCCGCACGGGAAAGTACAAACAAAGATCATTGGAAATTTTGCACTTTTAGTCGCGTTTGTGAAGAGAAAGGTATTACGGAGGCCATAGAAACCGTAGGCGCTTTGCAAAAACAACATCCCCAGTTGCATTTTCAATTGGATGTATGGGGCCCGGTAGAAAAAAAGTACCAGTCTACGTTGGATCATTTGCTTAAAGAATATCCCTGTGCCACGTACCGCGGTATAAGTGCTACGCATAAAAGTGTAGAAGTCCTGTCTGTATATGATGTGTTGCTTTTCCCTACGCATTGGCGCGGAGAGGGATTCCCGGGCACTTTGCTGGACGCGTTTGCGGCCGGACTACCTTGTGTTGCCAGCGATTGGAACGGAAATAAAGAGGTACTTTCCCACGGAAAAACCGGGCTTCTCTACCCCTGGCAAGATATTCCCACGTTGCAGGAAGGAATTTTATGGGCAATAGCTCACCCGAAAGAATGGTATCAAATGCGGCTTAATTGTTTGAACGAAGCACAGAAATATACGGTAAAGAACTGTTTGCCGAAAATCTTACAGGAGTTGGATAAATAAAATATGAAACGACTCTTGTGCATTGTGACGAACATGAATACCGGCGGAGCGGAAACGTTCTTAATGAAAGTGTACCGCCAGCTGGATAGGGAACATTATCAAATGGATTTTTGCATTTGCAACCCACAAAAGAATTTTTACGAAGAGGAAATTGAAAAAATGGGGGGGCGCATTTACCACCTGCCGCTTAAAAGCAAACACCCTTTTCGCTTTTTGTACGAATTTTGCAAATTGCTCCGCGCGCAACGCTATACTTATGCATTGCGTTTGGGGAGTACTATTTTTGAGACGGGTGATTTATGTTTGTGCGGGTTGTTGGGCGTGAAAGTGCGGGCGTTTCGTTCCTGCAATGCCAATGCGTCGTACGCCAAGCCTTTTATTTGGGTGCATAAATTGTTGCGGGGAATTGTGATGAAAGTGGCCAACGTGAAGATTGCCCCATCGGACTTGGCCGCCAAGTTCACGTTCGGCAGCGACAAGAACGTGCATATCTTGCCCAACGGTTTGGATATTGCGCAGTTCGCATTTTCCCAAGAGAACCGCACGAAAATCCGCCAAGAACTTAACGTGCAGAATAAATTTGTGGTTGGCCACATCGGGCGGTTTAGTTTCCAAAAGAATCATTCATTTTTACTGGAGATTTTTGCGCAAATTAAAAAGCGCTGTCCTGAGGCTGTGTTATGGCTGGTAGGGAAAGGTAATTTGGAAGAAAAAATAAAACAACAGGCTGCGGCTTTAGGCGTGACAGAGAGTGTATCGTTTTTGGGCGTACGTGCGGATATACCGGAGTTATTAGCGGCCATGGACGCGTTTGTGTTCCCGTCTTTGTTTGAAGGGATGCCCAACACGGTAATAGAAGCTCAAACAAGCGGATTACCTTGTTTGATTACCGACACCATTACCAAGCAGTCCAAACAAACCGGCCATGTGCACTTTATGCCGCTTACGCAAAGTGCTGCCCAATGGTCTGAAAAAGCGCTGGAAATAGCGGCCGCACAAACACTGCAAGCCCGTTCGCAGAGTGCCGAACAAATGCGTGCGGCCGGGTACGATATCACGAAGGTAGTGCGAGAATTTACAACATGCGTTTTCGGAGCCAACCATGATTAAGTGGAGTGTAATTATCGACAAATTGATTTGGTTGGGGACGTTGTTTCTTTTTTGCTCGTTTTATATTTTCAACACTAGCAGTTATTCCCGTTTTATTTTACTTTTCATTACAGCCGGGATTGGGGGATTGTTATTAATTAAGAACAGCGGGCGTATTCCCCTATATTGGCATTCCTTCCATACGTGCGTGTTTTTGTTTATGCTTTTCTGTTTTTCATCGTATATGTGGTCCATTTCACCGACGGAGACGCTGGTTAGAACTTCCACAATTTTACAGCTGTTTATCTGTATGTCCGTCTTGTATATCCATTACGTAGGGCAACCGGATACCAAGCCTTTAATCAACATTATTATTTGGGGTGGGTTTATCGTGGCCGTATATACGTTTTTCTTCTATGGGATGAACAATGTAAGAGCAGTGGTTTCAAATGCGGGCCGTTTGGAAAGTGCGTTTATTAATGTGAACAGTCTTGGCCGTTTGATGGCTATATCGTCCGTAGCGGTGGTTTATCAAATGTTATTTGATAAATTCAGATGGTACCATCTGTTAACAGTGCTGAATGTTTTGGTATTGGCGGCCGCGGGCAGCCGTACGGGATTTATTGCTTTTATGGCAGGCGTTTGCGCGGTGACTTTTGTTAAATATTCCAGCAGAAACTGGGTGATGTCGGCCGTTCGATACTTCTTTGTGGCTCTGCTCTTGCTTGTTTTGGTGAGGGTGCTGTTGGAACTGCCTATTTTCGAAGGATTAAAGAAACGTATGGCCTTATTATTTCAATTCTTCTCTGGAGAGGGAAGCCTGATGGGGGGGTCTACAACTATTCGCCACTGGATGATACGAATCGGATGGCAAAAATTTTTGGAGCACCCGCTGTTGGGAAATGGTATAGCAAGTTCCGGGGAAATTTTGGCCATGGCCATAGGATGGAGAACCTATTTGCACAACAATTATATTGAAATGTTGTCCGGCGGTGGATTAGTGGGTACCGGCTTATATTACTTGCTGTTGTTGTGGCCAGGGTGGCAGTTATTTAAGCAGCGGGCCTACCGTTTTACAGGGACTTACTTTGGCCTAATTTTAATTTTCTTGTTGTTGATGATGGACTACGGTTCCGTCTCTTACTCTGCTAAAAATATTTATTTTTATATTTTATTGTTATTTATCCAAGTACAAATCAATAAAAGATCTCTTAAGCAAATGAACGGAGAAAAAAAATATGACCGGTAAAAATAACATAAAAAGAGTTCTGTTAGTTGCTTGTAATGATTTGGGAAATGGCGGAATACAACGCGTCATGATGGATATTGTGCACAATTTATCAGGTGAATTCCATTTCGATATTGTTCTGTTTTCTAAGGAAGAGAGTTATCATGAACTAGAGTTTAAAAAATATGGCAAAATTTTCCGTTTGCCACATAAAGGGGAAAATGGCTCTTTTCGAGGTAAATTAGATAAATATATCCGTTTTCCACGTCTATACTTTGGTGTTAAAAAATTTTTACAAGAACATGGCCCCTATGATGTCATTCATTGCCATAATTATTTTGAGGCTGCGCCATGTTTAATGGCGGCCAAACATTGTGGGGTAACGGTCCGTATAAGTCATAGCCACAACTCTATGCCACACGCACATTTAGTGGCTGAAAGTATGCATAGTATTTACCGTAAATTGATTAACAGTTATGCCACACACAGGATCGGATGCTCCCAAATGGCGGCAGATTATTTATTTGGGCCTAATACGGGGGCCATTTCCATCCCAAATATAATTGATCTAAAACGCTTTGATATTTCCCGTTATCCAGCCCCCAAAGCGCGTCATTCTTTTATTCATGTAGGCAGATTTGGCACTCAAAAGAACCAATTATTTGTGCTGGATGTTTTTAAAGAGATACAAGCACGCTGGCCAGATGCGACGTTGACCTTTGTAGGAGAATTTTTTGAAAATTACGATAAACTCTTTTTACCTAAACTAGAAAAGTTACAACTTAAAAATGTTAAAATTTTGCCTCATAATTCAGATATTCCCGCTTTGTTTGCCCGAAGTGAATATATGATTTTTCCTTCCACTTTTGAGGGATTACCCTTAACATTATTGGAAGCACAAGCCATGCGAGTCAAATGTTTCGTTTCAAATAACGTGACCCGAGAAGCTGACATTGGTTGGTGCCAATATCTATCGTTGAGACAACCACCTATCCAATGGGCACAAGCGGTTTTTGATACTGAAAATAAAGTTTTCTCTCAACCCAATACGGCCAAATTGAGTTTAGCCGAATATGTGAAGAAAATAGGATCTATTTATAACGGAGAAAAAATCAAATGAAAAAAATTGCCATTTTAACTTTTCCCAAGGCAGATAATTATGGAGCACTATTACAGGCGTATGCGCTTAAACAAACTCTTATAAACCAAGGGAACTTGGTAGAAATAATCAATTATTTCTCTCCGAAAGTGGAGGCAAAAAGGCATATATTGGCCCACTTTAAACTGAGTTTGCGCTGGATGAAACAGATTTTGAAACTTCCGATCGGATGGTATCGAAGCAGTCATTTTGCTGCTTTTAAAAATAAGTATCTCATGGATATGGCCCCAGTATACTATGATACGCTACCGACTTTAAGTAATAAATACGATTTATTTATTACCGGTAGCGACCAGGTATTTAATCTCCGTATTACTTGGTTTGACGACAGATTTTTTCTGTCTTTTTGTGCAGATAAAAACAAAAATGCTTCCTATGCGGCCAGTTTTGGGTTTGAATTACATAATTTAACGGATAAAGAAAAAGAATTTATTAAAGAAAACTTAAATCACATTCAATATCTTTCCGTACGAGAAAAACAAGGAAAAGAAATTGTCCAAGCTCTTGCCCCCGGCAAAGGAGTGCAGGTACACATTGACCCGGCCTTGTTACTTACAAAGGCCGATTGGGAAAAAATTGCCAAACGCCCCTCTATCACAAAACCTTACTGCATCTTGTTTTTAATTATGCATCGCGACGAGGCATTCATACAATATGCCAAACGGGTAGCCCAAGAAAAGGGATGGAAACTTCTATTTGTATCTCCTCATTTTAATCTGGCAAATATACTAGCCGGCATTCACAAAGCCCCTACGGTAGAAGAGTGGTTGGGGCTATTCTTGAATGCACAGTATGTGTTTACCAACTCTTTTCATGGATTAGCTTTCTCTATCAATTTTAACAAGCCCTTTATGGTAGGCCCTCTGAACCCCAAATGGCCGGCGGCGTCGCGCTTGAATAATTTACTGGATATTACGGGGTTGCAACACCGCAAATTTAACGGTGCGTCCTCTGTTTTCCGCGAAGAGGAAGATTGGGATGCTGTGAATAAAAAATTGGAACAGGAACGCCAGAAAGCGTTTGAATATTTGAAAATGATTACGAAGTAGGAACCATATGATTAACATCCTTCAAAAATCCCAATGTTGTGGTTGTAGTGCCTGCGCCAATGCCTGTCCGAAAGGGTGCATTTCTATGCGACTTGATGAAGAAGGATTTTTGTATCCCCACGTGAATACAGAAATATGTGTAAACTGCAGACTGTGTGAAAAAGTTTGCCCGATTGTAAATAAACCGGTTTCGTTTCCGGCACTGGAAATATACGCAGCCAAACATGCAGACACGCACATTCAACTTAAAAGTTCTTCCGGTGGAATGTTTACGGCCTTGGCTGAAGAAATCCTCAAAAAGGGGGGCGTGGTTTTTGGTGCCGCGTTTGATAAAAATTGGAATGTAGTGCATACCTATGCCGAAAATCTGCTAGATTTGGATAAACTGCGCCGTTCCAAATACGTGCAGAGCGATATAGGTAAAACGTATCAGCAAGCCAAGCAATTTTTAGACCAGGGCCGTGCGGTTTTGTTTACGGGAACTCCTTGTCAAATAGCAGGGTTGCGCAATTACTTAGGTAAAGAATACGAAAATTTACTTACGGCCGAACTTTTTTGTCATGGGGTACCGTCACCGGCGGTGTGGCAAAAGTTTTTGACAGAAAACACACAAAAGGGAAAAATTTCAGCCATAGATTTCCGTCATAAACACTTGGGGTGGGATGCTTCATTCTTGAAAATATCCTATTCGGACGGATCCTCCTTGCCCAAAGTGCCGCGGTTATTGCGCCCACTAGTACGCGCCAAGAGGGGGCTTTTACTGCGTCGTTTTTACCGATTGCCGTTTTGGATTTCCAACCTCTACGAACGTCCTTCCTGTCATAAGTGTTCATTTAAAGGCTGGAACAAAATGGCTGACTTTTCCATAGGAGATTTTTGGGGGGTAAAAAGGAACTATCCGCAATTATATGACGCAAAGGGTGTTTCCGTGTTATTGGTCAATACGCAAAAAGCAAAAATGTTACTGCCTCGACTGTCCCTTGATAAGACACCCATTAAAGCGGAAGATGCCGCTTATATGAACCGCTATTTACTTATATCGGGTTCGGAACATCCCAAACGGGCTGATTTTTTCCGTCGTTACAAAACGGAAAATTTTGCAGATTTAAAAAAGGAATTAACAACTACCCCTTTGTGGAAAAAAGGAATGCGCAAACTGTTGCGTTGCCTTAATTTGAATAAAAAAGAGCAATAATGATGCCACTCACAGAAAACAGACGGATATTTTGGAATATCATTTTTACTTATGGACGCTCGCTTTTGTCCATAGCGGGAGCATTGTTTATTAGCCGTTGGGTGCTGATGGCGCTAGGGCAGGTGGACTATGGGCTTTTTAGTGTTATCGGCGGGCTGGTAGTATTTATCCAATTTTTAAACAATGTTCTGGCGGGCGCTACGGCACGGTTTTATGCGTTTTCTATCGGAGCGGCCAAGACGGATAAGGATCCTGCCCACGGGTTGGAAGAATGCCGTAAGTGGTTTAATACCTCTCTCACTATCCACACGCTTTTGCCGCTGGGTTTAATTGTGATCGGATATCCTATTGCCAAATGGGCCATTTACAACTGGTTGACCATCCCGCCAGCGCGTATGGATGCGTGTGTGTGGGTATTGCGCTTTACCTGTTTATCCTCCTTTGTTGCCATGGTCAATGTGCCGTTTATGGCCATGTACACGGCCAAACAATATATTGCAGAGCTGACAGTTTATTCTATGGCTACCACCGTGCTGAATATTATTTTTGCCTACTTCATGGCTTCTCATCCCGGGGCTTGGCTTATTAAATATGCTTTATGGATGTGTGCCATGTCCGTTTTGCCGCAAATTATTATTTGTATCCGTGCGAATTTGATTTTCCCCGAGTGCAAATTAGTGTATGGCTATATGGGAAGTTTAGTTTATTTGAAACAAATCGGTTCATACGTGTGTTGGACAGCCCTGGGGCATTTGGCAGGCTTGTTCCGTTCGCAGGGGATTTCTTTGCTCATCAATAAAGCGTTCGGCCCGCGCATCAATGCTTCTATGCAGGTGGCTCACCAAGTTCAGGCAGGTACTTCTACACTCTCCAGTGCGCTGTTAAAGGCCTTTTCCCCGGCCATTACTACAGCGGCAGGGGCCAAAAATTACAAACGCATGACCACACTGGCTTTCGGGGCGTGCAAATTTAGCGTGCTTTTGGCGCTTATATTTGTGATCCCGCTTGTATTGGAGTTGCCGTATGTGATTGAGTTGTGGCTGAAAAACCCGCCGCCTTTTACCGTGGGGCTTTGCTATTTTATGTTGACCTATTACATTTGCGGAGAATGTACGAAAGGAAACATGCTAGTCATTTTGGCCAGCGGTAATATTAAAGCCTATCAACTTGTTTTGACTTCCATTTCTCTTTGTATTCTACCGGCGGCCATTCTGTCCGTAAGTTGCGGCGGAACGGTTTATTCCATTGGGGTTATTTTGGTGATCGGGAACTGTTTAAATTCTGCCGGGCGCATTTATTTTGCCCAAAAAATATTAAATATGTCGGCCAAGCGTTGGGTGCGGGAAGTATTGCTGTCTACCGTTGGACTTATTGCTGTTTGCGGTACTCTGGCGTGGTTACCGCACTTGTGGATGCGGCCGGGGTTGGTACGGCTTTTTATTACCATAATACTGGCCGAAATGTTGTTCTTCCCGCTATCTTGGTTTTTGGTGCTGACGAAAGAAGAACGTGCGTTTATTACCGATAAATTGACCGCCATGTGCAGGCGTTTGTGTACCCGCTACCCCTGGTTATTGACGGTGCCGTTTTTCAAGGGGGTGCAAAAATGATTGAGACGTATCAACCTTCACTCTTTTCGGAAATACAAGATTTTCTTAATGCAGAGCCTTTGCAAAACCCTTATTTGTATATCGATGCCAATACCTATGGATTAGCCGGTAATCATATTCATACGTATCTGGTGCGGCAAGAGGGGAAAATCCGGTTGCTCATTTATCGGTATTATAATTCCTTTCAATTGTTGGTGAACAGTGCGGCTTTGCCGGCTGAAACCGTGTTAAAGGAGGTAGCACAATTTATTCAATCGCACCAGCCGGTTATGATATCGGGAATAACCCCCTTGATTACGCGGTTGAAAACATACCTTCCCGCTTACGGGCAGACGGATGGACATCTTTTCAAATACCGGGCTATTCCCAAAAAGACAGCGGGGACGTCCTCTTCCTTCCGATGGGCGCATACCCCACAGGAATTTGAACGGCTGGCTTCTTTTATTACATCGGACCTGGATATCGGTTCGCATTATACGGTGGAGCAATTAACCGAACAACTGTTGGAACGTCACGAAAAGTACGGTTGCCAAAATGTTTTTTTAGAGAGGGACGGACGTGTGATTGCACATCTGGGAACTTACGCTTGTTATAAAAATCTGGCCGTAATGGGCGGATTGTTAATCGACCCTTGTTTGCGAGGCAAAGGTTTGGGGCGGGAAGTGATGACCTTCCTATCCGAACAATGCATGGAACGTTTCGGCCAACAACCGGTTTTGTATTGCTATAAACCTACTCTTTTTAATTTTTACCATACATGTGGTTATCAACAAATTTATGATTGTTCCAAATTGGAACTGATAGGAGATAAACATGCTTAATTTTACTGTAGGACCTGTGCAATCATCCGATGAGGTCCGTGCCGTTGGAGCGGAACAAGTACCGTATTTCAGAACGGCGGAATTTTCCCAGATTATGTTTGAAAACGAAAAATGGATGCTGAAGTTTGCCCATGCCCCGCAAGGATCCCGAGTTGTGTTTCTAACGGGCTCTGGTACTGCTTCTATGGATGCGGCGGTGCTCAACACGCTGACAACGGCCGATAAAGCATTGATAGTCAACGGGGGGAGTTTTGGACATCGTTTTGTGGAAATTTGCCAAACATATCACATCCCTTACGATGAAATCCATTTGCCTTTTGGAAATGCGTTGAGAGAAGAACATTTGCTCCCTTATCAAAATAAAGGATATACCGCTTTTTTAGTTAATGTGCACGAAACTTCTACCGGCGTGCATTATGATATGGAATTAATCAGCCGGTTTTGCCGACAGAATAATCTGTTTTTGATGGTGGATGCCATCAGTTCCTTTTTGGCAGATCCATTTGATATGGAAATGTATAAGGCGGATGTTATGTTGACGGGTTCCCAAAAGGCGTTGGCGTGCCCGCCAGGGGTGTCCGTTATGGTATTGGCACCTACGGCACTCAAGCGGATTGCCGCTTCTACGGCCAGCTGTTATTATTTGGATTTGAAGCGGGCTCTCAAAGACGGGGAACGCGGCCAAACGCCGTTCACGCCGGCCGTCGGTATTTTGCGGCAGATTCATGCACGGTTGCAAGCTATTGATAAAAAAGGCGGAGCAGAAACGGAAATAAAAAAAGTGGCTGCATTGGCTGCTGATTTCAGAAATAAAATCAAAGATTTACCGCTGGAGATTGTTTCGCAATCTATGTCCAACGCAGTGACGCCGCTACATCCGAAAAACGTAAGTGCTTATGATGTTTTTTTAACATTAAAAGACAAATACGGTATTTGGATTTGCCCCAATGGTGGGGAATTGAAGGATAAAGTATTTCGGGTGGGGCATATCGGCGCGCTGACCGTGCAGGACAATGACACGCTGGTTTATGCATTAAAAGATTTAGAAAAGAGAGGACTTCTATAGATTATGAAGAAAGTGATCACGTACGGCACCTACGACTTACTGCATTATGGGCACACCCGCTTGCTGGAACGGGCCAAAGCATTGGGCGATTATCTGATTGTGGGGATTACCTCGGAAGCGTTTGATAAAGCCCGTGGGAAAATTAATGTGCAGCAGTCTCTTATGGAACGTGTGGCAGCAGTGCGTGCTACGGGGCTTGCCGATAAAATTATTATTGAAGAATACGAAGGGCAAAAAATTGACGATATCAAACGCTACGGCGTAGACGTTTTTGCCATCGGCTCGGATTGGCAGGGGAAATTTGATTACTTAAAGGAATATTGCCAAGTGGTGTATTTGGAGCGCACGGAGGGAGTGTCTTCCTCCCATATCCGTACCGAACAACACTTGGTGCGCTTAGGGCTAGTGGGTGATCCGCGGTATTTGGTGAAGATCAACCGCGAAAGCGGATTTGTGAACGGTTTGTCCGTCACGGCTATTTGTACCAATTCCCCTAAAGAGTCGATTGGTCTCCCGGCGAAAGATTTGATTGTCACCCCGAATTATTCGCAGATGCTTCAAGAGGTAGATGCTATTTATTTAATTTCCCATCCCAGCCGCCACTATGATCAAATTAAAGAGGCTTTGCTGGCCGGAAAGCATGTATTATGCGAAGCGCCGCTGTCCTTAAACACGCGCGAATTTGACGAACTAACCGCCCTGGCACAAAAACAAAAATGCGTATTGATGACGGCTTTGAAAACGGCCTATTCAATGGCCTATTACCGCTTAATATTACTAGCCAAGACGGGGAAAATCGGGCAGATTGTATCGGTAGATGCCACTTGTACCAGCTTGCAAGAAAAAGGGGACATCGATTTGAACACAACGTGGAACAGCCTTTGCTATTGGGGGCCGGCGGCGTTGTTGCCCGTGTTTCAGTTGTTGGGTACACAGTATGAGCAAAAAAATATTGTATCTCAATTTTTGGATAAAAAAGAACAATTTGATAATTTTACGAAAATTGATTTTTGCTATCCCAACGCGGTGGCTTCCATTAAAGTGGGGAAGGGGGTAAAGTCCGAAGGGGAACTCATCATTTCCGGCACTAAAGGATATATTTTTGTACCCGCCCCGTGGTGGAAGACAGATTATTTTGAAATCCGCTATGAAGACCCCAACCAAAACCGCCGCTATTTTTACCAACTGGAAGGTGAGGGGATCCGCTACGAGTTGGTCAGTTTTATGCAAGCCATTTCATCCGGGCGCTCTATTGCGTATATAGATCCTTCCGTTTCGCGGGCTATATGCAGTATTGTGGAAGATTTTTACAGTCATAAATTACAAGAAATTGATTAGGAGTTTTTATGTCGCAAGCGTTATCTTTACAACAATTACAGCAAATAGAAACAGATGTGTTACAAGTACTACACGATTTTTGCGAGGAACATCATTTAACCTACTATTTGTTTGCAGGGACATTATTGGGGGCTATCCGTCATAACGGATTTATCCCGTGGGACGACGATGTGGATGTGTTAATGCCTCGCCCAGATTACGAAAAATTTTTAAAATTATTTCCTAAGCATAATAAATTGGCACATATTGGCTTGGCTACCAAAGAAACCCCGTATTTCCATTTAGATATTGCCAAAATATATGATAAAAGATGGGAAGTAAGTGAACAATGTGTGCGAATCCCCTGTCCATTGGGACCGTGGGTAGATATTTTTCCGTTGGATAATATGGGAGACAACCCGCAAGCTGTACGCAAGTTATACAAACAGGTAAAGTTTTGGGAAGCATTTAAATATTGGAAGATGCAAAAAGCCCCTGTTAAAAACTTTAAACATATTATGCGGGAACTACTGCTTCGCCCGGGATTGTTTTTTATTCCCTCTCACGTATTATTGAATAAAATAGATAAGGTAGCCCAACAGTATGCCTCGGAAAATTTTACCAAATACGTTTTTAACGTAACGCATACACCTTATCCACCCGAAAAAGCCATGCTTAGTGAATGGTTTTCAGGCAAAGAATTGCATACATTTGAAGGCTACCAATTTTATATCCCCAGCGGTTGGCACGAAATTTTAAAAAATTTTTACGGAGATTATATGACCCCGCCTGCCGAGCATCAACGCAAAGCACATTTTTACGGGAGATAAATAGTATTTTATGGTTTGCTTACCTCTTATTTCTGTCATTATTCCCGTATATCGTACGGAAAAGTACTTGCGTAAATGCGTGGATAGCGTGCTCGCCCAAACGTATGCGAATTTAGAGATTATTCTTGTGGATAACGGCTCACCGGATCGTTGTGGTCAAATCTGCGATGAATATGCCCAAAAAGATAAGCGAATTAGAGTTATCCATCAAACTAATCAAGGAGTTTCTGCCGCCCGTAATGCGGGTTTAGAAATTGCTACAGGGGAATATATCGCTTTTGTGGATAGTGACGATTATATTGAACCGGACATGTATGAATATTTATATGGTTTAATTATAAAAGATAATACCTCTATGTCTATGTGTAATATTTGCCAGGATGAGGGATATCACACAAAAAAACAAACAGAACAGCCGTATGTATTGATCTCGGCGTTAGATATTTTCGAATATGGCAGTATTTGGGGGTATGTGTGGAATAAATTATATCGCAGGAATTTTATTTCTGATTGGCGTTTTAATACGGATACATCCTATTGGGAGGACGGGTTTTTTAACTTTGAGTTAATAAAAACGAATGCTTCCGTTGCGTTGGGAAATCAAGCCAAATATCACTACCGCTATAATCAAAATTCCAATGCGCTAACAAAGAATTTTCAATCTAATTATCTAAAAAAAATTGTGCTAATGGATGAATGTTTAAAGTATGCCAAACAACATAAAATGACTATATTTTATAAACGAGCAGCCGATGCGCAATTGATGAATGCCATTAAGTGGCTTTATCAAATAGCCTGTTCTAATGTTGAGGATCGCGCTTCTGTAAAGTTTTTAACTACTTATGTCATGGAACATTTTGTACGTTTTTTGTTCGTGCGGATAGTATCTTGCCGAATGAAATTATTTGCGATAGTTGCTTGTATTAATTTTAATGTAGCACGTAGCCTATTACGGGTTTGTCATTTTAAAATTAAAAAACATAAGAAAAATAGCTGATAAATTTGTCAGACTATTTGGACCTCATTATAAATTAGTACAATATATGTATGGAAAAAAATCCGCTCAATTTAAAAGAAAAATCTATTTTAGTTACTGGGGCAGCCGGCTTTATCGGAGCGGCGCTTGTGCAACGTGTTTGTACGGAAAATCCTTCCGCCCAGGTTATTGGTTTGGATAGCGTAAATGATTATTACGATGTATCTTTGAAAAAATACCGCTTGGCGCAACTGTCTAAACTGCCTAACTTTACATTTATCAAAGGCAACTTGGCCGATAAGGGCCTCATTACGGATATTTTCACAAAATACCAGCCGCAAATCGTTGTTAACTTGGCCGCCCAGGCCGGTGTGCGTTATTCCATCACCAACCCGAGTGCATACATTGAGGCAAATTTAATTGGGTTTTATAATATTTTAGAAGCGTGTCGTCACTCATACGATGACGGGGAAACAGGTGTAGAACACTTGGTATATGCCTCCAGTTCGTCTGTGTATGGTTCTAATAAAAAAGTACCGTATGCGGTGGAAGATAAAGTAGATAACCCTGTTTCACTCTATGCCGCCACCAAAAAATCTAACGAACTGTTGGCACACGCATATTCAAAACTATATAATATCCCGTCAACGGGCTTACGCTTCTTTACGGTATATGGCCCCGCCGGGCGGCCTGATATGGCCTACTTCGGCTTTACTAATAAATTGCGGGCGGGGGAAAAGATTAAAATTTTTAACTTTGGCCACTGCAAGCGCGATTTTACTTATATCGACGATATCGTGGAAGGAATTATTCGCGTAATGCAGGGAGCGCCCAAACGCCAAAAAGGCGAAGACGGATTGCCCATCCCGCCGTACGCACTCTACAATATTGGTAATAATTCGCCGGAAAATTTACTGGATTTTGTGAAAATCTTGCAGGAAGAACTTGTCCGCGCGGGGGTGCTCCCGGCCGATTACGATTTTGAAGCACACAAAGAACTGGTACCCATGCAAGCCGGCGATGTACCTGTTACTTACGCCGATACATCTGCTTTAGAGCGGGATTTTGACTTTAAGCCTAAAACCTCCTTGCGCGAAGGATTGCGCCATTTCGCACAGTGGTACAAAGAATTTTATTGTAAGGAGAAATAAAATGGCAGACAATGAATTGGTTCGCATCTTTTGGACGGGCGGCTGGGATTCTACCTACAGAATGGTGGAACTTTCCCGTATGAATGTTACGGTGCAACCGGTATATTGTTTGGATTCTCATCGCAGTAGTAGCCGTGTTGAACTGGAGCGGATGGAAAAGATATTGCACTTATTAGCAGAGAAAAAAGAAAGAAAAGCGGTGTTTTTGCCTATTGAAAAAATAGACGTAAGCCAACTATTCGTAAAGAATAAATTAAAAGAAGCCTGGAAGGAAATTTCTCAACAAATTCATTTGGGAACCCAGTACATGTATTTGGCTCAGGTTGCCAAACAATTCCCAGGTATCGAATTGGGACTTGAAAAACCGAATGGCGAGTTTTCTGGAGCGACGTCTACATTGTATAAATTTGGTAGGCTCGTTCCCTCTCCACACGGTTTATATTGGACAAGGAACAGACAGCTCCCAGTTGTTATGCCTTATTTGGCAATATGTCCTTTCCTATTCTACATTTGACAGAAACAGATATGCTAAATAATATACACCGATGGAACTACGAGGATGTGATGCGGCAAATTTGGTTCTGCTACTCTCCGGTGCGAGGAGAGGCTTGCGGAGTTTGTCGTCCCTGCCAACAAAAAATGGAGTGCCACATGGAATTTTTGTTAGATGAACCCGCTCAGCGTAGATATAGGATCTTTCGCCGTTTGTCAAAACTGATGGGCAGACGGATAGCCAGTAAAGTAATACGCATATTTTTAAGTTTCAAGGAGAAATAAAATGAAAATTGCTGTAGCCGGAACCGGATATGTGGGCCTGTCACTGGCCACGTTATTGGCTCAATACCACGAGGTTATTGCCGTGGATATCGTACCCGAAAAAGTGGATTTAATCAATAATAAAAAATCCCCGATTGCCGATAAAGAAATTGAAGATTTTTTGGCTCATAAATCTTTGCATTTAACAGCCACTACTGATGCCAAATCTGCCTACCAAGATGCCGATTTTGTCATTATTGCTACGCCTACCAATTACGATCCGCAGCAAAACTATTTTAATACCTCCGCCGTGGAAGCGGTCATTGAGTTAGTTAAAAAATACAATCCCAATGCCATTATGGTCATTAAATCCACTATCCCCGTGGGCTACACGCGCCAAATCCGTGAGAAACTGGGCGTGAAAAATATTTTATTCAGCCCGGAATTTTTGCGCGAAGGACACGCTCTGTATGACAATTTGTATCCGTCACGCATTGTGGTAGGCACTGATTTGGCTGATAAAAATTTAACGGCCAAGGCACACCAATTTGCCCAACTGTTACAACAGGGGGCCGTCAAACAAAACGTTCCCACTTTATTTATGGGTTATACCGAAGCCGAGGCCGTCAAACTCTTTGCTAATACGTACTTAGCTTTGCGCGTAAGTTATTTTAACGAATTAGACACCTACGCCGAACTCAAAGGTCTTAACACGCAGCAAATTATTGAAGGGGTATGTTTGGACCCGCGTATCGGAAACCAATACAATAACCCATCTTTTGGATATGGGGGATACTGCCTACCCAAAGACTCCAAACAACTTTTGGCTAACTATGCCGATGTCCCACAAAACCTCATTAAGGCTATTGTAGAGTCCAACCGCACGCGAAAAGATTTCATTGCTGACCGTGTTTTGCAACAGGCCGGCTATTACAATGAAAACAGTTCTTTTGATACTGCCAAAGAACATACTACGATCATTGGCGTATACCGTCTAACTATGAAAGCCGGTAGCGATAATTTCCGTCAATCTTCCATTCAGGGAATTATGAAACGTGTTAAAGCGAAAGGGGCTACGGTGATTATCTACGAACCCACGTTAGAAAACGGAACAACTTTTTTTGGCAGTGAAGTTGTAAACGATCTGGCCCAATTCAAAAAACGTTCCCAGGCCATTATTGCCAACCGTTACGATAGCGCGCTTGACGACGTGCAAGCAAAAGTCTACACGCGTGATTTATTCAAGCGTGATTAATATTGCAGCGACTATTTGTTGAGGGATAATTTTATGCGTGTGAGCCAGCTCGGCTCTAACACGCGGAAGGTTTTCTTTTCAGTTAATTCATTTACGCCTTTTTCGGCAGTAAAGATAGGAAGATCGGGGTTATAATGAATCTTTGTATGTTGACTAGCCCACGGCCATAATGCCACCGAGCCAGCTTCTATATCGTGTAATTTTTTCAGTCGATAGATTGATTCGGCTATTTCTTGCTGAGCTTGTTGGAGGGGTAGTTCCGTTAAATCATTCCCCGTTAAACCTAGCGTAGCTACTTGTACTAATTTGCTTTTAACGATGTCATCGAGTTGAGAAGGTGTCAAAATATTTTGCCAGGGTTCCTTGTGGGGATCTTGCCAGGAATTATACGTTCCCAAGGTTTCTACCGCCACGGCACAGGTAGCCGGAATTTTGTACTTTTTCAGTAGAGGGAAAACTTCCGTATAAAAGGACTGAAATCCGCCGATAAACGCTAACATGATAGGTCTTTGGGGTAACGATTGGGACAGATCCGCTGGCGTTACAAATTGGTATCCTTTTTGGGTCAAAAATGTAAGCCAATTTTCTAACGCTTGGGGTGTGGCCCATTGGTTTTTTAGATGTGAGTCGACAGGAATTTTGCCTATCTTTTGAAAAGTTAGAACCGGGAAAAAAGATTTCATAGGCGGCTACGTCCGCGGGTAAGTTCCAAGTGAAAATCCCACAGCGTTTCCTGCCCGCGCGGGAATGCCCGCAGTAAAGGTTTGTTGCCGCGCCACGGCCACGGGTTAATGCCATGTTTAGTACTAAAATCAGCCAAGTAGCCCGCGGCTAAGACGTGGGGGCGCACATGTTTATCAAAGGCGCCGGCGCCAAACGGATAACAAAATGTGCGTGCCGGTTGTTGTAAATGTTCTTCAATCACTTGTTTGCTTTTGGTAATCTCGGCAATAATTTCTTGTTCAGGCAGTTCCCGTAGTCGTCTGTGCGAGCAAGTGTGCGAACCGAATTCCACCAGCCCGCTTTGTTGCATTTCTCTGATTTGTTCCCAAGTCATATAGCCGGGTTTACCCACAAAATCGGTAATGATGAAAATAAGCGCTGGCGCGTTGTGCTTTTTTAAAATGGGAAACAGATTATTATAGTGATCATTCGTGGCGTCATCAAAGGTCAATAATACCGGTTTTTGCACGTGTTTATGGCCGGTTTTTTGTGCATGGAATAATTGTTCAACGGAGATAGGTGTGTATCCATGCTCGCGAAGGAAATCAAGGTGCTGCTCAAACTCAGTAGGTGTTATGGCAAAGGCACGTCCGCCCAGGTTATTAAATGGGGGCATTTGAATACAATGATACATCAAGGCCACAAGTCCTTTTCTGGGGGGCAAGAACCAGGCTTTGCGCAAATTGGGATATTTCCATACAAAATATGCAGTTCCCGCTAGTATCAGCAGTAAGCACAGTATGATCATTTATGCTCCTGCTCTAGCTGCCATAGTTTAGCGTATTTTACGTATACGTAATACGTGGAAAAAGAGGCCCACAGCAGTCCACGTATTCCATCGAAAACGCCTAGTTTAAGCACGTAGCGCTTCAAAAATTCAAAAGGGAGAGTAAGTAAAACTTTAAGTAAACAAAAACGCTTGCCATTTTGGTACATTTGCTGGGCGGCCAAAGAAGTATATTTGTTAAATTTATTGAAGTAATTTTCAATTGTATCGTATGAGAAGTGATTGACGGGATTTTTGAGTGTTTCCAAACGGCCTTTAACTTCCAATCCTTCGTGTACCAATCCTCCTACATAACGGGCATTTCGGGCGCGTACTAAGCGAAGATGTTTTTCGTTATTTAGACCACTAAAGCGCATTTTTTTCCCCAAAAAATAATTACAAAAGGGGAGATAATATCCCGCGACGTCTTCATGAGTTACAGCTTGTAAAATTTCTTCACGCAGTTTGGGGCTTAATTGTTCATCGGCATCCAGGTTAAGGGCCCATTCTCCCGATACTTTGGAAAGTGCAAAATTCTTTTGGCTGGCAAACCCATCAAATTCTCGCGTATATACTTGGGCGCCTAGCTCCTTGCAAACCAAAGCGGTTTTGTCGGTAGAGTTGGAATCTACGATGATTACCTCACTCACAATATCGCGCGCACTTAAAATGCAAGAGGCGATACGAGACGCTTCATTTTTAGTAATCACAAACAAAGTAATGCGTGGTTTTTTCATAGCAGTATTATAGCATTTTGACGTCAAAATGCGCTTATATAAAAGGGGTAACCGCTGTAGCAGGGTTTGGGACTACAGCGGTTTGGGATGAAATTCAAATTGTTTGTCTTACACTTATACTTTAGTAATTGTAGTTGAAAAAAAACAGGGTCTTAAGACCTATTTTAAATGGAAAAAATACCTAGGCCAATATAGGTCCAATGTGCTATAATAAATAGGACCTTTCGAGGAGAATATATATGAAAAAAATGGTTTTACTGGGTTGTTTATTCTTGAGTGCCTGTGCTACGCTTAAAACATCTAGTGAATATGTTGCCCGGGGGAGTGGATATCTAAAAGATGGAAAAAAGCAGCAGGCTATTAACTCTTTTAATAAGGCTATCGTGTTAAATCCGTCCAATATAGAGGCCTATGAGGCGAGGGGAGCTGCATATTTTTTTAACGGGCAATATGCATTAGCTGCGGCTGATTTCGAACGTGTATTGAAGGAAGACCCATATCGTGTATCTGCTTACACGGCATATGCAAGCGTATTGGCAACGCAGGGGGATTTTAAAAATGCCTTGCAGATACTAAATGTGGTAGATAAACTAGGAGCCGCCCGTCCCGAGACTTATTTTGCACGGGGTGGAGTGTATTATATGTTGGGGCAATATGATATGGCGGTAGCGGATTATACGCGTGTGTTGCAAAATCGCGTATCGGCGGATGTGTTAAATGCCCGGGCAAACGCTTATGCCAAATGGGGAAAAAATGAACTGGCTCAGCAAGATTATGAGAACGCCAAAGCGCCGCACATTCCACAATATTTAAACGCGTACAGTGAATTACGATAAAAAAATGGACGAAGTCATTCGTCCACTAAAAGTGTCACCGGGTGGGCTCGAACCACCGACCTATTCCTTATGAGAGAATCGCTCTAACCAGCTGAGCTACGGTGACGAAAGGTACTCATCTATTATAGCAAAGTTTATGCAAGGGCGCAAGCAGGTCACGAAATTTGTGCAAAAATGCTAAAAATGTACTATGATAGAGGTACGGAGATACTATGAAGAAATTTCTCATTTCGATAATTGGTTGTTTATTTGCAGTTGTCACCTATGCGCAATCTACGTGCGAAACACGTGTGGATGCACATCAAAAAGCCACTACCAGGCAGCGGGTAGCTTATTGTTTAACGCCCGATACCGTTGCGGCAGATGATAGCTATTCGGGGCTTGTATTCTCTGGGGTAAGCTCTCATCAACCCCGAGAAACAACCACAAAGCAGGAGCGTCCGACCGCCAAACCGGGGCGTTTTAAACCGGAGAATGTAACCATTTCACGCAGTTACGTGGCTACTGCTCAATTTCCGCAGGCTACCCAATCTAATGTGGGACAGGCTATAGAAGCTACCCCCGTGGCTGTTTCTGTTACTACGCAGTCGGGTCAACCGATTGTTATCGGCACTACCAATAACACTGGCGATATACTTGTGCCCGAAGAAAAATTTATGTATGTTTCTTCTCCCGCGGTTTCATCTGCTGGGCAGATCCAAACGGGCGGATTACAACCCGTAGAGCGTTTTATGTCAGATGAAGTAAATTTACAAAGGAATTGGAGCGCACAACCTGTTGTAGAAACCAAGACCGGGTTGCAAGCCCGCCAAACTAAACCAGGCCGCACTTTGAAACAGGCGGCTATGGTGGAAGAACAGCCGAAACAACCGGAACAGGCCGAACAATCCGTGCAGGTGGTGCAAACAGTACAAATTGATCAGCCTGTACAAGCGGGGCAGTCAGTACAAGCAGATACCGATACAAACAAGGGAGCCCCAGTAGGTGTGTCTGAAGGGACGACAATGTATGTAAATACAAATTCACCGGCTAGCATAATGACATATGATGAACCGGTGGAAAATGTTCAGGCCAAGTCTAATTAAGGGAAATGCTTATGCAAAAAATAATGATTTATCTAAAACAGCCGTATCAGGAAAAAGGAGTGATCCGTGCGACGTTAGATCTTGGATTGCGTTTAGTAACAGTTGTGGTTTGGGGGTACCTCATGTTTATTTTGGGGACTTTGCTGATTGACGCATTTGTGCGCAGCTATGATCCCGCTGTAAAACTGTGGTGGTTTTCTTATTGTTTTATTATGTTCTTTGGAGCTACATGGTTGGCGTATATCTTGCTGTTTGTGCGCGACTATTACATCGACGAAGAATAAACGCGTATTTTTAACTTTAACGCAGCGCATTAAGCGCTGCGTTTTTTTATGGAAGAACAATCTGTTGTAGTAGTTCGGATGCTTCTTTTTTGTCTTGTGCTAACTGGGTTTTTAGGGCCTCTAAGCTATCGAATTTGGTTTCATCGCGTAATTTTTGGAAGAACCAAATCGTGATTTTACGGCCATAGATACTTTGTTTAAAATTGAAAATATGTACCTCTACTAGTGGCAGAATAGTATTTAAAGTGTTTACTGTTGGACGAAAACCAATGTTGCAGAATCCGTCATATATTTTAGTGCCCACGCGTACCTTTACGGCAAATACACCCAAGGGCAAAATTTTATAGATGCCTGTGTCTAAGTTCGCTGTAGGATAACCGAGTTTACGTCCCAGTTTATGTCCTGGGATAACACGGCCTGTTAGCTCATAAGGGCGACTAAGTAAGGCATTGGCCCGCGGAATATTCCCTTGGGCTAATAATTTGCGAATGAGGGAAGAGGAAATTTTTTCATAACCTTCTTTGTAAAATGGGGCAACTTCAAAAGGAATATTTTTCTGGCTGCATGCTTCGCGCAAAAATACGGCAGATCCTTCCCGATTTTTACCAAAAGCAAAATCGGCGCCAACCAACAAGCCCGCACAGTCAAACCGATTCAGTAAACGGTTAAAAAATTGTTGAGGTGACAAAGAGCGTATTTGCGCAAAATCCAACATTTCTGTGCGTAAGCCTAAGTTTTTAAATAAATTCTTTTTTTCATCAGGTATTGACAGAACACTCATTTCCGGATGGGGAGATTGTAAGGTTTTAGGGGGAAGTGCAAAATAAAGTACTAAAGGCTTGGCACGATGCAGCGCCGCACGCGTTTCCAGTAAGTTAAACAGGTGCCGATGTCCGCGGTGTACGCCGTCAAATGTGCCGATGGTAATAAAATTTTTCATAATGCCCGTACCCAATTATATAAAGTATCAGTTTGGCAAGATTTAAGCAAATTGCCATCGAATGCATCATCTACGTGGTAGGAACCTATGGCTATGCGGCGCAGACTTGATAAATGCCCTACAGTGCCCAATGCGTGCGCCAGCATATACCCCAGCGAACGTACGTAAGTACCGCTCGAGCCAGTCAGTGTAAAGGAAATTTCGTGAGGATTACGCAAAGCAATATTTTCCCAAGATACGTTCACTTCGCTAAAGCGGGGGGAAAGTTCCACTCCTTTGCGGGCCAGGTCATACATTTTTTCACCTTTGATTTTTTTGGCACTAAAGGGAGGAACTTGTTGTAAAATGGTACCAGATAACTTTTGTATTGCATTTGTTAGTTGCTGACTTGAAAAAGCGGGGACAGGGGCCGTATTTGTTATCTCTCCGTAACGATCCCAGGTGTTTGTTTCAGTGCCCAGCGAAAGTATGGCTTGGTAAGTTTTGGGAAGCTTTAGGAATTCCAACTGCCGTCGAGTTGTTTCTCTTCCAACTAGTAAAATTAAAAGGCCGGTAGCCATGGGGTCGAGTGTTCCACTATGACCAATCGTTTTGGTATTGAGGATCCTGCGTACAATCGCAATTATATCGTGCGAAGAAAAATCCGCCGGCTTATCCAGTAATAAAATTCCGCTTTTCTGCGGTTTAGGCAAGTTTTTTAACGACATCGGCTACCACGTCGGCAAGTTCTTGGGCTACTTGATCAATTGATTTTCCTATTATTTTGAATCCGGCTGCACGAGCATGTCCGCCACCGCCGAACATCTGGGCAATCTGGCTTACATCTGCTGCGCCGCGCGAACGCAAATTGACAGATACTTTATCGGGTTCTTCTTTGATTAAAGCTGAAATTTCTACCCCGGGAATCATAGTGGGTTGGCTCACGATACCTTGCGTTTGGGCAGGGGTGGCGCCGAAGGTCTCAAAATCACGGCGAGTGAGAATAATTTCGCTATATTTATTATCAAAGCGTAGCTGCATTTTTTCCAAAGCACGCCCTTGAAGTTTCAGTTCAATGTATGGTTTAGTAAAATAAATCACTTGATTAATTTTGGCAATATCCGCCCCCAATGCTACCAGGGCCGAGGCAACGCGCAACGCTTCGGCGGTGGTATTGGAGTGAACAAAACGCCCCGTATCGGTTACAACGCCAGTGTACAAAGCGGTGGCTTCATCTTTTGTAGGAGCAAATTTGCCTTTCGATTCTTCGAATAATTGAAAGATAATTTCTGCCGTGCTAGACGCACCGGAATCAATATGGTTCACGTCTCCATAGGCATCGCTTACTAAATGGTGATCTATATTGACTAGTGTATGGGCCGTATTTAAAATCTTGTCTAAATCGCCCCCGCGTTTGCGATCAGAACATTCCAATAAAATGACGGTATCAAAATCAGCTTTTTCGGGCAGCGTATCCACATGGATTTTAGAAATGCCAGGCAAGAATTGCAAATCGGCGCCGATAGCAGGGGAAGCGTAGGCGTAGACAGTTTTGCCCATACGCTCTAGGAGCGAAGTCATTGCCAGCGTACAGCCCAAGGAGTCCCCGTCCGGGTTTAAGTGCCCGGCGATAAAAAAGCGTTTCCCCTCGTTGATGGCTTTCCACACGGTTTGCAAACTTTGCACTCTATTTTGCATCGTGTTTTTCCTTGTCAATGATTTGAAAAATGGATTCTACTCGGGCGGCTTTTTCTGGCGTATCGTCGTATTCAAAAGTAAAAGACGGGATACGTTTTAAGTGTAAACGTCCGCGCAACCGGGCGCCAATTTCTTTACGTAGTAGCGAGAGCGCATCCTGCGTTTTTTTGCGGTCTTCCGGGCTGCCAAATACAGAGAAAAATACTTTGGCGGTTGCTAAATCCTTGGTTACGTGCACGGCGGTAATGGTAACAATCCCGCCAAAATCTCCGTTGGCGGACATTTTGGTAATAAGTGTGTTAATTTCCTCTAAAAAAAGGGTTTCTAATCGTTTAATGCGGTCTATCATATCTATATTATAGCATTTAATAAAAGTTTCTATTTGAACGATACGTGCTCGCCGTCGAGGTATTGTGTACGTGTGTTATATTTTTGATAAAATAGAGGTAGTATGATTAAATTCAACTTCATTCAAAACAGAAAATGGCTGCGCTATGGGTTTATTTTGGCGCTTTGTCTAAACATTTTTCTCATTGTGTGCTTGTTCCATTCACGCAATATGTTTCATGTAGATGATTTGTACTCCTTTGCCCATGCCAATAGCACGCAGGGTGCTTTTTTAGTTAAAGGGGTGGATGCTGCTAAATTGCAAGTAAACTTAGACTCATTTTTATATAACAGATGGTGGCCAGGGGAGTTCTTTCATACGTGGTTAACAGTTCAACCGGGGGAAGCTTTTAAATACGGTCATATTTTTGAGAACTTAGCAGACGGGGTGCACCCGCCTCTGTTTTATATTCTTTTACATACTGTATGCTCATTCACCCCGGATGTATTAAGCAAATGGTCAGGGTTTGCCTTGAATATTGTCTTATGGGGGATACTGTTATGGGCAATATTTCGTTTGGCAAAATTGTTTTTTAAGGATTCATTTTATGCCGGGTGTGTAGTTTTGTTTTATGCTTATTCCCAAGTTGGTTTAGGTACCGTAATGTTTATTCGGGGATATTTATTGCAAACACTACTAGCTGTTGGATTTGTGTACCATATTGCCCGGTTGTTGCAAGACAATCAGGCCGACTGGAAACGCTGTTTAAAAATAGGGGCATTTGCTGTGTTGGGAATGTTGACCCATTATAATTTTGTTGTATTTGTTGCTTTGACAGGAATTATCACGGGGGTTGTATTGTGCTGGCGTAAACAATGGCAATTATGCGTGCGGCTAGCAATTGTGTTGAGTGCCAGTTTTATATGTTTTCTGTTATTGTTCCCACCAGCAATGGATGTTATGATTGCTTCCGGACGTGGGCGCGAATTGGCCGCCCGGTATCAAGGGATAATTGGCGTACTGGTTGGAGCGGACGGTTTGTACCAGTTAATGGAACAATATCTTACCTGGTTGTGGGATGGAACAGGAACTGCGTGGTTATTAATGTACGCTATGATAATGGTAGTATTAGTGTACAAATATAAAACGACCAAGGGAGAACGGTTGATAGATTGGTTGCTATGTGTAGCAATAGGAATGTGGATATATGTAGTTTTTAGCATGCCGGAGATGTACCAGTTTTCTGTACGTTATAGTATGCTGATTTTTCCATTTGTGGCAATAGGAACGGTGTGGTATTTGGTATTTTGTATAAGCCGGCTAGTACGTGTTCCAACGGATGTTTTTACCAAATGGGTCGTAGTGGGTATTATATTAGTCAATAGCTGGACCATATGGGGGTTCAAATCACATAATCCGTTTGCTTTTTATAATGAACGTGCCTTATCTCCTACCTATTTCGCAGGTAAAAGAGTGTTAATTACACACAGAATGGATTTAAGTGATATGTTTGCTCATGCTAAACAAGTTTTCATGGTGAATGAAAAACGAGTAGACCAGTTGCAAAAAGGATTGGAAGAAGCTGATATGTTGGTTTATTATCGGCATCTTTATTTCGGCCGCAACTCAGAGTATAATAATCTTGAGGAAAGCGGAGATGGCGAACAATTAACACAGGAAATCAAAGACCGTTTGCAATGGGTACGCCGTTTTCACAGTCCAACGTATGAGTATGATGTGTATCTTGTGAAACCTAAGAAGGATTGAATATGTTTAATAAATGTTCAGTGGTGGTGGCTGTATTTAATGAAGCGGATTCTTTGCCTAAGTTGTTGGCAGAGTTGGAGCGTTCATTATCTGCGGCTTGTGCCGACGGCCACTTGAAAGAATATGAGCTGGTATGTGTGTCCGATGGTTCTACGGACGATTCTGTGAAAATCTTGACGGAGTGGTTGAATACGCATCCCAACGGTAAACTGATTGTATTCCGCAGAAATATGGGTAAATCTTACGCATTGCAGGCAGGGTTCGCGGAGGCTGCGGGAGATGTTGTCGTTACGCTGGATGCCGATTTGCAAGATGATCCTAACGAGCTGACTAAGTTTATTGATAAACTAAATGAAGGATATGACATGGTCTGCGGATGGAAGCAGAATAGGCAAGATCCGCTAGAGAAGACGCTTCCTTCAAAATTTTTTAATTGGGTCACAGGGCGGCTTTGTGGCTTGCATTTGCATGATTTTAATTGTGGCTTTAAGGCTTACCGTAAGGAAGTAGTGAAGAGCTTAGTGGTATATGGTGAATTTCACCGCTATCTTCCTGTGTTTGTGGCAAAAAATGGATTTCGCATTACGGAAATTCCAATTCATCATCGCAAACGATTATTTGGAAAATCTAAGTTTGGTATAGAACGATATTTGAGAGGATTCTTTGATGCGGTTAGCAGCTGGTTCCTGTTAAAATATTCGGACCGTCCCATGTACTTATTCGGGAAAATTGGGATAGTGTGTATCTTCTTGGCGGGAATATTTGGGATCACGAGTATCTTCGCGGTATCTGCATGGATGCCTGTGTGTTTGATAGGAACCTGTTTGTTATTCGCAGCGGGGGTACAATTTTTTTGCCTGGGACTTATTGCTAATTTATTATTAGATTTTATTTACCGTACAGCTCCCAATCGTTCGCATATTCAAGATATCATATGTTACAAATAAATAATTCTTTCGTATATAAATCTAGGAAATATCTAGCAAACATTTATCAAAATGGCGCTCTAATCCGGTATTTAATAGGCGGCGGCTTTATCACCGGGATTAACGTAGGTTTATATACGGGATTGGTACTCGCTTCTGTGCCCATTCGCTGGGCCAACTTGTTGGCACTGATCGCGGCGAAAACTGCGGGGTTTTTTATCAATAAGTATTATGTGTACCAGACAGAGACTACCGGATGGAAAAATACGGGCCGGGAAGCTGGGAAATATGTATTTGCACGTACAATGACAGGAGTATTTGAATACGTCGGCGTAGTATTGTTAGTGGAACAAATGGGGTTCCCCGCCTTGACCACTAAGTACGTAATTACCGCTTTTGTGATTATAGGGAATTATTTATTGGGCAAATACTTCGTGTTTTCTGCACCTAATAGGCCCGTCTCTGAACGATAACTACTTAACAAACATCCAATACGTCTTTCTTCGAAGATTAATTGCTAGATTTTGTAGGTTCATCGGAAATTTTTCGTTTAGGAAAAACCACCCATTTATTCAAGCAAAAACTGACGGCAGAAACAAGCAACATACTGGTAATGCCTGCCACATACAAATTGCGCAGGCCTGCCAGAGTCAATAGACGTAAGATGCCAATATTTAAGAAGTAGCATCCCGCATAGACGGCTATAAATTTAAAGATAAGTTTGTTATCGGGATTGTCAAATACCATCGTGCCCATTGTTTTGAAACTAAAACAGGTGCCGATAACGGTAGAAAGCAACACTGCCAGCGTATAATGTGCCCCCAAAAAAATGGACAACGCGTATATGAAATAGGCAAAAGCCGTATTTACACATCCGATGATTAAGAACCGGATGATTTGTTCCGGTACGTGAACGATAGAAGCGATCATACAACAGAATTTTTGAAAGATTTGCATAGTTTTCATCCTTTTATTTGTTTTAGAAAAAAGAAAAATGTGTCTTGGGGAGCCAAATGGTGGGGCTCTATAAGTTCCAACCGCGCCCAGACGGGGATGAGATTTTTCTTCGGTTTCTCAAATTTCCATTTATTATATCCTTCCAGTTGAAAGACAATAGAGTATTGATCTATTTCCTTGGGCCGATTTTTGAGCAGTGATTCTAGAACGTTCGTATTACCTATAAATAAATCTGGAGGTGGTTCGTTCCGCCAGGCCTGTAGAGTTTGTTCATGAATCTCCGGAGTTTTGGCGGTACCGCTTCCATATCGACGGTGGGTAGTTTCATTAAAATTGGCAAATAAATTTTGAGGTGCATAAAAATTTAATGTAACAACAAAACCTTGAAGTTCAGAGCTTTCAAAACCATTGGGATAAAGAATTCTTTGGGTAGGTAATAAATCCTCAGGCTGCATTAATTTCCAAGAGGCGAAGATACGTTTATTTTGTAATTGGTGCTCTTGCAAAAATTGTGTAAGAGGTCTTCCGGATAAGTGTGGATACGAAATTTCTTGGTATAGCGTAACTAGGGTCCACGCAATCGGATAAAATAATAGTAAGAGATAAAAAGCTTTGGTATGGCGGGGACGGTTTGGATTATATTCCCAGCCGATCCAAAGAGCCCATACAATTATAAGACCTGCCAGCCCGATGTGGTGTCTCCAAATGTAGTACATGCAAGGTATTATTAAGCATAGAAAAGGGATCCATAAGAAAGGACGTGCTTTTTTGGAAAGGCACGTAAGTACGGCAGCCCATATACAGATTCCTATCAATGTGCCACAGACTAGATCCCAAGTTGGAATGAGAATAGCTGATAAACGTTGATGAGGGAAAAAAATATCTGTTACAAACGCATCGGCGGGCATAATAAAAAGCAAATAGACCACTCGCTCCCACAAACTGCTTACTTGAAATTCGTTCCCCATGGCAAAGGCATCCGGGCGTGGCATAATCCACAGTAGCAGTGCGATTGCCCACCCCAAAAGCCCCAGTAACCAGTGAAAGCGTTTGTCGTGCAGCAAATTTTTAAAATAGGCTGTCCAAGAAGTAGTGCCTTTCATTTCCCACAGCCAGGCAATAGCAATTCCGCCGGCGATAGCAATGCCGTATAAATGACAGGCGCACAAGGCGGCTAGTAATCCTACAAAAAGTCCAGGTCGTTTGTCTTTCTGCGGAAAATAAACGGCGAGTAAACACATCAAAAATACCATGATGTTATAGGGCCGCACAATTACACTGTACTGATAAAACAGAAAGTAAGAAAACGGCAATGTCAGCCGGGCCACGCGCGGGAAAGGGGATTTAAAAATAATTAAATAGGCAGAGGCAGTACTGAACAAGGCCCCCATACATTGCAATCCCAGCGTGCCGCTAATTCCTAGACGAGCGGGGATAGCTAAAAGTAGATGAAAAAATGGCGGGTGCCCTTCGTAGTGGGGAACTACCCATAATAAATCATACCACGGAGCATCCTTAGCAATAAACCAAGCTTGGATTTCATCAAACCAAGGTTCATGCACGTGCATAGCGAACAACAACAGCGCTATAAAAAAACCCCAGGTTATCCATTCCGGCCGATGGCCCTTGGTGAGGACGTGCCACCATCTTGTCATTTGCTTTCGTGATACTCCTTTTCAGTGTTGACGTTCCAAATGGGGCTTCTGTCTGTTTTGCCGTTTACGATGGCATCTACCGTTTCAAACGCAGTGACCATAGAATGATCCATGTTGTTATAGCGATGTTGCCCGTTTCGTCCGACGCAATACAAGTTCTCAAAGGAATTGAGATAGCTGATGAGGGTATTTATGTCGCTATAAGTATCAAAGTAAGCCGGGTAGGCTTTTTTCACACGTTCGCGATGACTGGCCAAGATTTTGGTATTGGCGGAAATAATCCCGATTTTTTGTAATTCCTGCGTAGCTTGTTTAACACAGGCATCTTCGGACATATTCCAAAAATCATCACCCTCGTTGCAGAAGTATTCCAAACCCACCCATACGGTGTGCTGTACATCTTTTACCATATACGGAGACCAGTTGTTGAAAATTTGGATGCGACCCATTTTAACGCCGGTATCTTGCACGTAAATCCAGCAATCCGGGATGGTATTTTGGAAAGTGGGGATTTTGGTGTTGTTGGAAAGCGCCAGCTTATCTACCAGTAAACCAACGGTGACAAAATCGCGATAGGGCAGATGTTGGGCGATGTGTTTCACGTCGGTGGTAGCTTGCGGTAAACCGGCTACTAAATCTTTTAGCGGCATAGAAGAAATTACGATGTCGGCGGGGATTTCTTTTCCGTTGCATACGACGGCGGAGAGTTTATTTTCGTGTTGTACGAATCCCGTAACCGGGCTATTAAAGAGGACTTGCCCGCCCTGTTTGATGATACGCTCCGATACAGAAGTCCACAACTGGCCGGGGCCGTATTTGGGATAATAAAACTCTTCAATTAGCGAGGTTTCTTTTTTGGCGGGTTTGGTGTGAAGTATACGCTGCGCCAAGTCTTTTAACACAGCGGAGATGGACAGGCCCTTCACGCGTTGTGCGCCCCAATCAGCGGAAATGGCACTGGGATGGCGCCCCCATAATTTTTCAGTGTATCCCTCAAAGAACATGCTGTATAACTTTTTGCCAAAGCGGTTGATGTAAAAATTCTCCAGCGAAGTCTCTGGGCGTTTATGCAATTGTGCAGCTAAGTAGGAAAACCCCGCCTGCATCAGCGTAAAAAAACCTAAATTATATAACGTTTTCGCCGATAAAGAAAGTGGATAGTCGAAGAACGTATGTTTGTAATAAATGCGAGAGATACGTTTGCGGATTAAAAAGACTTCGTCTTGGGTTTCAGGATCCGGCCCGCCGCTAACCACCGGGGATTTGCGCTGAAGCAGTTTGTCGTCTAATGACGGTTTTCCTTGTGCTGCAAAGAGGGAAAACCACCAATTCATTACCCGCTGATCTTTGGAGAAAAAGCGGTGCCCTCCCAAATCCATGCGGTTCTGGTTTGTTTCAACCGTGCGGGAAATTCCACCCGCCACGTTGTCTGCTTCCAATACCGTTACTTGGTATTGCGGATATTTTGTTAATTCATAAGCGGCTGTTAAGCCGGCGGGACCTGCACCAATGATGACGATTTGTTTTTTCATAAGTAATTACCTATATATAGTGATAGTATATTCTGGATGTTCTGCTTTGGCCGCGTTGTTGTGACTCGCCAAAGTAGACGGATCAATTCCTTGGTCTGCTAAAATTTGCGGACCGTATTTTTGCCACAAAGTTTCATGTAGATAAATATTCGCAGGGAATCTGATTCTGTCAAATTTCCAAATGCGGTAGTTTTTACCTATGAAAGCAATCCGGTACAGATGAGCAAAATCTTCAGAACTGTTGAATACTACATCTAATGTGGGGACATTTAGCGTCACCATAGGCAACCCTTGGAGAGCCCATTGTTCAAAAACCGCTCCCCGCTGTTGTGGTTCTGACAAGTTGCGATTTTTTAAGTAACCGATATTTGGGTCCCCATTATTGAAATTGGCGATAATGTTGTGGTCCAAAAAGACGTTGAGCATAAGGGCAAACGGCTGCATATAAGGGCTTGTAACGATCTCGATATGATTGGCAGAAGGTCCATCTTTGGGCGGTACGAGAAGCATTTCCCAGGAAGAGAATATAACCTCATCGGTTAAGTTGTATTTTTTGAGGAATTCGACCATTTTGTCTCCGTCAAATGTAACGGTTCGGTAGTCATTATAGAAGGAACGGAGGTTCCAAGCAATGGGAATTATCAACATAAGGGCTAGCAGTCCTTGGGCCAATAATTTTATAAGTGCAGGCCATTTTGTAATGGGCGCATCTTCGGCCAATGTAATCCACAAGTACCAAATGAAGAGTAGTAAAACAAGCCCAACGTGGTGACAGGAGGAATAATTAAGCATGACGCAACCCATACATAAATAGGGTAGCAATAAAAAGAGAATCTTTTTACGCGGGAAGAATAATAACGTAACTGCCCACAGCAATGCACCTACGGATGCGGTCAGGATCAAATCTTTCCAAGAGAAAAAAGTGACATAAGTTGTGATCTGTGCGTTTAAATTTGTCAGTACGGCGTCAGCCGGCATAGCTAAGAAAATATAGATTGCGTGTCGCCAGAGGAAAGCCGCCCGTGTGGGTATAAAATGATCGTTATTGTGTGGTACGAGGATAAGCCCTATGGTTGCGATAACTAACCCCAACATTCCGAGCATATAATGGAAACGTCTGTCCTTGAACAAAGAGGGAATATAGGTTTTCCAAGGGCGTTCCGCGCGCATTTCCCATAGCCAAGCCAGTGTAATTCCTCCTGCAATGGCAATACCAAATACATGACACATACATAGTCCCGTAAGTAATCCCACAAACAATCCAGGGCGTTTGTCCTTTTGCGGGAAATATATTGCCAGTAGCATGATAAGAAGCATCATAATGCAATAGGGCCGCACTATAATGCCATATTGATAACATAAGAAAAAGTTAAACGGGAGCAAACAGCGTACCCAACGCGGAAAGGGGGCTTTGAAAAAGAGTAAACCTGCGCTAGCCAGCAAACACGGTATTCCAAGCAGTGCGTACACTACATGCCAGCTAATTCCCAACTTAGCCGGCCCGGCCAAAAGCAGGTGCCAAAACGGCGGGTGCCCTTCGTAAATGGGAATTAGAAATACAATATCTTTCCAAGGGGCTGTCTTGGCAATTTGCCAGGATTGAGCTTCGTCATATGTAATTTCATGAAAGAAAGTACCTACGCAAGCCAGTATGGCAAGTAGAACAAAACAAATACACTCGGCACGATGTTGTTTAATGAACGAAAAAACGGTATTAGAGCGGATCATGTAGTCTCCTTGTAAGGGGTTAACATTATTATAGTAAATTCGTAAGAGAGCCGCTGGTGCTATTGAGCAGAGATATTTCTTGTATCTTACAACAATAAAAAACCCCGGTTGAACCACAACCGGGGGTAAAACTTTGTTACGCTTCTATAAATTAAGAAGCAGAAGTGTAACCGGCGGTTTGGGCCATTTGGCAGAAAGCAGCGTGGTCGCCACCGCAGATTTTGTTAATGTTACCATTGGGGGCCACTTGCAAAGTCAACGTAGCACCGCTGTACATACCACCATTGCGGGTCATAGTCATGCTAGCGCTGCTGGTGGTACCCAACGTGCCAGACAAGGACCAGGTAGAGCTGGTAGAGGTCGGTACTTGGATATCGCCATTGTTCAAATCAGTGATACCGGTAGCGAATGCATTGTTTTGCATGTAATAGACGCTTTGGGCAGTGGCCAAATCACCTAAGTATTGCACAGCTTCCGACATGCGGGAGCGTTCTACAGCTTTGGTATATTGGGGCAAGGCAATTGCGGCCAAGATACCGATGATGAGCACTACTACGAGTAGCTCAATTAACGTGAAACCTTTATTCATGAGTTTTCTCCTTTCCTACAAGTTGTGTTACAGAAAGTGGTTAGCTTTCTACATATAGTTTACAACATTTTTGAAAAAATGCAAATATTTTTTTTACTGTGGTTTCGGAGCATGTAGCAAATAGTTGGTTGTGCAACATAATAGAAGTCAAAATACTGCTGGGTTTTACGTCGGAAAAGTGCGAAACAATTGTTTGCTTCATGCCGTCAGCGGTTATCTAACAAAAACGGGAGCACCACGAATGCATAGGTACTTGACAGACCCTACATAAAACCTTTACGCATTATTATATAATAGTAAAAAAGCAGTCTATTATAGGGAATTAAAAAATGTCCGCTTGCTACGCAACGATACTTACCTTTGTTAAACAACATAAGACTGAATGTGCGTGTTTGGTGCTGTTTGTTACATTAGCGCTAATGGGATTTTCTTTTCATGAAATGACGTACGATGAAGCACAAGCTTGGCAAATTGCCAAAACTGCTTCCTGGAAAGATATTGTATCTCTTATTCCTATATATGAGGGGCACCCACCGTTTTGGCATTTGTTGCTGGCAGTGCCGTCTAAATTGGGTCTTAGTTGGCAGGTGATTTATCCGCTTGTTGGATTATTGTGTATGGTAACTAGTGCTATACTCATTTTGTTTAAATCTCCTTTTCCAAAATGGGTGCGCTGCTTACTGCCGTTTAATTATTTTCTACTTTATCAGTATGGTGTTATCGTGCGGCCATACGGGTTGATGATTGTAATTTTTTTGCTGCTCGCTCTTCTCTTTCCTCATAAAGAAAAACATCCTGCTTGGTTTGTGGGACTGTTGGCTGCTTTGTGTGCTTGTCATTTATATGGTATTGCCATCGCAGGCGGAATTACATTGGCTTGGTTATGGGAAATGCGCGCAGAGCGCCCCTGGAAAATATACTTGCCGGAATTGTTTAAAGATAAACGCTTTCATTATTTGCTGGGGTTGTTGGTTTTTGTACTGCTGATTTTGGGAATTATATTTTTGCCGCATAGAGGCACAACATCGATTATTCCTGTTCCTAAATCGTGGGTGCGACACGTTATCTATCTGCTTTTTGCCATGCCGGCTGAAGCTGTGCTAACGGATTTTCAGGCCGCCGGACACCTGCATGCAGTTCCAGTCCCTTGGGGGGGACTGTTGTTTGCGGCGGGAATAGGCGGATTATTATGGGCGCTGGTACTAGGTGCCTTCTCTAAAAAAAATATTACTTATCTTTTACTCCCTTATTTGTGTTTGACGATTCTTATGACGTTTTATTCTTCCAATCATCACATTGGCCTGGCACTTGCACTTTTTATATGGTATGCCTGGATTAGCACCCCCAATAAAAAATTGCCTCAGCAATTGCAACGTTTAGCAAAGGGAATCTTGTTGCTGGCATTGGTGATACCTGCTTTGTGGAGTGCGCGCGTATTATACTTGGAGTATATGTTTACGCTTTCCCCGGGAAATGAAATAGTGCAGTTTTTAAAAGAACATCACTTAACAGAGCAACCTATATTTGCTGCCTGGACGGCCGTATTTGGTGCGCAACAGTTAGATCCTAATTTTCAACCCATAGCTGTTTTAGTGAATATGTATACGGACCACAATATAATTGCCAATTTCAATGAAGGTAAAACAATGGGTTATACGCTTCCCTATACTGAAAATACTCCCCAACAAATACAGGCTGTTTACGGAAAATGGCGCGCAAAAGGGCTGCCCCGTGTAGTAATTGGAGATGCTCCCCTTGGCCTTGTTTATCCGGAAGAAAATTTGAGCCAGTACCGGCTTGTTCTTCCACTAAAATTAACAGAATTGTGGAAGTCCCGTCTTCCAATTTGGACCCCGGTAAATGTGTACATACGCATAAATCCGCAAACCTATTAAAAATTTTCAAAATTTTGACAACTTGTTCTATGACGATGGAAAGGAAAATCGGAAAAATCGTCAAGACCCAATTTAAAAAAGGTACTTGTATTTTTTCAAAAATGTCGTAGACTATATGGGAAAGCTGATCGCTTTCTATTTTAAATGTTGTAAAAAGGAGAAAACTTATGAATAAAGGTTTCACATTAATTGAGCTACTCGTAGTAGTGCTCATTATTGGTATCTTGGCAGCAATTGCATTGCCCCAATATACCAGAGCTGTAGAACGCTCCCGCATGGCGGAAGCTGTGCAGTTGTTAGGTGACTTAGCTACCGCTGAGAGTATTCACTTTATGCAAAGCAATGTGTTTGCAGATGGGTTTACTCCTGGCGCTGCCAACGAAATTGGTGACATCTCGATAGCTTTACCGGCTGCCGGATCCAATTGGACCGTTGAAGCTGTGGCTTCCGGTACCAATAAGGATGAATCTGTGTTGTTAACTGCTACCCGCAATGGTGGTATGTATGACACAAAACAGCTATACCTTAAACTGGACAATACGGGAGCTATTCACAAATGTGCGGACCAAGATGCCGGCTTTAAAGACATGGCCGCTACGGCGGGTTATGGGAGTGCCCCTACAGCAGGTTGTACCGGGTCTTAGTTCTAATTAGTAAGAAAAACCCCGCCTTAATCGGCGGGTTTTTTTAAGGATATTTTCAGTTCTTTTTATTTCTGAAAGGAACGAAGCGCGCTTATAAGCGTACACTGCAAACGCGCCGGCCATTATCATTGTAACAATTGGCTGCGTTATGTGCTAACCCTTCACATATGCTTACGGCCGTATCATTATTTTTATCAGCCACACATTTCATTTCGCCTTCACTCAAATAGTCGCTGTGGTCACGTATATAAGAGTGAGTACCAAGTTGTAGCCATAATGTCCCTTCTGCGGGAGTGTCCAGCTGCGAGTATGCCAGGCCGCTATGTGAGATTACATAACGGATATGCTGTTCGGGGATAACATACTCCAAATCATTATCAGTATCCAAGGCCCAATTTCCACTTCCGGAGATATTAATATCCATTTCTTGCACTTCAGCTACAGTTTGGGGAGTATGCCCCTTATCCAGTTCAGTCAATTCAGCGGCATTAACCAACGCGCGCACCGTTGGTAATGTAGCCATAATGCGTGATTTCATAACCGCCCGTTGATATTGGGGTAACGCAATGGCTGCCAGGACACCAATAATTAATACCACTACTAATAATTCGATTAATGTAAATCCATTCTTCATTTCCAAGCTTTCCTAATTGTTATCTATAGTATAATGAATTAATTTACATTCTTCAAGGGAGAATATTTGACAAGTTTCTGGATACTTGTTACAATATATATGTTCTTAATAGAGCGACTTGGTATCAAGTCGCTCTTTGTATAATAGGAGCATGTGTATGAAAGATCCTAAAATTATTGAAGAAACTATAGCCAAAGCCCTGGCCACCCAAGGGGTAGAGCTGGTGGACTTGGTGATTCAGCATCAAGGGCGAAAAGCCATTCTGCAATTTTTTGTAGACAAAGTAGGGGGGGTTACCCTCGATGATTGCGGAGAATTGACCGACAAAATTGATTCGCTCTTAGAAATGGAAAATTTAATAGACGGGGCCTACATTTTAGAAGTTTCCTCCCCCGGCGTGAACCGCGTTCTTAAAAAACCGGAACATTTTAAACGTTTTGTACAGGAACGTGTCAAAGTGGTACTCAAAGTGCCGCTTGAAGGCCGCGGCGCGTTTACCGGCGTGATCGCTTCGGCAGATGACGACGCTTTTGTTTTAGACGACGGTACCAACCAATTTCGCTTTGCCTATAACAATATCAAAAAAGCAAATTTAGACCCCGTACTTGAATTTTAATTATAAGGAGATAATAACCCCATGGAAACCAATACAAAAGAATTAATAGCCGCTCTGGAAGGCTTAGAAAGAGAAAAAAATATTAAACGTGAAGATATCTTGAAGACTATAGAAGATTCTCTCGTGTCGGCACTGCGCAAAAATTTAGGTAAAACTGCCCAAATTTCCGCCAAGATCGATGTAAATACCGGCTCTGTGCAGGCCATGCACCTGTTAAATGTAGTAGAGTTGGTAACTAACCCGGAAATGGAAATTTCGTTACAAGATGCCAAGAAAGAGAAAAAGAATGCTAAAGTGGGTGATATAATCAGCCGCCCGTTACAGGTAAATGATTTCTCACGTATCGCTGCACAAATTGCTAAACAGGTGCTTATCCAAAAGGTACGTGGTATCGAACGCGATAACTTTTATAAAGAATATAAACCGCGTGAAGGCGAAGTGGTAATGGGTACTGTGCGCCGCATGTCGGACAGAGATATTATTGTAGATCTGGGTAAAATCGAAGCTATTTTGCCTTATTGCGAACAAATTCGCAAAGAACGCTACATGAATGGCTCCCGCATTAAAGCAGTAATTTCCAAAGTGCTCAGCCAACCTGAATTGGCTGCTGTTACGGCGGATGATACGGTTTTGTCGCGCTATAAAACTGCGGCGTTTCGTATGGATAAAGGCCAACGCGGGCCCTACGTCTTTTTATCCCGCGGAAACGGACGCTTTTTAGAGGAACTTTTTAAAGTGGAAGTGCCCGAAATTAACGAGGGCATTGTGGAAATCAAAAAGATTGAACGTGATGCAGGCTTCCGTGCCAAAGTGCTTGTCAGCAGTATCGATAATAAAATTGATCCCATCGGTACTTGTGTAGGGATGCGCGGTATTCGTATTCGTGCTATTCAAAATGAACTTTCCGGCGAGCGTATTGATTTAATTAACTACTCGGCCGATGTAAGCACGCTTTTGATGAATGCCATCGCCCCGGCTAAGGCTAACTTCGTGCAAATTGTCAGCTTAAAAGAAAAGAAAGCGGTAATTATCGTGCCCGATGACCAATTGGCCATTGCCATTGGAAAAGATTGGCAGAATATTCGCTTGGCTTCGCGCTTGACCGGATGGGATTTGGATGTAAAGAGTGAAAGCCAAAAAGCCAACGCAGAACGTCAGGCCACAGAGTCGATTCAATCTGTGCTCGCTAGTATTGAAGGCGTAGGTCCCAAGACAGCGGAACTTTTGCAGAAAGCTGGTTTTACTACCGCCGAAAAGTTAGCCAACGTAGAAGTAGAACACTTGTGCACAGTGCAAGGTATCGGCGATAAAACAGCCGCTAAGATTATTGAAGGGGCCAAAAAGTATATTGCCGAGCATCTGGAAAATACCGAGGAGGTAGCCGATGACAACCAGCAAGAAAACAACTAAAGAAGGCGAAACGCCCGCTAAGAAAAAACCGGCTGCCAGAAAAACTTCGGCTACTAAAACGACTACTAAAAAAACGACGGCTGCCAAAAAAACAACCGCTGCAAAATCGACTGCTTCGAAAAAAACAACGGTAAAAAAGACAGCCACTAAAACAGCGGAAAAATCGGCTGCTAAAAAGACGAAGACGCGTAAAACCGTTAAGAAAACGGATGCGGAAAATGTGGTGAAGCCGGTAGAAGTTGCCAAGCCGGTAATAGAAGAGAAACAGATGCCAAAGTTGGCCGAAGCACACAGCGCCTATGTGGCTCCTAAACCGGTTGTGCAACCGCAACCTAAACCGGCTCCGGTCCCACAGCCAAAGCCTGCGGTCACCCCGCAGCCTAAGCCGCAACCGGCTCCCGCTGCTAAACCAGCTGCCCCTGCCAAGCCGCAAGAGCCTGCTAAACCGGCCGGAAACGTGGTACGCATTGTTGGGCAGCCTACCGTCAAAGAGTTGGCGGAAAAGATGAATTTTAAAATCAACGATTTTATTAAAAAGTTGATGACGATGGGTATTTTCGCTACGATTAACCAACGCTTGGAAAAAGATATGATTGAACTGGTTGTTTCTGAGTGTGGTTTTGTAGCAGAAATGGTGGAAGAAGATTTGAAAGAAGCTGCAGCCGTGATGGAAATTCAAGATGATCCGGCCAGCTTAAAACCGCGCAGTCCTGTGATCACCATTATGGGCCATGTAGACCATGGTAAGACCAGCCTCTTGGATGCTATTCGCAAATCAAACGTGGTTGCCGGGGAAGCCGGGGCTATTACCCAGCACATTGGTGCGTACCGAGTAACAACTCCACGCGGGGTGCTTACGTTCTTGGATACGCCCGGTCACGAAGCGTTTACTGCCATGCGTGCGCGCGGAGCACAAGCTACCGATATCGTGGTGCTTGTGGTATCGGCTACTGATGGTATCATGCCGCAGACAATTGAAGCTATGGAACACGCTAAAGCTGCCGGCGCACCTATCATTGTAGCAGTCAATAAAATTGACTTGCCTGGGGCCAATCCGGACCGCGTTCGTCAGGATTTAGCTGCTCGCGGTTTGGTGCCCGAAGAATGGCAAGGCAATACCATCTTTGTAGATATTTCCGCTAAAAAACATCTAAATATCGACAAATTATTGGAGATGATTTCTTTACAGGCGGAAATGATGGAACTCAAAGCCAACCCGGACCGATTGGGCGTGGGTGTTATTTTGGAAAGTAAGCGCGATAATAAACGCGGCGTAGTAGCCACTGTACTCGTGCAAAAAGGTACGATGAAGGTGGGGGATCCCTTTTTGGTGGGAACCAACTACGGCCGTATCCGCGCGCTTATTGACGAAAATTCGCAACGTTACCAAAAAATTGGACCTAGTGTGCCGGCTGAAATTTTAGGTATTAACGGCGAGCCGCCGCAAGTGGGCGATACACTTTACATTATGGAAAGTGAAAAAGAAGCACGCTACGCTGCCGAAAAACGCAAATTAGCACAGAAGGAAGATTCGCAAGCGCACCGCAAACAAATGTCCTTGATGGCACTTGGTAAAGAGGACGAAGAAGGTAATAAAGTCAAGAAACTCAGCTTGATTTTAAAAGCCGACGTGCAAGGGTCTATCGAAGCCATTAAAGATGCGCTGCTGCGTATTCCATCTGATGAAGTGGAGCTCGATATTGTGCTTTCTGCGCCGGGAAATATTAACGAGAGTGATATTTTGTTGGCCAAGGCCAGTAATGCAGTAGTGATCGGTTTCCACGTATCTACCGAGCACAAAGCCCAAGCTGAGGCCGAGCGCGAAGGCATTGAAATCCGCAACTATACCATTATCTTTGAACTGTTAGAAGATATCAAAGCTGCCATGGAGGGGTTGTTAGAGCCCGACGTGGTGGAAACGGTTGTGGGCACGGCTACCATCAAAAAAGTGATGAAGTTGAGCTCTGGCTTGATTTCGGGCTCTATGGTAGATTCGGGAACGATGGTGCGCAATTACGAAGTGCGCATTAAACGCAACGGCGAAGAAGTCGGCCGCGGTAAAATTGGCGGCCTTAAACGCTTCAAAGATGACGTCAAAGAAGTGGAAAAAGGCTATGAGTGCGGTATCTTAATTGAGGGCTTCAAGGGCGTGCAGGAAGGCGACCTGATTGAGTGTTTCAAAAAAGAAACCGTCACGCGAAGAATTAAGATGTAAACAAAAAGTATTTATAAGCAACACCCCCGGTCACTAGGCCGGGGGATATTTTTTTATGGTAGGGGAATATTTAACAAAGGTTTATTTTTCCAGCCGCGTTTGTCAAAGTGCCACCACTCGGTGCGCGTATGAGTGAAGCCGACGGCCGTCATAATCTTTTTAAGCGTTTCGCGCCGGGCTAAAATATCGGCGGGAAGTTTTTGATAGTCCATATGTGCGCGTACGGTGAAATTATCAAAGTCCGTCGGCATTGGTAAAGGATTCCCATTAAAATCGCACGGGGTTAAATCGATAGCCATCCCGCGGCTATGACGCGAACCTTTTTTAGGCATAGCCACATAGCTGGGATTAGGGAAGGCCTGCCATAATTTTTTGTGCTCGTCTTGCGGGCGGTAACAATCCCACAAACAAAATGTAAAGGGCTCTTTTTCCTGTGCAGCTAGTGCCACCGCTTTGGCAAGGCCCGCCACAGCCTCTTTGTGTAAATAACACTTATCCGACGAATAAACGCGTTTTTTGGTGAAGTTGTCCGCCGTAGCATAGCGTAAACTGACAAATATAGGTAAATTGGTGCTTTGCACATCAACAAGGTCGGCGTCTTCCAGCGGTCCGGCGGATAGAGGTAATGTTAAAAAAAACAGCCAGCACAAGCGTTTCATATGCTTATTATAACAGTTTTTAAGTATAATAAATGTATGGACGAGAAAAACTTTAAAAGCGGTTTTGCTGTATTAGCCGGGCTTCCCAATGCGGGTAAGTCTACCCTTCTAAATAATTTGGCGGGGGGGTTGCTTTCTGCGGTTACCCGTAAACCCCAAACAACGCGCCAAAACATTTTGGCAATCAGCGAAGGGGAAAATTATCAAATCGTGTTTGTGGATACCCCCGGGTTTTTAAAGCCACAATATAAGTTGCAACAAACTATGGCCGACTGCGTGGACCGTGCGGTGCAGGAAGAAGCCGACGTGGTGCTTTTTATGGTAGATGCTACGGCAGATTATGCGCAAAATGCACCGCTGGCGGCTAAACTTAAAAAAGTGTTTTGTCCGATTTTTCTCGTTATCAATAAAATCGATTTAGTAAAAGATAAAACGGTGCTTACGAATTTAGAAGAACAAGTCAAGAAAGAACTTCCTGTTAAACAAGTGTTTCATATTTCTGCTGCCAAAGGCACGGGCATAAAACCGCTTAAACAAGCCGTGGTCGATATGCTGCCAAACAGTCCAGCTTATTTCCCAGCGGGGCAGTGGACAGATCGGTGGGAGCGTTTTTACGCGGGCGAATTTATTCGCGAACAGATTTTTCAACTCTACCAACAAGAGATTCCATACAGTACGTATGTGGAAGTAGAGAAATTTACCGAAGATCTGGGAGACAAAAATTTCATCCGCGCTAACATTCACGTTGAGCGCGAAAGCCAAAAGCCGATTCTCATCGGCAAAGGCGGCAGTATGATTAAAAAACTGCGTGAGTGCAGCCAAAAACGTATTGAAGAATTTTTGGGGCGCAAGTACCGTGTAGAATTAAATGTGGTCGTGTCACCTAACTGGCGCAACAGTACGGATCTATTAGAAAAATTTGGATATATCCAAAGGGATCTCCCCGGTATGTAATTCTATTAGTTTTCTGCGATTTGCTGTGCAATTTTACCGAGCATAGCGGTCAATTTTTTATATTGCTTTATGCCGTCTGTATCCACAAACGGGAAGCAGGCAATGCGTAAACTTTCTTGTTTAATGGTATGGTATTTTTTAAGACCGTCTGCCAGGTTTTGTTTGCCGGTGCTGCGGAGAATTTCGGCAATTTTTTCACCAGTAATTTTGGGGTGAGTAATTGCTAACGTGAACGTGGTAAATGAGCGATATTTTTCGTCTAGAATTAGCGGTTCAAAATAGGGGGAATTTTGGGCCCAATTTACTAAATGAGCAGCGTGTTGCTTGCATAAATCTTCCATGGCAGCTATACCCCCGTGGGCCAGCATCCATTTGCACGCTTCGTTAGCCATCCAAATGTTAATGGTAGAAGGCGTGTTGATCGTTTGATAAATATTCGTAAATTGTAATGCGTTACGCAAATCTAAAAAATAAGGCAGCGGGCGGAGAGGATGTTGGGCGCGTTGTACCGCGCGCGGACTTAGTATCATGCAGCAAGTACCGCCACCGGTCCCCAGACATTTTTGTAACCCAAACACTTGGATATCATAAGCACCCACGGGCAAATTTCGGCCGCCTGCACAAGAGGTGGTATCCCACGCAATCAACGTATCTTTTCCGCGGTTATTCCAAATATGGAGCAAATAATCATCGGGTAATTGCACACCCGTGGACGTTTCATTGGGGGTTAAAAGCACTAAACTGGCCGAAGTGTCCGGGGTCCCTTTCGGAAGGAAATCTGCATCGGCTGTTACAAAATGGCGTGTAGTATCAGTAAGCTGCCCAGCTAAACTTTTGCACCACAAGTGGCTAAATGCACCTATATCTACGCCAGAGATGGTGTCGTTGGCTAAACTCCACGAAATGGCATCCAGCGCCGGCGTTACGCCGCCGGGGAAAAATAAGAGGGTGTAATCCGCCGGGATATTTAATAAGGTGCGTAAATTTTCGGTACACTCTTTGTAAAGTCCATTATACGTCATATCCGCTGCACGATGACTACGCTCGAAAAAAGTTTCGTATAAGTGGGCGTTGCGTACGGACGGAAGGCCCTGTCCCGGCCCGCAAGAAAAACTAGAAGTAGGAAGTTCGTTGTCTTCAAATGTCATATAACTATTGTACTAAAAGAATTGGACATAAAAAACTCCTCAGCTTATAATGCTGAGGAGAATAGCAAATAATATAATTTACCAAAATACGAGGCGGACAAAAGGCATGAATACGTCTTCTATTTCGGTAAGATCAGCATTTGTTTGACGTTGGATTTGTTCCGCGCTACGGAATTGAAATCCATCCGGGTCCTTTTTAATACCCAGTTGCAATACTAGTTCTTTTACGCTAAAAGTTCTGTTCCAACCAGTTTGAATTGGCATGTCAAACAGAAAGACTTTAACTTCCCGAGCTTTGATGCCATCCTGATTGGCTAATTTGTGATAAGCACGTGCGAGTTGCGTCAAAGCTTCAAATAATTCTTTGTCATCACGTTGCTCTTGCATGGCTACGGTGTCTTTTAAATTATTATAAGCTTGGACAAAATAAGCCGGAGAAGATTTGGATGTTAGATAGGAGGCCATGCTCCGCGTATCCGGGGATAGCGTGTAAAGTTTTACATAATATTCCAATTTGGCCACTTTTTGATTTCCATGAGAATTGGGAACATAATTATCAAAAATTTCTTTTAATCCATACTCTTCGCAACTCCACGGAACCGCGAAAGGGCCTTCTAATTCATTGGCCAAAGTGCTTAATTTCTGAATGTTTTTTTCCGTTTCAAAACTTTCATTATAGGCAGTGAGTTTTTCCAACGCTGCCAGTAGTCTGTTGGCATCTTGAGGATTGGGTACATTTTGAATTTTCGCTTTGAAAGTTTCTAAGGGAATTTCTTGGGCAGCTGCTGCCTGAACGATGGAGCGCTCCAAAGTGGTAGACATGTTCTTTCCAGCACATAGAGCCGGAAGAGCAACGGCAGTAGTGATAATTACAACTAATGCGACTTTGATTTTGTTTCTCATACAATACTCCTTTTTAAGTGAACGGCTTACCTTTATTGTAGTATTTCTCAGCCAATTGTATAGGGAAATCAAGGCCCAATTGCGGTATAGGACTTTAGGCCCTTTATTTTTTTAGGGGAGACTTGTTGGCGGGAAGTTTGTGTTGCTTTGGTGCGGCCGTATGTAACTGCGCTTGCGGATGTGTTTTTAGATAAATATCCACGGCATCTAATTCCGGTTTTAAATATTTGCCCGTATACGATTTCTTACACGCAACCACATCGCGCGGAGTTCCTTCGCACACGATTTGGCCACCTTTATCGCCACCCTCGGGGCCTAAGTCAATAAGCCAATCAGCAGTTTTAATCACATCTAAATTGTGTTCAATAATAAGCACGGTATTTCCGCGATCGGCCAAGTCGTGTAGCACGTGTAAAAGTTTATCAATATCGGCAAAGTGCAAGCCGGTGGTAGGCTCATCTAAAATGTAGAGCGTATTCCCTGTCCCTTTGCGGGATAGTTCATCAGCTAACTTAACACGCTGGGCCTCGCCGCCGGATAAGGTAGTGGCTGCTTGCCCTAATTTAATGTACCCCAGACCGACGTCATTTAGGGTTTGTAAATAACGTTTAATTTTAGGGATCGCGCTAAAGAAGTCCAACGCTTGCGATACACTTAAATCTAATACTTCCGCGATATTTTTCCCTTTAAATTTTACTTCCAATGTATCTTGATTAAAACGATGCCCATTACACTCCTCGCATTTAACGTAAATATCAGGCAAAAACTGCATTTGAATTTTCAAAATACCGTCGCCCTGACATTTTTCGCACCGCCCGCCTTTGACGTTAAATGAGAAACGGCCCGGCTTGTAGCCGCGGCGTTTGGCCTCGGGCATTTGGGCAAATAAGTCGCGAATATGTGAAAATACGCCCGTATAAGTGGCCGGATTGCTGCGTGGCGTTTTGCCGATGGGGCTTTGGTCTACAATAATTACTTTATCGATGTTATCAAGCCCTTTGATAATCTCGTGCTCGCCCGGCACATCCTTGGCTCCATAAAATTTGCGTGCCAATGCCTTGTATAAGATGTTGTGGATCAGTGTGCTTTTCCCGGAGCCGGAAACACCCGTTATGCATACAAACTTGCCGAGTGGAATTTTAACATCAATATTTTTAAGATTAAATTGACGTGCACCGTGAATAGTTAGGAATTTCCCGTTTCCTTTGCGTAGTTGTGCGCGCGGCAAAATAATATTGCGGCCATTTAGATAAGAAGCGGTAAGCGATTTTTTATCTTTCAAAAAATCTTTTGTGGGCTCGCTGGCTACAATTTCGCCACCGTTTTCACCGGCGGCGGGGCCGAGTTCTACTACATAATCAGATGCCAAAATCGTGTCCTTATCGTGTTCTACAATGATGAGCGTATTATCTAAATCGCGCAGGTTTTTTAAAGTCTCGATGAGACGGTCGTTGTCGCGCGAGTGAAGCCCAATCGTTGGTTCATCGAGCACGTACAACACGCCTGTAAGGCCTGATCCAATTTGGGTGGCCAGGTGAATGCGTTGCGCTTCCCCGCCGGATAATGTTTGGCTTTTGCGATTTAGCGTAAGGTAAGACAATCCCACGCTGTTGAGAAAATTTAACCGGGCGTTAATTTCTTTGAGCACGTCTTTGGCGATAATCTTTTCTTTGTTTGTTAATTGTAAATGCGCAAAAAATTCCTGAGCGGCAGATACTTGCATAGCGGAAATTTCATAGATATTTTTGCCATTAATTTTAACAGCCAATGCTTCCGGTTTTAAGCGTTTTCCCCGGCAAACCGGGCATTCTACTTCGCGCATAAAACGTTGGGTCACTTCTTCTTTTACAAAATCACTTTCCGACTCGGCTACGCGGCGCTTTAAGTTGGTGATTACGCCCTCAAAATCTTGCTCTCCACCGGAAATAATGGAAGTGTAAGTTGCGCCACCCGTACCGTAAAGCAAGAGATCGCGCTGAGCCTTGGGCAATTTGTTCCACGGAGTAGCCATGCTGATGTGATTTTGGCGGCAGACTTGTTTTAAAATATCGTAATAATATCCGCTCCAGGAACTTTTCCAACGGTGCGTGCGCGTAGTGACGGGATTTTCCCACGCTTCAATAGCGCCTTCGTTAATGGCGAGGGTCGGGTTAGGAACTACCAGAGCCTCATCTACTTCAATTTTAACGCCTAATCCGTTGCATTCTGGGCAGGCTCCATAGGGAGAATTGAACGAAAATAACCGCGGCTCTAATTCGCTAAAACCGATGCCGCAATGCGCGCAAGCGTTCGATTCGCTGTAGGTGAATTCTTGCGGGTTTTTGCCTTCCGTTTCCAAAATGTGCACAAGTCCTTTGGCATAACGCAGGGCATTTTCCAGGCTTTCTACTAAGCGTTCGCGGTCAAATTCCTCTACAAATATTTCGTCGACAACCAGCTCAATAGTATGTTTTTTATAGCGGTCCAATACGGGAACGTTTTCCAACGTGAGGAGCGTGCCGTTCACGCGGGCTTTCACGTATCCTTCTTTTTTAAATTTTTTAAATAATTCCTCATAAGTTCCTTGCCGCCCGCGGATAACAGGCGCTAAGATATAGACCGTTTTTTCATTGAATTTGCTTAAAATATCTTGCGCAATGCCTTGCACGCTCCAGGCTTCCACTTTGCGTCCGCATTGTGGACAGTAGCGCTGCCCGACGCGGGCAAATAATAAACGCAGATAATCGTAAATTTCGGTAACGGTAGCCACGGTAGAGCGCGGATTCTTGGAGGGGTTGCGTTGTTCAATAGAAATGGCGGGGGAAAGCCCTTCAATGTGTTCTACATCCGGTTTTTCCATGAGTTCCAAAAATTGGCGGGCATAAGCAGACATGCTTTCTACGTAGCGACGCTGTCCTTCGGCATAAATTGTGTCAAAGGCAAGCGAAGATTTTCCCGAACCCGAAAGTCCGGTAATAACCACCAGCTTGTTCTTGG
>JAZOAE010000037.1:0-42388 GCA_045595305.1 Elusimicrobiaceae bacterium
CGGTTTACAGGTTTTCGAGACCTGCTGTTTCAACCACTCACACACCTCTCCAATTATACCGTTACCGAGTGGCGGGCGCAGGTATCTTTTCTTATTATACTAAATTTGATATATCAATAACTCTACGCAAAAAGGCCCAACCGAAAAGGTTGGGCCTTACAAATTAAGAAGCGCTACTGAATGACTTGTTCACAAATAGCACGCGCGTTTTCACTTTCTGCATTGCAACTCCACTTACCGTTCGAGTCAATAGATAATACATATCGATCCGTCTCAGAGTTACGTGTAGCAGTGATTACATTAGGGGCTAACACATACGTAAAGTCTCTCTCCACACATACCCGCGGATCACTTTGGATAGTACAATCGGGTATTGTTCCTTTTTCTAGTTGATCCCAACGGGTAGCATAACTGCCGTGATTATTATAATAAGCATGTTGCGCAGAACGGGCTTGTTCCAAGGCCTCGGCGGCTACCGCTGAGCGGGCTTGTTCCAAAGCACGGGCATATTGCGGTAAAGCAATAGCTGCCAAAATTCCCCCCACAAACACAACAAGCAGCAACACAAAAAAGCCAATAATCATCGCGATCATACAACCTTGCTTTTCGTTCGGGGTATTGTCTATGACTAAACAACCGGCCATTTTATCATGCAAGCATTGTTTCCGCTCTGTCCACAGACACATCAAATAGCCAATACATAAAGTAAGTCCGGAAACAATACAACCCAAGTAACGCCCTAATGAACGCCAAAAAGAAATACGTTGTCCGTTTTCATCGGTTACTTTAAGGCCGAATATCCGTTTGCCGATAGTGGCTTGCCACGAAGAAGATTCCGCGCATACAAAATAAACGATAAAAACACCCAGGCCCAGCAAAATCCCGACTACTTGGATGGCCGCATGATTGGCTCCCATCCGTGCCAGCACAAAGCCAATTATAAATCCAATTAGCAGCGAAATAAAATAACTAATAAAATAATCCACCAAATAGGCGGCCGTACGTTTCCAGAAACTTGCGTAACTCATATTTTCTCCTCGTATATGATTTCATCCTACCGTTCTAAGGCTTGGAGTTTGTTTAATAATATCTTCGCCTGGCTTATTATATCTTTTCACTTGGGCTGTCGTTCTTGACCGCTTTGGCAGGCTGAGGACGTGACATCGCCGGTTTCCCCGTAAGTTGCTCACAAAACGCTGCTGCATTTTCTTGCTGAGCCGTACACACCAAGTTACGCTGCGTATCTTTGGAATTGTACGCTTTAAACAAACGATATTGCAGCGTTTGGCTTTTGCGTTGAGCACCCACCCCTCGATATTCCAATTGCAACGTAAAATCATCCTTCAAATTACACAGGCTGCTCTTTTCATGCTGACAAGGGGCGAATGTTAACTGATCCCATTTGGTAGCATAGCGTTTGTTTTGCGTAAAATAGTTTTGCTGTTCGGCACGCACTTGTTCCATAACTGCAATAACGGCATTGGCACGGGCCTTTTCCAGCGATTGGGTATATTGCGGCATGGCAATCGCCAGTAAAATCCCCCCTACAAATATCACGACGAGCAACGCAAAGAAACCGACAATTGCCCAAATGGCGCAACCTTGTTTTTCGTTGGGCTTGGTATCTACCACTAAACAACTGGCCAGGTTATCGTGCAAACATTGTTTCTTTTCTGTCCACAAACACATCAAATAGCCGATACCCAAAATCATGGAAGAAATAATCATCCCCAAGTTGCGCCCTAACGAACGCCAGAAGGAAATACGCTCACCGTCTAAATTGACCACCCGCAACCCGAATATTTTTTTACCAATAGTGGCTTGCCACGAGGAAGATTCCGCCCATACAAAATACAACAGATAACACGTAATTTGTATTCCGATTGCAGAACATAGCATCACAATGGCCGTGGTCAGTGTAGGCGTTCCCCCGGACGATTCCACCATCTTTAATAAAAGCCCGATTACCAGCGCAACTATCTGCCCAACGACCGAACTAATCAAGCCGTAAATGATTCCATCTATGATATAGGCCGCACTGCGCTTCCAGAAACTCGCATACGTCATATTTTCTCCTCCATACTTCACAGTAAATTCTTTGAAAACATTATACTTTTTTTGACGATATAATTCCCTTTTTTCTCTAGGGCCTAGTTCCTTTTCTAGGTCCAATGGCCCTTGTGCCATCCCTCCATAAACAGGCATAATATTAGTATGTACAAACGTTTTGTTTCTTTGTGTCTTACATGTTTCATTCTTTTCTTATCTGTTAACAGCTGGGGAGGATGGATAAAAAGCATACGTAAGGGGCCCTTCCGGTTCGGCAAACGCAGCACACGCGTCAGCGCGCCGCGCGCACCCAAAGTTGAAGTACGCGCCCCTAAGCCCAATAAACGCACTCCCGCGGCCCGTCCTGCCCAACAGCATGCCGAGCATCCGGTTAAGGCAACCGCTTCCGGATCGGCGCAAACACGCATAGAACGTGCCGCCGTGGCCGCCGCCACTGAACGCGCGGGAACCTCTGTCACTGAACATGCGCAAGCTTCCAGTGCTAAACCCGTATACAGAAGAGCTGGTCAATCTACCAACGCCGAATCTTCCGGGAGAACCAAACGCACCCCGCAACGCAACCTTTTTCACGGACGTTACCCTTCCGGCTTGTTGGAAGAAGAACAACTCATCCGTGATTGGATGGAATTTTTTAATAACGGTCATTTCCGGCCGCGCGACCAAGTGGAAGCCATTGAAGGCATGTCTCCGCGGCAAATGAATAATATCATCGAATATCTTTACTATCTGCCACTTGAAGAGGCCCAAGAGGTCATTCTCAATCCATTGCGCAAAACGGGCCGCTTACCGGACTTTATGTACGATAACAAACTCATTCCCGGCACGCGGCGCCTGCCTACGGGTTATTATAAAAACAAATTCAATGAAAATATCGCTCAACTCATACAGTTAGCGGAAGAAGAAGGTTCTGTTTTTACCCATAATGACCAATTAAAAGAATTAATTAGCACGATGAAAGACTATACGTTCAAACAGGGCTTTACGTTTGAAAATTCCTCCGAATTAACCAACGGACTTCGAAGGAATTGGGAAGTGATTGTAGATGAAATTAGCAGATCGAGCATCCCGAACATTAATCGAAAACTGATCACACAGGCATGGTATAAGCAAGTGCAGTTACCCGGGGGCAACACAGTCAGTCTGCATACGTACTTTTTACAAACCCGTAAAACGGCTTTTTTTGATGAAGCCGTGCCGGAGTTTTATTTAAATAGTCCCAAGTGGGTCGCGCTGGAAAACGAACGGCGCAACTTAATTGCTAACGAATATCCCTTTTCCTCTTCAGATGCAAACGCCTTTAACATTTTGCAGCAACGCCTTGTGCTGGGCAACGCGGACAAATACCTCACCTTGGAACAATTTGGCACGTTAATGACGTCCTTGTATAACAGGGCCTACGGCAAAACACGCACGCAAATTATTGACGGAGGGGCTGTCTCTATACAAAACGATCCGTTACTTGGCTTAAAGGCACAAACGCCGTCTTCTCTTACAATTCAGGTAAATAACTTCGATAAACTGGGCGGCGTATGCCAAGCGTCCTTTGGCGATGGCGGTTATATGGGGCCGGTGCGTGCCGGCTATGACGGTACTTCTACCGTAGCCCGTTTTGATCCGGTTGTATTTGAAAATGTACGCGTAGTTACTTTTGACATGGAAACACTGCAGCCGCGTGTAGTAACACTGGACAAAGTCTCCTATGTAAAAGATTTAAAAAAACCGGATATTGACCGGGTGCGTGCCAGCTCTATGGTGGGAGACGGATTGGACATTTCGCGTGATGCGTTAACTGTAGAACGGGCCGAAAAAGCGTTGCACGATATTCCCCATTTACGCGCCACCATTTATCCGCAATCGCGCGTATCGTATGCAGACAAAGTTCCCTATATGAAAGGCGGCGGGTTGGCGGCTTACTTAGCCTTATTCACGCCGGACTTTTACCCGATCAAAACAATCCATTTATTAAAAAAGGTAGACGGAAAATGGAAATGGGTTCCCACGCATTTTGTCCGCAAAGAAGTGCTTACGCACGCCGGGTTTATTCACCGGGATCACATTACCTTTACCGAGCAAGTGCTGGATCGCATTGTTCCGGACAAAAAATAATTTCACACAAAAAGCCCCGCCAAAGAGCGGGGCTTTTTTACGGGCACAAATTTTATTTATCCAGCCAACGCCAGAACGCATCTTCAAATGCGGCAATGTTATTATAGCGATACACTTTCAGCAGCGCTTTCTCTACGGAGTATGGCTCGTAAACTTGCTTACCGCGCGCATCTTTTACCAGAAATCCGGTAGACGGGTTTCGCACGGCTTCTCCTTGCGCAATTAAGCGCGTAAATTGCTCAAACTGCATACGGTTGGACGGAGAAATCCCCCCGCCGGGATTAAGCAAAAAGCGGACCATCAAATAAGCCTGTAGATACCATCGTTGCACACTGGCCTGTCCGCGTCCCTCCGCAGCATCAAGGGAGCCCTCCTGCATGAATTCTTCAAACGGCTGCAGACGCACTGGTCGTCCGCGGCGCGGGCCCATAGACTGTTCTTGTCGATATTTTGGCGGAGTAAACGATTTGGCTTTACCAAAGCCGCCAAACATAGACTTGGAACTAAACGAATTAGCTACCGTGCTGGGATCGCGCTCAAAGTTCAGAGTACGGTAGTCCTGGTCCCACGGGCCTCCTCGGTGGTTGCCGGAAGCAAGCATCTGGTCTTCCACAAACACGGCCAGTCCCTCATCCAACCACGTAGGCGTCATAATGCGGCCCGTATTATGCTTATCAAAAAATTGCTGGGTAAAGATATGCGTCAGCTCGTGCGCAAATACTTCCTGCAGTTCACGTGTATGCCCGGGTTCATCATAGACAACAATTTCCCCGCGCGTGGGATATGAAATCGCCCGCGACCAGGCCTTAGCTTCGGGCTCATAGCGCAGGTAAGAATTATGATCCTGGTAGACAAACGCACGTACTTTATCCGTCATCATCCACGGAATAAAGCGTCTGAGCATATTGTAAGCGGTCTCAAAAGTAAGGGACATATTGGCCGAGCCCATGGTGACTTCCGGCTTTTGGGTATAAATGTTAAAGTGAGTACTTTTGGAAGGGATCCACTCTACCCCCGGGCGAAAGGAATTGGGATTAAATTTTTTATTAGCTGTCGGCACTTTAGCGGGCCGATTTTTAGCAGCCGAAGGCGGAATTACGCGGCCAGACTGGGCTTCTTCCTTTGATTTTTCCAACATTTTCATGGCGTATTCAAGCTCGGCATCGGCGGCATCTTCTTCGCCTGTATCGGCTGGTTCGGCCGTAGCGGTATCCGTAGAAATAACGGTAACCACCGGCGTGGTCGAAATAACAGTCACCTGTTTAGGGGCCGTTTTTTTAACAACCGGTGCTACTTGGGTCTGAACGGAGGTATTTGTCCCCCCGATGGTAAGCGGCATGTCCAGTGTATTAGCGCCCGTAACAGGCGTAGCCGGTTTAGCAACCGTAGTGGTAGAGGCTGTGGTAGTCGAGACTGTAGTGGTAGAAGCTGTGGTAGAACTCGACCGTTTGGGCGATTTTTTAGCAGTTTTTGAAACTGGGGCAGCAAAGGGAGAATCTTCTTGTATAGTTTGGCGCAAGAAATCTACGGACGAAGCAGGGGGTTGCGCCCCCGACTGAGCCTTGGTAATAAAGTCCGGCTGCCCCGTACTTTGCGCCCAAGCACCCACTGTACTTACGATTAATAAACCCAGCAATCCCTTACGCATATTCCCCCTGGTTAGAGATTAGTAACTCCGCGTTCTATGCTGTAAGTTATTTGACACGGAATACCATCCGGATTCGGATTGGCGGCATCCACTCTTGCAATTGTAGCCGTTATGCCAATGTCAAAGCTGCCATTGACGTTTGCACAAGTATGTTGATCCTCCCCGTTCGCCGGATTCGCCGCCGCACCTGCGGTGGGAAATTTGCATTCTCCCAAGAAAGCAGCATATTTCTCAGCCGGCATAGGATCACCATCATCAGGATCCGTCATCCACAAATTGTTTACTTCGTTCATGCAGGATTCAATCATCATCTGTGATAGTACCGTCTGGCGAACTTTATGAGCTGCCGTCGCGCGAGACATCACTACCCGCAAAATCATAGTAGCCAATCCCGCCAATATTGCTGAAACAATAAGTACTTGCAAAAGAGCAACGCCCCGCTTATTTAACTTTAACTTATACATAATTCTTTACGCTCCCGAGGGTTGTATCGAAACCCCTTGCGGCAAGAAAAATCTTTCTATAACCGTCTCATTCACAACCGGCTGCGTGGGGACTTCCACAATAATGCTCACCTCCAACACAGCACGAATCTCATCACTGCCTGGGTTCACTGCGGCAAATTGCGGTGAAACAAAAGTACCATCCGCACTAGCAATCCTCTTTACGTTACCAAGCCAAGTCTCGTTTAGAAGAGTGTTCCCGTCGTTATCGAAGGTCTGGCGTCTGATAACCCCCCCTGTCGTACTATTTTCGCCTACACCTGCTACTTCCCCCGGCGTAAAGGAATACATAATGGTGTGCAGGTTGTGATTAGGCCCCAACGCATGTTCTTGCGTTAACCAAAGCCGGCCTTCACCATCAAATCGTGCCTCAGTGGATTGGGCGATATCTTGGCGAAGTTGACTCAACGCTGCAGAAAGTTGTTGACGCAACACGGCGTGACTACGCCCCACGCCGCTCTCACGCACTGCTGCGGTGGTAAGCGCAGCCAACGCGATACCAATCACGCCCACAATCAAGGCCGCCAGCAAAATTTCCATTAACGTAAAACCCTTTTTATTGTTCATAACATATACCCATTGCACGTAATGTTGAATGTAATTCTACCGTTAGACGTATCGACCGTATAAGTAAAGGTAGAACGAGGACTTCCGCCCACTACTGTTCTGTCACAAATAGGAGGCAATTGACAAGCAATGTTGTGTTCGCCATTATCTAACGGAGTTGCGTCTGTGCCACACAATCCGTTTCTAAACGACCCCGGTATGATGCTCGTATCTGTAACACCCGTATATATTTTAAGCATATTACTTGCTTTTTCAACGGCTAAAATCATTTCCTCACGCACATCCGGCCGTGTAGTTTGGCGGGAAGCCGCCAACAACACGCCAAAAGCCCCGGCCGTTACCAAGGCCAAAAGCCCCAAGGCAATTACCCCTTCCAATACAGTTACACCCGCTTTATTTGATAATATTTTTTTCATACGCTTACTCAATTATTATTACATTCCGCTACGCTGGAATCCCTATACACACACCACGAGTCCTCTGCATGCCTTTTAGCCTCCGCCAGCCCGGTAGCTCTTACTAAAATATTATTATTAAATAGCGCGTCGTTGGCTTCAAATAGATAAGGCAACCCGGCAAAATCTTTCGTCAACAAATAATCACAGGCAAATAGTTGGGCCAAATTTTGCTGGCCAATCGCACCGGCGGGGATGCCCGAAAACACATTGTTATTGCATCCCACATTATTTGCCGCATCCATTACTGTGGTGGTTTCGGCTCCCGCAGCGTTGGTGGTCCTTCCCTGAATCTCTCCAGTAACGCGAATTCCTTTTGTTCCCTGATAATACGAACGCATGGCATCGGCCATTTTAACCGCAGCCGATTTTGCCTGGTAGTAGTAAATTTCATCACGAATGGCCCGTATGCCGGGGAGTGCAAACATAACCACCACGGCTAAAATCATCAATACGGCCATAATTTCCATTAATGTGAAACCTTTGTTATTCATAACGCTCCCTGTAAAGAAACCGTTTCCCCATTTGTACAGTATGTATTGCCATCTGTAATTTTGGCGTTATCACCTCTAATACAAACCGTACCATCGTGCGTATTCCTAAAATACATAACAAAATTGCTTAAGGGATCCCCATTCTCATCCCGTATTTCCGCAGCATACTGGCGAAATTCCAAGTACCCGCAATTTACTAAATTTTGCAGTGAAAGAACGGCGGTGCTGCAATCGCCGGCCTGAGGAGCTCCTACCTCCCCCATGGGGTTTCCCGGATTATCCTCTGGCACGTTGTCTGCGGCAGCGCGATAATCCATCAAAAATTGACGGGCAGCTACGGCAACAATCCTGGCGCGGTTCTGGGCATCTTGTATACGGATATCCGCAGAAGTTCCCCTAAAAGATTGCATAGCAAACAGCGCCAGCGTACCAATAATCACCGCGGCAATTAATAATTCCATTAAGGTAAATCCTTTTTGACTGCTCATAATATCCCTCGTAAATTAATCTCTCCCGCAAGAAGGCAGTTTAATCCTTTCAATGGTCCCGTCCGCAAACATATTGGCACCGTAGAAACACGCAGGCACCATGCTATCACTTGCTGCAAACTGGGAGCACATACACGCAATACCGCTACACAGCCTGTCACACGCACTGGAATTACCATCCACCGCAAAGAATCGATACCCCGTATCCGCCGGGATTTCTTCTCGCAGATATTTCTGATACATAGCCCCTAGCACACAGTTCGCATCATTACAGTTCTCCATAAAGTGCGAAAAGGTTTCGTTTCCCATTTCAACATTGCTATCCACCACCTGAGTGAAATCCCCATCTATCGGCAGCTGCACATTGGAGCCAATATCCCTAAGATCCCGATTGATAGCTTGAACAGCGTTGCCCACGGTAACCAATATACCTACGGCCGCTTCGTAGCGAGCCCGTTGTTTGGTCCGGTTGTAGGACGGAACGGCAAAGGCTACAATCGTGGCTATAATAATCAGCACGAACAAGATCTCTACTAATGTAAAACCTTTTCTGTGTAACATAAACAGTCTCCCTAGGCCCCTGCTTTAAGTATGGTGCATAAAAGCTAATTTGTCAAGGGCCCCAGCGCAGTTTTTTAGCTACCGATTTGAGACAACTTGAAGATTGGTAAGAAAATAGACGCTACAATAATACCAATCAGCACACCCACGCTGACAATTAATATGGGGTCGATCACCGCCGAAAAACGGGCAATAAACTGCTCTACGTTATCGGCATAGAATTTAGCAAGTGTTTGAATAATATTGGGCAATTTACCGGACTCTTCACCCATTCTCATCATTTCTGTCATTAACCCGGGGAACGCCCCCGTGGAAGCAAATGAATCGGAAATAGACTGCCCGGCTGCCACTTCGGCACGGACTTGCTTGAGCGCGTTTTGAATAATCACGTTTCCTTCAAACGATTCTTCCAATACGCCAATAGCATTCAAAATAGTTACACCGCTGCGCAATAATGTAGCCATCGTGGCAAGCATACGGTCGAAGTAAATGTTACTGATGAATCCGCCGAAAATAGGCATGGTTAAAAGAAACGAGTGCCAACGCTTGCGGCCTTCGGGCGTATGCGTGTAGAAACGAAAGCCGAAGAACAAAACCAGCAATACCAAAATGATGGCGATAGCGTGGTTGGTAAGCAAGCTGGATACTTTTAACACAATGATCGTTAACGTAGGTAACGTCAAGTTAAAGTCGGCAAAGATCTGGGCAAATGTAGGTACAATTCCCACAATAAAGTAAATAAGAACGCCGATAGAAGCCACTACCAAGATGGCCGGGTAAGTAATAGCCGTAATGATTTTGCTCTTCATCCCTTCTTGTGTTTTAGTATAGATGGACAACTGCATCAGCGTCTCGGCAATTTGGCCTCCGATTTCTCCGGCCTCCACTAGGGAAACCCACACACGGTTAAAAGTTTTAGGATGTTGCGCCATGGCTTCATGCAAAGACTGCCCGCCCGAAATATCGTGCGCAATTTGCATCAGCACCATTCCCATGGTAGGGTTGGCAGAGTATTGGCCTAACAACGATACAGCACGCACCAGGGGTACACCGCCGGCAATCAACGTAGATAATTGCTCCGCGAAAAAGGCTAATACGTGTCCGGGTACTTTTCCGCCTTTGCGCCGCGTGGTAGATACCCCGGAGGAGAACAATCCCCCCGTCGCCTCGGAAATATCCAATACCAAATACCCTTTGTTTTGCAACGCCGCACGCAAGCGGTCGATGCTGTCGGTCACATAAGAACCTGTAAACGTTTTGCCTTGTGCATCTCTTACTCTGTATGTATATTTTGGCATAATTTACCCTCTAAAAACGACTTTACTCATCCGCCGTTGTAATATTCAAAATTTCATCCACGGTTGTAATTCCGCGAATTGCTTTATGCCATCCGTTCGCACGCAAATTAAGCGCGCCGGAGCGGACGGCTGCCTTGCGTAATTCAATTAAATCTTGCGTCTTATAAATAATATTACGCATTTCTTCCGTCATGCGATACACTTCGTAAATAGCGCGCCGGCCAATGTAGCCCGTGTTAAAACAACGCGGACAACCCACCGCCCTAAAGAACGTCCACGAGTTGCGCTCCCGCGGATTTAAATGGCCTTCGCGGATGATCTTTTCCATCATGGCTCCGTCGGGAATATGCGGCACTTTACAATGCGGACACAACACGCGCACCAAACGCTGCGCAGCCACCAATGCAAGTGAGTTGGCTAACAGAAACGGTTCCATCCCCATATCAATCAAACGGGGAACAGCCCCCAAGGCATCGTTCGTGTGTAATGTGGAAAACACTAAGTGACCGGTTAGAGCCGCTTTCAAACACGCTTCGGCGGTTTCATTATCGCGGACCTCCCCCACTAGGATGACGTCCGGGTCTTGACGTAAGAAAGAACGTAACCCCGCCGCAAAGGTAAGCCCAATGGCCGGTTTCACTTGCACCTGGCTAATACCCGACAATTTATACTCGACCGGGTCTTCCAACGTCATAAAATTGAGTTCACTGGTACGAATGGTAGTCAGTACCGCGTTTAAGGTGGTAGATTTACCGGATCCGGTAGGCCCGGTCAAAAAGATAAGCCCGTGCGGCAAATTGGCCGCTTCCAAGAAGGCTTTCTTTTGCGCCGGTTCAAAACCGAGTTTATCAATGTTAAGTTCCCCCGTTCCTTTATCCAAAATACGAAGCACTAATTTTTCCCCGTATACGGCAGGACATACAGACACACGGACTTCGATGGAACGGTTTTGAAAGCGAATGGTAAAACTACCGTCCTGCGGTAAACGTTTTTCAGCGATATCCAATTTAGACAAAATCTTAATACGGGAAATAATAGCATTTACAGCGTCTTTGGCAGGCGCAGTACGCTCATAAAGCGAACCGTCAATGCGGAAACGCAAGCTGACACGCTCATCAAATAATTCCAAGTGGATATCACTGGCACGCTCGGAAATAGCTTGACGTAAAATAGCGTTTACCTGTTTAACGTACTGGGAAGCCGTCGGGGTCATTTTATCCAGGTCCAGCACCCCGCTGACTTCTACTTCTTCTTCATCGGCCGCGGTAACATCCACCGGCCCGGCGTGTATGGTTTCGTTAAGAACTTCTTCCAACAGGTTTTTATTCGTGTAAAAACCATCGATAACCGCTAACAACTGTGACTTGGACGTAATGAACGGCTGCACCTGCTTACCGGACATCATCTTAATATTTTCAATAACAAATAAATTGGTAGGGTCCAACAGGGCAACAGCCAGGGAATCATCCTCCATAAACAACGGGACGACCATATTGTCACGGGCAAATTTTTCGGGGATAATTTCCTGTAGGTTTTGTTCTCGTTCCGGCACTAAAATGCCGTTCTCTTTAGAAGCATACGGAATTGAAAAATGTTTAGACAGGGCCATCGTCACCTGTTCTTCTGTGGCAAAACCTGACTGCAAGATGGATTCTGCTATCGTGGCATTATTCTGCTTAGCATACAACTGTGCATGTTTGCTTTGCTCCGGAGTAATAACACCCTGATCTACTAAAATTTCATCTAACTGTTTTGCCATTTCCCAATCCCCTTGTACAACAATATACGTATACCTGCCCTCTATGAGGGCAGGTATACAAACTCACACTTACTCGGCCAAAATGGTCGGTGTAATAAAGATGACTAAGTCAGTCGTGCTTTTCGATTTCGCGCGGCTGGTAAACAACCACCCAAGCACCGGGATATCACCCAAAAGCGGTACTTTGCGGGTTTGGTCAGTTTCACGGGAAGTCAACAGCCCCCCGATCACAACCGTTTGTCCGTTTTTCACACGTACTAACGTAGAAGCAGCACGCGTGGTGGTATCAAGCGCCCAGTCAAACCCGGAGCTTACTACATCGGAATAAGTCGGTTGTACAAACAACGTTACATATCCTTCGCGGTTGACTTGCGGCGTTACTTGCAAGGTCAAACCTACACGTTTACGTTCGGCAGAGGTCGTTGTAGTAGCCGTGGCAGTGGTGCTGCCAGAATCGGTTACCGTGCGGCCTACCGTGGCATCCGTAGAAGTGGTGATCGTAGCGGTTTTGTTATTCAAGGTAACCACTTTGGGTTTCCCTAAGTATTTTGCTTCGCCGCGGGTCAAGAGTGCTTTGAGCACAATGTTAAACGCAGAGAGGTTTAATACACCGGCGCTGGAGTTAGTGTTACTGTCAGAAGCATCCCCGCCGGATTCAGATTCCTCCCCTGCTTCGTCGGATCTAGGGAAAATCCACTCCCATCCATGTATCTTATCACCTTTCGAATTTTTACCGTGGAAGTATTCGGAATACAATTCACGTTGCGGAGCTTTGACAGAAGCTAACACGCCGTCGCTACCGCCATATTCAAAGCCTAAGCTAAGACCGCTGGTCTTGTTCACTTCTACAATTTGGGCTTCAATTAAAATCTGTGGAGGTTTAATATCAAGCTCTGCCAAGATGTTTTCTACTTGCGGGAAAACTTCCGGCACATCGGTAATAATGAGCTTGTTGGTGCGCGGGTCTACTGCAATTTTACCTACAGGCGAGAGCATGCTCCCTACAATCCCGGTAATAGTAGAACCGGTGGCATAAGAATCGCTGCCGTTGCCCGTACTAGTCATGCCACTTTGGCCCCAGGTGGAATCCGATCCGACCCCGCTGGAAACATTTTGCGGCATAATGCTGTTCAATTCGCTTTGCGCGGAACCAAGCCCTTGCAAGGAAATGTAACTAAGCGTATAGATTTTGGTAATCGTATCGGGGGCGTCGTTGGAACGCTTGGTGACTACATAACTGTCACTTTTACCGATACGTTGATAAGCCAATCCGTGTACCCGCAGCAAGGTATCAAGTGCTTCACGCACGGTTACGCGGGTTAAAGACGCCGTCACTTTTTTATTCGCGAATTCTTCGCTCATAATAAAGTTGATCTTGGCTTGGGTAGTAATGCTGTTTAAGAAAGCCGATATCGGCACATTAGCCACCCGGATAGATACTACTCTATCTAATGGGGATTGCAACTCTACCTCTTTATATAAGTCCTCCGCGACAGTGGATGCCTTTGCCCCGTTATCTACCAAAGCAATCGAGTCGTCGCTAGGGAGCAACTGGCGTTCTTGTTGAGCGACCGCCGTGCCTGCAAGCCCTAGGGCAACTACGCTTGCGAATATTACAACTATACGTTTTGTCATCATTCCTCCTATGTGAGTTTACTACTATAAATGAACATCTATTATTTTTACAGTTTTACCTTCTTAACAAATTTTTGTCCCTTGTATGAGAACGTAACCGTCTCGGACCCTACGTCCACGATCTTGGCCCCCATATACGTATTTCCAATGGTATAGAGTTTGCCACCGATCCACACTTCTTTGTCAATAATACCGTCGATTTTAATTTTATCACGTATTACAATGGACGGATCTTTAAGTAATATCAGCTCCCACCGGCGCTTACGTTCTTCCTCGTCACGACGTTTGCGGTCCTCTTCCTCTTTACGCTTGCGTTCAGCTTCTATTGCAGCTAAACGTTGTTTTTCCCGGTAATCTAAGAGCAATAAATCATCCGACGAAAGCATCGGGTCGCGTTTTTTGGAAGGGTTAAACGAAACGTGTACTTTCTGCACGCCCAGAGAGGGGCCCGCAGCAGCTCGTCTGCTTCGGGTACGTCTGGTTGACTTCTGGGTTCCGGTTTGAGCTTGCAACACGGTACCGGCCAAGGCCATCCAGCCGGCCAACATCATGATGAAATAGGCTTTATTATTAAGATGCATTTGCTTTACCCCCCACAGCTGTGACCGGGGCAGAATCCGTCGCTGCTTTTTCCGCTTCCGGAGCAGCAGCACCCTTACCTCGATTTTCTTCTTTGGCCGAGGACGCGGCCGATTCTTCCTCAATTTTCTTTATTTGTTGGTCATAATCTTTAAACAAACGCTTTCCATATTTTTCTTTGGGAAATACGGTATTAAAACGCAAATTGATCGAATTTTTCCCCAATGAATTTGCATCCGTTAACTTTGTAATATTCAGTTGGGAAACACGCAGGAAATCCCCCCCGTTTTCTATATCTGCCATAAATCGGCCTAAGTTGGCAAACGATTCCCGGAAAGTAACTTCTTGCGACATAATGGTATAGTTCGATTCCGCACTTTCTACCGCGTTTCCGTTAATATCGGCCTGAATATCGTGCGTACCGAATGCACCCATCAAAGTTTTAATTAACCACTCGTTCTTTTTGTCCATATCCGGAAATAACGGCTCCAAACGTAACAGACGTTCCTTATTCTCCAAGTAATCATCTTGGTGGGTCTGTTGCAAGGCGATAGCGGACATATGATCTTTGATAACTGCTTTCTTAGAAGACATCTCTCCAATCAATCGCCATGCTCCCCAACAAGCAAACAAAATTACCGCCATCTGTTTCAAAAACAACTTGATGTTTCCTTCGTCAAGTGCGGTTTTAATATCCGCCAACCCTTGCTTTACAGGTGCTAACTTCTTACTCAGGGCAGACTGTTTAACGGGCTTTGTATCTACGATGACCTCTTTTACTTCTGCCGAGGCCTCGCCGGTTTTTGAACGGGAAAAACGTTCTTTTAATTTATTAAAATCAAACGCCATGTTAATTCTCCCCTCCGCTTACAAGATTACACACAAGCGAAAACTTGGTTTCCGGCGATGCCCCGCGTTTGCCATCTGCACTGGCCCCTTGGGCATAACGTATATTTGCATTGCGGCACAGCACAGAAAGCTCCCGCTGTTGCGCCAACGCTTCTTTAAAACGTCCGCCGATAATCAAGTCCTCCCCGCTTTCTTTACCCGATGAAATAACCCCGGCTATTTCCAAATTCCCTTCCCCTCTGCGGGCGGATGGGAAATTGGACGTATAAGATATACGGGTAAGCCACATATTCTGCTGCATCGAGTTTGCTATTGCCACCAAAATAGGGGTCATAAGCGGCGTATTTCCGTACACAGTAGTCAGCGTATCGTTTTGCGCTTTAATATTACTTAGGTTACTGCTAAGCTGCGAAGCGGAAAGTCCTTTAAAATCTTCCAATACATTGGTAGTGGTACTTTGTTTTTTCTTATATTGGTAGTTAGCCAAGAACAGCTCCATATAGCTCTTGCCCAACAACAATAACAAAACAGCCAACACCACTAACACAATTTTCCACATCATCCAGCTGGCGTTAAACTCACGCGCGCTTAGACGATTCCCTTTGGTAAAATCGATATCCGGCACCCGTTGGTTGAAGAATTTGCCGCTGGCCCCAATGGCTGCCATTTCTCCCACGGATTTAGTTTCAATACCGAACACTTCCTTTAAATCCCACGAACGGACCGGTTTGCGCGCATCTGCTTCCAGCGCAGCACGCCATTGATCCGTGTTATAACCCATGATAACCGCTTCTTCAAACGGATCGCGTTCTAATTGTTTGGCAATAAATTCGGTACTGTTGGTAATTTCAAAACGTCTTCTTTCCGCCGGCAGCGATCCGGAAATTTCCACTTCACGCCCCACAAGCGGAGCCACCCCATCCAAGAACACAAAGCTGGCGCGCTCTTTGCCAAAGAAGGAATAAATGCGTCCTTCTTTTTCAATTGCTTCTTTATCGTTATCACTAAACACACGCCCCAGGGACAAGCAATCCGGCTCTACGGAAATAAGATCAAACCCCAGCGACTTGAGCCCTTTCTTTAAGCGTTCAATGATGGTTTGGGTGGTCATCGCGAAGATAACGCCCAAGCGTTTTTGTTTGGTCGTTGCGGTTTCAAATTCATAGGCATGATACGCGTACAAAGCCTTATCAAAAGAGAAGTGGATGTACTTGCGGGCTTCGTTGGGGATTCCTTCCGCCCACTCTTTGCGTTTAAGCGGAACGGACACAACAAAGTGACGTAACAGGCAGAATTCCGGGGATAAGCTGACAACTACTTTGCTTGTACTCCAGGTTTTTTTGGCCGTCACTCTGCCTAAAGCATCCAGCCAGTTATCCATGGTGAAGTACGTTTCATTTAAGTCCGCCGGTTTCAAGCGTCCTTTGTCGACAATATTCACAGGCACGCGAATCAGCGATTCAAGCATTACGCCGCTATCGCGCTTTGTGCTTTGTGCCACATAAATTTCGTCTATACCAATATAGATACCCAAACAGTCCGGGTGGGCGCCCATATTGTTTCCGATTAAGATTTCCGACAAATTCATAATCCCAAGTTCCCCTTATCTTACCGTTTCTTCGTAATATTCTTCCTCATATGGAATATCGTACGGATTCGCTTCTACGTCTTTCAAGCTTACTTCACCGCCCGAAGAGTACGAAGAAAATGACGATGACGAAGAAGAGCTCACCGTTTCTGCCGGCGTATTATCCGTCGTCACAATGGTGCGAACTGTCTTCGTATGTGTATAGGTACTATCACTGGTACCTGTAGCTGTTCCTTGCGCTTGCATGTCTGCCGTAGCCGTGCTTTGTGCGGCTACGTTTTGTTGCGCGGTTTGCTCCACCTTTTGTTCTACTTTGGTTTGTGCATCCCGCATAATGCGGCCGGGCTTCTTCCACAAACGTGCGGATTTATAATTGAGCACGGTGGATTTAGTTGTAGCAGCCTTAACTACCGCCGGGCATTTACCTTCTTGGCAAGAGCCCGTCGTTTGCACTGTTTCGGCACATTTTACAATTAAGCGGCGGCGTAACACTTGTTTATTACCCTTTAAATCGATCCCTGTAAGTACAACCGTATATTTACCGCACGGAAGTTCCGGTCCGATAATTCCTTTACGTCCGTTCCATAAAATTTGATGGTAGACCGGGGAGAACCCTTCCAGCTGACGTACTACATAATATTTACCGTCACGTCCATGTAAGATTACTTGCAATACCCAGTTATCCAACGGGGAGACAGTCTCCAACACGGAAAAATCAATCGCATACGCTTCCCCTAAAGCGCGGTCAATGGCGCGGCAAGGCGGTACAATGGCCATACTCAAAAGCGGGGCAGTTTCTTTATTTTCGTTATCTAATAAACGCGTGGGTAATTTAGCATCATAGTCAAATACGATCGAAAGACCTTTTAAATTGGAAAATTTGGCGGGGACTTCTTCATTCACTAGCCCCATATTATAAGAAAGTTTACCTTCTGAGATACCACGTTTTACTAAATAAGATTTCAAGGCCATCGCCTGGCGAATACCGGCTAATGTTACATCATCCGTGTAAGAACCGGATGGTAAAATTGTATAACTAGCACCTTGCGTAAGTGCTAAGAGTTCATAAATATAATTGAGTGTATCCAACGAATCCGAGCGAAAATAATTTCCTTTAAACAAAACCCCGTCATCTACATCAATTGCATCCGGGCGTCCATCCTCGCGCAGATATAAGTGTACGCCGGGGGCGCTTTTGAGTGCGTGTTCCGCTTCTTCGGTCATGCTTTGCAATTTCTGAGCCGTATACAAATTACGTGCGCTGATGGCAGAATCACTGGTCAAATCAGCAAACGTAGAAGAGGTCAATGTAGACGTTGTAGCGGCGGGAACAGCCGTATAAGTAACGGGCTCTGTATACGTTCCGGAAGCCGATTGAACCGGCTCCGTATACGTAGTAGGTACTACATAAGCCACTGTTTGCGCAGTGGGTTGTGCATAAGAAATCGTATCCACTGCCGGCTCTGTATACGTCACTGTTTGCACGGCGGGTTCTACATAAGAAGTCGTATCCACCAACGGCTCTGCATACGCAACGGGAGCCTCTGTTGGATCACTCATTTGGCGCAAACGCGGAGCAGGTACGGTGGTGGTAGAAGCGGCCGGAGTCGAAACAACCGGCGTTGTTTGCGTAGCCGCAGCGGGTTGCACTAGCGCATCCAATTCTTCCTGCGTAGGGATTAAGTTAGTGGTTTGTTGCACCGGCTGCACAGATGGTACAGGTTGGATAAGCGGTTCGAGCGTTGGTGTTGGCTCGGCTTGTGTAACCGGTTGTTTGACCGGCTCTTCGGTAAGATATCCTTCCAACTGGCGAGCTTCAATTTGCTCAGTCAACGATCGGGAACCATCCTCAAACAGGTCAGCTGTTTCCTGCATAGCATTTTCGGCTTGGGTCGCGAGCGTGTTCAAACGTTCCGTCCCATAGTTCGCCAAATTGTTGGCAGGATCTACTACCGTTTGCGTGGGTTGTTCCGGAAAGGTCAAGTCTACTTCTACAGGCGTTTCAATGCCACCGATTTTGTTGTGAATGGCGTCGATGTAATTGTTGGCGCGTGCTTGTTGGGCAGCAGTTCCATTCATCAACACGTCCACAAAATAATCCATGGCTTTGTCCGTATCGTTTTTGCGGAAGGCTTCGATCCCTTTCTGCAACGATTTTTCTGCCGAAGTAGCGGCCCGGGCGATATCTCCTACGAACAACAATCCGCCCACTAGTACTAGTACATACAACAACGGTTTTTTCATTTCACTCATGAGATACACATTCCTTGCGTTGGGATTGTTTCTACAATCACACGCCGATACAGGTATTATAGCAATTTCGTGCGATTTGTAAAGACATTTTTTTCGTTCGCAATTTATTTCTTTTTTACGACTTTTTTACCACTCGAAAATTGTACTAAAATTTTTATGACTTTTCACGCATTTTATTTAACTTTTCCAGACGGGTAAGCGCCACGGCGCTATCCGGATAGTAGAACAAAGCATTCTCCAAAGCACGGCGCGCACCGTCTAAATCTTCCGCCTGATAATACAAACTTGACAGCGCTAAATTAGCCCACAAATTATCGGGATGTTGGCGCAACACTTGTTGCAATTGTTCTTCCGATTTCAAATCATTTCCACCCAGCGAAAGCACACGCGCCAGCAAAATATGTCCATCCATATCCTCGGGATATTGCGTCACATATTCTTCCACTTGTTCGCGCAATTTGTGTTGGTTAGGCACAGACATTTTGGCAAATTTAGTTACTTTATCCTGATAGGTTTGCAAGCGTTGCGCTTGCGTTAAGATCGACGGATATTCTTGCGTTTGCGGATACATTTTTGACAAGCGCGTAAGTAACTCTTTGCTTAGCGTATCTGTTTCCAACCCGCGCAAATAAATATTTTTTGCATATTCAGGGTCGCCCTGTTTTTGATAAAGTTCTCCCGTTTGCAACCACAACTGCGTTTCATACGGAAAAAGCGCCAGGCCTTTTTCCAACATCGCACGTTCTTCATCCCCGGCGTAAATGCTGTTCTCGTAAAGCAAGTTGGCTAAGAGTTTGTAGGCTGGCAAGTGATACGGATGCAACCGCAAATGATCCATCAAATAGTGCACGGCTTTTTTGGTATCCCCGGTGCCCAACGCCGCCAATGCCGCCTGATAATATACTTCTTCGTAATACGAAGCCGCAGCCAATGTTTTCTCAAAAACGGCTAACGCTTTTTTGTAATTTTGTTGAAGCAACAGCACTTGCCCCAGACGGAAACCGGCCTCTGTATTAGCCGGATAAAGCGTCAACGCAGTGGAAAGATTACGCACGGCTCCGTCATAATTTTTGGCAGCAATTTTTTTCTGGCCGACAAAACTTTCATACTCGCTGGCGAACCACACGCCCTGCCATACCACCAGGGCTACACAACCCGCCAAAATAGTAAGCGCTACGGCTTTAGTGGCTGGGTTTGCGACGATGGAAACTTTACTTTCTTCTTTTCCTACCCCGCTTACTTCCGCCCCCACTAACCACCAAAAAATAAATGCCGGGACTACGGCATGCAACGAAATGTTGAGCATATTATCGACGAGCATTCCCAAAATGCCGCAAAAAATTGCTTGCAGTAATTGTTTTTTATCGCCTTCTTTTTTGTGCGCGGCAAAATCTTTCACTTCTAAAAACAGCACCATGAACATGAATAAGAAAAGCCCCACCCCTACCATACCGCCCTGGGCAAGTTGAAATAAGATTTCGTTATGCGGGGCGTTGGTAGTTGTTTTTAAGTTGCGCAGTTCGGGATATTTCACGAGCGTCTTGGGTTGATTTTGCGCAAACGCCATTTGATAATTTCCCACGCCGCTGCCAAGCACAGGTTTACTTAAAAAGATTTCTTTGGACGTATCCCACATCAGCAAGCGTTGGTGCAACGATTGAAAGATGCGCTCTTTCTTGACGTTGAGGGAAACATCTTCTAACTTGATATCGCGCATTTCGCTGACACGGTTTTTTACGGGACTAATGGCATCGCCGGGGCCGGGCATGTAGATAGAGCTATACGCCACTCCCACCGCCAAGAGTGCCAACAAAAACACACGTCCTTTGCGCTGCCAAATCAGCGAACGGAGCGTGCCAAACATCCACATCATAAACAGCCCGCACACCGCGCCAATCCAGCACGAACGCGCCAACCCAAACGATAAGTACAACACATACACCAGCACCAAGAGTCCGTAGACAAAGAAATCTTTTTTGCTATCGGTACGCATGTAGTAAACCAGAAGCGCCGGCAGCAACATAACGACAGCCGAAGAAAGGAAGTTCGGGTTTCCAAATGTGGAGAACGCGCGCGTAGCAAACTGGTTGATTTCAAACGGCCACAAAAAGTCGAGCCCTAACGCTTGCAACACGCCGTAACAACAAGCCAAAAATACGGCTACAAAAATGAGCACAAAAATATTTTCTTGCGTGAGTTTTTTCAGCACCCGCATGCCCAGCCAAATCCCCAATCCCCACAGAATTACTGCGTACCAATCCCACAGCTGCGCAAAGAAAGTTTCCGACGAAGGATTGGTTTTAAGCAACGGGGCCAAGTACCACAGTCCTCCCCACACAAAGAACAGTAAAATGTAATTGGTTTTGCTTTCGATAGTGCCGGAAAACACTACGTTTTTGCTGATCATATACGCCCCTACCGCTACGATCAAGAGCAAGGTTCCGTAGTTTAATAATCCGTAAAATAACGTCTGGCGCAGTACTTGCGGCGCGCTGGAAACAGCTACCAGCCAGCCCATCGCACACGAGATGACGTAGAGGAAAAAGGCCAAGTCAAAAAATGTTTTAGTTACTTCCATGCGGCGGGTGCGCAGGAATTGAAACGCAATCGTTCCGTAGATCGCGGCGATAAGCACATAGAGTAATACGTTCTGTGCGAAGAACGGATTCGCCGTAAGATCCGTGAAGAAAATCAGGGGAACCACCAGGAACGTAGCTGCCAGCAGCGCACGCACTATTTTGAACGAAAGCGATTCTTTTTTTGCCTTGATCAAATCAAGCATTTTTCATCCCAATAAAAATACGGAACATACAGGGATGCTCCGTAGTTTTTTTGCGTTGGCAATCAGTAAATCGATTTCCACCGACGCACAGTAAACTGCATATCCACCCGGCGGTTTGCGCGACGCCCTTCGGGAGATTGGTCCAAGGTAACCGGACGCGTATTGCCGTAAGCGTGAATGCGGATACGCTCTGCATTGATTCCACGGCTTACCAAGTACGATTTTAACCCGGCCGCACGTGCTCCCGAGAGCCAGTAATTGTATTCATCCGTCCCTACGGAATCGCAATTTCCCTGTAAGATCAAGTGCAAGTTTTCGTGTTCTTGCATCACCAGGGCTACTTTGTCGAGCAGCGGATAGGCATATTCCGGAGCGCGAATAGAATCAAAATCGTAATTGATAGACGGCAGTTTCAGCGAGCGGTACATCTGTGCCGGGGTTTGATTATACAGTTTGTAGTTCGCTGTTTCCAATGCCACCACATTGGGGTCTTCCGCCGGCATACGCGGAATATCTTCTTCTTCCTGTTGCTGGGAAGCACACGCACCCAATACCAAAGTTACCGTCAATAAAAAAAGGGTTTTTAATTTCATAACAACCTCCTAGCTGTATTATAGCAAAAGTAAAAAAAAATACCTAGCATTTTTTAGAAGGGCGTTCCCGAGGTCAAAAAATCTGTGGGGCGCGCCATTCCCTAAACGCGCGCGTGAGCAAGAAAGTGCGCAGTATACTGACTGAACGCGCGCGTGAGCGCGGAGGTATCCGACCGAGTTTGCAACGACGAAATGCGCCAAATTGGGAAGAACACCCTGTAGCAAGAGAAACGCCCCGCACAACGGAAATGTTCACACAAATTTGGTGCAGTTCTAGGCGCAAATGAGGAAGGTATACTGGCGGGACGCGCGCGTGAGCGCGGAGGTATCCGACCGAGTTTGCAACGACGAAATGCGCCAAATTGGGAAGAACATTATTTTATCAACAGGTGTGAATAAGCTGTGGATAACCACCCTTTTCCCCTACGTTTTATACGCTTTTTGCCTAATTTGACCGTTTGTTTGACCTGCCTGAATCCACGGGGGCTGTGGATAAGTGGATTTTTCTGTGGATAACTCTTGTTTGCCCCGCCCTATCAGCAGCTTGTTTTCGCCCATTTCCCGACGGTGAAATCAGCTCTTAGGGCACGCCGGTTATTTGTTCCCAAATTCAACCCAGCCATGTGGACAACTGGGTCAGTTAAGAGGTCCTAGGACCGGGCCCAGAAAAAATACGGGCCCAGGCCTAGAAAAAAGGCCCACATGCAACCAGGTCTTAATTCCACTTGCATAATCTCTAAAAAACAGGATAATATAAGTATAGGAAGAATTTATCTTTATCAAAAGGAGGTACTGTATTATGGCTAAACCGACGACCCATTTACGTTTTTTACTTTCGCTGGGAAGTACCAAAATGGTAGTACTCTCTAAAGAAAACGATCTGCATATTTACAGCAACCCGGATACAGATCCTTCTCACCGAAGCACAACCGTCCGCGAACATGTAAGCCAAGCTTTAAGCGAATAAACAAAACCCGTTTTCTTTTTCCCCCGCGCCCAAAAAGTGCGGGGGTCTTTGCTTGGAAATTGTTATAATAAGTGTATGAGAAAATATATTACTGCAGGGTTACTTGTTTTATTCACGGCGCCGTTGCATTCGCAAACGTCGCTGCAACAAATTTTACCGCTTTTACAAAAGCCTGTACGCACTGCGCAAGAAACACAGCAGGTGCTTACGATTTTCCGCACTGCGCAAGATCCGAACACTGTGTTCGCCGCCGGGGCCAGCCTGGTTCGCATTCCGCCGGAAAAATCATCCGAGCCTGCTTTGGTCAGCCAAATTATGCGTCAAGATGATGCACTCAAAGCAGCTTTCTCCGCGGTGATTTTAACTTCCATGGGTTCAATCTATGAGGAGCTTTCCCCGCTTTTGTCCGACGCTATGCACACGCAAGATCCGGTATTGCGCGCCTATGTAGCCGCGGCTTACGGGCTCATTCACCCCGAGGATGCTTCCCACACAAAAGACATTGTGCGCTTGTATATTTTCGACGATAATTTTGCGCAACGTGCGTTCCACTTAGTCGTTAAAACAGACAAAGAACAACTCGCCCTGCTGAAAAAATATTCCGCGGCCGCCGATCCGCAACTGCGTGCTTCGGCCGTTGCGTGGTTGGGTTCGTTGCACTCCCCCGAAGCGTTGGCCCAACTGTTAAAACGCGCCAAAAAAGAAGATGACAGCGCGGTGCAAACGCAGATTGCTATTGCGTTGGCTTCTTCGCCGGATACCACCCTGGAAGAAACACTCAAGGGCTTGGACATCAGCTACAAAAAACCGGCTTCCGCCACCTATGCTTTGGCACTTGGTTTTATGACGGGCAACAGCGTCAATTCGCTCAAAAATGTTTTACTCTCGGGTAAGGAAAACCAGCGCATCAACGCATTGCGCGCGTGCGCATACATGGCCAATGTGCTTTCCAGCCCCGATTCTTTCTTGTATACATCGGATCGCGCTTTTGATATCCATCTGCTAAAAGGACTTATCCCGCAAATCAATGCGTTATCGGGCAACGGTTCGGACGAAGAGAAATTATACGCTCAAACCGCCCTGGTACAAATTGAAAAACTGATGTGAGCCAGCGTATGAAAGTAAAAAAACTAGACCCGCGTGCCCAACTTCCGCTACGTGCCCACCCCACCGATTCAGGCGCTGATCTATTCGCATTGGAACGTACCGTACTTGCCCCGCGCAGTATTAGCAAAGTGCATACCGGCATTGCGGTGGAACTGCCGGAAAACACTTCGGGCATTATCTGGGGAAAGAGCTCCGTGGAAAGCAAAGGCATCAAGGCGATGGCCGGCCTGGTAGATGCACCGTACCGCGGGGAACTGATTGTGTGTATGTACAATTTAAACGATACGGAATTTGTGTTTGAAGCCGGGCAAAAAGTAGCCCAACTGGTGGTACTGCCCACCCTGTACCCCACCTTTGAACAAGCCGATGAGCTGAGCGATACTTCCCGTGCAGACGGTGGTTTTGGCTCTACCGGCAAGTAACCCTAGCTAGTTTGTTTTTTGCAAACCCTCGCAGCCCTTGCGGGGGTTTTTGTATAATGTAAGTGGCAGCCAGGTAACCGCCCCCGGCCAATTCCGGCGCAGGGGGAGGAACTTCCGGACTCCACAGGGCAGTGTGCCGCTCGAAAGGGCGGGGGAATTTCCACGGAAAGTGCCACAGAAAATAAACCGCCCGCAAGGGTAAGGGTGAAAAGGTGCGGTAAGAGCGCACCGCGCGCGAGGTAACAAGCGTGGCAAGGCAAACCCCACACGGAGCAAGGCCAAGCCGGTCCACAGGTGCCCGCCTTCGTGACCAAGTAGGCCGCTTAGAGTAATGGTTACCACCCAGTTTACTAATCGGCTGGGACAGAATCCGGGGTATCGGCTGCCATTTTCTTCTTCCCAATTTAGCGTATTTCGTTGTTACGATAAATAAAGTGTCATTCCCGAAGGTAGTAATCGGGAATCCCCACCACAGATAAAGAACACAAGGAGGAGATCCCCGATTAAGACATTCGGGGATGACATAATAAATGATTTGTCATTCCGGACTTGATCCGGAATCCCCACCACAGATAAAGAGCGCAAGGAGGAGATCCCCGATTAAGACATTCGGGGATGACATAGGAAAATAAAGCGCAATTTCGCGGTGTCGTTAAACCTTGGCTGTGCAGGCTAGCACCGGACTTGCGCTACCCAAGATGATTTTTCAAAACCGCTTTTAGGTTGGCGGGTAAGTGCCCCGAAGTTGTACTGAGAGGTACTACGAGTGGGCAGTCACGCCAAGATAAACAGGTTTTGGGAAATTGTATCGCAGTAAGCAAACAAAGGGAAAACTTTTACAGTTTTCCCTTTGTGCGTAAAAGCGCAATTTCGCGGTGTCGTTAATACACCTACAATACTTGCTCTAATATAATAGGTAGGGAAGACTTGTTGATTTTCTGCGCGCTATGTGTGTTGATTTTTTCACCCAACCCCAACACATTGACACGGTAGAAAAGTTTGAGGTTTTCCCCCTCCGGCGCAATTTTCACAATCTCAAATACGTTGTCGGGCAGATTGCTGGCAGATTCAAGCACGATGACTTCTTCTTTGGCAAAATCAGCCGTCGGGTAACTGCCGCGCGCCTGCGTCTTGAACGCTTTGTACTGGTCCAAACTTTGGATACGTTTGACGGCCACAGGGGCTTCAATCAGCGTGCGGCCCGAACCGTCAGCGACTTGCTGGGCCGGCAGTTTGGAATTAAGAACAATCGTTTCTTGATCGTCGGAAAGAACCACCCCACTCGGTTTTTCTTCCGCACTTTTTGAAATGGCCATATGTCCCAACAGAATTTCTTGGGGCAAGTCACTGCGTACCAACTGCGAGGGAAGTTCGTCCGAACTTTTAGGCGTATGATCTTCCCCTGTTTCGCCAATCTGTTCAGACGCGTTCATTTCTTCAAGTTTGATCAGCAACGATTTCATGCGCGAATCGCTGCCTTGTGCAGACGGGCAGGCAGCCGTCTTGGGCATGTGTGCGGTTTGATAGGAACGCATACACACTCCTCCCACCATCAAACCGGCCATAAAGGTAAGCACCCACAACAAGACAAGTTTACTTTTGTTCATAGCTAGCCACAATCACCGATTTCAAACCGCCGCGCGGCGTAAATGTTCCCGTAACGGTTGCTTTTTTAGGGTGACACGCTTTCACAACGTCATCGAGAATTTTGTTAGCGATATTTTCCATGAAGATACCCATATCGCGGTATTCCAAGAGATAATACTTTAGTGATTTAAGTTCCAAACACAAATCCTGGGGAATGTACTCAATCACAATGGTGCCAAAGTCCGGCAATCCGGTCTTAGGGCAAACGGAGGTAAACTCCGGCAGTTCAATGCGCACCACATAGTCGCGCTTGTACTGATTTTCCCAGCATTGAATAGCTGGCAGCACCGTATCCGCATTTTTGCGGGCGTGGTCTTGGGTATATCCAAAGTCTATATCTTTTGTCATTTTATGCGTAACATCCTTAATGAATTTAGCCAAACAATCGCTACCACCGCCAATGCACCTACTACCGGAATTTGCCAACTGGCCGGCGTAGCGGCACTTTGCCACACAAGCCATCCGGCCAACAACCCGTTGAGCAACACACACAGTATTACATTTTGGCGCACCAAGCGGCGCAGCTTTGTATGAATTACAAACAAATATCGTATGCCGTCCAAATCGTGGCGGCGGATGATAACGTCCACCCAGTTATTGTAGACATTTTTCCCCGATGAAAACACCAGGCCCGCATCGGCTTTTAAGAGCGCAATAATATCGTTAAATCCGTCCCCCACCATGACCACTTGCTGACCCAACCCTTGCAAGTTGCTCACGATCTCGGCTTTGGTTTTAGGGAGTACAAAATAGTTATATTTTTCAATGCCGGCTTCGTTAGCGACCGCGGAAACAGAGCTTTCGTTATCGCCGGAAACCAGGATAATTTCTTTGTTTTGTTTGTGCAAGAACTTTACCATGTCTTGCGCGCCGGGGCGCAGCTCGTCGGCCAGGGTTAAATACCCCAGGTACTGCCCGTTGACAGCTACGCAGATTACCGCTTCGCATTGTTCACGGATTTCTTGGCTGACGGTGATGCCCTGCTCGGTAAGCCACGGGATCGAGCCGGCTAAAATTTTTGTACCGCGCCCTTGTGCTTGCACCCCCAACCCGGGGAGTACATCAAACGCCAGGAGCTTGTTGGGTTTTATTTTATGTTCGCGCGCGTACGTGTTAACCGCATCGGCAAACGGCCCGTCCACCAATTGCTCGGCCGTGATCACCGCTTTTAAGAGTTGCTTTTTGACTTCATCGAGCACGGGATACACCCCCGAAACACGCAACTCGCCGTACGTAAGCGTACCGGTTTTATCAAACAAGAGCGAGCCGGCATTAACCAGCTTTTCCAACGCGTTTAAGTTTTGGATTTTGAGTTTGAGCCGTGCCCCGCCCTTGCGTGCGAAGAACGACGGAAACACCACCGCAAACGCTAACGCCACCGGGCAGAAAAGGGCCGCGGTAAACAAAAATACGCCCAAGTAATTATACCATTGGGCAAACCCGTGACGCAGGAGCAATACGCCGTACAAACCCAATGCACACGCGCCGATAAACGGCAACACCCAGGCTGCGTAACTATCCAGCAAACTGCGTGCCCCGGCGCGATGGCGTTCGCTGGTTTTAATGGCATCAATGATACTCATAATTGCCGAGCGGGGTAACGTTTCGGTAACCTGCACATAGATATCGTCGGACTTGTTAAGCGTGCCGGCATAGACGTGGTGACCCAGGCGCTTGGCGGTAGGCATCATGTTGCCGGTGATGAGCTGCTCGTCAATAGACGTTTTGCCTTTGCGGATGATTCCGTCGCACGGGAGGCGTTCGCCCACTTTAACAAACACCAGTTCCCCGGGGTGCAGTTCGCGCGCAAACACTTTGCGAAATTGCCGCCCGATGCACAAGCGTCCCGCTTTAGGCAAAAAGTCATCGAGCTTTTTAATAAACACGTGTGTTTTTTCTTTCTCGCGGCTTAGGCGCCGTTCGATCCACAACGTAAGGGTGATTAACAGCAGGGTATAGACGTACAAATCAGTGACCGGGCCGTGCCAATTTGCCAGGTTAAATTGCGTCAGTGCGGAGTAAGCAAACCCGCACAATGTACACGTGGCCACCAGCGCAGACAAACTAAACCGCCCGTTCCACAAATCTTTCACAGCGCAACGCAAGATGATGTCCCCGCAGAACAATAAATCGATCAGCACCAATATAAAGATGCCCATCGCCGAATGTTCTAACAGTTGGGACCCCGACACCAAAAGCAACAAACAACCCGACAAAAAGAACCGGTACGTAAACTTCCCAGACGGCACAGACAGGGCGGCCGGCTCGAACTTAGCTACTTCATCTTGACTCATACGACTGTGTGTCTACTCCTTTACTTAGCCGGGGCTTGGACCCCTTGCGCATTTTGCGCTTGGGCCTGGGCAGCCTGTACGCCCGTTGGAATAGGACGCATCGCTACCCGGGAACGACGTTCCCCCCTCGAGTTATAGCCGCGTCCTTGCGGAAAGAACCGCGCGGACATCACCTGGTAACGGCCTTCGGCGGAGGTCATCGCTTTGAGCTTGGCCTGGTATTTGCGGGTATGTTTCGGATCGAGTTGTTGGGCTACCTTGTAGTTCGCTATGGCGGATACCGGGTCTTCCATCGCTAACATATCCCCCATCAAATCATACGTAGGCGCGTATTGGTTGTCGAGCTCTTTGGCTTTAATGAGAGCCCCCAGCGCATAATCGGCATCCCCGTTGCGGTACATCAAATCGGCCAGGTAGTAATACGCCAGCATATAATCCGGTTTGAGGGAGATCGCTTTTGTCAAATCGTCATACGCTTCGGCCGGGTAGTCCATCTTCATAAAGTTACGGGCCCGCTCCACATAGAAGTTAGCTGTATCGGGAGAGAGCGAAATGGCGTGGGAAAGATCGTTCTCCGCGGCTTCGTACTTCCCGTTCTCAAAATACATCAAGGCCCGGTTGAACAGCAACGCTAAATCATGCGGACGCAGCTGGGCGGCACGGTCAAAGTCGACAAGGGAGGCTTCGTAATCGGGCAATTTTCCGTAGGCAACGGCACGGTTCAAGATCGCCTGGAAATAATTGGGCTTACTGTAAATGGCTTCGGAAAAATAGAGGATGGCGTCGAATTCGCGGCCCATATCCAAATACAACGCGCCCAAGTTGTTATTGGTTTCGGGGACGTTGGGGTCGATATCCAGCGCACGCAAGAAATCTTCTTCGGCGTGTTGGAGGTTTTTGGCTTTCTCGGCAGCGTTTTTGGCGGGCATTTTCTCCCACACAAGCCCGCGGTTCGTCAAAGCAGAGACTTGCTCGGGATTTTGTTTAATCAGCTGGTTATACAGCGCCAGCGCTTTGGGGTAATTCCCCCGCGCTTGCGCTAAGCGTGCCTGCTTGAACAGTTTTGTTTCGTTGTTACACGCGCACATAATGAGCGCACACACCACAATACCAATTATTTTTTTCATGCTTTCTCCTCTTGTTTGGAGGGGTGGCGCAACAGACAATAACCCAAGAGCACCGCTCCCGCCGTAATACACGCGTCGGCCACATTAAACACCGGCCAAACCCGCCAGTCTATAAAATCTACTACAAATCCCAATGTAACCCGGTCGTATAGGTTCCCCAACGCTCCGGTCAATATCAGCACCGCCGCCCACGTGGCGGGACGGCCGTACTTGGCCAGATCTTTCCAACTGTAAATCACATAGCCGATCACCAAAAGCATCACGATAATCAGCAGCGCATTGCCGTTTTGAAACATCCCAAACGCGGCCCCGGTATTTTCCACATAGTTTAGCCAAAAGTACTTGGCTAATTTTACCGGGCCGTGCGCGGTCAAATACACAAGCGCCCACACTTTGCTCAGGCGGTCTATAAACAGCAAAAGAGCCGCTACCGCCAGCATTGTTTTGTGCGTGCGCATCCACAAAAGCGCTTTAGCCATGCACCGGCTCCGCGGAAATATTTTCGTGCGCCAATACTTCGGCACAGCGGGCACACAAATCGCCTTCTCCCAACGTACCCACTTCATCCTTCCACTGCCAACAACGGGCACACTTGTGCCCCGTGGCATGGACGATCTCCACAAACAGCGGGTCCTTGCCGTCCTTGATTTCCACTTGCGAGACAATGGCAATTTCGGGCCAGAGCGCTTTGGTTTCTTCCAAGAATGCGCGGGTGCTCGGGTCGCAGGTGCTGAAAATGACTTTGGCTTCCAGCGACGAGCCGATAATCTTTTTCTCGCGCGCTTCTTCCAAAAACTTCTGTACGCCTTCGCGGATGCGGCGGATTTCGTTCCATTTTTTCTCCAGGCGCACATCCGGGATGAACGACGAGTTAGCCGGCATATTCGTTAGGAAAATGCTTTGGGCCAGCTCGCGCCCTAAGGCGGTGTGGCGCAAGGTCTGCCACGCTTCTTCGGCGGTGAAACAAAGCACCGGCGCCATCAGCTGCAACAGGTCCACCACGATTTCGGCCAGCACGGTCTGCGCGCTGCGGCGGCTAGGAGCATTGACACCTAGCGTATAGAGGCGGTCTTTGGACGCATCGAGCATAAAGCTCGACAGATCCAAAATACAAAAATCCGTTAGCGCGCGCATCGCCCGGCGGAAGTTAAATTCCTCGTACCCGGCGCGCACTTCTTCGATCATCGCGTTGAGGCGCCCAAGCATATACTTATCCATTTCGGCGAGGTCCTTGGCAGGCACCTTGTGCACGGCGGGATCGTAATCGTAGAGGTTGCCCAAGGCATAACGCACCGTGTTGCGCAACTTGCGGTAAGTGTCAATGGGTCCTTGCAAAATCGTTTCACTGATGCGCACATCGCCCTGATAGTCCGAGAGCGATACCCACAAGCGCAAAATATCGGCCCCGTATTTGTTAATCACATCTTCGGGATCGACCGCGTTGCCGGCCGACTTGTGCATGGGTTTGCCTTCGCCGTCAAGCACCATCCCGTGCGTGAGAATGGTTTTAAAAGGAGCGACGTTCTCGAGCGTGTACGAAGGAATGTACGAGCTCTGGAACCAGCCGCGGTGCTGGTCGGACCCTTCGGAATAGACGTCGGCCGGGAAGTCGATCTTGCGGTCTTTGAGTACCGCCGCCCACGACACGCCCGAATCGAGCCATACGTCCAAAATATCGGTCTCTTTGGTGAACTGCGTGCACCCGCATTCGCACGCATATTCGGCGGGGTGCAGTTTTTCCACCGGGTCGGTAAACCAAAAATCGGACCCTTCGTCCATCGCGCGCTTTTTAATAAAGTCAAACAGCTTACTGTTCACTTGCGCTTTGCCGCATTCTTTGCAATACAAAATGGTGACCGGGCTGCCCCAGAAACGCTGGCGCGACAGACACCAATCCGGCCGTAGTCCGATCATCGAGCGCATACGCTCTTGCCCGGCGGCGGGATAAAATTTCACTTCGTCCAAGTGCTTCATCAGCTTTTCGCGCAGTCCGTTTTTGTCGATGGACATAAACCATTGTTCCGTGGCGCGGAAGATAATCGGGTTATGGCAACGCCAGCAGTGCGGATAGCTGTGCGTGATTTCCTGCTCTTTAATTAGAGCGCCCAGCTCGTCCAACTTCTTGACCATTAAAGGGTTGACGTCAAACACATTCATCCCCGGGAACACGCCGGCGGCCTTTGTGTAGCAGCCTTTCTCGTCGACCGGGCAGAAGGTTTCCAAGTTCCATTGTTTGCCGGCCTGGGCGTCTTCTTCCCCGTGACCGGGAGCAATGTGTACTACCCCCACCCCCGCATCCATGGTCACAAAGTCCGTCCAGATGACGGGGTTTTCCTGGTGCGAGAGCGGATGGTAGTACTTTAGGCCAACTAACTTCTCACCGGGCACAGTGCCAACTTGTTTACATTCGCGTCCGGTGTTTTTGGTAAATTCAAGCGCCAGCTTTTCGGCGACGATGTAATACTCTTTCGTCGCTTCGTCCTGCAAGATGACGTAATCCTCGGTATTGGAAACCGCCGCCGCGCGGTTAGCGGGGATGGTCCACGGAGTGGTGGTCCACACCGCCAAGCTCACGGGCTGTGCGTAGTCCAAATCGCCAAAGATTTCCTGGGGCGCGCTGACTAACTTAAAGCGCAAATAGATAGATGGGGAAGAAACGTCTTTATATTCCGTTTCTGCGTCGGCAAGGGCGGTTTCGCAATGCGGGCACCAGGTAATGGTCTTTTGGCCTTTGTAGACGTATCCCTTTTCAATTAAATCCAAAAACACGCCGATGGTAATACCTTCGTAGCGTTTATCCATCGTCAGATACGGGTGATCCCAATCGCCCTGCACGCCCAAGCGCTTAAAGCCTTCGCGCTGCAAGTCAATAAACTTGGCGGCGAACTGGCGCGCTTTTTGGCGGAAGGCGGGCACGTCGGTGATGTGTTTTTTCTCTTGTTTGAGTTCTTTTAACAGCGCTTGCTCGATGGGCAGCCCGTGGCAATCCCACCCCGGCACGTACGGCGTATAATACCCCGTCATGGCGCGGGATTTCAAAATAATATCTTTGATGGTTTTATCGAGCGCGTGGCCGATGTGGATTTTGCCGTTAGCGTAAGGCGGCCCGTCGTGCAATACAAAATGTTTGCCTTCCTCGTTCTTTTTAAGCAGCGCCTCGTAGAGGTTGATGGACTTCCAAAATTCGAGGATACCGGGCTCTTTTTGCGCTAATCCCGCGCGCATCGGAAAATCAGTTTTAGGAAGCAAAACTGTGTGGGAATATTTATTTTTTGCCATGAACTACACTCCAATTACTCAAACTAAAAATCACGCAAAGGTGCGTGTATATTATATCACATTTTCCCTACGCGCGGGAACTATTTTCACCCACTTACAGCTGTGCACGCGGCGGCCGTCCTCGGTAGATACCCAGCACGGTACCAGGGTAAACCCCTTGGCCAGTTGGCGCGCCACCGCCGCGTCCTTGGGCGGTACGTCCTGCGCGAGTTGTTTATGCTTAGTCTCTTTCATGTTCATCCTCCTGTAATTCTTGTTTTGCTTTTTCGTAGTATTCGGGTAAGTTGCGGCAAACCGCTTCGTACCCCCCGCTTACGCCCCCCTGTTCCAAGCGCCGGGCACATACAGATATTGTTTGTAATGCTAGCGATATATTATGATCGCAAAACCCAAGGATATCTTTTAGACACCGCGCATTACGCCGCACAAAAATTTCCCGCTGCGTATCCGTTGTAACGGCTTGTTCAAAACGCTCAATCACCCGGTCCACAAATTCAGCCGGCAAGGGAGTTTTCGCTCTTTCTCCCTGCGCGGCCGGAGCCTGCGCAGTAAGAGAGATATTTTCTGTCTCTGTTTCTGTCTCTGTTTCTGTTTCTGTTTCTGTCTCTGTTTTTGTTTCTGTTTCTGTTTGGCATTTGGGTTGATTATGCCCGGCTACAATGCTTGACGCACCGCCTGAAACAGACTTTTTTTGCCAACGCGCTTTGGCGGCTTTTTGGCTCACTTTTTTGTTTTGCAAATAGCTCTTTTGCGCTTCTTCTTTCCATTGGGTGAGCAACTCAAAAAGGCGTTCTTCCTGGTGCGTTTCGGGCAAGTAGGTTGTGTCATTTTCGAAGGCCTGTTCGCAAATGCCCAAAATAGCACTGCCTAGTTGCTGATCGGTCAGTTTACGGCACACGGCCAGCAAATCGGCCGTATATAATTTAATGTACGGTATTTTCATAACTCTCCTACAAATTGATGGGATGGCACAACGTATAGCGATTGCTATGGCTATATATTAGTAAGATATGTTAGCATTGTCAAGCGCAAAAAAGGCCCAATTTGGGCCCAGATGACCCGCGCCACAAGGGGGCTCGGCATAAATAAATGTGTCATTCCCGCGGGTTGTAACCGGGAATCTCCACCTTGCGTTGTTGAAAGTAGAGGAGATCCCCGATAGAGACACTCGGGGATGACGGAGTATAAACAACGTGTCATCCTGAGGGGTTGTTGCAAATAAATCAAACCGTCATTCCCGCGGGTTGTAACCGGGAATCTCCACCTTGCGTTGTTGAAAGTAGAGGAGATCCCCGATAGAGACACTCGGGGATGACATTTATTGTGCGTAAAAACGCAACATCGCGGTGTCTCTAAATACGTTGCGAATTTGCTATACTGATACTATGCTACATATTGTGCCTACGCCCATCGGCAATCTGCGTGATATCACCCTGCGCGCGCTCGACGTGCTCCAAGCGTGCGATGCCGTGCTGTGTGAAGACACGCGCCGCACGCAAACGCTGCTGACGCATTTTCAAATTCACAAGCCGCTGTACCGGTATAACGAAAATGACGAGCGCAGCGTGGAGCGTTGCGTAGCAGCCTTGCAAGCAGGGAAGAATTGCGCGTTGGTGAGTGATTGCGGAACCCCGTGCATTTCCGACCCGGGATGGAAACTGGTCAAAGCCGCCGTGGCGCATCACATTCCCGTTACCGCGTTGCCCGGCCCCAGTGCCGTGGCGTGTGCGCTTTCGGGGGCGGGACTCACGGGCGGCGCGTTTACGTTTTTAGGTTTTCTGCCGCGCAAAGCGGGAAAAGCCGCCAAGCTCTTAACGCAAGCGGCCGCACTCGAACATCCTGTCGTGGTGTACGAGTCGCCTTACCGCGTGGTGAAAATGCTGGAGCTGATCGCCAACACGCTGGGGGAAAATATCCCGGTGATTGCGGCGCGGGAACTTTCCAAAGTATATGAAGAATATGCCCGCGGCAGTGCCACGCAACTGGTGCAAAAATTTAGTCAACAAAAAAAAGTACAGGGCGAGTTTGTGCTCATTATAGATTGCTTCGGTGCCCGGGAGGATACCCATGAAAACGAAGATCTATAACATCCGCCAACTAAGCGACGAACAACGCACACAACTGGCCGCTGATTTATCCGCCGGCGCGGTGGCTGTATTTGCCACGGACACGGTGTACGGAATCGGCACGGGCGCTTTTTGCCGGGAAAGTATCGCGCGTATTTATGCACTTAAAAAGCGGCCCGCTTCGCAACCGTTGCAACTGCTGCTGCCGGATTTTTTGCACGCGCAAGAGTGGGTGGAATTTAGCCCGGGGGCGCTGCATGTGGCGCAGGTATTTTGGCCCGGGGCGCTTACGCTGATTGTTCCCCCGTCGGAAAAAGGCAAAAAATTGCTGACCGGCAGCCCGGCGTTGGGGCTGCGCGTTCCGGCGCATTTGCCGCTGCTGCGTATCTTGGCACAGATGAGCATGCCGTTGGCGTCCACCAGTGCCAATTTGCACAGCTGCCCGGTGCTCACCCAAGAAGAAGAAGTTGTCAAACAGTTCGATACAAAGGTAGAATATATCTTGACGGACGGCACGCTAAGCCCGTTGGCTTCCACCGTGCTCGACGCTACTTCCCCCACACCCAAAATATTGCGGATGGGAAATATTTTAGAAGAGGAGTTGCGCCGCGTGTTTGAGGACGCGGATGATTTTGTATGACCACTTATCAATTTTTGCTCTCGTATTCGCTGCTAATTATTGCCATTATTGCGCTGCTAACGTATTGGATCACGCGCAAGTTTGTGCTCAAAAAAATGAACCGCACTATCCTCAAAGCCGAGCACAACTACCAGCAACAAATTGCCAACTTGCAGATGCAGCTCTCGGGGAAAGTGAATATGCTCGAAGGGATGGTCGAAAAGTTGCGCCTTTCCAACCAGGAGCTCAACCGTTTGAACGATATCCGCTCTAAGTTTATGTCGATTGCCGCGCACGACTTGCGCCAGCCGCTCTCGGCCATCCAGGGGTTTACTTCCGTGCTGATGATGGACCGCAACACGACCGGCAACGCCGCCGGCGGCAACAGCGACCAAGTAGCCCTCAACAATATCTTAAAAGCTACGGATAATATGAATATGCTCATGGCGGATTTGATTGATATTTCGCGTATCGAGTCGGGGCAGTTCAGCATGGACAAACAACCCTTCAGCTTCAACGCGCTACTTACCGACGTAGTTGCGCTGCAAAACGTAAGCGCACAGAAGAAAGGAATCTACTTGCAAAAGTGCGATTATCCCACCGAGGTAACCGTCACGGCGGACCGCTTCCGCATTTCGCAAGTGGTTAATAATTTATTGGGGAACGCGATTAAATTCTCGCCGCAGGGTGGACGCATTGAAGTGCGTTACTACGTGGACAACGACCGGCTGGTCTTTAAAGTAACCGACAACGGACCCGGCGTCATCCATAGCGAAAAAGAAAAAATCTTCCAAAAGTTCCACCAGTCCGACATCGACCGCACCGCCAAAAAGCAAGGCTGGGGGCTGGGGCTCTCCATCGCGCAGGAAATTATAGAAGCGCACGGCGGAGAGATTGGCGTAGTAAGTGCCGGGCTGGGCCAAGGCTCCACCTTCTGGTTTACTTTGCCGCTATCGGCGTAAATTAACCACAGATTATTGCGAAAACGTTGCGTTTTTACGCCCTTTTTCTTGTCATCCTGAGGGGTTTCTGCTCAGGATCCCCACCACAGACAAAGACGAAAGAGGAGGAGATCCCCGATTGAGACATTCGGGGATGACGTAATAAATGATTTGTCATTCCGGACTTGATCCGGAATCCCCACCGCTCTTTAAAATAACGTGTCATCCTGAGGGCAACGCCCCGGGTCATCCCGTAAGGTCGTTATACGGGATATAGGGGCGACTCATGCGGCATTTATATCCCGGATTACAAATTTCCGGGATGACACTTATTTTATTCGTCAGCCGCGGGCGTTGGGGGTGTACCTCACACAAGCCCTTGGTCGATCATGCTGTCAGCTACTTTAATAAATCCTGCGATATTCGCGCCCGCCATGTAATCGCCTTTCTGGGCGAACTGCTCGGCGTACGTCAAGCAGCTGGTGTGGATGCTGTGCATGATGCGTTTTAAGTAGTCGTCCACTTCTTGCGCCGTCCAGTAGATGCGCATACTGTTTTGCGTCATCTCCAAACCCGATACGGCCACCCCGCCGGCATTGGAAGCTTTGCCGGGGGAATACAAAATCTTGGCGGCTTTGAACGCGTCGATAGCTTGCGGCGTGGAAGGCATGTTGGCCCCTTCGCACACAAGCATGCAGCCGTTTTTGAGAAGCGTTTTGGCGTCGTCGCCGTCGAGCTCATTTTCACACGCGGTGGGGAAGGCGCAATCGCACGGGATATCCCACGTTTTTTTGCCCGCGCGGAACACAGCGTGCGGGAATTTTTGGGCGTACTCTTTGATGCTGCCGCGCCGCACAAACACGAGGTCCTTTAAGAAGGCCAGCTTCTCGTCGTTCACGCCGTCTTTATCGTAGATACTGCCGTCGTAATCCATAAACCCGACGACTTTGGCCCCCAGCTGGGTGAGTTTTTCCATGGTGTGAATACCCACGTTCCCCGCACCGGAGACGACGCATACTTTCCCTTTAAAATCATCCCCGCGTGTGGCGAGCATATTTTGGGCAAAATATCCCACCCCGTAGCCGGTGGCTTGCGGACGCAACAAACTGCCGCCCCAGTTGGGTTTTTTGCCGGTGAACACGCCGGTGAAATCGTTCGTGAGTTTTTTGTATTGGCCAAACATGTAGCCGATTTCGCGTGCTCCACAGCCCAAGTCGCCGGCGGGGATATCGGTATGATAGCCAATATGGTGGTAAAGCTCGTCGATAAATGCATGGCAAAAACGCATGACTTCGGTGTCGCTTTTGCCGCGGGTGTCAAAGTCGCTGCCGCCCTTGCCGCCGCCTAAGGGAAGCGTAGTGAGACTGTTTTTGAACGTCTGCTCAAAGGCTAAAAATTTGAGTGAGTCGGCCGTCACGGAACTATGAAAACGGATCCCCCCCTTGTACGGCCCCAAGGCGCTGTTGAATTGCACGCGAAAGCCCCGGTTGACGTGAATCTCGCCCTTGTCGTCGCGCCACGGCACGCGAAAGGAAATCATGCGTTCGGGCTCAACGATGCGCTCCAAAATCTTCTCCTTTATATAAAGGGGTTTTTGCTCGAGCACGGGCGCGAGGGTTTGCACCACTTCTTCCACCGCTTGCAGAAATACTTTTTGAGAGGAATTTTTACGGCGTACATCTTCCAAAAATTGCGACAAATACGTTTGCGTGTTCATAGTTTCTCCTTATCCTATTATTAAATATTTATTACGGGGAAAAAGCAAGGGGCATTTTCCGGCAAAATATGTTACACTAGAACTATGAAACTAACTGCCAACATGGAAGATTATTTAGAAGCGGTGACGTTCTGCGCCGACGAAAACGGCATGGCCCGCGTAAGCGACATCCGCGACATGCTCGGCGTTAAAACCCCCAGCGTAACCGGAGCGATGAAGGCACTCGCCAAAGAGGGCTACGTGGTGCACGCGCGCTACAGCGGCATTACACTGACCGCCAAAGGCCGCCGCGCCGCGCAAGATGTCAAGCGCCGCCACGAGCTGTTTCGATACTTCCTGCAAGACGTGCTGGGCGTCAACCCCAAAACCGCTGAAGAAGACGCCTGTAAAATGGAACACACGGTCAGCAAAGAGACGTTAGCCAAGCTGCACGCGTACCTCAATAAAGTCAATAAATAATTAATTAGGAAACGGCAAACAACGCACAAGGAGGAGATCCCCGATTAAGACATTCGGGGATGACGTAATAAACGATTTGTCATTCCGGACTTGATCCGGAATCCCCACCGCATTAAACAACCAAAAGAAGGAGATCCTGAAACAAGTTCCGGATGACACGGGGCGCGGGTTCAGGATGACGTAATAAATGATTTGTCATTCCGGACTTGATCCGGAATCTTCCACACACGTTGTTTGCTGTGCCGTTGTGAAACAACAGGCATCGAAGATCCTGAAACAAGTTCAGGATGACACGGGGCGCGGCCCAGCGGTAAAGGGCGCGGGTTCAGGATGACATTTATTTTATTTTGTCATCCCGCGGAGTCTCTGCTCAGGCTCCTCACCTTGGGTTGTTTGCTGTGGCGGTGCGCAACAGACCTATCCAAAATCTGCAGAAATTTTTTGTAAATCTTTTGCATATTTTTATAAAATATTTACTTGTTGCAACTTATAAAAAAACAGAGGTGAAAGATACAAAAGATGTCACGCATACTCAAAAAAATCAAACTCAATACGTTCGCAATGATTTTGGGCATCATCGTCGTCGTGACGGTAATGACCTGGATAGTCCCCAGCGGCAGCTATGACCGCGTAGAACACGAGGGACGCATGATGGTAGTATCCGGCACGTACCACGCGGTGGAACGCGCCCCGCAAGGGATCTTTGATGTACTCAAAGCCCCCATCTTCGGCTTTGCCGACACCGCCGAAGTAATTGTGTTTTTACTCATCATCGGCGGAGTATTGTGTGTGATTGAAAAAACAGGCGCGATTACCGCCGGCATTGGCGCGGTAAGCCAATTCTTTCAAAAAAATCCCAAACTGCGTTTTCTGTTTATTCCGCTGGGAATTATTGTGTTTTCACTCTGCGGCGCTACCTTCGGTATGTGCGAAGAAGCGCTGATATTTATTCCTATCTTTATTCCGTTGGCACTGTCGCTGGGATATGACTCGGCGTTGGGAACCGCGATTCCGTTTGTGGGAGCGGGCGTGGGGTTTGCAGCCGCGTTCACCAACCCGTTTACCGTCGGGATTGCGCAAGGGATCGCGCAAGTGCCGCTCTACTCGGGTATTGGATACCGGTTTTTGATTTGGGGCGTGTGCACCGCGGTAGTAATCACCTGGATGATGTGGTACGCACACAAAGTGCACAAAGATCCCACCGCCAGCTTGACCTATGAGTTCGACCAGGAAAAACGCAAAGAACTCAAACTGGAAAAAGAGCCTATCCCCATCACCCGTCGGCAAAAATGGGTGCTTTTGGCCTTTGGCTTGGGGTTAGTGGGGCTGGTCATCGGCGTACTCAAACCGCAGATTTGCTCGTTCATCCACAACACCTGGGGCATTGATTTGATGCAAATGCTCAACCTGGAAGCGGAGGGTTGGTATATTACCGAAATCGCCGCGCTGTTTTTGGGTGTGGGGTTTGCCTGCGGTATTTTGGGCAAGATGAGTATTCAACAATTTAGCGATGCGTTTTTTGACGGCGTGCGCAGTATGGCGGAAATTGCCATGCTCTTGTGTTTTGCCAAAGCCATTGTGATCATCGCCAATAACGGGCACATTTTAGATACGATGCTCGAGTGGATGAGCAGTGCCATTAAACACCTCCACCCGATTTGTGCCTCGTGGGCGGCGATGATGCTCCAAACGGTCATCGACTTTTTCATTCCCTCCGGCTCAAGCAAAGCGGTGCTCACGATGCCGGTCTTGGCACCGCTGGCGGACCTCATTGGCATTTCGCGCCAGACGATGGTCCTGGCGTTTCAATTAGGCGGCAGCTGGCTCAACATCTCCATGCCGACCGACCCGGTCACGATTGCGGCTATCGGATTTGCACGCATTAGCTTTGGACGGTGGCTTAAGTGGATTTTGCCACTGCTCATCCTGATGTATCTACTGAGTTTTGCGTTTTTGATTCCGCCGTACTTCAACGGTTGGTAAAACGAACAGTTTAGACAAAAGCCTCTGCGGTGCAAGCAGGGGCTTTTTGTTTAGCTTCTTGCACGCACACACGCCCTGTATTTGATAAAATAAACGTATGTTACCCGAACTGAAAACCGTTACGTATTTTCAGCCGCTCGATTGGGCGGTCTTTGTCGCCGTACTCGTTGTAACGGCCGCGGCGGCGGTGTACGGTTCGTGGCGGCTGAAAAAAAACAAGGACAAAAATCCCAACGCGCTGGACTACCTGTTAATGGGACGGCAACTCACGCTGCCGCTGTTTGTGGTAACCATGGTGGCTACGTGGTACGGCGGCATTTTTGCCGTCAACGAAATCACCTTTAATTACGGTATTTTTAACTTTGTCACGCAAGGCGTGTTTTGGTATGTGGCGTACTTGATTTTTGCGTTCTTCATTGCCAAGCGTTTGGCGCGCTATTCGTCCTACACGCTGCCCGATTTAACCCGCCAGATGTTCGGGGAAAAGTCGGCCAAAGTCAGCGCGGTGCTGACGTTTTGTTACATCGCTCCGGTGGCGTATGTACTTTCGCTGGGTATGTTTTTGCACATGGTGTTTGGAATGAGTGTGCTGTCGGGGATGATTTGGGGAACGCTCTTTGTGTGTCTTTACAGCGCATGGGGCGGGCTTCGCTCCGTCGTATTTTCGGACCTGGTGCAATTTTTTGTAATGTGCAGCGCCGTAGCGATGGTGGTAGTGTTTTCCGTACATAGTTTTGGCGGCATAACGTTTTTAAAAGCCAACTTGCCGGCCAGCCATTTCACGTTAACAGGCGGGAACTCGTGGCTGGCGACGCTCATCTGGGGATTTATCGCGCTTTCCACCTTGATCGACCCGAGTTTTTACCAGCGCTGCTTTGCGGCCAAGTCGCCTGCGATTGTCCAAAAAGGGATTTTGATTTCTACCGTGATTTGGTTCTTGTTCGATTTCTGCACGACGGCAGGATCCTTGTATGCGCGCGCCGTGTTGCCGCAAGCACAACCCGGGCAAGCGTATTTTTTCTATGCACTGCAACTGCTGCCCGTGGGGCTTAGGGGCTTTTTTGTGGCGGGTATTTTATCCATTATTCTCTCTACGCTTAATTCGTTTCTGTTCATTGCGTCCAATACGTTAAGCTTTGACTTGTTGCGCAGTAAATTTAAAAACGTGGTGCTTTCCAACCGCATTTCCATTTTTATAGTGGGCGCGTTTTCGATTGCGCTGGCGCAATTTTTCCATGGCAGCTTCAAAGAGATTTGGCTGGTGCTGGGGTCGTACTTTTCGGCGTGCTTATTAGTGCCGATTGTGCTGAACTATCTCTCCCCCAATCGCATTAGCGACAAACTTTTTGTGCGCAGTGTCTTGAGTGCCGCCGCCGCGATGAGCGTTTGGTACGCACTGCCTAAAGAAGAATTTTTGGAAATCATCGATCCCTTTTATGTGGGGGTGCTGGTGAGTTTAATTATTTTACTGGTGGGGAGGAAACCCAACAATGCAAACGTGTCGGGCATTACTGATTGGTAACGGGGAAGAA
>JAZOAE010000038.1:0-19000 GCA_045595305.1 Elusimicrobiaceae bacterium
AAACGCGCAAAAAACTCCAAGAAGCAGCCGTTAAAGTTATCAAAGCAGCCAACTATTGCGGGTTGGGAACTGTTGAATTTTTAATGGCTCCTAATAAAGAATTTTATTTTATGGAAGTGAATACGCGCCTGCAAGTAGAACACCCTGTTACCGAGGCCGTTTGCGGACAGGACTTAGTGAAAATGCAGATCCAAATTGCCCAGGGCGAGTCGTTGCGCCTTACCCAGGCCGAGGCGGCTAAGGTGCATTGCCACGCCATTGAGCACCGTATCAACGCCGAGGATTCTACGCATAATTTTATGCCTTGCCCCGGCACGCTTACTGAGTGGATCCCGGCAGGGGGGCTTGGAGTACGGGTGGATAGCCACATGTACAGCGGCTACACGATCCCCAGCTATTACGATAGTTTAATTGCTAAATTAATTGTAACAGCGCCTACGCGTGAGAAATTATTAAAACGCAGCGAGCGGTGCTTGCAAGAATTTACCATTAGCGGCGTGAAAACGACGATACCGTTCCACCAAAAAATTTTGGCTAATGAAGATTTTAGAAATGGGAATACAGATACCGGTTTAATTGAACGGATGATGAAAGCAGATGAAAGCCAAAAATAAAATTGTCAGCTTGCGCGCACTCAAAACACGCTTGGAAAAAGACCGTCAGCAAGGTAAAAAAATTGTATTTACCAACGGGTGCTTTGACATCTTGCATGCCGGGCACGTAAGTGTGCTTGAGTTTTCCCGCTCCAAAGGGGACGAACTGGTAGTGGGTTTAAATAGCGACGATTCCGTGCGCCGTCTAAAAGGGCCGACCCGCCCTGTCAATACACAAGCCGACCGCGCACTTGTATTAGCTGCTTTGGAAAGTGTTTCCTATGTATGTATTTTTAACGAAGATACCCCCTACAATTTGATTAAAGCTGTTCGCCCGGATGTACTTGTGAAGGGCGGCGATTATAAGCCCAGCGAAATAGTTGGGCGCGAATTTGCCGGCAAAGTGGTGCGTTTTGCCTTACTCAAAGGCCGCAGCACTACCGGAATTATTAAAAAAGTAAGCAGGAAAGATTAGTCCACGAGGAAAATATGTCTGATATTTTTGAAAAGTGCAGAAATTATAAAGATGCCAAAATAGCCATGAAAATGGGTATTTATGGTTATTTCCAACCCATTGAATCTGCCCAGGGGCCCGAAGTTGTACTAGAGGGGAAAACCTATATTATGGCAGGGTCCAATAACTATTTGGGGTTGGCAAACGATCCGGAAATGAAAAAAGCCGCGCTTGAGGCCGTAGAAAAATACGGTACGGGTGTGGCGGGTAGCCGTTTGCTGAACGGAAATACCAAGTTAGCTGATGAATTAGAACAGAAAATTGCCAAGTTCAAGGGCAAACAAGCCGGGCTTTTATTCGCCACGGGGTATCAAATGAATTTAGGGGTGGTTTCCTCGTTATTGAAAAAAGGGGACTACGCCATTGTGGACAAGCTGGATCATGCCAGTATTTTGGACGGCGTTCGCTTATCAGACGGCGAAATGGTTCGTTTCAAACACAATGACATGGCTGATTTGGAACGCGTGATGTCTAAACTTCCCGCCGAAGCCGGCAAACTTATCATCGTGGACGGTGTGTTTAGCATGGAAGGGGACATTTGCCCGCTGCCGGAGATTGTAAAAATCGGCAAAAAATACGGAGCCCGCATCATTGTGGACGATGCCCATGCCACCGGTATTATCGGCAAAACCGGCCGCGGTACGTGCGAATATTACGGTTTTGAAAACGGAGAAGTGGACCTTATTGTGGGTACTTGTTCCAAAACCTTTGCCACGGTAGGAGGGTTTGTCGTGGGTGATGAGGATATTATTCACTATTTGCGTCACAACGCACGCAGCCAGATTTTCTCAGCTTCTATGCCGCCTTCTTGTATTGCTTCAATTTCTAAAGCGGTGGATATTATCTCCCGGGATACTTCCCGCCGGGATAATTTATTGCGTTTAACGGCACTACTTAAGAAAGGATTGGAAGATCTCGGTTACGACCTTGGCACCAGCACTACCCCTATCTTACCGGTGCATGTAGGCAGCAATGAAAATTGTTTTAAAATGTGGCGCGCCTTGCACGAGTTAGGCATTTTTGCTAACCCGGTAGTAAGCCCCGCGGTGCCGCCAGGCCATGCGCTTATACGTATTACCTTAATGGCTACGCACACAGAGAAACACGTGCAAAAAATTATTGATAGTTTTGCAAAGGCTGGCCGTGCATTAGGGATTATTAAATAACTATAAGGGGCGGGGATATGGCCGTTTCTGTTAAACAACTTACCGAAAACGAGTTGAATAGTTTTATTAACTTTCCATTTGATCTCTACAAAGATGATCCCTACTGGGTGGGGGAACTCAAAGCAGATACCCGCCGCCTAATTCGCCAAGACAATCCCTTCTGGAAAGGGGGGAGTCGCGCTCTTTTCATGGCGTATCAAGATAATAAGCCCGTCGGACGTTTGATGGCGCTTGTCAACGCAGCTCACAATGATTATTATCATGAAAAACTAGGTTTCTTTGGCTTTTTTGACTGCATCAATGACGAGGCAGTCTCTAACGCATTATTTAAAGCGGGCGAAGAATATTTGCGTGCACAAGGGATGAGAGCAGTGCGCGGGCCGGCTAATCCATCCAGCAATCATTCGTACGGACTTTTGGTTGACGGGTTTGATAGCATCCCTTCCATTATGATGCCCTATAATTACCCGTATTACGCTGATTTAATTGAAAAAGCGGGTTTTGAAAAAGTAAAAGATTTACTGGCTTTTTACCGCCATCATCGGGATAAGTTTTCCGAGCGTTTCTTAAAAGTATGTGCGCGGTGTGAACGCCACCAGCAAGTGACGCTGCGGCGGTTAAACTTAAAAAATATCCCGCAAGAGGCCGAAATTATCCGCCGGATTTACAATGCGGCCTGGGCGCAAAACTGGGGGTTTGTGCCGCTTGGTAAAGAGGAAATGGAGGAAATCGTAGCGGAGCTTAAACCCATTTTACGTCTAGAAGGGACCTGTATTTTAGAGGTAGAAGGAAAGCCGGCCGGATTTTACATTTGTATTTCCAACATGAACCATGTACTTAAAGAGCTGCGCGGCAGTTTGAAAAACCCGTGGCGTGTGGCAAAAGCTCTTTGGGCGTGGAAACATATCAAGGATGGCCGTCTTATTATGCTGGGGGTACTGCCGGAATTTCGCCAACGCGGAATTGATTTAATACTTATTAAACATGTAATAGACAATACCGTAGATATATGGGATGATGCCGAGCTTTCCTGGGTGCTCGAGGACAACGCAGGCATGATACGCGGCATAGAGGAATGCGGAGGCTATTACATTAAGCGTTACCGCGTCTATCAAAAGGATCTGTAATTTATTTGCTTTTTGTGACCCGTTTCCACGCTGCCATAAAGTCATCTGGCACAGGTGCTTCAAACATCAACTTTTTACCTGTTAATGGGTGCTTAAATTCGATACGTCTGGCGTGCAACATTAAGCGCTCAGCCGTAGCACCTTTGTATAGCCAGTCGCCTAGGACCGGATACCCCAGCCAATTTAAGTGTACGCGCAGTTGATTGGTGCGCCCCGTGCGCGGGTAAAGTTCAATATAGGTAAATCCGTTTTTGCGCTCGAGCACCTTATAATCGGTAACGGCCTCGCGCCCGATTTCGGAAGCCTTAATTTTGCCGCCCGCTACACGCCCAATGGGCACATCAATGGTACCTTTATCGTCGGGCACTTCGCCGCACGCAATAGAATGATAGGTTTTGTGCACTTCGCGGTTGGCAAATAGCGCTACCATTTCACTTTGAAACTCAGGTGTTTTGGCTACTACCATCACGCCGCTTGTTTCGCGGTCCAAACGGTGCACCAAGCCGGCACGCGAAGTGGATGGATCAAACCCCTTGGGCGGGTTGGCCAGGATAATAGATACCAGCGTTTCATCACCAGAAAAAACCGTTTCGGGATGTTCTTCCCAAATGGGGCTTTGCGGATGCACAAGTAGCCCGGCGGGTTTAATTACCACAAAAAAATCTTTCGCGTCATGAATGAGCAAATTTTTAAGCGGCGTTTGCGCGTGGGCTTGCGGGAGTGTAATTTCCACCACTTCGCCGCGCGTTAAAGGCCAGGAAGGTTTTACAGTTTTTCCGTTGACGGTAATATGCCCGTCTTTAATCATTTTTTGTATGAGTGAGCGGGATAAATCTGGCAGTTCATCCGTGGCAAATACGTCCAAGCGGCGGGTATATCCATCGAACATAATTTTTTTCTTATCGGGCATGTTTACCCTCCCGTAAATAAGTAGCCCAAATCCATAGTGCGATGCCAGCTACTAAGAGTGAAATTACTTGTGAGGGGGACATCCCCAGCAAAAAGCCTCCCCGGAAATCTCCGCGCAGAAATTCAATACAAAAACGCATCGTAGCATAGCACAATACGTAAAGCACTAAAATTTTTCCCTCTTTGTGTGGTTTTTGGGAGGCATAATGCAGTAGCAAGAACAGTAAGAAATTAAGCCCTGACTCATAAAGCTGCGTGGGGTGTAGTGGAACATTCATTAGTTCCGGGGCAACCAGCGCGTGCGGATCCGTAAAACGAACCCCCCATGGAAGGGTGGTGGGTTTGCCATAGCAGCATCCCGCCAAAAAACAACCAATACGTCCCAAAGCATGTCCTAGTGGCAAAGCGACAATCAAAAAGTCGGAAGTTTTTAAAATAGGCAATTGCTTTCGGCGCATATACCACAGGGCTCCGCTTACAGCAACAAGTAATCCGCCAAAAAACACAAACCCGTAGCGGATATCGTGAATAATTGTGCTTATTTTTTCAGCAAAAGTTGCTCCCAGTTGTGGCCAGGAAACGATGATAAATAACAATTTTCCACCGACAATGGCTCCCACAAACACAATAAACAATAAATTCCAAAAAGTATCTTTGTTAAGGTTTTTAATGCCGCTGTTTTTAAGTCGTGATACCAAGTACCAGGCGGCAATTGCATAACCTAGGGCGGTCATTAAACCATAACTGGCAAATTCAAAATTACCGATTTTCAATAAAACAGGATGCATTAGTTTTTCTCCCAGCGCAGGGCATTACGCACAAATGGATTTTTGAGTTTTTCTTCTGCTACAGTAGAACTACATCGTCCATCGTAGCTATGGCCGGAAAAAATGCGTGTATCATCGGGTAAAGAGGCAATACGACGTAAACTATCCAACATAGCCCGTGGATTGGAAGTGGGCAAATCTACCCGCCCACAAGCTCCGGGAAATAGTGTATCCCCCGTGAACAACGCGTCCTCTATTAAAATGCACACGCAGCCGGCGGTATGCCCGGGGGTAGCCAAAATTTGCACGTGAAACGGGCCAATGTCTAGTTGCTGATCGCCCGTATACGTATACAATAAGTCGGCGGGCAGGCCGGCAAGGGGGACATCGCTTTCTTCCAAATACGCCTTGAGCCCAAAGTGTGTGAGCAATTCTTGAGCGAATTTGACATGGTCAAAATGCCCGTGCGTAAACAGTACGCCTTGCAAGTGGAGCCCTTTTGTTTCCACAGTATGGATAAGAAAATTCATATCCCACGCAGGATCAATCAAAAGAGCATCTTTTTCCTGCGTAACTAAGTACGCACAATTGTCCATGGGGCCTAAACTGATTGCATGAATGTTAATCATCTGGGGTAAACCTAAATTCAATTTCGCCGGGCTTAACTAAGTTATAGCGCAGGCGTGCTAATTCTTCCATATATTGTGGATCTTTTTCTTCTAATAATTTCTTAGTGTGAAGCAATTCCTGATACTGTGTATCCAAACGTTCACGTTTTTTTGTCAGGCGATAAATCTCTAACCTATTATGTGCTAAGTTGAAAAGTCCGCCCCCCAGCCAAAGTATTGCTAAGAGGATACCTAAAGATCCCCAAAGTAGTAATTTTTGACGAGGAGAAAATTCTTTTTTTACCATACTTATCCAAAAATAGTATTTCCTGCGTATCGGGCTTTGTCGCCCAGTTGGGTTTCAATTTGTAACAACCGATTATATTTAGCAGTACGTTCTGTACGGGCCGGGGCTCCCGTTTTAATGGCACCGGCATTAGTAGCTACCGCTAAATCGGCGATAAACATGTCTTCAGTTTCGCCGGAACGGTGTGACACAATACATGCATATCCGTGCGCCTTAGCTAATTTCATGACATCGATTGTTTCCGACACAGTGCCAATTTGGTTCACCTTAATTAAAATAGCATTAGCTGCATGTTTTTCAATACCCAGTTGCAGACGTTTGGGATTGGTTACAAACAAATCATCTCCTACTAAACGGATTTTTTTACCCAGCTGTTGGGTGATATGTTGCCAACCGTTCCAATCATCTTCTTGCAGGGGATCTTCTATAGAACGGAGTGGATAATTATTGCACCAGGAACTGTACACGGCAGAAATCTCATCAGCTGATAAAAGGTTCCCTTCAAAGCGGTATTGCCCATCTTTGTAAAACTCACTGGCGGCACAGTCGAGTGCTAGGGAAATGTTTGCGTGCCCGGCTTGTTGGGCGGCCTGCAAAATCGTCTGCAAGACTTCTTCGTGCTTGGCAATTTTGGGGGCAAAGCCTCCCTCATCCCCTACGGCAATTACCATTCCTTTTTCTTTAAGCAGCATGCGTAAGGAATGATACGTTTCGCTGGCGCAGCGCAGAGCTTCCTTAAAAGAATTCGGTGCGGTAGGTACAATCATAAATTCTTGTACGTCCAGACCCGAGTCCGCATGCTTGCCGCCATTAATAATGTTTAACATGGGAGTAGGCAGCAAATATATGTCAGTAGATAAATTATAGACGCGGCGGATATATTCGTAGAGAGGTAATTGTGCAGCATTGCTGCCGGCGCGCAGTACTGCCATTGAAACGGCTAACGTAGCATTTGCTCCTAAATTAGATTTGTTTTCTGTGCCATCGATTGCCAACATTTTTTCATCGATTAGGCGCGGATTTTCTACATCAAGTCCTATTAGCTCTCGACTTAAATTCTCTACATTGGCTACCGCTTTTAAAACACCTTTCCCGTGATAGCGAGGCCCTCCGTCGCGTAGTTCCAACGCTTCGTGTGAACCGGTCGATGCACCGCTAGGCACAGCGGCTGTACCGATATGGCCGTCATCTAACAACACATCAGCGGCCACCGTGGGGTAGCCGCGGGAATCTAAAATTTCGCGGGCGGTAACTTTTAGAATACGCGCCATGATTACTCCTTAAGGCAATTAGACAATGCTGTCGATAATTTTTTTGCCTTCTTTAATTAGTGCCGCCGGGAGTTTTTCATCTTGGGCTTCAGCATACAAGCGGATTAAGCGCTCGGTGCTGGAAGGCCGGATGGCTAACCAGCTGCCACCTTTCAAGATAAATTTAAACCCGTCGGTGGAGTCAATACGCCATACCGAGGTTTTATTGATAGACAGAGGAGGTTTGATATCCAAGCGTTCCATGATGCGGTTAATTTCCGTTTCCGTCTTAGGCATACTAACTTTCTGATCAAAGAGTTGTTTATATTTTTTATAAAATTCTTTTTTAAGCTGTTTAAATGTTTTCTTCTCAGTAGCTAACATATCAATGACCAACAAGCACGCTAACAAGCCGTCTTTGTCGGGGATATGGTTGGCTACAGCAATGCCGCCGGATTCTTCCATGCCCATCACATATTGGCCGGAAATCATGAGTTCGGTGATATATTTAAAACCTACGGGGGTATCCCGCAACATAAGTCCGTGTGCTTTTGCTACTTGATCAATCAGATTGGAAGTAATGACGCTGCGGCACACGCGCCCTTTTTGTTTTTTATTGCGCACCAAGTGATCCAAGAGCATGGGAGCAATTTCGTTAGCGGAAATCCAATTACCTTCGTTGTCTACAATTCCAAATTTATCGCAATCGGGGTTGCAGGCAATTCCCAACGCCAATTTTTTGCCGGTTACTAATTTTTTGAGCTCTGTTAAACTCACGGGACCCGCGTTGGGGGTATTTCCGCCAAAGAGCACGTCGTCGTCTTCGTGGATTCCTTCCACCGTAACCCCGTATTTTTCTAAGAAGGCACGTAGATAGTTTTTGGCTGAACCAAACAACGGATCTACGGCTACTTTTAGCTTGGCATTTTTGAGCGCACGCGTATTGATCAAGCTTGCCATGCGCGTAAGGTATGCCTTGCGGAAATCTTTGCTAATGACTACGGCACTGTTCAAGTCCCCAAATTCGGTAGAGGAGGCTTTTAAGATCTGGGCGGTCGGCGCAGGGATGCGTTTTTCAATATCCTGCATGATTTCATTGTTGGCAATGCCGCCGTAATAGGCAATCCATTTAAGGCCGTTTACAAAATATTCTCCCTCGCTTCCGGTAATTACAATAGCTCCTACTGCGCATTCATTTAATACGCACCATTCTGCCACAGGGGTGGGAAGTGGAAATTCGGCCATTTGGACCGAAATTCCATTTTGCACAAGGGCATTGGCCGCTACGTAGGCTAGTTGTTTAGACAGAAAACGTGTATCAAACCCCACAATCACTAATGGTTTTTTCGGTTTTTTCCCATTGGCCTGGCAGTGTTTTTTGTAGCCTTCTCCTTCAAAACCATAGAAAGGATGTTCCAAAATATGTTCGGAAATCCCGTATGCTAAACGCTGTACATTTTGGGCGGTTAATCCACCGGCAGTTACGGCACGAAAACCGGCCGTGCTAAATTTGATATCTTCATTCATTGTGCGGATATTATACTAAAAACTGTCAAATTTTGCACCTATTGAAAAATGCCGGTGGCGTTCGTGCCAGAGGTTGCAGCAAAATGTATAATATATAATAAGGTGTGTTATGAATTTTGAAACGGTTAAAGCCTATATCAAGGAAGCGGGTTCGCCCAATTTCCGCATTAAGCAAGTGCAAGAAGCCTTATTCAAAAAGGGTATTTCATCATGGGATGAAGCTACCAACTTGCCGGCAGATTTGCGCGAAAAACTAACACAAGATTGTCCTATTTTAAGTTTTAAAGCGGAAAAAGTAGTCGTTTCCCGCAAAGACAAAGCTGCCAAGGCATTGCTTACATTGCAGGATGGTTTTCAAATAGAAACCGTGCTTTTAAAACCACAAGACAGCTGGAGCGTGTGCGTATCCAGCCAAGTAGGGTGTGCGCTTCACTGTAGCTTTTGCTCCACGGGCAAAATGGGTTTCAAGCGCGACCTTACCCAAGAAGAAATTACAGATCAAGTGCTGTTTTGGTTTCAATATTTGCGGAAGGAAAAGTTGGGGGATCGGATCTCCAGCGTGGTATTTATGGGGATGGGGGAACCGCTTTTAAATTACTTAAACGTAGTAAAAGCCGCCCGCGAACTTTCCAGCGAAAATCACCTCAATATCGGCGCGCGGCACATTTCTATTTCTACCTCGGGAATTGCTGATAAACTACATAAACTCGCAGTGGATTTACCGCAAGCCAATCTGGCCGTTTCATTACATAATGCCGATAACAAAGAACGTTCCAAAATGATGCCCGTCAACCGTAAATTTGATTTGGACGATCTTAAAAAAGCGCTCGAGGAATATATCGCCATGACGGGCCGCCAAGTATTTTTGGAATACTCGGTTTTGGAAAATGTAAACAGCCGGCCCGAGCACATTCGCAAACTGGCGGACTGGATTTATAGTATTAAAGACAATTACTTGTTACACGTGAATTTAATTGCGTGTAATTTGGGCCGCGGTGAAAAAACGGACGAGCGTGTTGTGAAAGACTTCGCGGCGGGCCTAAAAGGAATGGGAATTGGCGTGACGATTCGCAAAAGTATGGGAAATGATATTTTGGCAGCTTGCGGACAGTTAGCCACCCAAAAAAAATAATAGGGGGATGTATGAAAAGAGTATTTTTAATTGCAATATTATTTGCTTTAGCAGGGTGTGCCACTTTAGATACTAGCACCGTGGATTGGATTCCGATAGGGCCGGAGTTTTCTCCCACCAAGCCGCAAAACGTCGAAATAATTGGTAATGCCAAAGATATTAAGCACGTTTATACTAATGTTGGTTTGCTGCGTATTAAGAATTTAAAGCCGGATCAAGACACTATAAAAATGGGAGTGGAAAAGGGTAAAAAAATCGCTGCTTCCAAAGGAGCAGATGCTATTTTGTTAGGGCAGTACAATAGTGCTGCCGATGGAGATCCGGATCCGCGCGTTACTTTAATTATCTATACGATTAAATACTTGGAAACTGTCAATGAACAAGACATTAAAGCCATGGAAGATTTTGAAGTAATGAGTATTTTAAATGAGCGAACTGAAGAATAACCTACAAGTAGCGACTCCTTTTTCCGTACAAAAGAATCCGGCAGCTCACAAAACAGCCGTTGTGCTGTTTTCGGGAGGATTGGATTCAACTACGTGTTTGTATTGGGCGTTGGCGCAAGGTTATACGTGTCAAACGCTTACAGTAACGTATGGCCAGCGCCATGCGCGGGAAATTAAGTCCGCGGAAAAAATTGCGGCCAAACTAGGTGTTAAAACGCATTTTTTAGACTTAAAATTACCATGGATAATCGGTTGTTCGCTTACGGATTCAACGCAAAAATTACCTGATGTGCCTGTTGACGAAATCGTTCACGAGCATATTCCATCCACGTATGTACCGGGGCGCAACTTATTATTCTTGTCGTTGGCAGGATCACTGGCCGATAGCATAAATGCTGACACGATTATTGCCGGGCCTAACGCAGTGGATTTTTCGGGCTATCCCGACTGTACTCCCGATTTTTATAAAGCCGCTGCCCAGGCTTTAAACCACGGTACTAAAAAAGGCGTGACGGACGGCATTGAAGTGCTTGCCCCTTTGATGTATTTATCCAAGGCGGATATTGTTCGTCTAGCGGCACAATTGCAGGTGCCGTTTGAACTTACGTGGAGTTGCTATGCCGGTGGGGATAAGCCGTGCGGCAAGTGCGATTCTTGTAAATTGCGCGCACGCGGTTTTGAACAAGCCGGCGTGAGAGATACGTCATTAGACTAGGAGGTTTACATGAAGAAAATATTACTTTTAGTGCTATGTGTAGGTTTGTTTGCTCCTGTGGTTGTAGCGGAAGAAAAACATCCGAAGGAGAATAAAACGGTTGCGGTGTCTACGGAGAAGGCACAATTTAAAGCGCGGCGCAAACAAATCAAAGAACTCATCAAAAAGTATAACAGAGCACCCGAGAGCGAAAAAGCAGCCATTAAGGAAGAACTCAGCCAAGTAGTTGGCCAGCATGTAGACGCGCAGATGACTTATATGAAAGAACGTATTGCGGCCGAGCGCGCCAACTTAGATAATTGGGAAAAGAAAATCCAAGAGGACGAGAAAAATTTGGAGGCAGTAAAAGCGCAGCGTGTGGAAGACTTGCTTTCTGGCGAAGCCAAGAAAAAACAAAAAGCAGCTAAAAAAGCCTGGAAAAAACAAATGCGTGAAGTGAAAAAGTAATTATGTCCAATGTATGCATTATGAAATTTGGCGGCAATACGCTAGCCAATAAACAAAAACTTTTATTAGCCGCCCAGCTGATTAAATCCCGCTGGGACGAGGGGCTTATTCCCGTAGTGGTAGCCTCGGCCAATGGGAACTTGACCGATGTACTTTTGGACCATGCTTTTAGTATTGCCAAAAACCCTGACAAACGTGAGCTCGATATGCTTATTACCACTGGCGAGCGCGTAAGCGTGGCACTCTTGTCTATTGCGTTGCGTGCGCTGGGGGTGCCTTCGGTATCTCTGACGGGGTCGCAGATTGGGCTGGTGACCACGGCCACGCATAACGGGGCGGACATTTTAACGTTAAAAGGGGACCGTCTAGCCAAAGAAATCGAGGCTAAACATGTGCCCATTGTAGCCGGTTTTCAAGGCATTGGGGAAGACAAAGAAATCACCACTCTTAAGCGTGGCGGCTCGGATGTGTCAGCGGTATTTTTAGCATATAAATTAGGTGCCGGTCACGTGGAAATGATTAAAGACGTGGACGGCGTTTATTCCGATGATCCCAACAAAAACCAGAAAGCCCAGCGCTATGAAGTGTTAGATTTTGATGAAATGTACAAGTTGGCCCTCAACGGCGCCAGTGTGCTTCACCCCGATGCGGTGCGCCTGGCAAAAGAAAAAGGCGTTGAAATCCGCATCGTATACTATCAAACGGGGAAAACCGGGACGGTAATTAAATGAAATTAGAGTTTAAATTTAGTCTTGTGAATTTTATCGCATTTTTAATTTTGGGCGGACTATTCTATTGGCTTTGTCCGTTGCCCACCTCTGCGCTATGGCGCGGTGTCGTGTGTGCATTGGCGGGGTTAATAATTTTTGGGATGTGCTTTGTGGTGGTCAGCCATCGATCTATTATCCGGTCTGCCCCGGCGCAAACAAGCCAAAAACAGTCTAAGCGTAAAAAATGAAAATATGGTAATATAATGCTATGGAAACTACATCTATTTTATTAATTGCCGGTTTTGTAATTTGTTTTATTTTGCTTTTTGTCTTCATTGCCAAGTATCATGGTGCATTGGAAGACGAGGCCGATTTGGAGGGAGTAGAAGGGCTCAACCAAATGACCGTCGGGCAAGAACCTACGTTTCAACCGCGTGCGGCCCTTTTGCAAAGCACGCAAGCACCTGCCGCGTTGGAAGTGGCGGACCTCAAAGAACAAGTGAAGACGCTACACTATCAACTCCAAGAATTCAAAGCAACCACCCAAAAGCACGAGTCCGATATGGCCAAACAGCTTGCCCGTTTGGAAACGCGCATTGCCACGTTTGAGCAAGAGTATGTTAATAAACTCCAGCCCACGCTTTTGCGTGTGATTGATGAATTAGAACATCTTAAAGGGGGCGGCGATGAGAGTGTCGCTTCCGCGCAAGAGGAACCTTCTGCCAAAGAGGACGAAGAAATTCCCGCTTAAGTTTTTGCAAGATAAAAATACCCCCAGGTTAAACCTTGGGGGTATTTTTATGAAAGCGAAAAAATAACCATTTTTATTTCTTTGTTTGTTTTAGCTGTAAATACTCGTTTTCTAAAAGTCACCAATTTTTCAAAATCAGGTTTAAAAATGCAAAAGAGTGGCCTAATTTATAGGTATCAGGCATAAATTTATCCCTTTTTTTGCTTTCTGGCTTTCTTGTATTTCGTCGATGTCCGACGAAGAATACAAAATCACTTCAAATTCTGCTTAAAATCTAATAACACAAATTAAATTTTGTCAAGATTTTTTGCATAAAAAATCCTGGCAAATTTGCAAATTTACTAAAATATATATATAGATACGTAGGGTAAAAAGCCCGCGTTAGGAGACATAATGACAAATAAAAACCTAGAACCTATCGCCATTGTGGGCATTGGTGCTATCATGCCCGGAGCGCTTACCAAAGACGAATTTTGGAATAATATCCAAACTGGAAAGTATTGCATTACCGATGTTCCTGCCTCTTACTGGGATTGGCATCTTTACTATAGCCCAGATCATAAAGCCGAAGACAAACTCTACTCCAAAATCGGCGGATTTATTCCGCAGACCTTCAAATTTAATCCGTTAAAATACCGTATTCCGCCGCAAATAGCCAAACAAATGGATACAATCCAACACCTTGCTATTGAAACCGCCAGTATGGCACTGGAAGATGCGGGGTATGATAAAAAAGAATTTGACCGTAACCGTACGGCGGTGATTATCGGCAATTCTATGGGCGGCATGAAAAACGATAAATCAAACTTACGCTTAAACCGTCCGGTCTATTATGAAATTTTAAAGAAAACGCCTACGTATCAATCGCTGCCGCCGGCTGCGGGTCAGCAGCTTATCAATGAAATGGAAGAAGGTGTGCGCGCCCACTTTATGCCCGTGACCGAGGATTCCATGCCCGGTGAACTGGCCAACGTAATTGCAGGGCGTGTGGCAAACGTATTTGATTTACATGGCACCAACTTTACCGTAGATGCTGCGTGCGCAACGTCTTTGGCGGCAGTAGACCAAGCCGTCAACGGGCTGCGCATGGGAAATTTTGACATGGCACTTGTCGGTGGGGTAGACCAAATGATGGCGCCTGCGTCGTACATTAAATTCTGCAAAATCGGTGCTTTGTCTGAAACCGGCTCGTATCCGTTTGATGCGCGTGCCAACGGCTTTGTCATGGCCGAAGGCGCGGGCACGGTAATTTTGAAACGCTTGTCCGATGCCGTTAAAGACGGCGACCGCGTGTACGCAGTCATTCGTGCCGTGGGTGCTTCTTCCGACGGGAAAGGCAAAGGTATTACCGCGCCTAACCCCAAGGGACAAAAGATTGCCGTGCAAAAAACCTTTGAGCAGGTAGACTACACGCCGGCGGATGTGGGCTTGATTGAAGCGCACGGGACCGGTACCCGCGTGGGGGATGCGGTAGAATTGGAAGCATTAACCGATCTCTTTTCTCCATATGCCAAACCGGGGACTATTGGCTTAGGTAGTGTGAAAAGTCAAATTGGGCACGCCAAAGCGGCAGCTGGTATGGCGGCATTAATTAAGACTTCTCTTGCCCTTTATCATAAAGTATTGCCTCCCTCTGTTAATTTTGAAACTCCCAACCCTATTGTGGACTGGGCTAAGTGTCCCTTCCGCGTAATTACCAAAGCCGAAGCCTGGCCGGATGGCAAAATCCGCCGCGCTAACGTATCTGCTTTTGGGTTTGGTGGCACGAACTTCCACGTAGCTATGGAAGAAATGAATGATGCGCTACTTCATAAACCTGCCGCTATGTCGGCACAAGCTGTGCAACCGGCCAGTGTGAGTACAAATGCAACGGTAAGTGCAGCCCCAAAAGCATCCTCTTACACGTTGCACGTTCCGGGCGAAAAGATCCAAAGTGACGTGCTTACTTTTTCAGCCGCCACCAAAGAAGAGCTTTCCCAAGTGCTGGACAAAGCCGCTTTAGCCGCAGTACTGGATCCGACCTACTTGCCCAGTATTTCGTATAAAAATCATACGACAAAACCGGCTCATTTTGCAGTAACCATTAACGCAGAATCGCCGGAAAAGCTGAAAGAAAAAATCGAATTTTTCAAAAAGATTTCTGCCAAACAAGACGTATGGAATACAGAATCCTTGCACTTGCGCATGAAATCGATTTATCCTTTTACGCCCAATGTTGTAAAACCCAAAGTATGTTTTATGTTCCCGGGGCAAGGTTCGCAATATGTAGACATGATGAAAGACTTGGCTTCCAAGTATAAAATCGTGCAAGATACATTTGACGAAGCCGATCGTTACCTCATAGATATCATCGGGCAAACATTGACCGAGACTTTGTGGAGTAAACCCGGCGAAACAAAAGAACATATTGCCGAGCGTGAAGCCGCCATCAAACGCACCGAAATGACGCAGCCTGCCGTGTTAACAGCCGATATTGCCATGATGCGGCTACTCTCGTCGTTTGGTATTAAGCCCGACGTAGTCATGGGGCATAGTTTGGGCGAATATGCTGCTGCCGTGGCTGCCGGTATTTTTGATTTTGAGACGGGCTTAAAAGCCGTTTGTACGCGTGGCAAAGTGATGAGTGAAATCCGCGTAGAGGACAACGGGAAGATGGCCTCGGTGGCTGCGCCCGTAGAAAAGGTAGAGCCGGAACTTTCCCGCATTTCGGGCTATGTAGCGGTAGCGAATAAAAACTGCCCGACGCAGACTGTCATCGCCGGAGCTAGCAAATCGGTGGATGATGCGGTAGCTATGTTTACGGCGATGGGTATTCAGGCAGTACAAATTCCCGTTTCCCACGCTTTCCACTCTGCTATTGTGCGGCCGGTCATGCCGCAGTACCGCGCATTTTTGGATACCTTAAAATTTAACCCGCCCACCATGCCGATTACCACCAACGTAACGGCGGAATTTTATCCCAGTGATCCTGAAAAAATTAAGGACCTTATGGTCACGCAGATTTCTCACTCGGTGGAGTGGATTAAGCAGCTCAAAACTACGTATGATTCAGGCGTGCGTCTGTTTGTAGAGTGCGGTCCCAAACGTGTGCTTTCTGCTTTGGCTACCAATACGTTAGCCGATAAGAAAGATATTAAAGTAGTGGCTTCCAACCACCCCAAGAAGGGGGGAATTGTAGAATTTAACGATTTGTTTGCCAACTTTATTTCTTCCGGTATTCATATTGACTGGACCGGAACCGATATGTACGGCAATAACAGCACGTTCAACCCGGCATTTGTAGACTGGGTTACGAAGAATGCGCCCGAAGAAGTCAAAGCGCAAAGCAAAATTTCTGCTACACAAACACAGGACCAAGATGAAGAAGAGGAGTTTATGAAAAAATCTATTGTAATTAGCGGTATCGCTGCTGGCGGCCCCGGCAGCTGGGATAAAGTTTTCCGCGAGGGTGTACTCGATGAAATTTTATCAGGCCGTAACATGATTGAGCCGGTCAGCCGGGAAATTCAGCAGAAACAAATTGATAAACACGTAGAATTTGTAGTGAAATCTCCGGATGGCAATCACCACTTCGAGCGATTAACTTCACCCGAACAAGCCATTAAATTGTTTGCCCGCAGCGGTGCATTTGATCTGGAAAAAGAATTTGGTCTGCCCGCTAAATGGGTGCGCTCGATGGATCGCTCGTTCCAATTGGCTATTGGGGCGGGGATGTTGGCTCTTAAGGACGCCGGAATTCCGCTTGTACTTTATTATAAACCCACTTCTACCGGCGGGTACTTGCCGGATCGTTGGGGCTTGCCTGCGGACATGATTGATCAAACCGGTGTTATTTTCACTTCTGCTTTCCCGGTAGCTAACAGCATGATGGGCGATCTTACCAAGCGTGTAGAGGGGTTACTCAACAACAAAACCGCCAAAGAAGTCCGCGCATTCTGTGATAAATTTATTGCACAAATTGCCGATCCTGCCCTTAAAGCGGAAATAGAAACCTGGTATCAGCAAAATTTCAAAGATAAAGAAATTGAACCACAGGCATTTACGTCCGAATTTATTTTAAAAACGATTATTATTGCGCACTGTCACTTCTGCCAATGGATCCGCGCGCGCGGACCGGCATTGGCGATGAGCTCTGCGTGTGCTTCTACGGCACAAGCTGTTTCTTTGGCCAACGACTGGATACGTCTTGGCCGCTGCAAACGGGTCATTGTAATTAGCGCAGATGACATTACCAATGATAATGTGAACGAATGGATCTTGACAGCTTTCCTCGCCAGCGGCGCGGCTACTACTGAAGGAGACGTAACCAAAGCTGCCCTGCCGTTTGATCGCCGGCGCAATGGTATGATCGTGGGTATGGGGGCCGTTTCCCTGGTTGTAGAAGAAGAAAGCGAAGTGCAAAAACGCGGCATGAAACCGCTAGCTAAACTGTTGGAAACTGAAATCTCCAACAGCGGGTTTCACGTGACGCGCTTAGATGTAGGACACGTCGCCCAGGTAATGAACCGCCTCGTTTCTAAGGCTGAAAAAGACTATGGCCTAAACCGCAGCGATATTGCTAAACAACTCGTTTTCATTTCGCACGAAACTTACACGCCCGCGCGTGGCGGTTCTGCCAGTGCGGAGGCTTATGCCTTAAAATCCACCTTTGGGGCAGACGTGAGCAACATTATTGTCAGCAACACAAAGGGTTTTACCGGTCACGCCATGGGTGCAGGACTGGAAGATGTAATCGCGGTACGTTGTTTGAATACAGGTTTAGTGCCGCCGATTGCCAACTTTAAAGAAGCCGATCCGGAGCTTGAAGGAATTACGCTTAGCAAGGGCGGACATTATGATTTTAAATATGCGCTGCGTTTGGCGGCCGGATTTGGTAGCCAACTAGGCATGACGTTATTAGAAAAAAGCTGGCAAGAAGGAGAGCCGCGTATTTGCGACAACGCCGCTCACGATGCTTGGCTCAAAACTATTTCTGGTCAGCAGACCCCTGTTTTAGAAGTTGTGCAGAACACACTTCGTATTAAAGACAATTATCAACATGGCGTGAAACCTGCACTTGTAATGGAAGGCTCACAGGCGTCTGTAGATAAAGTAAATACAATTCATCACGCCGCCCCGCAGCCTGTAGTTGCCCAACCTTCTCCTGTAGCACAACCTGCTCCGGCTCCTGTAGCGGCTGCACCTGCTAAAGCGTTAGATGAAGCCACAGTTACTAAAGAAGTAGTTGCCATGGTAGCGGAAAAGACAGGTTATCCCGAAGACATGTTAGATTTGGATTTAGACATGGAAGCGGACCTGGGTATTGATACGGTGAAACAAGCCGAGATGTTTGCAGCGATGCAGGAACGTTATGGCATTGCCGCGCAAGACGGCATCCAACTCAAAGATTATCCGACGATCCGTCACTGTATTAAATTTGTATTAGCAAATGTAGGTAAATCGGCGGCCAGTGTGCAAGCCACACAAGTTGCTCCCGCTGTGCAAGTAACTTCTATGCCGCAACCGCAAGTAGCGCCTGCAGTTGCTCAACCTGCTCCAGCTCCTGTAGCGGCGGCACCTGCTAAAGTGTTAGATGAAGCCACAGTTACTAAAGAAGTAGTTGCCATGGTAGCGGAAAAGACAGGTTATCCCGAAGACATGTTAGATCTTGATCTAGATATGGAAGCGGACCTGGGTATTGATACGGTGAAACAAGCCGAGATGTTTGCCGGTATGCGCGAACACTACGGCATTGCCCAACAAGACGGTATTCAACTCAAAGACTATCCAACGATCCGTCACTGTATTAAATTTGTATTAGCAAACGCCGGCAAACCGACGGCCAGTGTGCAAGCAATTCCTGCCTCGCAACCGCAAGTTGCAGTTGCCCAACCTTCTCCTGTAGCACAACCCGCGCCGGCTCCCGTAGCGGCGGCACCTGCTAAAGCGTTAGATGAAGCGACGGTAACTAAAGAAGTAGTAGCTATGGTAGCGGAAAAGACAGGTTATCGCGAAGACATGTTAGATTTGGATTTAGACATGGAAGCGGACC
>JAZOAE010000039.1:0-35190 GCA_045595305.1 Elusimicrobiaceae bacterium
CACTTGCGTGCGTGACTATGTGCACGTAAATGATTTGGCACGCGCCCATATTTTGGCTCTTGAAAAAATGGTCCGCGAAAATAAAAGCGAACGCTTTAACCTGGGCAGCGGATCGGGTTTTAGCGTAGCCGAACTTATCAAAGAGGCTAAAAAGATTACCGGTATTGACTTTAAAGTGGAAACTGCCCCTCGCCGCGCGGGTGATCCGGCCGTACTGATAGCCGATAGTACCAAGGCCCAAAAAGTGCTTGGCTGGAAACCGGAATATTCCCTTACGCGCATCATCGAGACCGCGTGGAATTGGGAACAACACCGCCGCTATTAATCTAAAAGTTAGAACTAATTCCATAAAAGCAAGATCTATTTTTTCACTTAAAAAATACTTATATTTTAAGAGTTTTAAAAAATAGCTTGCTTTTATTTTCAAAATTAAGTAGAACAATATATAGAACAAAATAAATTGTCTAAAAGGGAGGTGCCCCAAATTATGAAAGCATTACACGCTAAACAAGCCCAGTTATTGGAGATTTTGAAAGCCAATATTTCCGATCCGCTCACTATGGAAGAATTGGCCGAGCGCTTAAATGTAAGCAGCAAAAGCGTAGTGTTTCATCACATTACGCAGCTGGAAAAAAAGGGCTACCTCAAACGCAACCCGGCTAACCCGCGCGACTACATTGTGCTTAAAGATCCGGAGCGTAACGTGATCTATTTAAATATGTATGGTATGGCCAAGTGCGGCCCGGAAGGAACAATTTTGGACGGGACCCCCACCCGCGTGGTACCCGTGGACCCGAGTATGATTTATTTTCCCGCCTGCCGCGGGTTTATGGTGGAAGCAAAAGGTGACTCCATGCAAACCATGATTGCCCCGCATGATTGGCTGATTGTGGAGCAAAGCCATACGCCTAAAAATAAAGATATTGTGGTGTGCGTCAACAACGGCGAAGTAATGGTAAAACGTTTTACGCAAGATGGGAACAATGTTATTTTACAGTCGGAAAATCCAGCCTATAATCCCATTGTGGCGGACCCAACTGCCTTTCACGTAGAAGGCATTGTGCGCAGTATTATTAAACGCAATGTAAGTTGTTAAACAAACTTTCCTGCTGCCCGATGGCAACTAAAACCTAGGGCAATTAGTCGTAACCTCACGGGGCACGCGTCGAAACGTGCCCCGGTGCTCATTCTAATTTTTCACTTGCCTGGCGCTGAGCTGATTATTTTTAGTATAATAAACGTATATGACTACAACAATCGTTTTGCTTATTTTACTTAGTTATTTAGTAGGTTCTATCCCCACGGGATATTTAGTTGCCAAGCACGTAATGAATATTGACATCCGCGAGCACGGCTCAGGCAATCCGGGCGCCGCCAACGTCTACCGCATCGTCGGCAAATGGGCGGGCGTTACTACCTTTTTAATTGACGCTATCAAAGGGTATGTTCCCGTGCTACTAGCCCGCATTTTCTGCCCGGATATTTTTGCCATCGCCGTCGTATGCGGTGTAGTGGCCATCTTGGGACATATGTGGACCATTTATCTTAAATTCCGCGGCGGAAAAGGCGTCGCCACATCGGCAGGTGTATTTTTTGCACTGGCCCCGATTCCTACCGCGCTGGCGTTTGCCACGTTTGTGGTACTGGTGGCCATTTGGGGACGCATCTCTATCGGCTCTATCGCCGCGTGTGTGGTGTTGCCGGTGGTGAGTTGGTTTATGAATTATCCCATGGCCGAAAAAATTATGGCAACCGCCGTAGGCCTGCTGGTTATCTACAAACATATTCCGAACATCAAGCGCCTGCTCGCACAAAAAGAACTTAAATTTGAAGACGGCGCCAAAAAACGCAAAGAAGACCATGAAAATAAATAACATCACCGTATTTGGTGCTGGCATTTGGGGTAGTGTCATCGCCCAGCACCTGGCAAAAAAAGGATATGCTGTACGCTTGTGGGAGTACAATGAGCAACTCTTAAATGTGCTCAAAACCATCGGTCGCCACCCCAATATCCCAAATTTTAAATTACACGACAACTTACGCCTTACCGGCAACGTGGCCGAGGCCGTAAAAGATACGGATTTAATTATTTTTGTCATTTCTTCCAAAGCCATCCGCACCTTCTGCCGCGAGCAATTAAAACCGCTTTTGGCCGGGCGCGTGGTGCCTGTGATTAGCGCTTCCAAGGGCGTGGAAGATAAAACATTTAAAACGATTTGCGAAATTGTGGAGGAAGAACTCCCCCACCTCAAAGATAAAGTACTGGCTTTTTCGGGTCCTAGCTTTGCCTTAGAAGTGGCACAAAATGTGCCTACCAAGATTATGCTGGCCGGAAAAGACGAAGCACTCACGGCCGAGTTGGCAAAAGTGCTAAACGGAGACCCGATTATCGTCGTTCCTTGCAAAGACCGCCGCGGTGTAGAATATGGCGGCGGCGTGAAAAATGTGCTGGCCATTGGATGCGGCGTCATTGACGGGATCGGTGACGGCGCCAATACCAAAGCTGCCATGATCACGCAAGCTATGCAAGAAATGAGCGACATTATCACCAGCCAAGGCGGGCAAGCCCAAACCGTCTATAGTTTAGCCGGTTTCGGTGACGCTATTTTGACAGGCATGTCTGCCATCAGCCGCAACCGCCGTCTGGGTGAAAAACTAGGCGCCGGGCTTTCTTTGGAAGAAGCTAAAAAGGAAGTTGGCACGATTGCCGAAGGCGTCAATTCCGTGCAAAGCGTGTACGATATCGCCCGCAAAAATAATTTAAATACACCCATTATCGATGCCATTTGGCAACTGGTTTGCCAAGGGCAAAAACCGTGCGTGCTGTTGCATGCGATGGGATTCACAAACCGAGGTAATAAATAATTTTATGAATAAAGATGATGTCATCCGCCACTTAACGCGGACTATGTTAGATAAAAAACAAGCCAAAACCACCGTCGACAGAGTGTTTGAAATTATGAAACACGGTCTCAAGCGCGACGGGAAAGTAGTCATTAGCAATTTCGGCTCTTTTCATTTAAAAATGGCGCGTCCTGTTACACGGCGCAACCCCAAAACGGGTGCACGGGTAGACGTTCCCGCCAAGCCAAAAATACGTTTTAAACCTTCTGAGAATATCCTTATAAAATAACAAAGGGGCTCCCAAGAGCCCCTTATATATCTGTTATTCACCGAATTGTTAAGGAAGCGCGTTGCCGTGTTTGCGATTGTAGATTTTGTCGACAATCACCGCAATGGCACCGTCGCCAGTTACGTTGCACGCCGTCCCGAATGAGTCCATTGCAATATACAATGCAATCATCAGCGCCAACTCTGCTTGCCCAAAACCAAGCATGCTTTCCAGCACCCCTAGCGCTGCCATAATTGCTCCGCCGGGAACACCCGGAGCTGCGATAATCGTAATCCCCAACATACAAATAAATCCGGCAAATTGCTCGAGCGATACAGCATGTCCGCTCATAATGACAATTGCTAATGCGCACGCCACAATTTTCATCGTACTACCGGACATATGAATCGTTGCGCACAGGGGTACCACAAAACCGGCTACTTCTTCACGCACTCCTATTTTTTGCGTTTGGCGCAGCGTAACGGGAATTGTAGCTGCCGAGGATTGCGTTCCCAACGCTGTAGCATATGCCACCAACATGTGTTTGAGCATCGTAAACGGATTCTTGCGGCCGATCATTCCGGCCAAAACAAATTGCATCAATAGCATGGCCACCGTAATTGCAAAAATAATCACAATAATCTGCGCAAATACTCCCAGCACTTTAGCTACCTGTCCGTTGACGGTCATATTCATAAAAATGCCGAAAATATAGATGGGTAAGAGCGGAATAATCACCTTGACAATTACCTTATCGATAATGTCCCGGAAATCCATCATAACGCCTTTGAGACGGCTGCCTTGAATGACGGCCATTCCAAGCCCCAGCACAAATGCCAGCACTAACGCACTCATCACATTAAATACCGGCGGCATAGCAATCACAAAATAAGGGGTCAATTGCGCCACTTGACTAAAAGAAGCAATCCCCCCCGACGGATCAAGCAAATACGGAAACGTCATCGCGGAAACCGCATAACTGAAAAATCCGCTGGCCAAGGTAAACCCATAAGCAAGTGCTGCGGTGATAAACAACAATCGTCCCGCACTGCGGCCCAGTTCGGCGATGCCCGGGGCTACCAACCCCACAATCAGCAACGGAATAATAAATCCCAAAAAATTGCCGAATAAACCGTTGAACGTCAGCACTGCGCGCACGAACCAAGTAGGTACAAATAACCCGCAAACAATACCTGCCACAATAGCCAATATCACCCGGGGCAATAAACCCCATTTTAATTTTAAATTGAGTTTTCTTCTTCTAAACTTTAACATAAGCTTATTATACCTTTAATTGACGATAGGTGACGCATAAAATTTCATTTTGCTATAATAGATCTATGCAAGTAAAAATAAATATTGACGGTGGTTCACGCGGAAACCCGGGCCCGGGCGCAGCAGCGTATGTGATTTGTGACATGCGCGGAAAAATCCTCTCACAGGAGGGATACTTCATGACGCACTGCACCAACAACCAGGCCGAATATACCGCGCTTAAATTGGCACTAATTAAATGTGCCGAACTAAACGCCACCGAATTATTTATTGAAGGGGATTCGCTGCTGCTGATTAAACAATTTACCGGTGAGTATAAGATTAAAAACCCCGACTTGCAAGCGCGTATGCAAGTGATCCGCAAATTGGCCGAGCCCTTTACCATTCACATCAAACACGTCTTACGTGAATTTAATAAAGCGCCCGATGCTCTGGCCAACAAAGCCATGGATGCCAAAGAATCTTTAGGGTTTAACCCGATTACATACTTGCCGGAAGATGAAGAAATTTTAGCCGCGCCCGCCAAAGAAAATATCGTTAACGGCGTGGAGGTTACTCCGGTAACACGCGCTAAAAAGCCGGCAAAATCCACTGCCAAAAAACGTCCGCAACAACCCAGCTTGTTTGACTAAAACAAAAACCCCCGGTTTACCCGGGGGTTTTTGATTATATAGTTTTGCGATTTACTTTTTCAATTCCAGCACCGCGTCGATAAGACCATACTCTTTGGCTTCTTGCGCAGACATATAGTAGTTACGTTCACTGTCGCGGCGGATTTTTTCTTTATCCTGCCCGGTATGATGCGCCAAGATATCCAAGAGATGTTCTTTGTTCTTGTGCAATTCCTGCGCTTCAATTTCAATATCAGTTACCTGGCCGGAAATCCCCCCGCCCCAAATTAAGGGCTGGTGGATCATAATGCGTGCGTGTGGCAAAGCGTAGCGTTTACCTTTAGAGCCGGCCGCCAACAACACCGCGCCAAAGCTCATCGCTTGCCCCATACAAATAGTGGTGATAGGCGCTTTGATAAATTGCATCGTATCATAAATAGCTAAACCCGCCGTTACCATACCGCCGGGAGAATTAATATAAAGGTTAATTTCCCGGTTCGGATCATCTGCGTCCAAATATAAAAGCTGGGCGATAATCATATTGGCGCTGGCGGTATCTACTTCGCCTTCGCGGCCGCCCACAAAGATGATACGGTCTTTAAGCAGGCGGGAAAAAATATCATATCCGACGTTCTTTTCAATAATAGTAGGTATAATCATACCTATATTATAGTTTATTGCCGCAAATTGCGCAAAAGTCCCCCCTTACATAGGCCTTAGGGCCTAGATGGGCCTAGGTCCAAAGACCCTCGTTTTTTAACCGGAAACTATTTATACTACTGGTAAGACCTATTACTAAGGAGAAAAGCTATGCAATTAAAAAAGTGGTTCGTTTTGTTATTAACCGTAGTACTGAGCAGCACGACATTTTCCCTCTCTTTGCCTGTTCCGACAAATGATCTACCTCAGGCGGATATGACACAAGTAGACCAAGAGGATTTGCATGTAAAGATGACGGGCATCGTAAATATCATGAGAGACTTTGAGAATAGCGATGCCGACGATTTAACCGCCAGCCAGGCAAATTTGATAGAATCTTACAGGAATTCTATACTAGATGCCCTGTACGATGAATTCGACGAAATGTTTGCTCAAGTAACCGATGACGAGTACAAACAGACTCAACAAGTACAGATCGCACTGTCTTATTTCATGTGGCATGAGGACCAATTTGAGGAAATACAAGAGAAAATTCAAGGCAAAGCAGGAGATGACCCTATGGCGTATGTTTCTCTTTTCCTGAACGAAGTAGCCAAGATCGAGGATAAAACCTTGCAACAACAACTGGCCGGAGCAAAAACAAAACAAGAGATGATCGACTCTCTAGTTGAAAAGGCGGTTGAAATGCTGATCGGGCTGGCGACAGAAGAATTCCAACTTTCCGACCCGGAAGTAGAATTTATTGTGAACATTTTTTACGCAGCAGCAGAAGCCCCAGAAGAATAAGCAGCAGAATAAATTTACCGGAGGCACCTAATTTATGAAAACATTTAAATTGGCTTTAATCGCCGGACTGATTGCCTGCCTTGCCTTCCCCGCAATGGCTCGTGAGCACAAAGGGAAAAAAGGAGGCAGCAAGCACAAAAAACCTGTAATGGCTTGGAAATGTGAAAAAACAAAACAGGGCTGCCCAGCAGACATGGAAAAGAGATTGGCAGAAGGGTTAGAGCGCATGATTGTCGAATCCGGCCTCGCAACACCATCAGCCGCTCAAAAAGCAGGAAAACTGGAGCGAAAAGTGACCCCCGTTAATGAGGAAGAAACACCGGCCGAGCAAGACAACCAGGAAAAGCCCGGACAAGTACAGACAGGGGCAAATGCACAGCCTACTCAAGAAGGGATGATGGGCGAAGAGGCTCAACCTGTCCAAGAAGAAGAGCAAGAAGTTTTGCAAGCCGCCCCTGTGCAGCAACCCGCTGATTACTGCAAGAAACACTGCCGCGAGTTACACGACGATGAATTGTACCCTGCCGAAATAGAATTGCAGATCCTGCGCGACAGCATCGACCCTACGGCTTCTTTTGACAGATATCCGTGGCTGCTGTACGAACACAGCGAGGGCTGCCAGTATTATCAGAAATAGGCAATAACGATTTGTGTGGCTGTTCTCATATGCAGTCACTCAACCAAAAGTAGTTGTTCTATCCTCCCAAAACTTCCGCCTTCCCCTGGGCGGAAGTATTTTTTTGTCTCCCAAAAAGCTACAATATATTATATTTGAAAGGAGATTTTGCCCCATGTACCAACGCACCGCCGAAGAAAGAGAAAAAATTAAAGAGATTTTAAAACTTACCGAACAGAATAACATCCAAATACTCAAATTATGGTTTGTAGATATTTTGGGAAAGCTCAAATCAATTTCCGTTTCGTATCGCGAATTTGAATACGCCATGACCGAAGGCATGGGTTTGGACGGCTCGTCCGTGGAAGGGTTTGCACGTGTGTGGGAGTCCGACCTGGTAGCCGTGCCGGACCTGGATACCTTCCAAATGTTCCCGCCCGAATTCACCGGTGCGCCCATTGCCCGCTTTTTCTGCGATATCAAAACTACTGACGGCAAACAATTTGAAGGCGACCCGCGCTACATTCTAAAACGTAACTTGGCCGAAATGAAAAAAGCCGGCTTTGACCAATTTATGGTCGGCCCGGAACTGGAGTATTTTTACTTTAAAGATGACAAACATCCCGAAGGATTAGACAGTGCGGGATACTTTGACACCATCCCGCTGGACCGCTCGTACGCTATCCGCCGACAAACCATGCAAATGCTCGAGAAACTAGGCATTCGCGTGGAATATTCTCACCACGAAGTAGCCCCCTCCCAGCACGAAATCGATTTGCGTTACGATGAGGCTATGAAAATGGCGGACCAAGTAATCACCTATCGCACCGTGGTCAAGCAAGTAGCCGCCGCTAACGGCGTGTACGCCACGTTTATGCCTAAGCCGCTGGCTAAGGTAAACGGCAGCGGTATGCATGTTCACCAATCGCTTTTCAAAAATGGATCTAACGCGTTTTTCGACGATAATGACCCGTTGTATTTATCCGAAACCGCGCGCCAATACATCGCCGGAATTTTAAATCACGTTAAAGAAATTTGCTCGGTCACCAACCAATGGGTCAACTCGTACAAGCGTTTAGTACCCGGTTACGAAGCACCCGCCTACATCGCTTGGGGACGCAAAAACCGCAGCACGCTCGTGCGTATTCCGCAAGTAAAAGCCGGCAAACCCAACGCCACACGCATTGAGTGCCGCTTCCCCGATCCGGCCTGTAACCCGTATTTGACGTTTGCTGTCATGTTAGGTGCAGGTTTGGACGGTATTAAACACAAAATGCAAGTGCCGCCAATTACCGAGGAAAACATTTTCCGCATGACAAAAAAGCAGCGTGCCGAACATCAAATTGACACGCTACCCGCTTACTTATATGAGGCCGTAAACTATACGCGCAATTCCGAACTAGTGAAGAAAATTCTGGGTGAACACACGTTCGAAAAGTTTATCGCCAACAAAGACATCGAGTGGGATTGCTACCGCACGCATGTATCGAGCTACGAGTTAGAGCGCTATTTGTCCACGCTGTAAGCATTATAATTTGCCACCAATAAATTATGTCATCCCGGACTTGATCCGGGATCCCCTCCCCTTTCGTTGTCCCAAAGCGGTGCAGATTCCCGATTACAACCTTCGGGAATGACACGCTATTTAACGATACTCGTCCACGCTGTAAATCCGTTTACGTATTCAAAAACCCCCAGTTGTCCGACTGGGGATTTTTAGGCTAAAAGCACCATTCAAAGCGGTTTTAAAACATCCCCCAAAATGGTATAATACCTGTGTACTGGATTACGTCCAGTGTTGCGTGTATTTCATGCAAACCGATTTACATTAAACAAGGAGACTTCTTTTTATGGCTAAACTAGTTGCTATGGACGGCAACACCGCAGTGTCTCACGTCGCCCATGCTACCAACGAAGTAATTGCTATCTACCCGATTACGCCTTCTTCTACGATGGGCGAAATCTGTGACGCCAAAAGCGCCAAAGGCGAAACCAACCTCTGGGGCAACGTTCCCAGCGTAAACGAATTGCAATCCGAAGGCGGCGCCTCGGGTGCGGTACACGGTTCTTTAGTAGCCGGTGCGCTCACGACCACGTTTACTGCCTCGCAGGGTTTACTTTTGATGATCCCGAACATGTACAAAATCGCCGGGGAATTAACACCGACCGTGTTCCACGTGTCTGCCCGCGCGATTGCCACCACTGCGCTTTCCATTTTCGGTGATCACTCCGACGTGATGGCTGTACGCCAAACCGGATGGGCGATGTTGTGCTCGGACAATCCGCAAGAAGCCATGGATATGGCCTTAATTGCCCAAGCCGCCACGCTTAAATCCCGCGTGCCGTTTGTACACTTCTTTGACGGGTTCCGCACCAGCCACGAGCTCAACATGGTCGAACCCTTGACCAAAGAACAAATGAAGGAAATGATTTCTGACGACTTAATCGCGCAACACAAAGACCGCGGCTTAAACCCCGAGCACCCCACCGTGCGCGGTACCGCCGCTAACCCGGATGTGTACTTCCAAGAACGCGAAGCCGTCAACAAATTCTATAATGCCGTGCCCGGTATCGTGAAAGAAGAAATGGCGAAATTCGCCAAAATCTCCGGCCGCACCTACGACTTATTCCAATACTTTGGGGACAAAGATGCCGAACGCTTAGTCGTAATTATGGGTTCCGGCGCTGATGTCGCTCAAAATGCCGTAGAAGCGATGAAGGGCGAAAAAGTGGGTGTATTGAAAGTTAAATTATTCCGTCCCTTCTCTATTGCCGACTTCGTGCGCGTCATCCCCAATACTGTCAAGAAAATTGCGGTCATGGACCGCACCAAAGAGCCCGGCTCTTTAGGTGAACCGCTGTTCCAAGATGTTTGCGCGGCGTTCCTGACCCAAGAAGCCAAAGCCAAGTTCAAAGAAACTCCGTTCATCGCGGGTGGTCGCTATGGTATCGGATCTAAAGACTTTACGCCCAGCGACGTAAAAGCTATCTTTAATAACCTGGCTGCCAAAGAACCGAAAAAAGAATTTGTGGTCGGCATCAATGATGACCTCACGGGTCTTTCCTTGCCCAAAGCCACGCTCGAAAGCAAAGCTGCCAGCGATATTTTCGCCGCGCTTTTCTACGGCTTGGGATCTGACGGTACCGTCGGTGCGAACAAAAACACGATGAAAATTATTTCCGCCAACGGCTTCTGTGCACAAGGCTATTTCGTCTATGACTCCAAGAAATCGGGCTCTATGACCACCTCGCACATCCGCTTCGGTAAAAACTACATCCGCGCTCCGTATTTAATCCAATCCGCGGATTTTATCGGCGTACACATGTTTGACTTCTTAGACAAATACGACGTCTTGGGCAAAGCCAAAAAAGGCGCCACGGTGCTGATTAACTCGCCTTATAACAAAGACGAAGTGTGGAACCATTTAACCGCCGAAGTACAAAAAATTATCATCGACCGCCAATTAAAAGTATACGTGATTGACGCGTCTGAAATTGCTTTAAAGACCGGCATGGGCAGCCGCACCAATACCATCATGCAAACCGCGTTCTTTGGTATTGCCGGCGTCATCCCGACCGAAAAAGCCATCGCCGATATCAAACACGCCATTGAAAAAACCTATTCCAAGAAAGGCGAAGAAGTAGTGCAGAAAAACTACAAAGCCGTAGATGCCGCATTGGCTGGCCTCCAGGAAGTAAAATACCCGGCCACGGTTTCTTCCAAACTGCACACCAAAGCCCCGGTTCCCGCCGATGCGCCGGCCTTTGTGCAAGATGTGCTCGGTGAAATGATTGCCGGACGCGGGGACGATTTGCCGACCAGCAAAATGCCGGAAGGCGGCGTCTTCCCCACCGGAACCACGCAATATGAAAAACGCAACATCGCGCTGCAAGTTCCGTGCTGGAATAGTGAAGATTGTATCCAATGCGGTTTCTGCTCGTTAGTATGTCCGCATGGTGCAATTCGTATTAAAGCGTATGACGAAGCAGAACTTAAAAATGCTCCGAAGAACTTTAAATCTGCCGACGGTAAAGCAGACCTCGCGGGCAAAAAATTCACCGTACAAGTAGCCGTGGAAGATTGTACCGGCTGTGGTGCGTGTGTGTTTAACTGCCCCGGCAAAAACAAACAAGATCCGACAAAAAAAGCCATCAACATGGTGCATCAATTAGATGTGCGCGAACAAGAAATTGAAAACTACGATTTCTTCCTGCGCCTCAAACAAGCGGAAGTCAAAACCAAAAAGGAAACCGTCAAAGGCTCTCAATTGCGCAAGCCGCTCTTTGAGTTCTCGGGTGCGTGTGCCGGCTGCGGTGAAACACCTTATGTGAAACTCTTAACGCAATTATTCGGCGATCGCTTAGCGGTAGCCAACGCCACAGGTTGTTCCTCCATTTACGGCGGTAACTTGCCCACCACGCCTTATTGCAAGCGCGAAGACGGAAAAGGACCGGCTTGGGCAAACTCCTTGTTTGAAGATAACGCCGAATTTGGTTTAGGTATGCGCTTAGCGTTTGACCAATTAAATCACGATGCCAAAGCCGCGCTCACAGCTGCCAAAGAAGATGAAAATCTCAAAGCGCACGCCGCTTTGTTCGACGCCATTTTGAACGCCGATCAAACCACCGACGCGGGCGTAGAAGAACAACGCAAACGCGTGGCCGAACTCAAAGACATTTTGAAGAAAGGCGCCGACAAAGGTTGTGAAACCTGCAAACGGATCCTGAGCTTGGCTGACTACCTCATCCGCAAATCCGTATGGATTTTGGGCGGTGACGGTTGGGCCTATGATATCGGATACGGCGGGTTGGACCATGTATTAGCCTCGGGCAAGAACATCAAAATTTTGGTGCTCGATACCGAAGTATACTCCAACACCGGCGGCCAAATGTCCAAAGCCACTCCGTTAGGTGCTAAAGCCTTATTCGCTGCAGGCGGCAAACAAATGCCGAAGAAAGACCTGGGTATGATTGCCATGACCTACGGTAACATTTATGTAGCGCAAGTAGCGATGGGTGCGAATATGAACCAAACTATCCAAGCCTTAGCCGAAGCCGATGCCTACGATGGCCCAGCCTTGGTAATTGCCTACTCGCACTGTATTGCTCACGGGATTGATATGTCCAAAGGTATGGGCGAAGCCAAACGTGCCGTACAAGCCGGCCGCTGGATCCTCTACCGTTTCAACCCCGAAGCCCGCTACGAAGGCAAAAACCCGTTACACGTGGATTCGCCTTTAGGTGCGCCGACGTTGCCACTGGCCGATTATATGAGTGGTGAAAACCGCTTCAAAGGCCTCATGCGTGATAATCCGGAACTTGCTAAAGAGCTCATTAAACGAGCCGAGAGCGAGTATGCCTGGCGACGTGACCTCTACAAACAGTTAGCGGCTATCCAACCTAACGAAAAAGTAGAGAAATAGTGCTTGCCGCACGGGCATTCCCGAGCTAAAAGATTACAAAACCCCTTGCGATTACATCCGCGAGGGGTTTTTGTTTAGAATAAATCCAAAAACGGAGTATTTTAACCCCCCCTTGCGATTTACGAGGGAGTTTTATTTTCGCCCTTTTTTAAGTGTGACATAAGGCCTAAATTGACCTAGGCCCTTTTTTGAGTTATATCTAGGTCCTAGGACCCTGGAATTATAACCTTATCTCCATAACACTATAGTGAAGGTAAAAAATTGTAGTGAGGGAGAAAGACATGAAAAAACTAAGTAAACTAACGAAGTTAACGGCCATTTTGTTAGTAGCACTAATAGCTATGCCCATCTTGGCAAATGCTCAAACCAGTCCAAGGGACAAAGAAGGAAATACGCTCTTAATTAAAACTGCCGAAACAGGAAACGTGGCTTTGGCAACAAATTTAATAGCGCAATACCCTGATGATATTTCCGAGCCAAACGATTACGGTAACACCCCTTTGATTGCTGCCGGTGAGAGTGGATCTAAGGACATGGTAATCCTATTGATGGCACATGGCGCAAAACTGACCGAAGAAAATGAGGTAGGCGTTACCATTTTACATACGGCTGCCGTTAGTGGAAATTTAAAATTGGTAGAGTTCTTGCTGGGATACGATGAGCTGGATGTGCATACTACTACCGTGTATGGAGGCACTGCTTTACATTATGCCGCCAATGGTGGCTCACTAGAAGTAGTAGAATATTTGTGGGAAAATTATGATTGGGAACCAGAGGAACTAGTACAGGATGATGGTTCCACCCTCTTACACGCGGCAGTTCAAGGCAATCAAGCAGACGTTCAGTTGGTGAAATACTTGGTGGAAACAGTCAAAGTAAATCCAAATGCAACACGACACCGGAAAATATGGGATGAAGAAGCGGATGATTTGGTAGAAATTGGAATGGAAACCGCTCTGGACATAGCCCGCGGCTACGAAAACGAAGAAGTAATCGAATATTTGGAAACTGTAACGGATGAAAAATAGATAATACGCCCACATAAAACCCCCTCTTACGAGGGGGTTTATTTTTGGCATATTAAAAATAATCTACGGAATTACAAATTCTTTTTCTATGTTTACGCGATTTTGCATCTCGTCACGGCCTTTGATTGAGAAAATCAGCCTATCGCCCGACTGCAAGTTCATATCTTCCACTGCCCATTCAACATGTGCATCCGAATAAGGCCCGGCAAAATTACGCATGTACCGAACGGGCTCTACTACCCCGTTGGCACGGATGACCGTAATAGCCTCCACGCGTTCTTGCGCGCCCAGACGGGTAATTTCCCACCCTCTAAATTCCAGTCCATTCTCCATCGACATGGGTTGCATATAATTATCCACCAGCCGGTCAATCGTCCCCACCAAATTCACACTACTGCCAACACTGGCCGCGGGATTTTCCAGATCAAGCAAATGCCCATTATGCATTCCTACTACTTGCCACTCACCGTTTATTTCTTGCAATAACGCAGAACCACAATATCCGTTACCAGAAATGGGAGTTTCCATCGTAGAACCTGGAATGTGAAATTTGCGCAACATGCTTTGCCCGTCCACATGGGTAAATTCACCAATGACAACCACATTATCTTCCATCCCAAATTCGCCCGCCACATAACCCAAAGAATATACTTTTTGGCTCTTATCAACTGGAGCAATCTTCAACGGATCCACTTGCTTATACCACTCTGCCGGCAATTCCGCCAAGGAAATATCGGGCTCATGCCATCCGGCTGTTCCGTTGGTGGCAATAGTCACTTCTTTTTCAGCAACCGTTCCATCCCGTTTGAGCAAACGTACCACCCGGGATTGGCCGGTGCCCCCGCCCAAGTGAAAAGGCATCGCCACCCATAATTTTCCGCGTGACTCAACAATAAAACCCGTTCCCAACACTTCCGAATGATTAGGCACTGAAATCTGCACCACACTATGACGTGTGCGCTCTAGTAACACGTTGCGTCTTTCAAATTCGCGCGAGGAAACATCCGGCCGTTTTGCTCTTTGATATTTTGGATGTTGTTCAGCGGGAGCCGGTTTGAGTCGGGCTTCTCCGCCCGATTGTTTAGGAACGTTCACGCTGGCTGTTGAAACGCTAGCTTCTCTACTAGCCTCCACGCCGTATCCCGCCCTTGAAACATTTGTATGCCTACCGTTGCTTGGCCTGTTTTTTTTGAACCCGTTGCCGACTCGCTCCTTTGGCTTGACACCCCTAAATTTATTACGTGCCGCGTTGAATATGCTGCGCATAACAGGCGCAGAGGTAATCGGTTTTACATGTTGCTGTTTAATTAAAGCACGTACGCCACTGCGCGCAGCAGCCGGAACAGGCGCGCGGGCGACGGCTTCCCCACCGCGAAGCACATTTCCGCCTACCCCTGCGTTTGCCTCCGACGCACAGATCAAGAGTGCAGTTAAAAACACAAATAAAAATTTAAACGCATGCATATTTTTATTGAAACATATTTTTTTCGGAGGGAAAAGGGCCTTAAGACCCACTAAACACATAGGTCCGTAGACCATTTTTGCTACAATAAGGTATGCGTTATTTAGCCGCCACCCTGGGGCTGCTGCTTGCTACGCTTCCCGCTTGTGCCCAAGACAAAAAAACAATACTCCGCCAGCTCACGCAAGAAATGAGCTTGTTGGGGTTTTTGCCTGCGGCTCTGCAAACTACCGCTCCCACACGCTTAAAAATAGTTTATCTTCCCGATGGGGCGCTAGCCCGTTGGAACCCTAAAACCGACGTGTTTGAAATCTCCAAAACACATTGGAAACAATCCTCCCGCGCAAGCTGCTTACTGCCACTATTTGTACATGAAAGCGTACACGCACACTTAGTAAAACAAGCACGCACGCTCGGCTTTGCCTGGCCGGTTACTTTAAGCGACGAAGTGCCCGCGTTTTATTATCAACTGAAAACAGAAGAAACGCTGCCTGATTATGCCCAAATGTGTGCATCGTGGCGCGCCGAATTAACAGCAGAACGACGCGCGCTGGCCGCCCAAAACGGGAAAGCATTTCAAACGGCCGTGTACCAACGGTACAGCCGGTTCTCGGACAAAAATCTCCCCCCGCCGCCGTTTGAAAAACCGTGGCTTACACAGGTTCAATCCGCTAAGCAATTAACGTTTTATCAGCACACTTACAAACTGCAACGGCGTACCCTTTCTGCTGAAAAGTTTTGGCGCAAGGGCGGCAGTTGGCTACGCCTTACCCCCAACGAGTTGGAACGCGCCCTGCAAGAGCCGCGCTACCTATTATATAGGCAACTTTTAGTGCAATATCTCTCCCCAATTAATCTATGAACTTTTTCAGAAAATAATATATAATGAAAGTAGGTTAGCTAGATGGTACGCCTGCGCGCACTTTCGACTGACTTTTCAACCGCATTCTTATTATGTTTCCTTATACGGCCCAAGCGGAATTTAAGTATAAGGAGACTCCATGAAATCTATATTTCACAAAACACTAGCACTTGTATTAAGTGTTAGTATGCTGGCTGTTTACACGCCAGGGTTTGCCACAGAAAGACAAGTGATTACAGATACACAAACAGTTACCGACACGTTTGAAAACTTGTCTTACACGGGTTACGGGGGCGCTTTATCAATTACTTCCTCTGCCAACGTTACCGTAACAGACAGCACTTTTAGCAATAATAGTGCTACTAAAGGTGGAGCCGCTATTGATAACGAAGGAACGTTACAAATTACTTCTTCGCAATTTACAAACAACTCCACAGATGGACGCGGCGGAGCACTATCCGCATTGGGAGATATTACTATTGAAAGTTCCACTTTCAACAATAACACGGCTGCTGGTTTTGGAGGCGGAGCTATTTTCCAATTTTCGGACCCTAACGCCACCCTAACCATCAATAATTCTTCCTTCCAAGGCAATAGTGTTCAAAACGATGCTTCGGCCTATGGAGGAGCCATCTTTGTCACGGATACCACCACCATAGCCAACTCTACATTCGATGGAAATAGCGCTATTGCCAGCGATGGACGCGGCGGAGCTATTTACAATAGTGGTACGCTACTGTTGGACAATGTTTCTTTCAATAATAACTATGCTACTTCCTATGCGGGGGCTTTGGCAGCGGCCGGAAATATCACCATACAAGCAAGCTCATTTTCTAACAATAGTGTAGGAAGTGAAAATGAAGAAGGCCAAGGTGGTGCCATCTTGCAGTTTTTGGATAGAGAAAACCCCTACACACTTACCGTAAACAATACAGTTTTCTCATCCAACAGCGCAACCAGCAGTGAAGCTACAGGCGGCGCCGTAGATATTTATTCTTACGCAGACTTTGATAATGCAACTTTCACAGGCAACTCCGTCGTGGCAGACGCCGCTGTATCCGGCGGTGGGGCTGCGCACGTAGGCGCTGAAAGCAGAACAACTTTTTCCAACTCCACCTTTAGCGAAAATACGGCCTCTTACGGCGGGGCCATTCGCACCCGTGATGCTACCTTGGCCAACAACTCCGCGGCCTTGTTAGACATCACCAACTCCACCTTCACTAGCAACAGTGCCGACAATAACGGTGGTGCTTTTTATAATAACTTCTACAACAGTGCCACCACGGGTGATGCCGTATACATGGCCAGTGACACGTTTGAACAAAATAGTGCTCTTAACGGTGGGGCCATCTACAATGACGGTACTGCAGATAAAGCCGGAAATGCAGGGGCTATTTTAATCAAGGACAGCACTTTTACAAACAACACTGCCAGCGAAAACGGCGGGGCTATCTATAACGGCGGTACGCCCACGCTCGCGGGCACCAACACTTTCACCGGCAACACGGCTGCCGAAGGAGCCGATATTTACAATACCGGTATCCTCAACATCAACGATACCACCACGATTGATGGCGGCATCGCGGGAAAAGGTACCATCAACGTAAACGGTACGTTAAACATCGGGCAAGCCGAAGTAAAAGCTGGCACTCTTGCCTTCGCCAACGGGTCCACATTAGGCGTGGAATTTGGCAACGACAACATGGGCAATTTACAGGCCGACATCGTTACTATTGGAGACGGTGCAAACTTGCAGGTTACTTTGTCAAAAGATTTCTTAACGACTGATACCACCACGCACGACTTGATTACCGCTGACACGGTAACGGGTGCATTTACATTAGCTAATGTAAACAACGCGCTATACAATGTATCGTTAAACGAAGATCATCAAGTTATTGCGCAACGCAAATCGCAAGAAGAACAAAATGAAGCCGTAGAACAAGCCGGCGGAACCTCCAACGATGTAACGGTCACCGCTGCTTATACTTCTTCGAGCGATTTAGGCAACGACACGACCAACAAAGTAGCAGATATCATCAACCAATTGGCTCAAACAGATACCGCCAAATTGGTCGAAGTAACCAAGGCCGTCGCGCCGGAAGTTGCCCCGGCCAAACAAGTCGTTCACACCGCCGTACTTAACGAAGTATTCGGCGCGTTGCAACACCGCATGGCCGATGTTTCCACGGGCTCACCGGCGATGTATGCCTTGAACGATGCCAAAAATTATCACACGGCTAACACCAAGCACTTCTCCGTATGGACGCAAGGCTTGTTAAATAAATCGCACAAAGAATCCACTTCCCAAGCGGATGCCTTCACAGGCCGCAGCACCGGCGTGGCCGCCGGAGCCGATATGAAAGTAGGTGAAAGCGGACTAGTCGGTTTAGGATATGCCTATACGCACAGCAACGTAAACGGCACGGGCCGCCACGACCGCATCTTGGGAAATAACTTCTTCCTGTACGGTCAATATCGTCCAAGCGCCTTCTACATGCAAGGTTCTTTTGCCTACGGAGACGCCAAGTACGAAGAATCCAAATACTTGCCCGGTCTTGAGCTGGATGCCAATTATCATGTACAACATTATGCTATGCAAGGCCGCATGGGCTATGATGTAACTGAGTGGTTCAGCCCGAATATGGGTCTGCGCTATACGCGCTTACACCAAGAAGGGTATACCGACGGCGCACAAAATGTGTCAGCGGAAAATGCGGACTATTTCACGGGTATGTTAGGGGCTGATTTCCAAATGGAACAACGCCTCAGCCAGCATATGAGCTTGCTGCCGCACCTCTACACAGGATTATCGTATGATTTCGTAAGCGACGATAACAATAGCCGCGTAACCTTACCAAACGCTACCGGTTACAATATAGTTGGCGAACGCTTGCACCGCTTAGCCTTTGAAATAGGTGCCGGTGTAACCGCTCGTCTGTACAGCAGCGTAGAAATCGCACTTGGCTATGAAGGATCTTTCCGCCAAGATTACAACGCTCATACAGGCACCCTTAAATTGCGCTATCTGTTCTAATACAGAAAAGCCATGTTTTTCCACGGCCGCGGCTTACACAGCGCGGCCGTTTGTTTGATGTAATACGCAGGCAAATTATGTTACACTATAGGTATGAATGAAATGTATGATGTAATCATCGTGGGGGCGGGAGCCAGCGGCCTTGTCTGCGCGTTGGAGTGTGCCCGCGCCGGACTAGATGTATTAGTGCTGGAAAAAGATCCCCAGCCTGCCCGTAAGGTACTCATCAGCGGAAACGGCCGATGTAACGTAACCAACCGCCATGTTTCCCCCTCCCATTATTATACTGATCCTACTCTCATAGAAAGCACACTTTCAAAATTTTCTTTTCAAAATTGCTGGGATTATTTTACTGATTTAGGCGTGCTTTTGACTGAGGAAATGCAAGGACGCGTTTTTCCAGCTTCCGGCAAATCAACTGCTATTACTGAAGCATTTAAAACAGCTCTTAAAGAAGAAGAAGTCGACATCCGTTACGCGGCGCAGGTCACCCATATCCGCGCGGCCGCCGCTCAATTTATTGTTACCACGCAACAAAAAGATGTATTCCGTGCGCATCACGTAGTGCTGGCATGCGGCTCGTGCGCGTATCCGCAAGTAACAGGGACAGACGCAGGATATAAGTTGGCACAATCCCTAGGCCACACGATTATCCCCCCGCATCCCGTGCTTAGCGGGATGTGCCTCAAAGAGCGCGCACTTACGCGGCTTTCCGGTATAAGATGTCAGGTGCGGACAACCGCCAAAATCAATCCGTCCGCCTCGGCTGAAGGCGAACTGATTTTCACTAATTACGGGATAAACGGACCGGCTGTGTTAAATATCAGCCATGCTGTATCCGACGGATTAGCAAACGGGCCCGTTCCCGTGGAAATTAATTTCTTCCCGCAGCTTGAAAATCCCGCTGCGTTTTTCAAACAACGCTTAGCACAATTCGGTGAGCGAAAGCCTAAAGATTTCTTTACCGGGCTGTTAAATGAAAGTATTACTAATTTACTCATTGATTTTAAAGGACTCAAAAAAAATGCTCCTATCAACACGCAAGACACACAACGCATCTTCGATACATTGAGCGCTTGGCCCGTTACAGTTACCGCCATGCGTCCGTGGCAAGAAGCAATGGCCGCAGCCGGAGGTGTAAAAGTAAGCGAAATAAACTATAATACTTTTGAGTCCCGTTTGTGCCCTGGTTTGTTTATCACAGGGGAACTGTTGGATGTAGACGGAAAAAGCGGCGGGTTTAATTTACATTTTGCCTGGGCCAGCGGCTATATAGCGGCTCAAATGATTAAGGAGAAATAACTATGGTTGATATCATCCGCAAAACCACCAGCACCGAAGATCCTTTGAACATAGGTTTTATGCGTACCTATTATGTGGACGGAAAAGAAGTCTACAAAGAAGAACTGGACCAGAATTTAGACATTAAACAACACGCCGGGAATTTGCCTGACGGTATAGTAAAAGAATTTTTTGAAAACGGTAAAATTTATTTTGAGTGCGAAGTAAAAAACGGTCAGCGCGATGGAGTATGCCGCATTTATTTCGATAATGGAAAAGTCAATATCGAAAAAAATTACAAAAAGGGTGTGTTGGATGGAACGGTCAAAGTTTTTCATCCTACCGGGAAATTATACAAAGAATTTCACTATACTTTAGACGTGCAAGACGGCAAACAAATTAAATACTATCCAGACGGCAAATTCTTAGAAGTAGCCGAGTTCCGCAAAGGGTACTTAAACGGAGACTGCAAAGTTTACACGCCTGAAGGAAAACTGCGCAGCGAGTGCAGATACAAAAATGATAAAATCATCGGCGATAAAATTATTTATCATCCCAACGGGACAATTGCACTTATCTCTCCTCATAAATATGGAAGACCTCATGGTATTACCAAAAAATTCGATGAGAACGGAAAATTAATCGAAGAATGGTTTTTTGAGGATGGTGTTTTGACGCTCAAAAAAGCATACGAATAAACCTTGCTCTATATAGTAAACCCCGGACAATGTCCGGGGTTTTTTAATAGCTTAAACTATTTCACGGTGACCTGATACGTCATATCTTCGCGCAGGCTATTGTGAACGGGACAACTTTGCGCCAATTTGGCGTACTTTTCTTTCTGTTCAGGTGTAAATGATGCCGGGAAAACAAACGTCAGCTCAAAGCCGATCATACGCGAATGTTTTTCATCAAACTTCGGCGTAACTTCTACGCTCGTTCCTTGCGCGTTATCACCGTGTTTGGACGCCATAAACCCCACCATGGTCATCATGCACGCGCCTAAACTGGCACAGAGCATTTCGCCAGGATTGACGTCTTCGCGCGGATTATTAAAAGCCGTGTAAAGCGGTTTTTTACCGTCTAACACACAGGTAGTTTGCAGGTTTTGTCCAAGGGTTATTTTCATCATTACCTCCTAGCCCAGCTGGGCAAGCTTTGTAAACAAATCTTTTTGCTCACGCGAGAGATTGCGCGGCACATCTATTGTCAGCGTCACATATAAGCTGCCTTTGGTACTAAGGCCTTTGCCGCTGAGTTTTAATTTTTTACCGTTGTGCGTACCAGCAGGTACTTTTACCTGCACAGGGCCGTCCAACGTAGGAACGGAAATTGTGCCGCCCAGCGCGGCCGTCCACGGCATGATAACCACCGGAACAGACAAGTCATCTCCTTCTAAACGGAACATCGCATGCGGGCGAATTTTTACAACCAAATATAGGTCGCCCTGTCCACGACGCGTAGGATTGCCCATACCTTTAAGTTTAATTTTTTTGCCTTCGCTCACCCCAGCCGGAAGTTTCACCGTAACCGTTCGTCCGTTGGGCAACGTCATTTGCATATTGCCTCCGTGGTGCGCATCTTCCAAGTTGAGTACAATTTCAGCTTCCACATCGCCCGAGGATTGCCCGGCCGCGGCACTACGCCCGAAATTTTGACCAAAACCACCAAATCCTCCGCCCATACCCCCAAAAATACTTTGGAAAAAATCGCTAAAATCCGCGCCGGAAAATTGCCCGTTCCCACCGGAAAAGCCGCCAAACCCTTGGCCGCCATTTCCGTTGTAGGTATATTGTTGATATTGTTGGTAGGGGTTGCCGCCGTAAGCACCGCCGGAACTGCGCGAAGCGCCACCGCCGCGGGCATAATCTTGATATCCTTGTTCACCTACTTGATCGTAAATCGTACGTTTTTGCTTATCGGAAAGAACGGTATATGCTTCGTTCAAATCTTTAAATTTTTCGGTCCATTTTGCCTTCTCATTTTCCGGGTGCATATCCGGATGACATTTGCGCGCCTGTGTTTTGAAGGCTTTTTTAATTTCTGCATCGGACGCAGTCTTCCCCACGCCCAGAATTTTGTAATAATCTTTATAGGCTGCCATAATAAAGCCCTCCTGTTGACCTTTATTGTATATAATTAGTCGGCGTAAATCAAAATTTGCAAAGTGTTTTTATTGATTAGTTTGGGAACAGGATTTTGAGAAACGGAACAACGTGAAGCAGGGATTTTTAGGCAAAAAAATGGTGGACCAATGTTCTTAATAGTTGGAACACTCTTGCCTCTGATATTCTGGATAAAGCCAAGTTTATAGAGAATAATAGTATCCTTGATTGCCTTCTGAAACTAGAAACTGCCGACAAAGAAGCCAAAGAGCCGTAGTTCTTTTAATCACCAAAGAGAATTAGAATATAGGAGAGTATATATATATGAATAATGGTAATTTAACCCCGATACGAACCACGAGCGAAGCAAGAGAAAAAGGACAAAGGGATGGTATTGCAAGCGGGAAAGCACGCCAAGAAAAACGCAAAATGCGCCAAATCCTAACCGAATTGCTTACAAACGCAGAGATTGGCTCAGAGTATAGCAAAGAATCTCTTGCGCTTGCTTTAATACGCAAGGCCGGACAGGGAGATGTTAAGGCATTTGAGTTAATAATGCGCTTTATCGGGGATATGCCCACCACTGACGAAGAACAACGCACGGATGAGGAAATAAAGGAAAATATTTGGAATATTAGTATCCCGTAGAGAGATAAATTGCTACAATCAGGTTGATAAGTAATATTTGGGAAAGGAGAATAAAACATGAAAGTAATTATACCGCTAATACTTCTAGTAGTACAGTTTATCTTGTCGATTTGTTTTCAAAATTTAGAGGGGACTTTGTTCGGTTATCACATTAGGACAGTTGCCTTAGTTGCAGGAGCTATTGGTCAGCTTCTTTCCTTATATTTAATTTCTATGTTTGTACTTTACTTAGTAGGAAAAATTCAAACACGAGATGGAAAGCGCCTTATCGTTGGCTGTTTTATTCTCTTGTTCGCGTTCTTGTGGAGATTTAATTTAGTAGATAAAGCACAAATGAAAGCGAGCCAATACGACAAAACCGCCAGTGCAACACAACAAAACAAAGAAAAGCAGATGACTCCGTACGATAGAGTGGTCAAACAAAGAAAAATGAGCAAAGAAGTAGAAAAACTAGCTTTTGAAAAAGTGTTTAACGAAACTGCAACTTCTAGTGCTCAATTAATTGAAAAATTAAATTTAAAAGAAATTCCCGCTTCTGTGTTAACTTCCAAAACCCAGTTAGCCAACGTATTAAAAGCCCGAAAAAAGACGTTAAATGAAATATCAAGGGGAGCATTCTATAATGAATTAGTAAAAGAACAAGAAAAAGCGATGATGCGAGGGTGTAACAAAATAAAGGAAGAATATAACGAAGTAGATTGTGACGAATTGTTAGCAGAGGGCCGCGAGCAACGGCACAGAGAGTACAAAGAACTGGCAGACATGGTATATGATATGAGGGAAACAGAATTCGCTTATGCTCAATTCATATTAGACCATTACGAAAATTTTAAATTTGATGCCAGTGGGGAAATGGAAGATGCCGTGTTTGACACAGAAGCCCAACGTAGTGAATTTGTAAAATTGACGGAAGATGTTGGTAGGACGTACGGAAAATTCCAAGACAAAATCACCAACTTCACCGATAGTGCAAAAAGGAAGGGTTATCTGTAAATATTCTAACCGTCTAGCTTCTCTTTTTCTCAATAAAGACATTTTAGGTGCTCTGAGATTTTTTTGAGAGCACCTTTTTGATATACAAGAAAATTGCCGAAAAAATAGCATCCATTTGGAACGCCTAAAAAGTCCCTAATCGATTTGGCGCAGGTGCTAATCTTGGAGAAGTGCGAGAATGTAAGCAAGGATTGGCACGAGCATAAATCAAAATGCAGAAAGAATTGGCAACCCTCAAACAAGAGAAGGAACGATGCTTTTCCTTGCTTTTAGAACAAGGGAACAATCAAACCGTTTCCGACATGTGCAAAACCAAACTAGCGCAACTGGATACCAGAATTACGGAAATAGAAAATACTACCCATGAGGATGACATCAAACAAGCGGAAGCACTTAAAGCACATAGTAAATATGTATTGGATTTCTTGCGCCAACCGTTGGCAATTTGGAAGATTGGGGACTATCGGCAAAAGCAGGGTGTTCTAAAATTATGTTTTACAGAGCCAATTAGTTATGATAAAGCCCAAAAATTTGGAACACCTAATTTGTCCCCAATTTTCGGGCTTTTTCGTCATTTTGACACTAATACTAAAAAATGGTGGACCGGAAGGGACTCGAACCCCTGACCTCCTGCGTGTAAAGCAGGCGCTCTACCAACTAAGCTACCGATCCAACAAATACTCAAGTTCTATACCTTATTATATCAAAATATAAAACACGATTCAATTTATTTTGATTTTTCGCCGCACACGTGGCCTTCCGGCCCACAGTTGCACCCCTCGGGCACCTGAGGAGTCGTGCGGTTCCACTCTCCTGCTTCTGCGCCGAAGCGCGCCTGCACCGCCTGCGGAATTTTGAATAAAATGCTTTTGCAAGAAGCACATATCGTGCCATCGGGAAGCACAATCTCCCCCTCTACCTGTGCGCGGCTGCCGCTATCGCGCAACACGCGGCCGATGGCTTTAAGTTTGGTATTAGTAGGCGTGTTTTGTTTGTATACCACTTCCATTTTAAGCGTTACCATCAAACGCGCAAAATCATTATTGAGCAAAATAGCGCGCCCGGAAGTTTCATCCAAAATCGTAGCTACAATTCCGCCATGTACCGTGCCCGGGTAAGAACAATAATTGTCGCTCAATTCAAATTCGGCTTCTACTTGTTTATCCTTATAATTATTAAACCACTCCAGCTTGAGACCCAGCGGGTTATCTTTCCCGCAACCAAAGCAACTCAGCGAGGTGGGCTGTCTTAATTTTTGCATAAACCTCTCCTAAAAATATTATACTTTACTTATGAAACATATGGAAATAGAATGTAAATGGGATGCCAATTCGCCGCGCGCTTTTCAACGCGCACGCAAAGCGCTCACCCATTTATGCGGCCCATTAACTCCGCGCTTGTTGCATATCCGCGATACTTATTTAGATGATGCCAAACACAGTCTATCCAAAAAGCTTATCGCACTTCGGGTGCGGAATACCGACGGAAATTGGGAAGCCACTTTTAAAACACGCACGCAAATTAAAAACGGGAAAGCCATTCGCCAGGAGGAAACGCTGCCTCTGCCAAACGTAAAAAATCTTTCGCAAGCGTTGCGCGCGCTAACGCAGAAAAAAAATTGGAAACAAATTACAACCAGTGGACTTACCACGCAGTTTGTTTTAATAAATAAACGCACGGTTTACTTATTTACTTACAAAAAATCCACGTTAGAAATGGCACTTGATAGAATAGTGATTAATGTAGCCGGCCGGCGTATACACATGCAGGAAATTGAGCTAGAATTAAAGCGCGGAAAAAGCGAAGCATTGGATCAATTTGCGAACCTTTTTAGGCAACAAACAAAACTTGCGCGCACACAAATTTCCAAAGTAAAAACAGCAGAGATGTTACGCAAGTTGTGGAAAAAATAAAAAGATGTCAAGCGAAATTTTTAAAATTTTTAAAAATATTTTTTGGCATATGTCAAGCAAAATAAAAATGTAAAAAAATATTTTTTCTCGACGAGAAAAAACAAAAAAGTCTTATAAAACACATAAAAAATTTCGCTTGATTTTTTTTAAAAAAATAAATTTAGACGGAAAAAATATTGCATTTTTAAAATTTTTGTGCTATTATTTTTATGAGGTTAAAACTAGTTGTCTTAGGAGATTAAAAATGGCTGTGAAAAAAACCGTAAAAAAAGTGGCCAAGAAAGCCACCAAAAAAGTAACCAAAAAAGTAGCAAAGAAACCGGCAAAAAAAGCTTGCAAAAAAGCTTGCGCCAAAAAAGTAGCAAAGAAACCGGCAAAAAAAGTAACTAAAAAAGTTGCTAAAAAACCGGCCAAGAAAGTAGCCAAAAAGAAATAATTTAGTTGAAGCAAAAAATTCCCGCCCAAGCGTAAGCCAGGGCGGGAGTTTTTTATGTAATATGGTAAAATAATTTTATGGAAAATGAACAATTGAAAAAGAGAATCAAATTTCTTACCAAGATTACTAATCATGAACTACTTATTACAAAATTGCTATTTTTGGTACTGCTCGGATTTTGTTATTTTTTGTCAAAACTTACCCGTTTGGTTATACCCGTTTTAGGATTTAGCGAACTGATTCTAATAGGTATAATCGCCATTTTATATTTTGCTCCAAAATATTTTCGGCATAAAAAAGAAGAATTGTCCAAATTAGTTCAATATGCTGACAATGCACAAACAGAGGAGCAACAATTTTTTGCAAAAAATCTGCAAATAGTTGCTACCTTTGACAAACCCATTTCAAGACAAGACCATGCAAAATTATGCGATTTCGAACAACAGTATGTTTTGTTTTGCAAACAATCTGACGAGCAAACCCCCGCCAAATCTTCCAAACGATTACAAATCCTTTACATAGCATCTTTCATATTACTGGGATGTATAGCTTGGGTCGCAGTTCTCACGCAAAACCTAGCCGTTGCATCGGTGCTCGAATGGCTTTTTCATGGCTCGGGAGCACTTATTTGGTTATTATTACTTTTATTATCAATGATACTTGGCAACTACATAATGAAAAAACGAAAGAATAAACGTAGTAAAATTATAGCCCAAATAGAAAAAGAGTTAAACTGCACCGTCCGCGCCATGACAGATTCTGAAAAAGAGTTATATAAATAGTCTGTCACTCTTCCTTTTTCAACATAAACCCAAGTGCCCACTAATCACCCTAAAAAGGTATAATATATATATGTTATTACCTAGAATATTAACCGCCCTAGTGGGCATCCCGTTGATCATCGCCGCCATCCATTTGGGCGGTATTGTGTATATGGCTTTTGTGGGCTGTGTGATTTTAATGTGTTTATACGAATACAGCCTGGTATTGACCGCCGGAAAACGCCCCGTACATACCATTTCCTTGATGTTGTGGGGAGTCTTGCTTGGAGCAGTGGCTATCTTCGCGCGCGCGCACCCGCAGAATATATCGGTACCCGATAACATCTATCCGCTTGCCATTAGTACCGTATTACTAGGGGTGCTATTGTTTGAAGTCCTTACCCCCAAGCGCAGTTGGGAACGCGTATGCAATACGTTTATGGGCGTGTTTCTAATTCCGTGGTCGCTGGCGCACTTAATCAATCTGCGAGACATCCCCAACTATGGCGAATACTTGACCTTATTTATGATTATTACCGTATGGGTAAGCGATACAGGTGCTTATTTCAGCGGACGCTTTTTAGGCCGCCATAAATTAAATAAAGAAGTAAGCCCCAAAAAAACATGGGAAGGTGCCATCGGCGGAACGCTCTTGGCCGTAGGCGGCGCAGTACTGATGCGTAACTTATTTTTAAGCACGTTATTAACCGTAAAAACCGCAATATGGCTAGGATTACTGGTAGCGATTGTAGGGCAAATTTCCGACCTAGCCGAATCGGTCATCAAACGTTCTACCGGGGTAAAGGATTCTTCCAATTTGCTTCCCGGGCACGGAGGTTTCTTAGACCGATTTGACTCGTACCTCTTATTAGCCCCTGTGTTTTATTACGTAGTTATTTACACGATTGACAAAATTCAGTTATGAAACAAATTGTAATCTTAGGTTCTACCGGCTCTATTGGCACATCTGCCTTGGACGTAATTTCCCGCTTAGGGGAAGACTTCCAGGTGCTGGGGTTATCCGCTAATAACAACACGGACCTGTTTTTAAAACAAATTCACGCGTTTAAGCCGCGCTTTGCTGCGGTATTAAATCCCGCTTCTTACGAAAAAATTAAAGACCAAATCCCCGCCGGCACACGTTTGTTACCGCCGGAGATTGATAGTTTAATGTTTATGGCCTCTTTGCCCTCCGCCGGTTTAGTAATAAACGGAGTCGTCGGAGCCGTGGGCTTTATGCCACTCATTGCCGCTATCAAAGCCGGCAAAACGATTGCACTAGCCAACAAAGAACCCATGGTTATGGCCGGGCAGACCATTATGAAAGAGTGTGAACGCTGGCAGGCCGCTATTATCCCGGTAGACAGTGAGCCTTCCGCTATTTTTCAGTGTTTGTGCGGCATGGCTAACGAGCATAGTTATAATCGAATTTCAAAAGATATTTCCCGCGTATTTTTGACCGCTTCTGGCGGGCCCTTTGCCCATTATGAAGGTCCTTTAGAGGACGTCACGCCCGAGCAAGCCCTCAAACATCCGCGCTGGAAAATGGGTAAAAAAATTACCGTAGATTCTGCCACCCTGATGAACAAAGGGTTTGAAAAGATAGAAATTATGAATTTGTTTAACCTGCCCGACGAAAAAGTACAGATCGTTATCCACCCGCAATCTATTGTACATTCCGCTGTTGAATTTAACGACAGTGCTATTTTGGCACAAATGGGCGAACCCGATATGCGCGTGCCTATTCAATACGCTATTACCTATCCGCAACGCGCCCCGAGTCCCGTCAAAAAATTAAATTTGTTTGAGACCGCCAAATTAGAATTTTTTAAACCGGATCTTGCACGCTTTGTTTGCTTGGACCTGGCTTTAGCAGCCGCACGCACCGGCGGAGTAACCCCGGCGGTACTTAGCGCTGCCGATGAAATTGCCGTGCAAGCTTTCTTGAACGGACAGATCAAATTTACGGATATTTCAAAACTGATCTATACAGTACTACGCAAAACCCCCTCCACCGGAGGCGTGGCCACCATTAACCAAGCATTAGAAGCTGATCAATGGGCCCGCGAAGAAGCTATGGCTGTATTGCAGGACGGCTCTTACAAAAAATCTGTGATTTAAGGAGTGTTATGTTACTATCCATTCTTGCTGTATTAGTTGTACTTAGTCCTATTGTGATTTTTCACGAATTTGGGCACTTTTTGGCTTGCCGCTTAACGGGAATTCGTGTAAAAGAATTTTCGTTTGGCTTCGGCAAAATTTTGTGGCATAAGAAGAAAGGCGATACCGATTACCAAATCCGCGCAATTCCCTTTGGCGGTTTTGTGGAACCTGCCGGCCCGATGTTTCATCCAGAAGACGCCAAAGAACCTCCCAAGCCCTACGAGTTTGCTGCTAAACCCTGGTATTCCAAATTCTTTATGGTTATCAACGGGGCTCTCTTTAATTATGTATTAGCGGCGGCCATTTTCAGCGTGCTCATTATGATACAAGGGTATCCGCAAACGGATCCCGTTAAAATGGCTCCTATAGTTGGTGCGGTTGCTAAAAATTATCCCGCCGCCACAATCAATTTGAAAGAAGGAGATATTATTACCTCGATAAATGGCTCATCGGTGCAAACTTGGAAAGATCTAACGGATCTTTTAAAAACACGTACGGGAGATTTACAACTTGCTTATACCCGCGAAGGACAAACACTCAGTGCTACCGTGAAAGAAAGCGACTTTAATCCGTCCGCCCCGCAGACCCTGGGCGTAACCGCGCAAGCTGTTTACGAAAAAGTAGCGTGGTGGAGAGCTGTAGGATATGGCGTGTACGAGTGCTATTATTGGACCAAGTATTCACTTGAGTCCATCGGCAAAAGTTTCGTGCGAAAGAAAGCGCCAGAATTGGCAGGCCCTATTGGTATCGTCAATATTATCCACCAAGCCGCGCACCGCAATTTACTCGACTTTGTGTTTTTAATCGCCATGCTTTCCGTAGCTGTAGGGATGTTTAACTTATTCCCCATCCCGATATTGGACGGCGGTTATGCGCTGGTTTATTTGTGGGAAGGACTTACCCATAAATTACCGACGGAAAAAACATTAAACCGTGCGCTCAATATGGGTATGTGTATATTAGTTTTATTAGTAGTGTATGCTTCCTATTCGGACATTATGCGTATTTTCTTTAAACCCAAAACCGCTGTGGAACAAACCACAACCAACGAGGAAGCCCATGTACAAAAGTAGAGAAGTAAAAGTAGGCAGCTTTACCCTGGGAACGGGGCACCCGGTGCGTGTACAAAGCATGTGCAACACCGACACGCGCGACGCCCAAAAAACCGCCGCACAAATCTGCGCATTGGAAGACGCCGGCTGTGAAATTAACCGCGTGGCCGTGCCGGATATGGACGCCGCCAAAGCCATCGGAGAAATCAAAAAGCGCATTCACTCCCCCCTCGTAGCAGACATTCATTTTGATTACAAATTAGCGTTGGAAGCTATTAAACAAGGCGTAGATAAAGTACGCATTAATCCCGGCAACATTGGCGCGGTGGAAAACACGAAAGAAGTGGTTAAAGCCGCTTTAGACCACGGCGTGGCTATGCGCATTGGCGTAAACGCAGGCAGTGTGAAATACTTAAAAAGCGTACAAGGGCGCATGGAACTTACCGACGAGAAATGGGCCGAAGTAATGGTCAGCGAAGCCCTGGAACAAGCCAATATTTTGGAGCAACTAAATTTTAAAAATGTAGTCGTGTCGTTAAAATCAGACAATTTCAAGCGCACCGTACTGGCTAACGAACTCTTTGCTAAACAAAGCGATATCCCGCTGCATATCGGACTGACCGAAGCGGGCAGTTTTTTAAGCGGCACGGTGAAAAGCGCCGTGGCGCTGGGGACACTGCTTCAAAAAGGAATTGGAGCCACGATACGCGTATCCCTCACCGAAGATCCGCGCATGCAAGTGCGCACCGCATACGAAATTTTAAAAGCACTAGGCCTGCGCGAATACGGCCCGAATTTGATCTCCTGCCCCACCTGCGGACGCACTCAAGTAGATGTAACAGGCACCGTGCACGCACTGGAAGAAAAAATTTACGGTGATAAAGAACTCTTAAAAAAAGCCACCGGCCTTAAAATTGCCGTGATGGGCTGCATTGTCAACGGCCCCGGCGAAGCACGCGATGCCGACTTTGGTATCGCCGGTGGAAAAGGCGAAGGATTGTATTTTGAACACGGGCAAACCATGTTCAAACTCCCCCAAGAAAAATGGGTAGATTTTTTAATTGAAAAGATAAACAATTGGAAGAAGGATTAATTTATGAAACTATCAAACTATTATATTCCCACGTTAAAAGAAGCTCCAAAAGATGCTGACACACTCTCGGCAAAACTGATGATCCGCGCCGGATTGGTGCGCAAAGTGGCCAGCGGACTTTATGAGTGGCTGCCGTTGGGGCTGCGTGTACTTAAAAAAGTAGAAAGTATCGTGCGCGAAGAAATGGACCGTGCCGGTGCATGCGAAGTGTGGCTGCCCATTGTGCAACCCAAAGAACTTTGGGAACAAAGCGGCCGCTGGACGTATTACGGCAAGGAACTTTTGCGCTTTGAAGACCGCAAAAAAGCAGGATTTTGTATGGCCCCCACCGCCGAAGAAGTGATGACCGATCTGGTCAAAAAAGATACTACTTCTTATAAACAACTTCCGTTTTGTTTATATCAGTTTGGCACCAAATTTCGCGATGAAATCCGCCCTCGTTTTGGTGTGATGCGTGCACGCGAATTTTACATGAAGGATGCTTACTCTTTCTCTGCCAACGACGAGCAAGCCAGCGCGTGGTATCAAAAAATGTATGACGCCTATCAGCGCATTTTTACACGCTGCGGGTTCGAATTTAAAGCAGTAGAAGCAGATACCGGATCCATCGGCGGGAACTTCTCCCACGAATTTATGGTCCTGGCCGATACCGGGGAAGATGCCATTGCCAATTGTCCTTCCTGCGGATATGCCGCCAATACCGAAAAAGCAGAAATTAAAGCCCCGGCTGATGTACAAATCAATCCGGCCGACTTAAAACCCATGGAAAACAAACCTACCCCCAAAGTATACACGGTGGAAGACGTGGCTGAACTTTTACACGTGCCAACCGATAAAATTATTAAGTTATTAGTATTTACCGCCGATGGGAAACCGGTAGTAGCTCTTGTGCGCGGTGACCATGAACTCAATGAGTTTAAATTCAAAGCCCTCTTAAAGTGTAATGAATTGGAAAAAGCCAGTGAGGAAGTTTACACGAAAGTGACCGACTCGTTTGTGGGGTTTGCCGGCGCGCAAGGCCTTAAAGAGAAAAACCCCGACGTAATGATCTACGCCGATAATTATGTTAAAAACATTATTAACGGTGTTTCCGGCGGGAACGAAAAAGATGTGCACACCATTAACGTTACCCCCCAACGCGATATTAAGGTAGATGTGTATGCTGATTTAAAGATGGCCTCTGCCGGCGACAAATGCGCCCGCTGCGGTGCTACATTTAATTTCACGCGCGGTATTGAAGCCGGGCACGTGTTTAAATTGGGCACGAAGTATTCCGCCGCCATGCAAGCCAATTTCTTAAATGAAAAACAGGCCAGCGAGCCCATGATCATGGGTTGCTATGGCATTGGTATTTCACGCGTCGTAGCTGCCGCCATTGAGCAATCACACGACGATTTCGGCATTATTTGGCCCGAACCGCTTGCTCCGTTTGCGGTGGCACTGGTAGCTATTGATTATGACTCCAACCCCGATGTCAAAAAGCATGCCGATGCTATTTGCGCCGCGCTAGAAGAAAAAGGCATTTCCGTACTGTTGGATGATCGTGACGAACGCCCCGGCATTAAGTTCAAAGATATGGATCTAATCGGCTTACCCCACCGTTTAGTGGTCAGCTCACGCACGGTAGCTGACGGCCAATGCGAGTACAAAAACCGTAAGGAAAAAGACTCCGTACGCTGGAACTTGAGTGAAGCCGTAGATAAATTAAGTAACCTTATAAAAAAATAGTTCGTAAACACAAAAGGCCCCTAAACCGGGGCCTTTTTATTGATGACAAGTTCTCTTTTTGTTATACTTATACCATATGGGAGGGTTCCATGAAAAAACTATTACTTATTACTTTGCTGAGCTTGACAGTATTACCGGCAGGTGCCGATGTATTTGATGATGCAAGAGAAGGAAACCTACAAGCGGTATCTGCCTATTTAGCCAAGGGAGGCGACCCCAACGCAGTTTCCTCCGATGAATATCAAACAACTCTTTTAATGCGTGCCAGCGGAAATGGACATCTTGATGTAGTCAAGTCGCTTCTTGCGGCAAAGGCTAATGTAAACGCAACCGATAAAGATGGCATGACTGCCTTAATATTTGCCAGCTTCAACAAGCATGCGGACATAGTCAAAGAGCTCCTTGCGGCAAAGGCTAATGTAAATGCAGCCGATAAAGATGGCGTGACTGCTTTAATATTTGCCAGCTGGGACGGACAACTTGAAATGGTCAAAACCCTTCTTGCTGCAAAAGCTGATGTAAATGTAATCGCTAACACCGGCTGGTCCGCTTTAATACTCGCCAGTGAGCACGGGCATATTGACATTGTCAAAGCTCTCCTTGCGGCAAAAGCTAACGTGAACATTACTGACAAAAATGATTCTACCTCGTTGATATGGGCCAGCAGAAATGGACACCTTGACGTAGTCAAAGCCCTTCTGACAGCAAAAGCTAATGTTAACGCAACCGATAGAAACGGTACAACTGCTTTAATGCTCGCCAGTCTCAAAGGGCATGCGGACATAGTCAAAGAGCTCCTCGCGGCAAAAGCTGATGTAAACATGATCGCTCATGTCAATGGATTTACTGCTTTAATGGATGCTAGTGAAGAAGGACATCTTGATGTAGTCAACACCCTTCTTGCCGCAAAAGCTAACATAAACACAACCGATAAGGACGGATTGACTGCCTTAATGCATGCCAGCATGAACGGGCACCTTGACGTAGTCAAAACTCTCCTTGCAGCAAAAGCTGATGTAAATGCAGCCGATAAAAATGGTGATAATGCTTTAATGCTCGCCAGTTTCTACGGACATGCGGACATAGTCAAAACCCTTATTGCCGCAAACGCTAATGTAAACACCGCTAATAAAAATGGGAAGACCGCACTCATCACTGCCAGCGCAAGGGGACATAACGATATAGTTAAAACACTTCTATCCGCCGGTGCCGATGTCAATAAAGCTAAAAACAATGGATTTACCCCCTTAATGGCTGCAAGTGAAAACGGACATGCGGAGGTTGCTAAAACTTTATTAGCCGCCGGGGCCCGTATAGATGCGACCGATGAACCCGGTTGGACAGCTTTAATGATCGCTTGCCAAGACGGTTATACCGATGTTGTTAAAGTTCTCTTAGCCGCCGGAGCCAATGTCAACGAAGCTACCGATACAAAATATCAAATGACCCCTTTAATGATAGCCAGCCAAAACGGACACGTTGACACCGTTAAAACCCTACTAGCCGCAGGCGCCAATGTAAATGCAACAGATAATCTCGGTTGGCCTGCGTTGATATGCGCAAGCAATAAGGGGCACACGGAAGTTGTCAAAACTTTGCTGGCTGCTAAAGCAAATGCAAATATAATTGACCAAAACGGGCAAACAGCTCTCATGCTTGCCAGCGGAAATGGACATACCGATACGGTGAAAGCCTTACTAGCTGCCAAGGCCAATGTCAATATACAAAATCAAAAGGGAGCAACTGCCCTAATGATAGCTAGCAAAGAGCATACCGATACCGTTAAAGCATTATTGGCCGCTAAAGCTAAAGTTAATATAAGTGCACCCAACGGAGTAACCGCGTTAATGAGTGCCAGTTCAGCCGGCAAAAGTGAAATCGTCAAAATTTTATTGACTGCCGGAGCCAATGTTAATACAGCCGATGAAGAAGGTTGGACCTCCTTAATGTGGGCCAGTGAAAAAGGCCATGCCGAAGTTGTAAAAACTTTATTGGCTGCCGGGGCAAAAGCTCAGTTAACCAATAAAGACGGACAAACGGCTTTGCAAATTGCTCAGGAAAATAATCATCCGGACGTTGTAAGGGTTTTACAACAAGCGGGTGCCAAATAAAGTATTGCTTTTAGACGAAACCGCCCCGCAAATT
>JAZOAE010000040.1:0-26134 GCA_045595305.1 Elusimicrobiaceae bacterium
GACTTATGGAACCATCTTATCAAACGCGAAAAGTAATCGGACGCTTGCTCTTATTTGTGGCATTAGCGTTTTTGGCAGCTAGTTTTTTAGCCAATTATACTTCCCCCATGGTGCGCACCTTATCTACGCACACGGAAGGCCCTATTCGTATAGTTGTATTTACCAAACCTGCCATGTTGCTTTCGTATACTCCCACTACAAGAAAGGCCCTCGTCACTTTGGCGACCGATTCGTGTACTCCCGAAAATAAAAACACATGTTTTAGTGGAAATTACGATGCCTTTTTCATTCCCCCCCAAAAAACAGATCAAAAGGAATTTTGGGCACAATTTGGAAATCACTTAGAACGCTGGCGTTTTACCCCCAGATCTGTATGGACTTACGTGCAAGCCTACGTAAATGCCCTCGTTCAAAAACGTACCAATCTGCGTCCCAGCGAATTTTTACTTCTATCCAAAGAACTCATCGAACTTACGCGCACAGATTTTGCCATAGAATACCCAGTCCCCACAAAAAAGAAACAAAAATCTTCTAAAACACAGGAAGAAAAAGTATACGCGGATCAAAAACCTGAGATTGTGCTTCCCAACACGTCATCCGACGAAAAACCACTGGTGGTAGAAGTCCTCAATGCCTCTGGTCAAAAAGGTCTTGCACTTAAAGTTACGCAATACTTGCGTGAGCAAAATGCAAAAGGACTTCTGCGAATTGACGTTTTACAGTACGACAATTACCCTTCCGTACAGGAAAAATCTTTTATCGTAGATTATAGCGGAAGGCAGGTCCAAGTTTCCCAAACCAGCCAAACATTGGGAATCCGTGGGGAAATTCGTTCAGAAACATCCACTACCGCTATTTGCGATACCCGCATTGTACTTGGAAAAGACTTCAAAATGCCTCTTTAGGTTCACTTCAAAAAATGCTAGGATAATAAGTAACGAAATGAGGAATATATGAATACAAAACAATTAGTGTGCTTAGCGGCACGTATTGCTGATGATAAAAAGGCTGAAAATATAAAAGTGATCGATTTAAAGGGTCTCTCTTCCCTGTGCGATTACGTATTAATTATGACAGCCACCTCCAAACCCCACTTAGAAGCCGTGGAAGAAGAAATGAGCAAAAAGCTCAAAGAACTAGGTTACTATAAGATGAACCGGGACGGAGCCGACAGCTTACAATGGCGCGTGAGCGACTACGGTAGCTTTTTGGCCCACATTATGACACAAGAAGCACGCGATTTTTACGCTCTAGATAAAATTTTCAGTTTTGGCGAGGAAGTAGATTTTGCTAAACCGGCTAAAAAGGCCCTCGCTAAAAAGAAAGCGACCACTAAAAACACCAAAAAGAGTGTTGCTAAAAAAACAACAAAGATTTCCCGAAAATCCGTCAAAAAGACAACATCCCAAAAAACAAACACAAAGAAAATTACGAAGAAGAAATAACCATGTTAGAAAGATTAAAACGAGACATTATCTTAAAGTTAAGCAGTGCTGATTATTTCAAAGGGCAGGAACTACCAACTGTAGAATTTTCCCCCGCTCCCGCTCATACAGGCGCGGATATTTCCCTCGTATGGGCTATGGCCGCAGCTAAAAAACTGCATAAAAATCCGCTGGCTATTGCACAAGAAGCTTGCAAAGTACTTAGCGAAGTTACGGGCATTGCCTCCGCTACAGCTATTCCCCCCGGATTTATCAACTTAGTCCTGGAAGAAAAATTTATTATTGACACGGCCTCCGATCGCCGTATTAAAGACCGCACTAATGAACAAAATAAACAGCGGATTCTTATTGAATTTGTTTCTGCCAATCCGACAGGTCCCTTACACGTGGCTAGCGGCCGCGGTGCCAGTTTGGGAGATAGTTTGGTAAAAATCCATCGCGCATTAGGTTATATGTGCGACAGTGAATATTACGTTAATGACGCCGGCAATCAGGCCGAGTTATTAGCGATATCTCTAAAAGCCCGTAAGGAAGGGAAAGAACCCCCGGAGAACGGATATCACGGTTCTTATCTAGTAGATTTAGCTAAAAATATCCCTGCTGACTTACCTGAAGAAAACTACGGGCGTTGGGCCATGGAAGAACTCCTTAAAACCCAACAGCAAGACATGAAAGATTTCCACGTGGATTTTACCCGTTGGTTCCGTGAATCCGATTTACACAAAGAAGATGCACCGCAAAAAGCCGTCGCTTTCTTAACGGAAAAAGGCTATACATACCAGAAAGAAGGCGCGGTATGGTTCGGCTCTACCAAAGATGAGGAAGCGCAAGATGACAAAGACCGCGTATTAGTCCGCAAAGATGGCCGCCCTACGTACTTCATGGCGGATATTGCTTACCACAAAAGTAAATATGATCGCGGATATACCACTCTTATCGACATTTTAGGCGCCGACCATCACGGATATGTACCACGTATGAAGGCCGCGGTTCACGCTCTTGGTCACGACGAAAAAACCTTCGTACCGATCATTCATCAACTGGTACACTTGACTGAACATGGCGAACAAGTAAAAATGTCCAAACGTGCTGGACATTTTATCACACTACGCGAACTTATGAACGATGTGGGAACGGATGTATGCCGTTTCTTCTTTGCTAGCCGCACCCCCAACGCCCACATGTTGTTTGATATGGATTTAGCCAAGAAACGCACAAACGAAAACCCCGTGTTTTATGTGCAATATGTGCATGCACGTATTTGCTCTATTTTTGAGGCCGCTAGGCAAAAAGGCCTTAAAGAAGGCATTACTGCTAAAACCCCGCTCCTTCCACAAGAACGGGCACTATTGTTAAAATTGATATGGTTCAAGTCCGTTCTACAAAACTGTGTGACCGATTTGAGTCCTCATCATTTAACCACTTATTTGGTCGAATTGGCGGGATTATTTCATGCTTTCTATGATAACTGCCGCGTGTTGGATGAAAGCAATCCGGAGCTGACTTCGGCTCGCCTGTTCATCTGCCAACGTGTTGCGGAACGAATTAGAAAAGGGCTTGAGTTTATTGGTGTAAGTGCCCCCGAAAAAATGTAACATTACGCGTACATCTACGATCCTTAAAAACCTCAACATATTGTTGGGGTTTTTAGTTTGTTTTTTATCATTTTGCTACAATATAGCATATAGGGGGATTTTATGAAAAAATTGATCACTTTTTTTGCTCTTGTTGTACTTCCTTTTTGTTCGTTCGCAAGTGACCTGCAAAAGGCCGAAACACTCTATCAGGACGGAGACTTCGCCACTGCTAAAAAGCAATACCAAGAGATCATCAAAACGGCTACGGCCGATACGCTTTACCAAGCCCAATTACGTTTGGCAGCGTGCGAATACAACCTGGGCGAATATCTAACAGCTGCCAAAACAATGCTGAACTATCCCCTACCCAAAGACACGTTATGGCAAGCTCGTTTCTTGCTATATAGAATTCAAATGGCGCAACAAACTTCCTGGGTGTATAACCGCATTTTAGAAGACCACCCCATTGAAGACAACCAAGATCCAGAATATTGGACCCGCGCCCAGTGGCATGGCCAAATGCAGAAAGACTACGAAGCTTTGTGGAATTTACGTAAAAATTTGATTAATGCCCCCATCGCTCAGGAAACGTTGATTTTAAACACAAAAGATACTGACACGCAACGCATTCCCACGCTATTCGACTTTGCCACACAACAATGGGCAGAATGGTTGGGCGGTACGGAACAAACACTTACGGCTCAATCTCCCCGTACCTATTTGGAGGGTGCCGCCACCCCTGTAAAGGCACGTAAAAACCGGGCGGCTAAACTAGCCAGTATTTTACAAGACGCCTATTTGCTAGAGGGAACCCAGCGCCAAAATGCCCGAATTTTTTGGCAAACCGATTACATTCTACTTCCATTTGACCGAAGCGATTTTTTTGAAATCAACGATGAAAAAAAAGCATTAAAAACGGCCGTGGACCAACTTAACATACTTAGCGGATTTACGGCTCCCACCACTGTATGGCAGAAAATCAAAGGGGTTGTTAGTAATACTACCGACCAATATGGCAAATCATACGCGGCTTACAGAACGGCCCAACTGTTATGGGATAAAGAGGATCGCGCGCAAGCCCTGGCAGTTTGCCAATACGCCGTAAAATCACTGGAAAAATCTTACTATACCAGTCAATGTCAAAATCTCATAGAACGTATCACAAAGCACGAGGTTTCCTTTAAAGAGCTTCCAGCAGCATTACAACCCGCTAAACCCCAAGTACAACTTACGTTGCGTAATATTCCCCAAGCATATATACGCATCTACCCTGTCACCAAAGCGGAATTAGAAAACTTTTATCGCACAAACTATCATCGCAGTTCGATCAATAGCTGGGATGATTTAGTTCGTTTGAGAGATGCAAATGTACAGTCTTTGTTAGCATCCACCAAAACGTATAAGACGGCACAAGGCGCCATCACCTACGAAAAACCCTATTTCCCAACTACCCAAACCTTTACATTACCTGCGTTAGAAAAAGGTTTTTACGTCGCGTTAGCCAGTGAAGATCCGTCCTTCGATCCCGCCAAACACACGATTGCCGGCACCGTTATTAATATTACGGATATCGCTCTATTCGTAACTACCGGCATCAACGATAATCCCGAAAAATATGTACGCACGCTTGACACTAAAGACGCTTCTTTTACACCGGAAATCTTCCGCATTTATACGGTTGATTTAAAAACAGGCCAGCCCCTACCGAACACTTCGCTAAATATTATCTCAGATTGGAATAAATCCCGTGAACAAAGGCAAACAGATGCTGATGGAAAAACATTTTTGTCTCGTGCAATTAGTTTATCTCGTCGGCACAATAATTCTCACACAATCGATGTTTGGGCCGAAAAAGGAAACAGTGCCGCCTTTTCCCCCAACAATACCAGTTTCTACTTTTCGCCCAACACACCTGTTCAATTGTTTGCTCAAACAGATCGCGCTGTTTATCGTCCGGGGCAAAAGGTTTCTCTGTCTGTACAAGGTTTTCAAGCCACTCCGCGCGGCAGACAAGTTTTACCCGGCAAACAAGTAGAAATAACCGTACGTAGCGTACAGAACTATAAGCAGATTTTTAAAACCTCCGCCACTCTCAATGAATTCGGCACAATGCAAACCCAATTTACACTACCCGAAGCAAATGAGATATTGCTAGGGGATTTTTCAATAGAAGTAACCAGCAAAATCAATGAGGAAACGTTCCATGTTTACCAATCATTTTCCGTGGAAGAATACAAGCGTCCGGAATATGAAATAGAGTTAAACGACCCTCTTACTCCGCTGGCCTATCATCGGCAAGGAACCGTAAAAGGGAAAGCCACTTACTACACGGGAGCCGCCCTACAAAAAGCTACCGTCAAATATACAATTACCCAGCGCGAATATATTCCCCCCTTCTATTGGTGGCGTATCTGGCAACCTACCCCTTCGAAACAAATCGCACAAGGGGAAACGACCACCAATGACAAAGGTGAATTTTCTATCTCCTGGAAACCGGAGCCTCAACGTAAAGGTGAAACTGCCACGCAATATACCGTAAAGGCAGAAGTATACGATGAAACGGGCCGTGCGATTGATACGTCCCGCACTTACAAGGTAAGCACCTATCCGCGCTTGTTTAAGGTTGATTTTGCCCAGGGTTTTTATGACGCCAACAAACAAACACCCTTGGCCGATGTTACACTCACTAATGCCGACGGAAAAGCCATTTCCGGCTCTGTAGTAGTCCGTGTAAGCCGCGTGCAAGACACCCCGGACACAAAAGATAAAAATTCCTTAGACCAATGGTATCAAAACGCCAAGGATGCCAGCGTCGTATTTACCAAAACAATTGCCTTTAATACCCCCGGGGCACAAACGTTGCAATTACCCGCACTTCCCGAAGGGATCTACCGTCTTTCTTTAAAATCCCAGCAAGCCGAAGATCAAGCGATGATATTTGTAGTGGCAGCACCCAAAACTTCGTTAAAATTGCCCGATATCACGCTGCCACAATACAAAACCTATCATCCTGGTGAAACCGCCCGCGTATTAATTGGTAACGGCTCATTAGCCGGATCTAAACGGGTAGAAGTTTACCGAAAGGATCAATTCCTGGCCGCTACTGATTTGCTCCCCGGTGGCACAAGTATTTATGAGTATGTGGTAACGGAACAAGACCGCGGCGGACTTGGATTTTCTTGGTTTGGTGCCAGCAATTATGCTTTCCATCACGGGAATACAAACCTAGCTATTCCCTACGATAATCAACAATTAACCGTCACGACAGATGTTCCCGAAGTCAACAAACCCGGGCAGACCGTTTCGTGGAAATTAACTGCCAAAAATGCACAAAATGCCCCCATCAATGGCCAAGCAAGCGTAAGTGTATATGATAAATCATTAGATTATTACGCCAAAAAGGGAAATCCCTTTTCGCTGGATTCTTTGTTTAGGCAATATACAAGCGTACAAGGAGCTACCTGGAGCCGTTTACCCACAAATTATTTATCCGTTTTTACGGGGAAAACTTCCCGGGAATGGCAGGAACCCCCGCAACTACCCACGCTTGATTTAGTCATGCCATCGCGCTATTATCGCAATGTCACATTGAGCAAAGGAATGACGATGCTCACAGCATCTAAAGCAGCAGCTCCGCAAATGGCTATGGCTACGATGAATGACAGCATGGCCATGGAAGAAAGCGCAGATGCAGGGGAATCATACGGAGCCATTTCGTTTGATGCAGAAACTTCACGCGCTACCAACGCAGCGGCTGACCTTAATCAAAAGGAAGCACAAACTTCTGCCGATACAAATACCATCCGCACCGACTTTGCCGAAACCGCTTATTTTAATTCAATGCTTCCCGTTAAAAACGGTGCAGCAAAAATTAATTTCACGCTGCCACAAAGCGTAACCACGTGGAATATCCTGGGTTTTGCTATCACCAAAGATGCCCAATTCGGCGACTTTACCGCCAGCACTATTACCCGCAAAGACTTTATGGTACGCTTGCACTTACCGCGTTTCTACCGCGAAAAAGACAACGGCATTTTACAAGCTTCGGTAATGAATTTAACTAACCGCAAGCTAACTGTACCTGTCACAATTGCAATTGCGCAGGATAAGAAAAATAAGGCGCCCGCGTTTGGCCTTACTACATTGACTAAGAACGTAACCGTAGCGCCAAACGCCACAGAGTATGTACAATGGAACATTACGGTGCCAACGGCGCCAGGGCTCTATCAAGTAACAGCTTCGGGGCATAGTGCCACCGACAGCGACGGAGAGCAACGCACCCTGCCTGTGTTCCCCAGCTTGTCACGTTTATTGGCATCGGCCCACGTAGCTCTTAAAAACGGAACCAATACGCTTACGATCACCGAACTTAACGACGTAAGTGATGCGCAAACCGAACTGGCCGCGCTGACGGTGAATCCCAGCTTGGCACTATCTGTACTAAACAGTATGCCTAACGTGTTATCGTCTCCGTACAAGGATCTTATTTCCTCACTAAACCGCTACGTTCCGTTAGCAATTGTACATTCTTTCTATACGACGTATCCGCAGCTTAAAGAGGCAGTCAAGAAATTGCCTAAGCGCACAGGTCTAACTGCTCCGTGGAACGAAACAGATCCCTTGCGTTTAACAATGTTGGAGCAAACGCCTTGGCTACAAATTGCTTCCGGCAAACTCCAAACAAATGCCAACATCATTAGTTTATTTGACGATGCGCTTGTAACAAAACGTCTGGCGCAAGAAATTGAAAATGTGAAAAAATTTCAAAATGCCAGCGGTGCATTCAGTTGGTTTATCGGCGGGCCGGATGATACATACTTGACGCTACGTGCTTTGGAAGCATTCTCGCAAGCCGTTCAATTCGGCGCCGAAGTACCGCAAGTACAAGCCAAAAAAGCGATCTCGTATGTCGTTCCCAAAATTGAGCAGCAACTCAAAGAAGATAAAAAGGGATCCGTCGGTGCGGTATCATATGCACTGTATGCCGCGTACACGCTCTCGGCGTTCCCGGCCAACTGGTCACAAGTAGCTGCTGCCAAACCCTATATCAAGAAATGGGTGGACTACGCCGATCAGCAAGCCCGCTTTATGACACCTCTGGGGCAAATTTACGCAGCTGCTGTTTATCACCGTTTAGGTGATGACGTCAAGGCCAATGCCTATTTGGACAAAGTGCTTGCGCGTATGAAATATAACGAGCTCACAGGTGCGTACTTTGCACCGGAAGCGCAAAGCTGGGTGTGGTATCAGGATACCATCACCACGCAAACCGCTACGCTCAAAACGCTCCTGGAAGTCCGCCCGAACTCCGACAAGATTGACCCGATGGTGCAATGGCTGTTATTCAACCGCCAAGTAACCAGCTGGAAAAATCCTACCGCCGCGGCCAAGGCTGTGTTTGCCCTCTTGGACGTAATGAAAACCAAAGGCGCGCTTTCTTCAACGACCACCTATCAAATTAATTGGGCCGGCACGCAAGACAAACGTACCTTTGAGCCATTTGATTGGACCGAAGATTTGCAATGGGTCAAACAAGGCGCGCAACTTACGCCCGCCGCCTTGCAAGCGCAAGTGACTAAGCAAGGAAAAATGACGGACTTCGCCTCCCTCAATGTGATTTACACGTCGGCAGAAGCCAAAGCTTCTCCCAAAGGCGTGCTCAACGTATCGCGCGAATACTTTGTGCGTTTCACGCAAGATGGCACCCAAAAATTGCGCCGCGTGAAAGAAGGAGACAACCTCAAAGTAGGTGACGAAGTAGAAGTACACCTCACGCTCACCACAGACAGCGCGTTTGAATACGTGCAGCTTACCGACCCCAAACCCGCTGGATTTGAAAGCGCGGAGCTGCAAAGCAAGTGGACGTGGAACCCTGTGTCTATGTACCAGGAAATTCGCGACGCGGACACGAACTTCTTTATTAACCGCTTGCCGGCCGGCAAAGTGGAACTGCGCTACGTGTTGCGCCCGACGGTGCCCGGCAAATTCCACGCCAAGCCCGCGCAAATTCAAAGCATGTACGCACCCGAGTACGGTGCACACAGCGCGGCAGAGAAAGTCACCGTAATAAGATAAGAGGTTGAGATCCTGAATCAAGTTCAGGATGACCAATTTACCAAAAGCCCCGCTAACTGCGGGGCTTTTTTTAATCAATAAAACGTCATTCCCGAAATCTGTAATCGGGAATCTCCTCAACTTTCGATGACACAAAAGGTGGGGATCCCCGATAGAAACTTTCGGGGATGACAATTCATTTTAAAACTTAATCGTGTTCTTAAATTGCTTTTCCATCTCGCGCGAGAGGTCTTTTTTCTTTAAAGATTCGCGCTTGTCGTAAGTGTGTTTGCCTTTGGCCAGGGCCAGCTTTAACTTCGCCCAGCCGTTTTTAAAATATACCTCTAAAGGCACCAGTGCGTAGCCTTTAATTTCGGCTTTGGATTCCAACTTGCGAAGTTCCTTTTTGGTAAGAAGTAGCCGCCGCGGGCGCGTCGGGTCCAACTCGGCCAAAGAATTAAATTTATAGGGTTTTACGTGCATTTGATACACACGAGCCTGCCCGTTTTCCACACGCACAAAACTCCCCTCCAGGCTCAGTTCTTTTTGGCGGATCGATTTAACCTCGGCGCCCAAAAGTTCCAACCCGGCTTGGTACGTGTCTTCAATAAAATAGTCGTGATACGCCTTACGGTTTGTGCATACCACGAGGACAGACTCTTTCTTTGGCATAGGTATATTATAGCAAAATGCCTCTGCTCCTCCAAAAGTAGTAAAATATAAGTATATGATTATCCATGACCAAGAACTTCACAAATCCTTAGAAAAAGGTAAATCTTACACGGACGCGGACGTCGCCCGCATTTTAACGAAAGCCAAAGAACTCAAAGGCATTTCTTTTGACGAAGCCGCCATCTTGCTCAATTTAACCGACCGCAAACTCTTAGACCAACTTTTTGAGACGGCCAAATACGTCAAAGAAGCCATTTACGGCAACCGTATTGTACTCTTTGCCCCCTTGTATATTTCCAACATTTGTACCAACGAGTGCATTTACTGTGCGTTTCGCAAATCGAACACGGCGCTAAAACGCCACGCCAGCACGCGCGAGGAAATCCACCAAGAAGTCACTGCGCTGCTTCAGCAAGGCCATAAACGCATTTTGATGGTAGCCGGCGAGGCCTACCCCGGCGGCACGTTGCAATACGTTTACGATAGCATTAAAGCCATTTACGAAACCTCTTGGAACGGGCAAACTATCCGCCGCGTAAACGTAAATATTGCCCCGCTTACCTTAGAAGAATTTGCCGAACTTAAAAAATGCGGCATTGGTACGTTTCAAGTATTCCAAGAAACGTATCACAAAGAAACGTACGAAAAGCTACATTTAGCCGGCACCAAGAAAGATTACCAATTCCGCCTAGATGTCATGGACCGTGCCTTACAAGCGGGCATGAACGACGTAGGCATTGGGCCGCTGTTGGGGCTGTACGACCATAAATTTGAAATTTTAGCTACGCTCGAGCACTCGTGGTATTTGGACAAAACTTACGGTGTAGGGCCGCATACCATTTCTATTCCGCGCATTGAACCCGCCGAAGGAAGCGAATTTAGTAAGCACCCCAATGAGGAACTTACCGACGACGAATTTAAACAATGCATTGCCGTACTGCGCCTGGCCGTACCTTATACGGGTATTATTTTAAGCACGCGAGAGCGCCCCGAAATGCGTAACGCCTGTTTAGAACTGGGCGTATCACAGATTTCCGCCGCTTCCCGCGTCAATCCAGGCGGCTATTCCTACGATAAAGAAAACGGCAGCCAATTCACGTTGACCGATGAGCGCACGCTCGCGCAAGTGATTGATGCCGTGGTAGATGCCAAGCACATGCCGTCTTTCTGCACGGGCTGCTACCGCTTGGGCCGCGTCGGTAAAGACTTTATGGATATGGCCAAGCCGGGGCTTATTAAAACGCACTGCCTGCCTAACGCCATGTTTACCTTTGCCGAGTACTTAGAGGACTTTGCCCCCGCCCCCCTCAAGGCCAAGGGGTATGCTTTGATTGAAAGCACCGCCAAAGAGGCATTTGCCGAGGGGACGCCGATCCGCAAGATGATTGACGAAAACCTAGCAAAGATCAAATCCGGCAAACGGGATTTGTATTTCTAAAATCATGTAGCATAAAGGATGTCCCCGTACCTGATACGGGGTCTTCCACGTAAGTTGTTTATCAGCAGCAACCACAAGTGTTGAAGATCCTGAATCAAGTTCAGGATGACACTTTATTTTTGAAGTAGCACAAATTAGGAAGACAAAAAGAAACCCCCCGCCGTAGCGGGGGGTGTATTCATTCTAATAACGTTGAATTAGAATTTAATTAACATGCCGAGTTGGCCTTTGAAGTTATCCGGACCGGCTTCTTCTTTCAGGTATTCAACCATACCTTCATCGTTGCCATATTTGACATAGCCAACGCCGGCAAACAATTCCACATATTCATTGTGGGCATATTTGGCGGTTAAGTCAGCTTCCCAAGTGGCAGCGTGTTGACCATTGCGGCCTTGGAAGGCATAGCCGTCCAAAGATACGGTCCATTTGTCAGCCGGTTTGAAGTCAAACCCGAGGTTGAACATGCGTAACCCTAAGTCGCTATAGCCGAAGATATTATACAACATACCATAGCCGCTCATCGGGTGACCCATTAACAAGCCGGGAGCATAATTACCTTGAGAGAGGAAACCTTCTTTGGCATAGATGAACGTACCGCGGGCGGTTACTTTTTCGATATCAGCGGCGATGTCCGCTTTTACCATGTAACCGGTACCAAGTTCGTCAAGATCTTCAATACCAGCATGACCAGCACCATGTTCTTTAATGAAGCGTTTGCCGGCAAAGTTGCGGGCATATTCTACGCTGGCGCGAACGGCTTCTACGTTCATGCCCAATTTGGCACCCCATACACCGATGTGATCCCATTCCATGTCAGCGGGAACGTGGTGATATTCTTCACCGTCAGTCGCAGTACCATCGGTAAAATCATACAAATAAGCACCAGCGGTAAAGTTTTCGTTGACGTTGAATTTCACATCGCCACCGAAAATGTTGGAACGCAATTCAAAACCAGGGAACATACCATCCAAGACATCAGCCACACGACCAGCAAGCAAGGTGACGGATTTTACGTCATCGCTATAGGTCAGTTTAGCAGCGTCCAAAGCACGGGCATAATAGCCAGCTTCAGCGTTGTAGTGGTTAGGCCCGAAGTAGATAGTGGCGCTACCATCTTCACCGTAGAATTGACGACCAACGGTCAAGTCAAATGCACAGAACAAGTTGTGCAAAGCAACATTGGCATTTACCAATTTGATGCCTTCGCCATTGGAAAAACCGTTGTTTCCTTCGTTGTTTTCGCCCCACATATATGCATATTGGAACAAGATATTGGCGGTTACATCTTCCACTAAGTCAGCGGATAAACCAGCCATGGCACGAGTCCAGGCACCGCGGTTATAAAAACCATCTTCTGTGTCATGTCTTACATCACTGGCGATGGTTTGGATTTCGCCTTTCACTTCAACGTTACTAAGTACAGTTGCGCCGACAGGCCAGGTCAAAGCCATAGCCAACAGCACGCCTAATAGTTTCTTCATGAATACTCCTCCTATATAATATATACTCCCTACAGGACTATTAAACCTAATTTCAATACCCCCGTGCAAGTTTTTTTTAAAATTTTGCTTGACAAAGTTTTTTTTAAGTAGTATCCTATTACTCCTTTGACCAAAATAGGGCGAGCAAAGTTCCCAATCCTCGTCGAAGATTTATACGGTTGCACACGCCATTAAAAATCCCCTGAACCACTGGTCAGGGGATTTTTGCACATTACTTTACAAATATGATTACGGCTTTTTTAAGGTAATCGTTCCGTCAGCAGCGCGTTCGTACACATCAAAACCGCCGTTTTGATTAGGCACTTTTACTTCATAGCTTTTGGCTCGCCAAGAAGAAGATTTTTGCTCGGCTTCTTGAACTACCCGCCGTTCCACAGCGGCCCGATTTATGCCATGATACTGGCTTAACGTCGGCTCGTTTTTGCCTCTTGCCAAACGCTGAACGCCTTGTTGATGGTGATTTTTGGCACCTCCACGAACAGAAATCCTCACGTGATTAGAACGCCTAAAACCAACAGGCTTAACACCATGATATCGACTTACAACTGAGCCGGTATTCCCTTTAGCGAGGCCGACTACTCCCTGGCGGTGCAAATTCTTCACGCCGCCACGAAGCGAAATTCTTACGTGTGCATCAACAAATGTTGCACACGTAGCTAATACAACTGTTAGGGTAATGATTTTTTTCTTCATACCCTTATTGTAACAGAAACCCCGTTTGCGCACAAAATCTTTCTGGACCTATATGCAAAAATAGGTCTTTCAAAAAAGTGCGTTTAGAGCAAAGCCTCTTTCTATTTGGAAGAACTGCGAGCTTGTTTGCCTACTAAACCGCGCAAGTTTTTGCGCGTTGTTTTGGCAATTACTTTGCGAAAGCACCATAACGCCCATATATTAGGTATGGTCATCATGGTCATGGTGAAAATCGCCAACGCCCACATAAAGCGTGTGGAAATATTAGCTTCGGCCGTGCGCGAGAGAGAATCTAGCACGGTAAAATGCGTAGAAAAAGTGGTCCCGATAACGCCGCCCGCAAATACGACCAGTACAAACAACAGGCGTATGGGTTTGACGAGCACATTGGAACCTTTACATAAAAACTGGAGCGCTTTTTCAGTATAATATCCCCAGCCGATAATTGTAGTGAACGAGAATATCACTAGCGAAAATACTAAAATTGGCGTACCTATATAAGGGACCGTTTTAAACGCGCTGTTGCATAAATTGGCAGCGTAGACGTTGGGATTAGTGTAATCCCCTGCCAGGAGAATGACAATTCCCGTTAAGCTACAAATAAAAATGGTCCACACTACCGACGTAGCTGACACAATCGCCATCTGCGTAGCACTGCGCGTGCGCGCGGCCGCCGCCGCCATGGAAGCACTTCCCAAGCCGGCCTCCGTCGTCAGTACGGCGCGGGTTACACCCGCCGTAATCCCCGGAAGCATCGCTTGCAAGAGGCCCATAATGCCTACTCCCATTGCGCCACCCAACGCTGCTTTCCCCGTGAAAGCTCCTTTAAATACCAGTATGACTGCTTGCGGAATATGGGTAAAATTCATCCCGATAACGATAAGCGCAATCAATAAATACAGGCTGCCCATAATCGGCACTAGCCACTCCGAGTATGAAGCAATACGCTTAACTCCCCCCAATACAACCGCAGCCGTGGCAATGGCTACAAATAACGCCGTGTACCACGGATTTAAATTATACCCCTCCCGCAACGCATCGGCAATGGAGTTGGCTTGCAGGGAACTTCCACCAGTCAAACCCATCAACATCGCCCCCACCGCAAACACAATCCCCAACCACTTGAATTTTAAAATATTGGCCAGATAATACATCGGACCGCCCACATATTCCCCGTCGCTTAAGCGTACGCGGTATTTGAAAGCCAGCATACATTCGCTATATTTAATGGTGAAACTGAAAAATCCTGCCACAATCATCCAAAACAACGCGCCAGGCCCCCCTTCTGCTACAGCCGTAGTTACACCGATGATACTGCCCGTTCCCACGGTAGCACCAATCATTACCGCCAGTGAACCGAAGCTACTGACCATGCCTTCGCTTTCGGCTTTAGCCACGGATAATTTTACGGCAGGCAAGGTATATTTTTGGATAAAACGCAGTTTAATTGTGAAGTAAATCCCTAAAGACAACAAGAAAAAAATCATCGGCGGGCCCCAAATGAGCGCATTAAACCCGTTCATTACATCATATATATGTTGTAATGACGGCTCGACGAATAATGCTTTAACGGCTCCCGTAAGTTGTTGAATTAGATCCATACTCCGTCCTTCCGCGAAAAGAGATTACTTGATTATTTTACTATATTTGGGTGCAATCTCCACTACACAATATCAAAGCCCCGCAATTAGCGGGGCCTTGGTACATTTACGTTTGTGTATTAAAAACGTTTGCTTATACGCAACTGGAAGGACATATAACTCAAGTTCCGGTTGCCTTTACTGGCAATAGGAGCCGGTGCACCATCGGTCAATTTATCATAGTCATACGAAAATCCGTTTAAACGCGCCTCCAATCCCCAGCTCCAACCATTGTGCCCGATATCACTTTCCAACCCGGCCCCGATAAACCAACCAAATGAATTATCGGTCGCGCTCTTGCTATAATGCAACGAGTTGGAATTAACTTCCATTTTTTGTTTGGATGAGACTAACCCCGCACCAACGGGAATGTAAAAACGGAACCGCTGTTGCGGATTTAAGGTAAAACGAGCTGAAAGCATGGCGTTAAAAAGCCGGGCGCTCATTTCTTCGTCATCCCCCGATCCAAATAAATTAACATCCCCCCCATCAAAAGAAGCAAGCGACAAATCGGCTCCCAAACCGATATGTTCTTCCACGTTATAATAGTAGGAAAGCCCCCACTCATCACCTAACGTTCCCCAATCCAGGGTATCCCCGTAATTGGAATACGTAATCCCCGAATTTTGCAATTGAAAGCCCAAACCGACACGCCCGCCAATCATATGCTGCCCTACTTCCAATTGAGCAAATGCGGCAGTGCTTAAGAATAAGGTTACAAACGCAAACAATAGTTTCCTCATAATTTCTCCTGTAAATAATCTTACTTGGTATCTTATCAAATTTTGCTATATTTGATTAAGAGGTACACATATATGGGATACTGTAACAGCTGGTGGAACACCAAAGCCGACGAAATCTATCACAACACCGAGTGGGGCCGTCCGCTACACAACGACAGAAAGCAGTTTGAGTTTTTAATGCTCGAAGTAATGCAATGCGGTCTTTCGTGGCAGTTAATGCTTAAAAAAAGAGCTATTTTCCGTCAATGTTTTGATAATTTTGATTTCAATAAAATCGCCCGCTACGGGGCAAAAGATATTAAACGCATTTTGAACACCCCCAACATGATCCGCTCCGAGAGAAAAATTAAGGCTGTTATCCAAAATGCCCAAGCATTCCTGCAAATACGCAAAGAATTTGGCTCGTTTAGTACTTTTTTGTGGAATTACACGGATGGAAAAACCATCCTATACGCTGGGCATGCCAACGGGAAAGTACCCGCAGCCAACGGATTATCAACACACATCAGCCAGAACCTTAAGAAACGAGGGTTCACCTTCTTGGGTCCGGTTACGGTATATTCCCATTTGCAGGCATGCGGCATTATCAACGATCACAGCACCGATTGCCCGCTATTCAAGCAAATTAACAACAAGTACCCTACTGTAAAAAAACCACGTCACCAAGAGATATTTTAGTTTTCTGTTTACTTTTGTGGGAAAAAATCGCATAAAAAGGTAAAATGATATATAGTTGCTCTGGTAATTTTATAGGAAACTGATTTATCGATAAATGTATTTTTCGCGCACATTAAAAATCCTCTGCATCCTGGGACTTAACTTACTTATCGCTCCGAATGCATGGAGCGAAAGTGCACTGGTGCAAACTTGTAAAGATAACCTCGTTACCACGTGGACCAACAGCCGCCTGGAAATAATTATCCCCGTCAATACTTGGCATAACCGCGAACACTACACCCATGAACAAATTGAAGATTATAATGAACGTCCCTGGGGCGGCGGCGTGGCCAAGACACGCATAGATGAACGTGGTAACCGTCACCGAATTTTGGCCTTGGTATTTCAAGACTCGTTTAACAGCGCGGAACCTACGTTCGGTTATTCCTGGCAAGCAGTATGGCGCCCTGAAAATACCGTCCGCCCTACGCTGGGTATTGTAGCCGGGGTTACATTTCGCAATAGTTATGACTGGATTCCCATCCCGGCCGCTATTCCTGTAGCGGGACTAGATATAGGACATTTTTCATTGGAAACGACATATCTACTTGGGTTTGACGTATTATTTACGTGGGTCACATGGCGGTTTTGAAAAGATCAACTTTAATACCAGCGGGTACAACGCAACAATATATAAAATCAAACAAACCGACCAAGAAAACCGCCCCCATTGGGAACCTAACAAGTGCTTAAAAGGTTTGTTGGCGTAGGTAAGGAAAAAGTATAACGGCACCAGTCCTAATACACTCCACATAATTCCTTTCAAGTTAAGACCTGTCTCTTTAAAACAAATCCAAGTTTTTTCAATATAACGCGCCACACAAAATCCCATTAATACACCCATCCCTTCAAAGGCGCTTTTGAGCATCTTATGCGGGTTAACCAGTAATTTTCCATTTACGTAATCCATAGGATAGGGTTTATAAAGCACATAAATTAACGCCAAGATACACGTCACGAACACAATACCCAAACACATATTTTCTTTTTCGGGATGTTTTTGGAAATAATCTCCCGCTTTCCACGCCACATACAAACAAGCAACACTCAGCAGAAAACCAACGAGTACGTCTTGCGGCGTGTGGACACCCAGATAATTGCGTGATAAAGGATTTAATACTTCCAACACCACACAAAGCACAGTTAAAATTTTAGTCCATTTTTTCTGCCAAAAAATAAGTGCTGATCCCAAATAAAGGGGAGTTCCCATAGCCGTATGCCCGCTGGGGAACGAATAACTGGTCGGCAACGACTTCGTCGCTGGGATAATACGCGGATCTTTAATCCACGGACGGTACACACAAGCTGTTAATTTGACAACAGCCGTAACAGCCACACATAGGCAGAAAGAGGCCAACGTCATCAGTCCTCGTCTTTTATCCCAACACCAATATAAAAACGCCGGCAGAAGTATTAAATACGAAACGCTAAACGCCGAAATCCCATCCATCAACGGATTCAACGTACCCTGCGTAACTTCTCTAAAATCTTGCCACCAAAGCAAGTAATTAATATCCATAAAATTATTCTACGTCAAAGTTAAAGTACGTATCCGGATAGGGCTCATCTTTTAAGGTAAAGTGCCACCATTCGGAATCGAGTGGCTTAAACCCGGCTTTAACCATGGCGTCACGCAAAATTTTGCGGTTCTTTTTTTGTTTCTTGCTAATTTTCTTATAGTCCGGATGGGAAATTTCCGAAAATAAATCAAATGTTCCCCCCATATCCACAAAGCCGCCATCTTGTTTTATGATGGTTAAATCTACCGTACTTCCGCGAGTATGCCCGGACTTTGCCATAATATAATCGCCGGCCAACAAATCGGACTTTTCAAGTTTAGGATAAAATGTTTTATCCCCGGGATCGTTCGGATCATTGATCCAATTTACAAAGTTATCCACCGCTTTTTGCGGGCGGTAAGCATCCCATATTAAAAGACGATACCCTTGTGCACGTAAATCTTCTGCAGCCTTGGCAAGTGCCGCAAGCGCTTTCTTGGTCATATATGCTCGAGGGGCTTTGTAACCGTTGATTTTGTTCCCTGTAAAATTATTGGATGAATAATAGCGGATATCATATGCGGCGTCATCAATTACCGTACTAATTTGTGCAAAATCGGACTTGTCCGTGGAAATAGTTTCTGCCCCAATCGTCCCCAAACTACCAATTACTACTGCCAGCGTCATTATGATTTTTTTCATACTATCTTTTATTTCCTCCCAACAAACTATAACATCAATATACTAAAAAACCACCGTCCTCACAAATAATAACCTGGAAATTAAGTATATAGCATACATATAAACTGATTCTTTAAATATCCACAAGTCCATCATTTACTGACCATATCAGCTCATCAAAAAAATTGGAAACATTTATTTTTCCCCCCCTGAAAAATCTACATAAATGCTTGCAATATCATACGATTTATGTATAATAAACTTGTAATCACGTTTAAAAGGAGCACGATATGAAAGTATTACTCATTAACGGAAGTCCACGCAAAGAAGGATGCACTTTTACGGCACTAAATGAAATCGCCAGAACGCTCGAAAAAAACGGCATTGAGAGTGAAATGTTCCACATCGGCATGAAACCCATTGCCGGCTGTGTTGCTTGCGGTAAATGCCGCGAAATAGGCAAATGTATCTTCGATGATGACGGAGTAAATAAAATAGCTGCACGTTTAAACGAGTTTGATGGGATTGTACTTGGTTCCCCCGTATATTATGCCGGCCCTTCAGGCCAGCTTTGTTCGTTTTGCGATCGTTTATTCTTCTCCAAAGCTCCTAGAATGGCCGGCAAATTGGCAGCCGCTGTAGTATCCTGCCGCCGTGGAGGAGCCTCAGCCGCATTGGCCCGTTTAAACAAATATTTTGGTATTACGAATATGCAGGTAGTAGGGTCCCAATATTGGAATATGGTACACGGTTTTAAGCCGGAAGATGTCCTCAAGGATAAAGAAGGCATGCAGACCATGCGTACGCTTGCAATGAATATGGCATGGCTTTTAAAATGCATAGAAGCTGGCAGAAAAAACGGAATTAATAAGCCACAGTATGAGCCGCTGACGTTTACGAACTTTATCAACTAAAAAGAGAAACGTAGGCACAACAAAAAGCTGTACTATCAATAAAAAACTTGTATTCAAACTCGCCCCTACAAACTAGGGGCGGTTTTTATCAAAGGCATACAACTGGTGCTTGAAAGCCAGGGGACACTACTCCCATTCACATTTAATAGCACATAATTCTTCTTGTGTCTGGGCGTGGATGAGAGAATGCACCGTGTTATGCTCATCCAGCTTTTGCACTTTACAGGTAATTTGCTCGCCGCACTTAATTTCCTTTTTAAATACAATATCTATATTTTTAAATTTCTTTTCGTGTTTCCACTCGTACGGTAGCGGTTCTAATGCCCACACGATATAATTGCCGTTATTAGCGTGCATATTTATGTCAATATCGTTATAACGCACTTTGAAGGTTTCTTCGTAATCCGCCTGGGTTAAAGCGGGTATCTTGCTAAATTTCAAATCCGTCTCTCCAGGCACAAATTTGATCATATTTTCGTTGTCTTTTAGTACTTCCCCCACGTGAGAAATCTCTAACGTTTTACTATTTAGCAAGGCCCACACGCTCGAAGCCCGGCCGCACAGTTTACCATCGGCAAACACTTCAAAATTACGATACGCAAACAGGCGGTTATATCCACGCGGTTGGGTCTTAATAGTGAGTTGGCTGACGTGAACAGGATAGTCGGTAAATTCAAGACGATATTTTAAGAGTACCCACATCAAATTCTGCGGATAAATGGCCGAATACCCAAAGCCCAAACGCTCTGCACTTTCGGCAGCGGCATCCTGAAAAAAATTCAGTAAAGCCGACGGTTTCAAGCGGCCGTTACAATCTTTGTCAGAATAACGGATGTGTAGGGCTTCTTGTGAAATTAAATCTTGCATAAATTTTCCCCCTGCTTTGGGTAATAGAAACGAATACGCCCAAGAGCTATGCCAACCAAACCTTAAACGTAGACTTACTTAGTCTCCGGAATTTTGCCAAAAAATTTTTGCGGGGGATATAAGCGTTGCCCCTTGGCAGTGGCAAAAGACAATTCATATTCGTCATATAATCCCTTCATTCCCCCAAGTTCTTGGGAGACATCTTCAGTAAGATCATATAATTTCCCTATGGGTTCCAAATGAATATAATAACCCTTTTCCATTGCCTTTCTTACATATATTTGATCTTGGGGAGTAAGAATAACTCCCGTAATTCCATCATTAGAAAGCACCTTCCTAGCTAACGCCCCCTCTCCTGGGTGTGCCAATTGAAATTGGGGATCTAATTGATCGTATATAATGCGGGCACCGTTTTCGCTAATGGGAGCATTTTGGACAGCCCGTTTCCAACCATTAGCTTTACTTTGGTTAAATGAGATCCACCGTTCATTTTTAAAATCCAAAATAAACGCCTCACGCACCGGACCTCCCTCATGCGTAGCCATACTGATAACAAAAAATCCAGGCATTTCACAAGATTCGGTACTCTTTGCACTACGATATGCCAAATCCATAGCTTCCGAAAGTGTCCAATCTGCGCGAAATCCTTTCTCAAGCATGTATTCTACCCCTTTCAAAGTACCAGCACACGTCCCCATATATCTACGCTCCTGAGCTGGGTACACTTCAGCAAGGCGACCTTCCATATCTCCCAAAAACTGCTCTTTTCCCGAAACCACCTTCCACGGGGAGTCCATATACCCATCCGCTGGGTTTTTAGCATATTCTGCAACAGAACGGGATACATGCGCTCTCTTAGCTACATACTCTGCCGGTAACTCGCGAGGCTTAGCCGCCACCATTTGTCGCACTTTATTTCTCAATCGATGAAAAAGAGGTGGTTTTGAATAAACTCGACGGGCGTTGAGATATACACTGGTTACCATGGGAGAACGAGCATTCATAATTTCCTTCGAAACGGACGGGCTGCTTACCGAAGCGTGCCTGCGCAGCGTACGCGCCCTAACCATTCTGCTACTCCGACTAACCGTACGGCCCAGCGGCATTTCGAACGGTCTAGCACTTACGGCAAAAGTACAGGTTGTCACAAACATTGCAACGGCACACAAACAAATTTTTTTCTTCATCTTTCATTTCTCACATATATAGATTTCTTTACTTTTTATGTATATCATTTCGCAAAATCGAACAAAACTTTACGCTCTAGTAAGAGGTATTCTATAGATAAAGATGTATCCAACATACCATCTGCTTTCATTATACATCTTTCCCAGCAACCCCGCCAAATACTCCATTTAATCCGAATACGGGAATGTATAATACGAATTATTTTAGATTTTTGCATGTGAGAGATTATACACTTCCTTAATCTGTTGAGACGTTAGCATCAAAAAAGGCCCTTTAAGCAATACTTAAAGGGCCTTACAATAGAATGGTAGAACTATTTAGTTCTCATCATCTTTTGCAATGATTATGTCTACACGACGATTTTGTGCCCGTCCTTCAGCCGTATCGTTAGAAGCAATCGGCATGGAGGAACCCGCTCCATACACACGAACTTGATTCGAACAACCTTGTGCTACAAGTTCTTGTGCCACAGCACGGGCTCTGTCTAGAGACAATTGTTTATTATATTCTTCGGACCCGATATTATCTGTATGTCCTTCTACGAAGACCACAGCATCGGGGTGAGCTTGGAGGTCCTTCATTACTTCGTCCATTCTATTCATTCCAGGTTTAAGCTCTCTGCTATTAAACGCAAAGTTAGCTGCTTCCGGAATCGTGTGACGAGTAATTACTTTCTCCTCCGCTACGGGGGATTGTTGTTCAACAATCCCCGTATCGTTTGTGACAATAGCTTCTTCTTGCGGAGCCGCAGCCGTCTTATGGCAGATGAAACAACCTGTCATTAAAACTGAGCTCAACAATACTAAAACTTTTTTCATTGTTTTTCTCCTGCGTTACCATGTATAGGCTAGACCAATGTTGCCGTAGCAATTGGCGGATTTATTGTTAACACCCGCATCAATATTGCCAAATACGCTCCAATAGTCAGTCAACGCATAGCTCACGCCAACTTGACCGCTAAAGTAGGTGCGGCCCAGTTCAGCGCTGATGATCTCCATGCGCGTACCTGGTAAGCCCAGGGACATATGCAGTTTCGCATAATCTCCTCCGATGAACTGTTTGACGGCGGCAGATCCATACCAGCTGAATCTCTTCCCTATTTTACCGTCCAACTGTACACCTAAACGAGCTTGCGTGTTGAATTGATCTGTACTTTCCACATGCAAGTTAAGCGAGTCTGCACCGGTTTCCGTAAAGGATTCCATATGAGCATAATTGCCCAACACACCTACGAAAGGTTTCAAGTGCAACCAATCGTAGAGCGCAACATTATAACCACCTTCTAAGTCTAAGGCTAAGTTCCAACCATGGTATTTACCTTCCGTGGAACGAGCCATGAAGTTAATGCTGCGTTTACCGTGATAAGTCTGGTAACCACCAAACAATGTCCCTTTGAACATCCAATTGCCAGGCATATAGCCCGCATAGATACCCAATGAGACATCATCGATGTCCATCTTATCGCGAGATTGGCGCAAGTCACTCTTACCAGCTCCGCCATATACACCCAACAGAGCTTCATCGGACGAGCGGTCATAACCTACTAAGACACCCGTCATATTGTTGGTAAAACGCGGCGAGTTTGCATCCGCATATACTTTATCGTATTGGCTGTAATATTCTGCCCACACGTTATCGTGGCAGGTAGGACATTTACCCGTTGAAGGATTTCGACGAGCAATACGATCATAGACATGAGCCGTCTTGGCATTGAATAAGGTGGCTAAAGCGCTGTTTGCATACAGCACACCGCTCAAGTCATTCAAGGCTGATTTCAAGGTTGCAGACTCATCAATGAGAGTCACACCCGTCGGGTTCAAACCAGCCAACTGTTCCAATTGCAAGAGGGCGTTGGTGATGTCGCCACCAAAGCCGGTAGAAACAGCATCCATCGCTTGGGCCACATGTCCTTGGTTACGAGACAATCCCGTTGTATCAGCGTGACTGGTAGCTTTACGTTTAGCCGTTAAAAGCACCTTGGTCGGATCGCTGTAATCTAATTCCACGTCAATGCGGCTGGTATCATAATCCGCAACGGTACCATCGTAGGTAAATTCGCCCGTTACGTCGCCAGCGTTGATGATTTCGAATTCTTTCCATTCAAAATAGCGACCGTTTTCGTTAGATACCGTCAAATTGGCACCATTTTGGATGTTAGCATTATTCGTAATAACAATCTTGTCACTGGCAGGAGTTTCGTTAATTTCAATAGCCGTTGTGCTACCGCTGTTGAAATTCACGTCGCCTGTGATCGTAAGTGTATCAACACTATTGCCAGGGGCAATAGTACCACCATTGTTGACGTTTACGGTACCGGTAATGTTCCCATTACCGCGTAAGGTTGCGCCATCATTGACGTTCAATGTGTTTGCAGTAAGCGCGCGGTTAGCCGCAAACGTACCTGCATTGACATCTACTTGATTAGCAGTGAAGTCATTAGCTTCAACATTTAACACTGCGTTACCGCTTTGGATAAATGTACCCAAAGTATCAATAGCGTTCAGTTCTGCATCTTCCGTATCGTTGAATTCAACGGTTGTATCAGCAGCACCGATTACGGTATTGTTAATATTTAAGGTATTACCTACCAAGGTACCTTCGTCCACATAGGTATCACCTGTGTAGCCGTTGGAAGCCATGGCTAAGGTCATCGTACCAGCACCCGACTTGTGGAAGTCAGCCGCGTTATCGATAACACCGTTCAGGGTCAGGTCAGCATCGTTCTGTACAGTGACATGATCCGTAGCGTCCACCCCTTTCAAGGTATTGGCTAAGGAGGCTTCATCCGTAACAGCTAAGACGCCATCGTTATCAAAAGACACATCGCCGGTGCTCAAGTTGTCTTGGCCGGCAACTGTCAAGGTAACACCGTCAATGAGGGTGCCACCCGTGTAGGTATTATTACCTTGTAAAGTGGTATCTGCGGTTACTTGGACATCCCCGTTGCCGGAAATATCACTCGTACCCGTAGAGGCCGTATCGAATACCAAGGTACCGTCGTTTACGATACCGTTAGAGGCTACTAAATCGCCAGCTGCACTGTTAATTACACCATTGTTGGTAATGTTATCAGCAGTAATAGTGGTGTTGTTGTCTAAGTTGCCATCGTTGGTTACGGAGCCTTGTTCAATAGTATAGTCGTTGACCAAGTCACCCGTAATATTCATTTCCCCTGTACCGCTAATAGCTTCTTGTACAGTACCGCCGTTAACGTTTAACGTACCGTCGTTGGCAATGGTACCGACTAAGTTATCAGCAGAGGAGTTAATCGTACCGGTATTGGCAATGGAGCCGGTAATGGCAGCGCTATTGTCCACTACACCACTGTTGTTGAAGTCAGCATCAATAGTGTTGTTGTTGGTCAAATTGGCGCTGTTGTTTACGGTTCCTTGTGCAATGGTATAATCATTGACCAAGTCACCCGTGATATTCATTTCACCGGTACCGGTGATAGCACCTTGTACGGTGCCGCCAGAAATATTCAACGTACCGTCGCTGGCAATTTCACCAATTAAATTATCAGCAGAGGAGTTGATCGTACCCGTGTTCGTAATGTTGCCGGTAATGGCAGCGTTATTATCCACGGTACCGCTATTCTCAAACGAAGTAGTAGCTGTGATAGCAGCATTATTGGTTAAGTTAGCGGTATTGGCCATGGTTTCTTGTGTGATAGAACCCTCGTTAACCAGATCTCCAGTAATGTCGAGGTGACCAGAGCCTTCAATCATATTGTTATTGGTACCACCGGTTAATTCTAACGTACCGCTGTTAACCACTCTATCAGACATGGCAAGCAGACTGGCATCGGAAACAAATGTTCCAGTGTTGTCTAAAAGCGTTTGGCTGATAGCACCATAGTTATTCACGTCACCAATAATATACGTAGTACCATCGCCACTAATATTATTGTTATTGGTACCGTCATTCAAGGACAGTTCACCGCTGTTGGTAATACCATCAACAGTGGTTAAGTCACTAGCATAAGCGGTGAATTCACCCAAGGTAGAGATGTCAATTGTTCCTTGGTTGATCAGAGCACCATTATTGTTGTTTACGTTACCAGTTACCAGTAATGCGCCGGTATCTCCAGAAATATTATTGGAGTTGGTTCCAGCTTGCATTTCTAAGGTACCCGCATTAGCAATACCATTTTCAGTAGTGATATTGGTGATATCCTGAGCGACCAACGTAGCACCCGTGGCAATATCAATCGTATCTTGATGGATTGTGCCGGTGTTGGTGGTCGTCCCCTGGATAGTTACCATACCTATACCAGAAATGTCATTGGCATTATTGCCACCGGTAATGATATAAGAACCGTCGTTGGTAATGTCACCTACAATGTTTTCACCATTGGAAGTTAATGAGCCACTATTGATTATATCATCGGCGGTAATCAACGCATTGTTGGTTAAAGTACCGCTGTTGGTTACAGTGGTTTGCGTAATAGCAGCATTGTTGGTAACTGTATTACTAAAGTTAGTAAGTCGGAGGCCAGCGGTCT
>JAZOAE010000041.1:0-8004 GCA_045595305.1 Elusimicrobiaceae bacterium
AAAAAGGAGGAGATTCCCGACTGAGAATTTCGGAAATGACACTTTATAACAACTAACGAAAACAGGTTTTACATTAATTGAGTTACTGGTTGTAGTGCTCATTATTGGGATTCTGGCGGCTATCGCCCTACCCCAATATCAAAAAGCAGTGGAACGCTCGCGCATGGCAGAAGCCATTCAACATTTGGGTGATTATGCCACCGCGCAGAGCATTTATTATATGCAGCATGATGCATTTGCTGCCGAGATACACGAACTCGGCGGGGGGGATGTCTCATTTTCTATCCCCGTAGGTTCAAACCCTGAAGGGGCTTTTGATGAAGTATGGGACGGAGAAAATTGCGTTATGGGAGGATGAGTCCATTTTAGAAATGAAACTCCCCGGGCTGAAGCCCGGGGGTTTTGTTTAATAAACGTTTCTAAAGTTTATTCCTTTTCGTCAGAATAATAGTATGAATAGTTTTTATAATATCCATACTTGCCGTACGTAAGCCCTTGCGCTTTGTAGTGTCCAATCACAACGCCCAAGATCTTTACACCGGCCTTCTGTAGCTTATCTAGTGCCATCTTGGCGGAACGCACCGGCGTTTTACCGTGTTTGATTACAAAGATTGTCCTCGGAATATATTTGCCCCATAACATCGTGTCTGCTACAGGCAAAATAGCCGGACAGTCCACTATAACTTGGTCGTAATTTGTTTGCGCCCACGTGATGAAATCTGCCAGGCGGGGGGTATTTAACAAATCAGCCGGATTTGGCGGCCGCTGGCCGGCGGTCATCACATACAAATTTTCGACATCTTTTACCGGTTGCACGTTAGCGGCATAATCAGCCTTCGCAGGATCACGATCCCAAATATTACTAAGACCTTTTTCAGGGGAAACTTTAAATACTTTATGTAAACGACAGCGGCGTAAATCTCCATCGATCAAAAGGACTTTCTTGCCAATTTGTGCCAACGCTACGGCTAAGTTGGCCGACAGGTGACTTTTTCCTTCGCCTTGCATAGAACTACTTACTAGGAAGGGCGCCTTGCGATCATCGGCAAGTGTAAATTCTAACATCGTACGAATGCTACGCACGTTTTCCGCCAATAAGACATTTCCCTCTTTAAGCAAGGCGGCATATTCACTCTCTTTCTTTTTAAGTTTCTCATGCGGAACAAAACCCAAAAAAGGCAGAGAAAGTTTTTTCTCTAAATCTTCACTTGTTTTGATAGTTTGGTCTAAAAACTCCATCAAAAACGCCAACAATAAGCCAATTAACACACCTCCCAAAATACCTACCACTAAATTGGTAAGTTTACGCGGGCGCACAGGCCTTTTAGGCGTAATGGCGGGATCTACAATACGAATATTATTTCCTGAAAATTGCCCCGAAAGTTCAATTTTGATACTTTGCACTAACCGTCGCGTTTCAAGCGCAATTTGTGCTTTAGTAGCGCTTAATTGACTTTTGACAGACATTACCTCCGGGTGCTGCGGCGTATATTTAGAAGACAATTGCGCCAAATTCCGTTCTAAAGAGGCTTCTTGTTGTTTCAAAGATTTAATAAAATCACTATTGACTACTTGCGGCATGGAATTTAATAATTCTTGATCTTGATCGTTCATTTCTGTGCTTTCCAAAGCCCGGATAATATCCTGCCCCATGGAAATACGGTTGCTGACATTTTCTTGCACAAAGGTACTCGCCAAGGTATTTGCAATATCCGTTGCCAAAGAAGCATCATACGCACGTACTCTTACATTGACCAAACGACTACGCGTTACAGGATCAATTTTCAACGCTTTGCGTAAACTGCCTACACCCTTTGCAAATTCTTCATATTGCGCCAGGTCTAATTGTTTGTATACACTTTCTAATAAAGAGCGACTTTCTAATAATTGGTATTGGGTGCGATAATAATCTTCCATACTGGCAAAACTGCCGTAGGGAGAATTATCAATCTTACCGGCATTTTCCTGGTTAATCATCATCAACACAGTTGCTTCATATACCGGCCGCATAAACGTATTTACCAAAATAGCAGCCAACATCCCTAAAAGAGCCGTAGCTGCTATCAGCCAAAAACGTTTAAATACCACGCCCATTATGGCGGTAATATCTAATTCTTCTTCATTCATACTAGTTCCTTGGAATTAAAATAAACTTTGCGGTACAAAAACCACGTCGCCGGGTTGTAGTGCAATGTCCAGACTTTTATTACCTTGTTTGGTAATCTGGCTTACATCAACATCCATGCTTTGTTGCTTACCGTTTTCCATACGAAGCACGCGTACTTTAGATGTATTGGCTATGTCAGTAAAACCTCCTACCGAGGTAATGGCTTCCAAAACGGTAAGTTGTTTTTCCGGAGGGATCTGGAGGGAGCCAGGTTTAGATACCTGTCCAAGCACGTATACCGTTTTATTGCCATATTCTTTAACCAACATAGATACTTGAGGCTGACGAATATAGGTGGTTAAGCGATCGGCTAAATTTTGCTCGGCCTGTTCAAGTGAAAGCCCTGCAATTTTAATATTTCCTACTAGCGGGAAAGTAACAGTTCCGTTACCGCTGATGCGCAGCACACGGTTCATATTATCTTCCATGTATACTCGGATATCTACTAAATCGCCAGGTTGTAATACATAGGATTGAGAGGAACGTACCTGCGCTAATGCGTCAGTTACTTCCTGGGTGGAAACAGCGTCTTTGGTGGACTGACTCATCACGGACGCATTTGTACAGCCAAACAACAGGCCTAAATATACTATTCCTAAAGGTGCAAAAGCATGAAGTCTCATAGTACCTATATTTTAGCAAATTAAGAGCGGTTTGCCTAGTTCGAGTGACGCAAAGCTTGTACATAAGCCTTGGAAAGCTCTTTATCTTTAGGGTATTGTTCCAAATAAGACTGTGCTATTTGTTGCGCACGTTCCATATAGTATAGTTTAAAGATTAAATCTTTGTGATGACGCCCCGCCCTGTAATAGGCAAACGACAACCGCGCTGCATACCAAGGACCCGGATAATACCTAAGCCCTTTTTCATAGGCAGCCAATTGCCCGTCCGTTTTAAGTTCTCTGCCCATGAAAAACTGCCGCCAACAACGTGTCTTTTGCAAGGGAATCCACATAGAGCAGAGCAAAAGGGCTACCACGCAAAGCTTTGCAAGTAGCGAAAAACGTATTGCGTGCACATGACGCTTATGAAATGTGGGGGCCAAGACAAGCCCCAATAAAAGGAAAAATACAAGCGCACATCCGGGAATAAAAAAATGAAAGTCTACCAAACTGCCTACACTCATTGCCAAAAGAGCACTGAGTAATGAAGCAAACAAAAATTGTTTGCGCGTTTCAAGACGTCTTAGGCACTTTAAAGATTCTCTTGTAAACCACAAAAGGCCTATAAGCACAAACATGGCTCCGACATATCCCATCCCCAGCATCATCTCTAACCAGTCGTTATGCAAACGTTCAATATATTTATGTACATCCCATTCCGTATAAGAAGGAATCACTACAGGCATAGCGCCGATTCCAATACCCCACACCGGGTATTGCCGCAAAATACGGAAACTGGAACGGTACATCATCTGGCGAATTTCCGCTGAAGCCCCTGTTGTTCGATGAGCGAATTCATTAATATCATCTACATGAACATAGATACAACCAACAGACAAAATTAACAGCACAAACGTATAAAAAAATCCTTTTAAACGCTTTTTTAATTTGCTCGGTATACACCAAAAACATAAAAATGCATATGTAAATAAACCAATTAAAAGCGATAACATAGCTCCGCGCGAACGTGTAAATATGGCCGCTATCATCAAACCGATCGTCACCACTGCTAATAAAGTTTGTTGAATAATAAATGCGTTTTTTTGCTCACGCATTAATGTCCGATAATGCAACTGATGCGTGAAAAATAATCCCCATGCAATTAGTGAGTTTAGGGTAAAGAACATCCCTGCATGATTGCGGTTTATGAATGGACCAATAGCTCCCTCGTACTTAGTTACTCCCGTCAATCTGGCCACATATTCACCATTAGGAAAACATAGGGCGCACAATCCCACTAATACCGCACAAACGACCATCATCCACAAAAGCTGTTTTGCTTCTTGCATAGAAGGAAATAACTGTATCACCAGCAATACCACGCCCAAATAGGTAATAAATATACTGGCATGCTCTAGCGTATACAAACGCACAAATGTTATGGGATGAAAGGGAACCGAATCTAACATTGTTTGAGGAAAACAACTTTGCACCAAAGCTAAACCGATGATAATTAAAAACACATAAAGCACAGGTTTACACAAGGAGGGGAAAAATAACTCCCGCCGGCTGATTAACAATAATCCCCAAATAAGGAGTAATATGCCTTGCAGTATCGAAAAAGCCCACGGCTCCGTAGCGGCAAAACTAAACGGAGTAAAAACAAGAAGCAACGCCACTAGAAACTTGAGGAACAAAACCATATGGTTATTGTATCAAATTTGCTATAGTAATAGAGATGAAGCTACTGTGTATCTGCCACGCGAATATTTGCCGCAGTTTTATGGCACAAGAATTTTTTAAACGTTTACTGCCGAAAACATACGTGTTTTCTCGTGGGCTTTACGCAAATCCTTCCTATGTAGTTCCGCAAAAAGTTATTACCGCGCTGGCTAAGCACGATATCTCCTTTAATGGGCACACTTCCACTCCGCTGTCCGCTGATGATTTACAAACGGCTGATCTAATTTTTTGCATGGAACAAAAGCACGAAGAATTTCTTTTAGACCGCTATGCGCAATACACAGATAAAATATGGCTATTGACCGATTTTGCGTATGATAAACGAAAGGACATTGAAGACCCTGTCTCATTTGAAGGCCGAATGTTCGAAAAAACCGCGGATCAGTTATATCAAACCTGCCAAGCGGCGGCCAGACGAATTGAACAAGATTTTAGTACGCAAAAATAGTACTATATAGAAAAAGGAGCGTCCCATGAAAGGAATTATCTTAGCAGGTGGAGCAGGAACCCGATTATATCCGGCCTCGTTGCCTATTTCTAAAATTTTGTTACCCATCTACAATAAACCCATGATCTATTACCCGCTCTCCGTACTGATGCAAGCGGGAATTAAGGATATCCTAATCATCACAAATCCCGAAGATAATGATAATTTTAAACGCGTGTTGGGGACTGGTGAAAAATGGGGTATTAAACTCTCTTACATGGTCCAGCACATTAAACGCGGCATTGCTGACGCGTTCATTTTGGGAGAAGCATTTATCGGAAAAAGTGACTGCGCTTTAATTTTAGGTGATAATATTTTTTACGGAAACGGATTTGAAGAAATTTTGACTCAAGCCGCCAAACCGCGCCCGGGAGCCACCGTCTTTGCCTACGAAGTAAATGACCCCGAACGCTTTGGGGTAGTAGAATTCGACAAGTCCGGCAAAGCCATTTCCTTAGAAGAAAAACCCGCCCATCCCAAAAGCAACTTTGCTGTTACCGGGCTCTATTTTTATGATAACCAAGTTACTAACCTGGCTAAACAATTAAAACCATCGGCGCGGGGGGAACTGGAAATCACCGATTTAAACCGTCTCTACTTAGAACAAGGAAACTTGCACGTGGCCCACTTGGGGCGTGGATTTGCCTGGCTGGATACCGGCACGCACGAAAGTGTGTTGCAAGCCAGCAATTTTGTGCATAGCATGCAAGTAAACCAAGGCGTAGAAATTGCCTGTTTAGAAGAAATTGCGCTGAATAAAGGCTTTATTACACCCGCCCAATTGCAAGCGCGTTTAACCAAAGCGCCCAGAAATAATTATTATGATTATTTAAACCGCCTGCTTAAACGCTTCAAATAATTCCTTTATCTAAAAAAACAGCCCCCGGCCAAATGCCGGGGGTTTTAGTTTTATGCTAAGCTAAATTAGCATTAGGGATTTGGCTCTGTAGATTGAGATGTAGATGTAGTTGTAGCACTAGTGCACGAACCATATCCGGCTGCGTTAGCTATGGTGCCAAAGCCGTCAACATTTTTAGTGCAGGACTTAGAAATGCTGCCATCGTCCTTTACTGTAATGGTCAGTGAAGAATTTCCATACATACCGCCACCGCGGGTTAACGTCATGGCCACAGAGTTAGAGGCTACGCTCACAGAAGGATTACCCCAGTTAGTCGTTGTGGTAGGCACTTGGATATCGCCATTGTTCAAATCGCCGATAGTGGAAGCGAATGCATTGTTTTGCATGTAATAGACGCTTTGGGCGGTAGCCAAGTCACCTAACAATTGCACAGCTTCCGACATGCGGGAGCGTTCTACAGCTTTGGTATATTGGGGCAAGGCAATTGCAGCCAAGATACCGATAATGAGCACTACTACGAGTAGCTCAATTAATGTGAAACCTTTATTCATGAGTTTTCTCCTTTTCTACAATTATTATTAGGAAGCAATACTTCCTAAATCATTTTTACATACACACCCCCGCCATTAAGATGAGGGCGCAAAACATTCATTCGCTGATTTTTAGAATGCATCACAAGAAGTATTATAACCGGCGGTACCAGCCATGCTAATAAAAGCGGCATCGCTGCCAGATTTATAACACTTGGTAATTGAACCATTGTTTCCTACGCTAATTTTCAATCCGCTGTTATTGAACATACCGGATTTGCGTTCTGCTTTCAACACCACAGGAGCTTTATCCGTTGCGGTGCTATCGGGAGTGACGGTATATTGCCAATTGTCACCCGCCGCGTATGCAGGAACTTTAATTGTAACATCGCCAGGCATTTCATTGCTGCTATCTAGAGATGTGAATTGATTGTTCTGCATATAATAGATGCTTTGGGCAGTGGCCAAATCACCTAACAATTGCACAGCTTCCGACATGCGGGAACGTTCTACAGCTTTGGTATATTGGGGCAAGGCAATTGCAGCCAAGATACCGATAATGAGCACTACTACGAGTAGCTCAATTAACGTAAAACCTACCTTGTTTTGTGTTTTCATGATTTTCCTCTAATTTACCCTCTCTATATCCTAGAAAAAGGGTACGGGCCGTTTTGTGTCTCAACTTGTAGGAATTTAGGAGTCCACTCACGACCCGTAATTAAAATGTACTAAAAAAAAAAAACGAAGTCAATATATTTTTTTACGACGATAATAATAATTAATTTTAATTACTATATTAATAAAAATTAATTTAATATAATAATAAAAGCAGATTATTTTATGGTACACCCAAATTCAAACAACTGTTTGAATTATATTTTGCTTTTTGGTATAATTTCTTATATGAAAGATACACGCCTTAAATTGCTGAAGACTTCTGCCCGCATTTTTGCGCGCAAAGGTTATAGCGGCACTTCTGTGCGCGACATTGTAAATGCTGCTCATGTAAATGTATCTGCCATTACATATTATTTTGGCGGAAAGCGCGAATTATTTTTCGAAACCATCCGTTTTTTGATTGAAGATCATCGCAAACACTTGTGGGGAAAAGAAAAATCGATACCCACACTCCGACAAATTGAGAATTATTCTTACAAGCAAGCGTTGGAGTTATTACATCATATGGTTAATAAACTTTTAGATAATGGTTTGAGCTGCAAAAATTTACCCCTGGAACGTATTTTTACGCAAGTAGAATTGGAGTCAGCCGGCATGCGCAAAATGCTGTTAGAATATATGACCCCTTTTCACGAATTACCTTTTAAACTGTTATCTTTGCTCACGGGACTACCGGAAAAATCGCCGGAATTGCTTTGCGTAGCCCATAATATTTTTGGGCAAATTATGCTTTCCGAAACACAACGCTTAGCTATTGAGCACAATTTGGGGATTTCCAGAAATTATTCACCCGCCCTGCGAGAAACAATCAAAAAAACCGCCTGGGCGCATATGTTAGGAATTTTAAACTTATATAAAGAGGGAAGTAAATTAAAATGAAAAGGTATATCTTATTTTCTTTACTAGGGATAATTACTTTACCGTGCGCCGCACTAGAC
>JAZOAE010000042.1:0-46625 GCA_045595305.1 Elusimicrobiaceae bacterium
ACCTGTGGGGGAAGTGGTCCGGCAGGACCGAAGGGGGGTCTTTCACCAGCCAAACCCCCTTACCCCGCTTCGCGGTACTTTCCCCACAAGGGGGACAGGGTGCCCGCAGCGGTTTCACACTCATTGAACTGTTGGTAGTAGTACTCATCATCGGCATTTTAGCGGCGATTGCACTTCCGCAATATCAAAAAGCGGTATGGCGTTCACGTGCAACGGAGGTTAAAGTGTTTGCTAAAAACTTGGCAGATGCGCAATCAGTTTACCGCTTGGATCATGGCGAATATGCACAAGATTTTTCGGAAATGGACATTAAACTATAAGGAGTAAAAAATGAAAAAGACTTTTCTTTTGTTTTATTTAACTTTATGTTTATGCTTTATGCCTTCTGTAGTAGAAGCACTAAAAGCCCCAACTACTGACTGTCTTTGTCCTGACGGAAGTAGGGTGCCATCAAATAGTTTGAGTGGATGTACTACTGAATGTGGTGAGGGACTGGTTTGCGATGAAGCCCCAGGTACCTCCGTAACAATTGGGGGTAATGAAATATACGTAGGAGATGGATTGGATGTCTGTGTGGACCCCAACGCTACAGAGCCAGAACCTGAGCCTGAACCGGATCCCGAACCGGATCCCGAACCAACGGGGGGAACTTGTGCTAATGTGCCTTCTTTAGAGCATTTTACGCTTACTCAAAACGAATGTAGCGAAGATGAAATTAACTTTGTGTTTGCTCCAAATGGAACTCCGCATTTTTACTTACATGTGAACTTGAAATTTGAAAACGGACGTGATATTTTATCTGCTTGGTGCACGGGAGATGAAACGTTGTGCAAGGCGGTAGGAAACGGCCAAACCTGCGGGGCAGACCGCACGGGTCCTAACGCGTGGTGCTACGCTGCAGAATAATCTTATACGCTTTTAGTAGCAACTCCCCGTCCTTTTACTTGGTGTTTAGGGCGGGGGATTTTTTATATAATTTCTCGGCCAATTTTATTTAGCAAACCGCTCCTAGGTACGTCAAAAATGCTACAATAAACGTAAGAGCATTTTTATGTCTATTACGCTGAGTTCACGGGCTAGCCAAATTGGTGATTCGCCCACACTTAAAATCAATGCCAAAGCGCGCGCACTAAAAGCCGCGGGAAAACCCGTCGTCCACTTGGGCGGGGGCGAGCCTACTTATCCCGCCCCGCAAGCTGCCGTGGATGCTATTATCCAAAAAGCCAATTCGCGCAAAATCAAATACACACCTTCTTCCGGCACGCCCGCTTTAAAACAGGCCGTTCTAAAATATACTAAACAACACTATGCGCACGAGTTTGAAATCAGCAATGTGCTTATTTGCGCAGGCGCGAAACAAGCATTATTCAATTTCTTATTGGCAGCGATAAATCCGGGGGATGAAGTCGTTTTTGCGGCACCGTTTTGGGTCAGTTACCCTGAAATGGTCAAGCTGGCGGGGGGAAAGCCTGTTGTTGTAAAACCTACACAAGGTTTGCGCGTTAGTGCCGAAGAAATTATTAAGGCCGTCACTCCGCGCACGAAAGCAATTATTCTTAACAGCCCTTGTAACCCGGCCGGGCATATTTTAAGCGCCGATTTTATTCAAAAAATTGTTGAGTTTGCTGAACAAAAACAAATTTTTCTGGTGATGGATGATATTTATCATCAACTCGTTTTTGACGGTGCTAAAACACCCAACCCGTGCGCGTATGCCAAAGATTTTAATAACTTGGTGATTATTAACGGCGTGTCTAAACTTTATGGACTTACGGGCCTTCGTATCGGGTGGGCTGTCAGCGCCAATAAAGATTTAATTGCGGCGATGGGGCGTATGCAAGCGCAAAGCACTTCTTGCAATTGCGATTTAAGTGAATGCGCTGCCACGGCCGTGTTAAACGGGCCGCAAGATTGCGTCCAAGATTTGTGTGCTGTTTTGCAAGAAAACCGCGATATCCTTTTAGAAGAATTGGCTAAAATCCCGCATATCCACGTGGAGAAACCGCAAGCCACATTTTATAGCTTTGTGGATTTTAGTTATTATAATAAAGACTCAAACGCGCTGGCTGCGTATTTGTTAGAAAAAGTATTAGTAGCCGTAGTGCCCGGGGCTGCCTTTGGCGCTGAAGGGTATTTGCGCATTAGTTTTTGTGCGGATAAAACCGCCATTATAGAAGGCGTGCGGCGCATAGCCGAGGCCTTAAAAAATCTGCCCCAACAGGGGATAAATTAGTTAAGAGGGAACAACAATGAAAACATTGAATGCAAAGCCGGACTTCTTTAAACCGACCTATGGTTTAGACAAAGCCGGAATCAAAACCACCAAGACCGTTTATTGGAACCTTTCCACCCCGGCCTTGTATCAAGAAGCTTTAAAACGCAATGAAGCCAACGTCGTCTATGGCGGGCCGCTATGCGTAAGCACCGGCAAACATACCGGCCGCAGCCCGAACGACCGCTACTTTGTGGAAACTAAAGACATTGAAGGAAAACTCTTTTACAACAAAAGCAACAAAGGCATTAAAGAAAAATATTTCAACCAAATTTTTGCCAAAGTGCAAAAATATGTAGCCAACAAAGATCTGTTTGTGCGCGATGCCTACGTGGGATCTAGCGAGAATTCCCGCGTGAAAGTGCGCGCCATTACCGAATGTGCCTGGACGAACATGTTTGTAAAAAATATGTTCATTGAACCGGAACAAAAAGACCTCAAAAAATTCGTGCCGCAATTTACCTTAATCTGCTTGCCGAAAATGAAAGTCAACCCGAAGACCGACGGAACTGTGTCTGAAACCGCCATCCTCATTAACTTCAAGAAAAAAATGATCTTGGTCATCGGTTCCGAATACGGCGGCGAAAACAAAAAAGCCCTGTTCACAGTTATGAACTTCCTCTTGCCGCAAAAGGGCATTATGACCATGCACTGCTCTGCCAACGTCGGCAAGAAAAACGACAGCGCCATCTTCTTCGGTTTGTCCGGTACGGGGAAAACCACTCTCTCGGCCGATATTACCCGCGGCCTCATCGGCGACGATGAACACGGCTGGGATGACCAAGGGGTATTTAACTTTGAAGGCGGCTGCTACGCTAAAGTAATCCGCTTAAGCCAAGAAGCCGAGCCGCAAATTTATTCCACCACCCACCGCTTTGGTACGGTGCTCGAAAACGTAATTTTCGACCCGGAAACCGGCAAACTGGACTTGGATGACGATACCTTGACCGAGAATACCCGCGCGTGCTATCCGTTGAATTTTATTGATAACGCCGTGGTCTCCAAACGTGCCACGCACCCCAAAAACATCATCTTTTTAACCTGTGATGCTTTTGGTGTAATGCCGCCTATCTCTAAACTCTCGGCCGACCAGGCTTTGTATCACTTCATCAGCGGTTACACCGCCAAAGTAGCCGGCACGGAAAAAGGCGTAAAAGAACCCACCAGCACGTTCTCTACCTGCTTTGGCGGGCCGTTTATGCCTTTGCACCCCTCTGTGTATGCGGAACTTTTGAAAAAGAAAATCCAAAAACACAAAGTCAATTGCTGGCTCGAGAACACGGGCTGGATTGGCGGTCCTTATGGGGTAGGTAGCCGTATCAGCATTAAATATACGCGCGCTTTATTGAACGCGGCGTTGGACGGCAAATTGGCCAAGGCCAAATTTGTAACCGATCCTGTGTTCGGGTTCCAAATTCCTACGGCTTGCGCCGGTGTTCCTGCCAATATCTTGAACCCGCAAAAAACGTGGAAAGACAAGAAAGCGTATATGGAAAAATATATGGCTTTAGCCAAGTCCTTTGTTGAAAACTTCAAAAAATACGAAGCCGGCTGTAGCAAGGCAATCTTGTCTGCTGCCCCGAAAGTGAAATAACTTTCCGACAAAATCTAAAAATATTAGGGCGCATACTATACAAATGCGCCCTAATATACTATACTAAAGGTAACTTAATTTAAAGGAGGCCTATTATTATGGCAAAAGCTAACGCTCAATTTATGAAACCCTGCACCCCCAGCACCACCTTGGCAGCTGTGATCGGCAGCACTGCTTGCCCGCGCACGGAAGTAGTGAAAAAAATGTGGACCTACATTAAAAACAATGGTTTACAAGACAAAACCAACAAACGCATGATCAACACTGATGCCAAATTGGCTCCGTTGTTTGACGGCAAATCTCAAATCAGCATGTTTGAAATGAACAAATATCTTTCCAAACATTTGAGCTAATTGATTTTGAGTTTAATAAAAAACACCCCGCTTTAAGGCGGGGTGTTTTCAATATCAAAATAACTGCGGTTGAGAAGGATCTATTTCCGCAGAATTGGGAGTGCAAGATTCTTCGGGATAAATAGGCGTAAATGAAAACGAGGATTCTTTGCCGAAAAACACTTCCACGTCTAACTTGTTTTCTTTGCCGTAAGTTTCAATTTCTTGTTGCAGTTTGTGCCAATAGTTACGTTTTCCCTGCAAATAAATCTCGCTATATAGTGGCAGTAAGTGCGGGTAGTGGACATCTATAAAATCCATTAATTTATGTTGGAACGTGCCACGCATATTCAAGCTATCAAACAGAAACGATTGAACATGCGGGGCGGTTTGTTGCACGATTGCTTTCCAATCACTTATCCCAGGCAATAAAGGCGCGGCCATAACGCCTGTTGAAATGCCCGCGTTTTGTAATTCTTTAAGAGCATTTATTTTTTCATCCGTGGAAGATGTCCCCGGTTCTATGAGTTGGCGCACGGTTTCATCTACGGTAGAGAACGAAAAAGTTACCTGACAAGCGGGGAGCTGTTTTAGTAGATCGATATCGCGCACTACCAGGGCCGATTTAGTCAATATCGATACATATGCCTGGCAATGCACCAGTTGCTTTAAAATATTGCGGGTAACTTCGTACTTTTTCTCAAAGGGATTATAAGGATCTGTGACGGAGCTTAGCATTACGTGCTGATGAAAAAGCTGCCTGGGATGTAGGGGGGTGTTGCAGAGTTTTACATCCAAAAAATCACCCCAGGCCTCGCGGTGTGCGGAAAATTTGCGCATAAATTCCGCGTAGCAATATAAACATTTGTGCGGACAGCCGACGTAGGGATTAATGACGTAATTGGCCCCCGGGATTTTTGATTTACCCACATAGGTCTTAACCGGAACAGTGGTAACACGGATCATATGTACTATTTTAGCAAAATCGTTCTAATTAATTTTTGCGCTGGCAAAAAGAAACAAATTCCTGTAATATTAGTAACACAATCTTGGATGAGAGGAAAAATATGAAACAGAAATTATCATCTTGGTGGGAGGAGCAGCCAGAGCGGGCCTACGTGGCCAAACGTTCCTTAGTGATGCCGGGGCAAACGGGGAAGTTTGCACCGTTGACGCGTTTTATCGTATATTATTGTGGAGCAGATTTTATACCGCAGAAGACGGGGCCTAAACAGTCAGGAATTACATATCTGATTAATGGGGAAAAAGAATCGCCCAATGCACAAGAGGATAGCCCGTGGATGTCGCGTGCTGAAGACGTTGTAGATTTTGTTGGTGGCGCTATCCGGCAGGAAGATGCAGAGATTATCCCCGTACTTTATGTAGCCATGAGTTTTAAAGATACGGTTGGCACACTGGAATTTTCTAGCGACCAAGTTCCCTTGAGCGAAGATGCTAACCGCATAGTGCGGGTGGTATGCGGGCAATTTGAAAATGTGGCGCATAGTGTGCCTGCTCCCCAGGATATTACCGTGTTGGATGTGGTGCTGTTACAAGGGGGAGAGTTTGTTTGGAGTTTGCCGTCCAACAAACGCGCATTTATTTATGTGGTCAGCGGGAATGTGCGCATTGGGAAAGAGAAGAGCCTTGCGGACTGCCGAGCGGATACCTTAGTGTGGGCGGTTGGAAAGAATATTCGTGTAACCACGGAATGTTCAGGCGGACGATTGCTAGTAGTTACAGTGCCCAGTTCGCAAGAAGCCAAAAAACAAGAGGCCTATGTGCAGGAAATATTGCCGGATTTAGAAAAATAAAATCAGACAAAGGAGTGTGTATGAAGAAATGGATATTAGCAGTTGTGTTGGCGGGCGTATTGCTCCCTGCCAATGCGCAGTTGCAGCGCAAATACCAATACGGGGTGGAGCCAACGGAAAATATCACCAGTTTGGAAATCAACCCCACCTTTACCGCTATTGATGATAGCGCCGGAATTTCGGCCACAGGTGTAACGGCTAAAATGTATAAGGTGATTGATCCCAATTGGAACTGGGGGGTAGAGGTACCGCTTTCACGGTTTGAATCACCGGAAAAGTCCGTCAATGGTCTAGGGGATATTACCGTGGCTGTAAACTGGATGCGCCCGGAAAGTATTCAAGGCGGTTTTGGCTATGGGGCTCACATGGAAGCAATTTTACCCACCGCTACCGACAAGCGTTTAGGCGCTGGTAAAGTACAAGTTGGCCCGGCGGCGTTTGCTCTTTATTCGTGGGATAGCGGTATTTTTACAGCCATTGGGTATAAGCATATGCTTTCCCTCTTTGGTGATCACGCGCGTGATGATATCAATATGGGACGTTTCCGCTATAACTTATCTTATTTGTCCGAAAACAAATGGTGGGTACAAGGCAATTTGTACTACTATCAAAACTTTGATCACTCCGGCCAAATGGAAGTAGTGCCCGAATTGGAAATCGGTACCCTAATTAACGACGGAACGGCTATGTATGTCAATGCGGGTACGCATGCTGCGGGAAATATGAATTCCAAAGATTGGAACGTAAGCATTGGCTTTAGAATACTTTATTTATAAGTAGAACAACTGGCAAGATAACAAAAGCTCCCTCAACCGAGGGAGCTTTTACGTCTAGGAAGAAAAAATTTGCGCCCGATGGGAGTTCCCTGTAGTAAATTTCCTGACGGAAATTTCTTTCGGGCCGGGCCTCGCGGTTTTTGCCTTTCGCGCTTGCCTGTGCGGCTCGCACTCAAACAAAAACATCGCTGTGGCCTTCAACTCCCGCACGCACACCAAGAAGTTGGTGTGCTCATTCACATAATTTAAGCCCCCTGAATACAGGGAGCTTAAATCATACGCCCGACGGGAGTTGAACCCATATCTTCAGCTCCGGAGGCTGACGCTCTATCCATTGAACTACGGGCGCGTAAATCTAATACTATTCTACTAAAATTAAACGAGTTGTGTTCGTAGTTTTTAGATTAAAAACATCTTTACTTTTACCCTTTGTTTTACTAAAATATCTATACATGGGCGAGTGGCGGAATGGCAGACGCGTACGGCTCAGGACCGTATGGACGAAAGTCCTTAAGGGTTCAACTCCCTTCCCGCCCATTTCTTTTTAGGGTTATTCTATGAGAAAGTATGGCTATAAACGTTCCAGCGCAACTTTGATGGTGAGAAAGCGCCCGGCACGCCGAAAAAAGCCATCCTTTTTGTTTAAATCTATTTTTTCCCTTTTGCTAGTCATTGGCGTGGCGTGTGGAGCTTTTTTCGGCCTGCGCTATGCGTACTATACACTCAAAAACGCTCAGATTACGGACTGGCATGTAAAATCTGTATCCGTTAATGGTCTTTCCGGCACACACGAGAAAGAAATCTTTACATGGGCAGCTTCTTTTGAAGGAAAACCCTTTTCTGCCGCAGATGCCAGTAAACTGCGCCAAGAAGTAATAGCCAAGTACCCCACGTTGACTAAGGTGTCCGTCTCACGCGGTTTGCTAAGCGGTAAGCTGAAAATTTCTGCGCAACCTCGTCGACCAGTTGCGCAATTTGTATTGCCAGATAATTCCCGTAAATATGTGGACGAAGAAAGCGTGGTTTATGTAGATCCACAAGAAATGCGAGAGGTTTTAGAGGTTAAATTGGTGGGAGATGCGCCTGCTCAATTGGACTCCTCTTTTGTAGATTTAGTACAAAGTTTACTAAAGTTAAAAAAAACACTTCCTTTTGAATCGCTAGAGTTTAACGTAGTAAATAATACTGTTACCTTGGACTTACCAGATAAAAGTGTTATTCGGTTTGGGCAAGCTACCCGGCTAAAACAGAAGGTGCGTCGTGCAGCACAAATTATGGTATTGGCTCGCAAGAAATACATGGAACCGATAGTGTTGGACTTTGCATTTTTTGAAAAAGGGAAAGTTTTTTTGACACAGACCTCTCATTAATTCTTATAATAGGGAGAGACGAATTTTAGTAAGGAACTTTTTTGTATGGCAAAACCAAATTTGATTGTAGGACTAGATGTGGGAAGCGGTAAAGTAACAGCTATTGCCGCGGCTCATGATGAGCGTACCAATACGTTGCAAGTGCTTTCGGGAAGGAGTGTCCCTTGCCGAGGATTGCGTGGTGGAATTGTGACGGATATCCGCGAAACTTCTGCGGCTGTAACTACTCTCTTGGGCAGTATCGAGCGGGAGACGAATCAAAACATTAACCAATTGTTTGTGGCTGTGCGCGGGCCGCATATTGAATCTTTTTTCAACCATGGCACCTATAATATTTCCCGACCGGATAAAGAGATTGGCCCGGCAGATATGGAGCTAGCAATTGAAAATGCCAAAGCCGTACCGATAAAAAATGATAATGAAATTATTGGTTTGTTCCCGCAAGGATATGCCGTAGATAAACAGCGTGGCATACGCAATCCGGAAGGGATGGAAGGATCTCTTTTAGAAGTAGATGTACAAATTATTACCGGCGCTTCTACCCACTTAAATAATTTGGCCAAAGCTATTCAACGGCCAGGCTTTCGTATGGAACAGCCTGTGTATGGGTTAATTCCTCTAGGGGATGCTGTGCTGTTACAAGATGAAAAAGAAAACGGTACAATGCTTATTGACTTTGGCGGAGAAACTATTTCCGTGGGAATTTATCTGGGCGGTATGATGCGCTTCTCGTGTGACATTCCGTATGGTTGTGATATTTTAACCAACGATCTGTCTAGTTACCTGAACACTTCACGCAAAGCCGCTAAGGAGATTAAGGAAAAGTATGGGGTTATCCACCCGGCTTTTTTGACGCAAGAACATGAAATCGCGGTTCCTTTGCTGGACGGTAGCGATACGCGTATGATTAAGAACGTAGAAATTTTAGATTGTTTGCAGCCTCGCATGGAAGAATTGTTAGAACAAGTAGAACATTATGTGGGACTGAGTGGATATAAGCCTAAAAGTATTCCGCTGGTGGGTGTAATTACTGGCGGCGGCTCGGTGATGCCGGGTATGACGTCGCTGTGTCAGGATATTTTGGGGCTAAAAGATGTACGTAAAGGTTCTGTGCAGCGCGATTTGATTACGTGCGGGGATGAATTTTTTGCTCCGTCGTATGCCACGGCGTTATCGCTTGTAATTTATGCAATGGAAAGAGCCTCAGAAGAAAATTTATATGGAAACAAACCTTACCGAGGGAACAATTCGGCTATCGATAAGATGGGAAACTTTTTTAAGAGGATTTTTGGATAACCTATGCAAATGCAAGATTTATTCATGCCGGCAGCGCAATTTGAAACCAAGAAAGCCAAAATCAAAGTAATTGGTGTTGGTGGTGGCGGTGGAAATGCTATCAATCACATGGTGCGCAGTGGCTTAAAAGATGTAGATTTTATTGCTGTTAATACAGACGCGCAAGATTTGCGCCGTAACCAAGCTCCTTATCTAGTCCAAGTAGGGGAGAAATTAACCAAAGGATTAGGTGTTGGCGGAGATCCGGACCGTGGGCGTAAAGCGGCTGAAGAAAGTAAAGAAAAATTAAAACTTATTATCGGGCAATGCGATTTGTTATTCATTACCGCCGGAATGGGGGGCGGTACAGGTACCGGCGTGGCACCGTATTTAGCCAAGTTGGCTAAAGAAATTTACGGAGACGATTTGCTAGTTGTGGGCGTTGTAACGCGTCCGTTTAACTTCGAAGGTTACGTGCGTGAAAGACAAGCCGATCAAGGTATTCTGGAAATGCAAAAACATGTAGATTCCATGATTATCGTTCCTAATGAAAAATTATTTGCCAACATTGATCCTAGCACTTCCTCTCGAGATGCTTTTAAAATGGTAGATGAAGTGTTGTTGCAAGCGGTACAAGGTATTAGTGAAGTGATTACTAAACCGGGAGAAGTAAATATTGACTTTAACGATATCCGCAAAGTAATGTCTCATTCGGAAAAATCTCTCATTGGTGTAGGGGAAGCCTCCGGACAAGGGCGTCACTTGGCAGCTGTTAAGCAGGCCATTTCTTCCCCGCTTTTAGAAAACGCAGATATTCGCGGAGCAAAGGGTTTTATCGTTCATTTTGCTGCCGAGGAAAATTTAACCTTGGTAGAACAAGGCGAGGTAATGAGTCTGATCCGGCAATATGCCAGTAATGATTCTATCATTATGTTTGGTTACTCATACGATCCTACGCTTAACGGAAATTTCAAGGTGACTGTAATTGCAACCGGATTTAGTGCTGAAAAAGCGGGTGCTTTTCAAGCCCGTCGGCCGTTAGAGGCTTCTAATGAGACCAGTGTGCGTAACCACACGATGGCTGAAGATCTTTTTACGACATTTGAGCCACAGCGGCCCACGTTTGAAGATCCCATGTTGATACCTGCCTACTTACGGCGAAAAAAACGTTCTGTATAGGAATATTATATTTGACAACAAGACTGAAAAAAGGAGAAAATTATGGCGGTAGGGTTACAAAGTTTATTGCGAACAGTAGTGGACAACAAAGCAAGTGGATTGCATATTCGTGGTAATTCCAATGCGTATGTACGCTTAAACGGGCAAATGAAGCCAATCGAAGATAGTTTTGTATCCAATGAAGAGGCTAAAAAGATGGCCTATGCCTGTATGGGGGAACGCGAAAAACGCATTTTTGAACAATATAGTACTGTGGACTTTTCGTTGGATGCTAAATCTTATGGGCGTTTTCGTTTTAATGTATTTCGTCAGATGGGCAGAATTTGTATGGCTATTCGTCATATTCCACCGCAAATCCCTTCGTTTGAACAATTCCATTTGCCCGGAGATATTTTACGTAAAATGGTTGACTCCCGCCGCGGTATTGTGTTAGTAACAGGAATGACTGGCTCGGGTAAAACGTCCACGTTGGCTGCTATGATTGACCACATCAACAAGACACGTGCCAATCATATTCTAACTATCGAAGATCCTATTGAGTTTTTACATCCGGATAACCGTAGCGTAGTCAGTCAGTTGGAATTGGGAGTTGATACTCCTTCCTATACGGGGGCGCTGCGTGCCGCCATGCGTCAAGATCCAGATGTGATTTTAATTGGCGAGTTGCGTGACGGTGAGGTTATGAAGGCAGCTATTAGTGCAGCAGAAACCGGTCAATTAGTTTTGGGTACTATGCACACAGTAAACGTAGCGCAAACCATCGAACGTTTAGTAGATGCTTTCCCGGCGGAATTGCAGGGGCAGATTCGTTTGCAACTTTCTGAACTGATTCGCGGTATCGTTTGCCAACGTTTGTTGCCTAGCGTGAAAGGAGGCATGTACCCTGCTTTAGAAATTCTGGTAAGCACTCCGCAAGTCCGTAAGCTAATTATGGAGAACCGCCCTGGTGATTTAATCAAGCAAATGCAACAGGGAGAATTTTACGGCATGAATACCTTTGATCAATCCTTAGCCAAACTGTACAAAGAGGGAATCATTGATATGGAAACAGCCCAATCTGCTGCCACCAGCCCTGACGCTATTATGTTGGCTATCCGCGGGGTAACTGATAGCCTCAATGTGGAAGGCGCGTAATGCGTAAAAAAGGACTTGTCATTTCCATTGACGGTACTGCTGGAACGGGTAAATCTTCCGTGGGAAAGGCCGTGGCCCAGAAGTTGGGATATGGTTTTTTGAGCACGGGGGAGTTATATCGAGCGCTTGCTTATAAAGTATTCGAAAAACAAGTTGTTCCTGAGGATGGTGCTGCCGTGTTAGCACTGGCCGAGAAACTTGCTTTTACGTTTGTGCGCCAGCCGGATGCAGTACTTAAAATGTATGTTGATGGAGAATATCTTGGCAGTAAACTTCATTTGGAAGAAGTAGGTAACGTGGCTAGTAAAGTGTCTACTCATAAAGAAGCGCGTGCCGTACTCACTGAAAAGATGCGTGAAGCCGGGAAAGACGGCGGCATTATTATGGAAGGCAGAGATATTGGTACGGTGGTTTTTCCAGATGCTGATGTAAAAATTTACATGTCTGCGTCTGCCGAAGAACGCGCTAAACGTCGTGTAAAGCAATTGCGTGAGTCGGGGGAAACCCCAGATTATGATCGTATCTTGTCGCTTATCAAAGAGCGTGATTATCGCGATTCCCATCGTGCAGCAAGCCCGTTAAAACCAGCAGAAGGGGCAATCATTATTGATACTTCTTCGTTAAATCTAGACCAAGTGATATCTTTAGTTTTGGAGAAAATTTCCCACTATGGTGCTTAATTTAGTAAAATATGTGTCGAGGGTGTTTTTTAAGCTTTTCTACAATTTTAAAGTAGAAGGTCTTGAGAATATTCCCAAGTCAGGAGCTCTTTTAATAGCTGGGAATCACTTGTCAAATGCTGATCCGCCCGCTATCGGTGCGTTTGCCGGGCTGGTTCGGGATTCGCGTTTTGTGGCCAAAAAAGAATTATTTGAAATCCCTTTGTTGGGGTGGTTCTTTCGTCATTGTAACTATATCCCTGTGGATCGTACGCGGACGATTGGGGATATGGGTGCATTAAAAGAAGTAGTAGATGCACTCAACAAGGGGGAAAGTGTAGTAATGTTTCCCGAAGGAACTCGCAGCAAAACCGGCAAACCGCAGAAACCCAAAAGCGGAATCGGCTTTTTAGTGTATAAGACGGGTGTTCCTGTACTCCCGGTAAGGATTGATGGAACATTTGGTTGGCCGTGGGTGCGTAAAATTCGGGTTAAGTTTGGAACCGTGATGCACCTGGAAAAAGACCCGACATTGGAACCAAAAATGCAGTATAAACAATTTGCAAATCAAGTAATGGAAGCAATAAATTCAATAAATATCTAACGGAGGTTACGGCGATTTTTGGATAAAAAACCGCTTAAGTACTTATGACTATGAACGAAGAAACTAATACTACGCAAGAAACTACCGAGCAAGAACTGACGATGGACCAGTTGATTGCGCAGCAAGATTCTTTACTGGAGAAGCTAAATAAACGTGAAATTGTAGAAGTTCCCGTTGTACAAATCAATCAAGACTATATCCTAGTAGATACTGGTACTAAAAAAGAAGGGGCGATTGCAGTGAGCGAATTCGAAGGAAAAACGCTCCCGGCAATTGGGGATAAGGTGTCTGTAGTGCTCGTGAAACGCGGGGGCGATGAACGCCCGGCGATTTTATCGCATAAAAAAGCGTTGGAATTTTTGGGCTGGGATATCTGCAAGAAAGCGTATGAAGCCAAGGACCGTGTCAAAGGTACTATTTTACAGCAAGTAAAAGGTGGGTACATTGTGGAAGTTTTTGGAGTAAGCGGGTTTATGCCTCTTTCTCTTTCGGAACTTCATACCGCCTATAAACATTATTTGCCTGTGGGCGCAAAAATTAAAGCAGTTATCGTGGAATTTGTAAAAGAAAAACAGAAATTAATTATTTCCCGTAAACAAGTATTGGAAGAAGATGAAGCCGTTCGCCGTGAAGAAGTCCTTAGCTCTATTAAGGAAGGCGACGTGTTGCGGGTGGTTGTTTCTAAGGTGGATAAAGATAAACTGTATTTGCGTTTTCACGGTATCGAGGGCGTTGTGGCTTTGGAAAACATTGCTTGGAAAGAGCCCGAAACAGCCATTACCAATTTCCGCCGGGGTCAACGTCTAAAAGCCAAACTCTTAAAATTAGACAAAGAAACTCCTCGTTTAGAATTTGGTTTAAAACAGCTCTTCTTAAACCCGGCCGATGCTTTAAAACGCCGCTATCCGTATAAGAGCTCCGTTAAGGCTACGGTAACCAAAGTTTCTGAAGAGTATGGCGTAGAATGCACAATCGGCAAAAATAACACGAAGGGATTTATCAGTCCCTTTGAAATGGGACGTGATTTTAACGCCAAAGAAGGGGATACTATCACCGCCTTGGTGATTGGTGTCAATCCGGAAACCTTCACACTGAACTTGTCTATCAAGAAGTATGATCAAGCCCAAAACCGCAAGGTAGTTGCGCAGTACTTGAAGCAGGCGCCGCGTCCTACCTTAGGCGAACTTTTGTCTGATTCATTTGGTACGGCAGAAGAAAGTAGTGAAGATACAGAAGAAAAATAACCGTGTTAGATAATTGAGTAAAAAGCACCCTCAGCCTGGGGGTGCGTTTTGATATCTAAAAATATTACAAAAATCTCCCAATTTGTGTTACAATGATATATAATAAAAATAAGGGCTTTGTACCCTGTCATAAGGAGAATATATGAGAAAAGTTTTGTGTCTTATCTGTGTGGTAGCATTAGGATTGACTGCTTGTTCTAAAAACAAGAAAGACAACTCGGCGAATGGTTCCTATTATAATACCAGTGAAGTAAGTGCTAGCTATGATAGCAATACAAAATCGGCCAAGGATGCCAAGTATCAGATCATTGACCAAGAATTTGATAATATGCTTGCTTCTGCGTCGGACTATGATGCAATCCCTGCGTATGAGTTGCAGGCCTGTGATGACTCATATTTGCCTCTGATTGAGCCAGACTGCTGTGGCAAAGGCAAGGCGGCTGTTGCGGGTAAAGCCAAGGTCAAGGCCAAAGCGCAAGCAACTGCTACTAGCGTAGCTACTACGCGCGCCAAAAAAGTTACCAATACCACAAATATTTATTACGTGGACGGTAATCAAACTGTGCCGGTTTCTTCTTCTACTACTACCAGAACAGTGTACAAAAACGGAAGAACGGTTAGCTCGTCTTCGTCCTCTAGTACGGACCCCAAAGTTACCAAAACGGTGAATGCGGACGGGTCAGTAACTACTACCACCACGTATAATAACCGCTAAAAGGTTGCTATATGCCGTATACGCAAGCGCAAATTTCTACAGAAGCCCATCGTTTGTATGGGCTTCTTCGGTGTGTATCTAAGACCAAAGCAGTTAAATGGACCTTGCAAGACTGCTTCGATGCGGCACCGTATACCCTTGCTATTAATGAAATAAAAAAAGCTAAAAATGCAGTTATTTTGGCACATTCTTACACGACGCCGGACCTAGTATATGGAGTGGCTGATTTTCGGGGGGATTCTTATCAATTAGCTCAGCAGGCCCGTTCTTGCAATGCGGACATCATTGTTTTTGCCGGTGTATGGTTTATGGCGGAAACAGCCAAAATTTTAAATCCGAATAAACAAGTGGTTATTCCGGCGGGTCGTGCCGGGTGCACGTTGGCTGATTCTATGACGGCGCAAGATGTGGAAAATTTACGCAGAAAACATCCGGGCATTCCCGTTTTGTGTTATATCAATAGTTCCGCCGAAGTAAAAGCGAAATGTGATGTGTGCGTTACATCAGGCAATGTGTTTGATATCGCACAGAAAATGCCGGGGGATAAACTAATTTTTGTGCCGGATTTATTAATGGCGCAGAATATAGAAATTGAACTAAAACGCCGCGGTACTCCCAAAGAAATAATTTCTTCGGGGGGGTCTTGCTGCGTACATGATAAATATCGTCCAGAACACGTAGAAAAAATACGGGCCGATCATTCGGGAATAGTAGTGCTTGCCCATCCGGAATGTGCTCCGGAAGTATGTGCCTTGTGCGATTATGTAGGTAGTACCAAAGGGATGGCAGATTACGTAGCTAAGTCATCTGCTAAGCAGTTTGGAATGCTTACGGAGTTCGGTTTGGTAAATCGTTTAGAAGCCGAGCATCCGGATAAGCAGTTTATTTGGCCGTTTGGCGTATGCAGTTACATGAAGAAAAATAATCTTCTCAATACGCTGCGTGCCTTGACAGATCCGCGCCAGGACCAAATTGTAGAAGTGGACCGCGCGGTGGCGAGTGCTGCCCAAAAATCTATTCAAAAAATGTTTGAGTTAACAAAATGATACTAGATAAAATTATTGAACTTGCATTGCAGGAAGATATTAGCTTGGGGGATATTACCTCTGACACGATTTTTACGTCTAAAAATCAAGCACGTGCTATTATTCGCGCCAAAGAAGATTTGGTGCTATGTGGTATGGAAATTGCCCGCCAGGTTTTCTGTGCGGTGGACCCCACCGTGCAATTTAACGCCCTTAAACAAGATGGGGATGAGGTTAAAAAAGGGGAAACTGTGTTGGAACTTACTGGCTCTACGCTTTCTATTTTGAAAGCCGAGCGTACCGCACTTAATTTTATGCAACGTATGAGCGGCATAGCGTCAGCTTCGCGTGCTTTTTCCACTATCGGCAAGAAATACGGCGTGATGATTGTAGATACGCGCAAAACGCAACCCGGTCTTCGTCGTTTGGACAAATATGCCGTTCGGGTGGGGGGATGCCGCAATCATCGCATTAGTTTAGCCGATAGCGTGATGATTAAAGATAATCACATCGCAGCAGCCGGCTCTATTACCGCGGCGGTGCAAAAGATCAAGGCCGCCATTGGGCATACCCCTAAAATTGAAGTGGAAACCACCAATTTAGAAGAAGTGAAAGAAGCCCTGGCCGCCGGTGCGGATATTATCATGCTGGATAATATGACGCCCGCGCAGATTTCCGCGTGCAAGAAAGAAATTAACGGCCGGGCGATTATTGAGGTTTCCGGCGGAGTCAATGCGCAAAATTTAGAAGAATATTGCCAAGCCCGCCCGGATGTAATTTCTATGGGGGCGCTTACGCACTCAGTTCCTGCTAAAGATTTAAGTCTAAAAATAGTACAATATATTAGTTAATGAGTAAGAAGAAGGAAAAAGGACATGGACTATAACCGTTTGTTTTCTAAGGTGGTAAATCGCTCGAAAGCCTCTGCCATCCGTGAATTATTAAAAATTATTGCCAATCCGGAAATTATTTCATTTGCGGGGGGATTACCGGCTCCTGGCATTTTCCCGACGAAGGAAATTAAAGATATTTTTGATACCATTTTAACAAAATCCCCCAAAGAAGCGTTGCAGTACGGCTCTACCGAAGGGCAAAACAGTTTTAAACAAGAACTCGTCCGCTTGATGAAAGAAACGGAAAATATCGCCGTTACACCCGATCAAATTTTAGTAGTTTCCGCTTCGCAACAGGCGTTGGATATGTCTGCGCGGATATTTATTAACCCCGGGGACAGCATTATTACAACCAGCCCGACGTATCTGGGTGCTTTGCAGGCTTTCCAGGTGGCCGGGGCGGATATTGTAGGCGTAGCCAGCGACGAAAATGGCGCGTTGGTGGAAGATTTGCAAGCCAAGTTAAGTCTACTTGAAAAACAAGGCAAACCGTGCAAATTTATTTATTTAGTGCCTGATTTCCAAAATCCGTCCGGTACGACTATTCCCGAAGATCGCCGTATTAAAATTTTGGAACTGGCCAAAAAATATAATACGTTTATTTTAGAAGATTCCCCGTACCGCCAAGTACGCTTTGAAGGCAAAGCGCCGCGTACGTTCTATGAATTAGACGGCGGACAAGGCAACGTAATGACGATGTTTACGTTTTCTAAAATATTTGTGCCTGGGTTTCGCTTAGGATTTTTGATCGGGCCGGCGGACGTTATTCGCAAATTTGTGATTTTAAAACAAGCCATGGACTTATGCACTTCCCCGATATTGCAGCTGGCTACCGGCGAATTTTTACGCCGCGGTTTACTAAAAGCCCATTTGCAAAATATGGTCACGATGTATCGCCAAAAACGCGATTTAATGCTTAAAACATTGAGCGAGTGTATGCCCAAAGGTGTCACGTGGACGCGCCCGGAAGGGGGGCTTTTCTTGTGGGTAACGCTTCCTAAAGGGATGGACGCCACCAAACTCTTGCCCAAAGCCATTGAAAACAAAGTGGCTTATGTGGCGGGCGTAGATTTTTACCCCGATGGCAATGTATTTAATGATTTCCGGCTGAATTTCTCGTATTCATCGCCGGAGCAAATTGTGGAAGGCCTTAAGCGCCTGGCGCAAACCATTAAAGACAATATGTAAGTGGTAATTTTGATAACATGAAAAACCCCGCTCACTTGAGCGGGGTTTAATCACATTATAACAATGTACTAGAAGGTTGCTTTTACGAACACACCGGCTTTATTGTTATCATAATCAAAGACATCCGTGTTCGAATGGCGGGTGCGGAACTGATACCATACACCGGCAGACAACCAATCTTTAAATTGGTAATCCAATTCCGGGCGAACGATATACAAGTTATCATTGCGTTTTTTGCCATAGTAATCTTTAGCATAGGCCATATTGTCCCAAGCGCCAGTTACGCCGGCAGTCAATTTATCCGTTAATTTGTGACCAACGTACAAAGCAATGCGCGTATCGGCGAAATAGCGGTTGGCGCCATAGCGGCTTTCTTGCATGCTGCGTTCACCGGACAAGCGGATCAAATCGCGGGTGGTGGGTTCCCAGGCTAAAGCTGCGTAGTAACCGACTAAATCATTGTATTTATCGGCTTCTGTACCATCAGCAGCGACATATTCGCGTTCATAATCACGCATATCATAAGTAACTTTGGCAGTACCGGTTACTTTAGAAGCGATTTGGCCTTCTACACCCAATCCCAAGCTATGACCGTGAGAGTTTTTAACTTTTCCGGCCTCTTTTTGATAGTCAATATCGGAATAGGTATATTCGGCAAAGAAGTGCGTTTTGGCGCTCATATTGTAATACAAGCGGGTACCCAAATTCACACGGTTGCGGTTTAAAGTTTGCATTTCAGATTCGAAATAGCGGTCAAAAATATCGCTGGCAAAGAAACCAACACCGAACATTTTTTCGTGAGAAGTTACGTAAGAAATATAACCCTTGTTATTTAAACGTTTATGGCGTTGTGTTTCTTCGTTGTTGGCAGGATCGGAAGTGTAAAGAATACGATCTCCGATGGTAAATTGCTCATTGGCAAGTTCCAAACCACCTAAAGCTTCCCAGTAATTATTTTTGGAATGTTTTCTAGTGTACGCATTGTAACCAACGCCAGCATCCGCAGTAAGTTTCAACCCTGTAGACGGAACGGGAGCGGCGTATTCGGCCCCAACACGTGTAGTGCTGATAAAAGAATCCTTTTTATGATCTTTGGTCAAATAGATGTTATCATCATAAGTGACGGTTTCGGACGCAGTAAAGTGCAAAGGCTTTTCGGCGGCCGCAGGCACAGCAAATAGTGCCACTAACAGCAAAAGAACAGATGCTTTTTTCATGATGCGTTTTTCCTTTTACGTTAATTTTCAAGTAGCATAAATCTACTTACCCATACATTTTATAATTTTAAATGAAAGGAAACAAGAAAATTTTATTGATGAGCCAATTTCGTATATAACCAAAAACAGATGTACCCAATACAAGCGCCCAGCGTGTTATTGATTACATCATCAATATCGCAGCAGCCTATTTGGGCAACATACTGAACGGTTTCAATGAAAACAGACAATAGCAGGGCAAGGCAAACGGTCTTCCAAAAACGTAGTTTAGGGAAGGCATATGGCAGCAAGAATCCCAAAGGAATAAATAAGATGATATTAAGGAATAGGTCTTCCACGGGGGTGGCGCGGGTAGAATTGAGCAGGCCTTTACTGTTTCTGAGGAGCGCCTTGCAAACGGAAGTGGATATATCTTTAAAATGAAACCAACAATTTAGCAAACGCCGTGCCACATAGAAGGGCTGAAAGCGCGAGCGAGATACTTCCATTCCCCAGCGTTTTACCAACGTAAGCCACAGTATGCCCCCTGTGTATGCCCCAAATAGGACATATTTGTACATAGCTTGCGCCTTAGTCGTACGAAATAATTTAGTCCCTTGCGGAACTAAAAATATCGCAATCAGCACGACTAGGCCATATAGCAAGCAGATGAACATATTTTTATTTTATCAGTTTTTGACTTCAAATACAGGGAATTGTTGATACATGCAGCCAAAACAACTTGTAAAATTAAACACTGCGTGTACGCAATTATCTATAATATAAGTATGGCTAAACATACTAAAAAAGCTACCCCTGCTGCACCTGCGAACGACGCATGTGCCGCGTTTATCCGCCGCATGCTGCCCAATTTGATGGGATGGCTCATTCTGCTGGTCTCTCTCTCATTTTTTACGGCCACTTATGATTCCGCTCACGTTAAATTGACCCTATTGCACATGGGTGCCATCATTTTATTCACATTGTGGACTGCTTTAAAGATTACTGAGCACAAGAATCCCTTTCCGCGCAACACTTGGCCCTTTTTAGCTCCTTTGTTTATATATCTGGCGTGGCAAACGCTTTCTTTTCTGTGTTTCCCGTACAAATTAGAAGCTGCTGAGGAGTTTGTCCGTTTGCTAATGTACGGCGGAATCGGTGCGTTGATTGCGTGTGAGTTTACCGTGCAAGACATACGTACAGTTACCAGATTTATCGTGCTTACTGCGTGGATTTCATTTATTTATGGTTTGGTGCAAGTGGTGGCCATTTGGTGGCCCAGTGTTGATTTTTTGCCGTGGCACAATTTCTTTGCAGGGCGCACGTTTTCTACGCATGCCAATCCTAATTTTTTCGGCGCCTTTGTGGTATTTGCCTCTGCTATTATTGGGGTAGAATTTTTGCGCACTAAGCAAAAACGTCTGCTCGTGCTGCTGGGAATTGGTTTGGTCGATCTGTTCTTTACGGAAAGTAAAGGGGCTTGGTTAGCTTATGGCGCTATGGCCGTATTTTTTGCATTCGCCTACACCAATTACCTGGCGCGTCTCAAAAAACATTTAATTAAAATCAACGTATTGGCTGTATTATGTTTGCTCATTGCCGCTGTCGGCGCTGGGGTTTATTCCGCTAAACGTTTCCAGTCTGTCAGTTTCCGTGCATACACCTGGCTTTCCGCGTTTGAGATGGTAAAAGATTCCCCGGTTTTAGGTACTGGGCCGGGCAGTTTTAAACTCGTTTATCCGGCTTATCGTCGTCCTCAAATTTTCTACATTGAAAACGCCCACAACAACGAGACTCAGCATGCTGAAAATGAATACTTGGAACAAGCCGCCACGGGCGGAATTATCGGGCTGGCACTTTTCTTGTGGTTATTTACATTTTTATTCACATGCGCCTTTAAAAATCTAAAAGCTCCGCTGCCCGCTAAACCATCTGCCGAGGATAAAGATACACAGTTTTATCTGCTAGGCTATGCGGCGGCCCTGGCTGGGTTACTGGTACATGCCGTGGTAGATATTAGCATTCACTTTGTTTCCAGCGGACTTTTGCTAGCTGTATTTATAGGAACCATTCTGGCACTTTCTATGCAAAACCCACAAGCGCAGCCAGTGCCCGTTAGAACAACCCGTCATCCGCTGTGGCTATGCGTTATCCGTATAGTAGTTGGTTTGGCTGTATCCGCTTTTATTGTATACATGGGAATTGAATTTGCTAAAGTTTTAAAGCATGTTGCGCTTGTCAATTGGGGGGAAAAGTTACTATTTGTTCTGGCGATAGTCACATTTGCCGTAAGCGTTTTGGGAACGGGATACGTGTACCTGCGCATAATATGGCAAACCACCCGCCTGTGGGTATGCAGCGTGTTATTGATCTCGTTGCCAATATGTTTGTTTTTCTTTAATATGTTTACCGCAAATCACTACTATAGTTTAGGGATTGCGCTGGTTGGTTTACAACAGCCTTACGCGGCCTTACCCGCATTTACGGATGCTATCAAACGTAACCCTCTGTTGGCGGAATACCGCCAGTATCGCGCTAATATCTTTGCAACGACACTTGATTTATCTAAACGTTTCAATCCGTCATTGGGCGATACGGATAATGCTCGCACCGACTATGAGCGTGCGATGGCAGATTTGATCTTTGTTCAAAAACATAATCCTAATCACGCCCTTTTGAATCAGGAGACCGGACAACTTCATTATACACTTGCGATGCGGCAATTAGCTCAAGCGCAGGAGATTCCCGAACAAGCCTTTCTCTATAATCAGCTGTCTGCGGAAAATTTTGCGCAGGCTAAGCAATACTTCTTAAAGGCCTTAAAATTGGATCCGGTCAACATAAATACATATGTATTGCTCATTAATATGGCTCTCTTGCGTCACGATGTAGATGAAGCTCAAAACTGGGTTAATGCCTATATCCAAGGGCCAGATGGTGTGACCGAGGAGGAGTTTTTGGCACGGCACCGTCAAAACCCGCAAATGCAGGAAGTGCAAGCCCACATCGATCGTCTAAAAGCAGCATGGGGTCACTAAAAATTTGATAAAATAAAGGTACCTAGATTTTCACTCAAGGAAATTCGTATGATTATTCTTTTTCTAAACTGTGGCAGTTCTTCCATCAAATATAGCGTTTACGACTGGGATCAGAAAAAAAGTCTCTGTGCCGGAACTGTAGAACGCATTGGAATCGAAGGTTCCTTAATTACACACGATCGCCCGGGCAAATTATCCGTAGAAATAAAACGTCCGTTGGCCAACCATAAAGATGGTATTAATTTAGTCATTGAGACGCTGACTCATAAAGAACACGGCGTTATTGAAAACGTGAATGTGATCAGCGCCGTTGGGCATCGCATCGTGCATGGTGGTAAATTCGCTAAATCTGTAATCGTTGATGACAGTGTGGTGGCAGAACTACGCAACATTGCCGATCTAGCCCCTCTTCACAACCCGGCACATATTATGGGAATTGAAGCCGCCCGTGCGCTTTTGCCGAATGTTACTCACGTGTGTGTGATGGATACTGCCTTTCACCAAACCATGCCGGCGTCTTCTTATATGTACGCGTTGCCGCGCAAATGGTATACCGACTATCACATCCGTCGATATGGATTTCATGGTTCTTCCGTTCTCTATACTTCCCGTCGTGCTGCTGTGCTTATGGGCAAAGAAGTGGATGAAATCAACACGATTGTTTGTCACATCGGGGCTGGTGCTAGCGTAACCGCTGTTAAAAACGGGCAGTGCATAGACACTAGTATGGGGCTCACTCCTTTAGAAGGACTCGTGATGGGTTCCCGCTCCGGTGATATCGATCCGTCCGCCTGCTTTTACATGATGCAAAAACTGAATATGGCCCCCGAAGACATGTACACTATTTTAAATAAAAAAAGCGGCATGTATGCCTTGACGGGAGACCGTTTTTCTGACCAACGTGATGTGCGTAAAGGCATTAGCGAGGGCGACGAGCTGTGCAAACTAGCTGTGGAAGTACAGGCACACCGCATCCGCAGATATGTGGGTGCATATATGCTTGAGCTGGGCCGGTTAGACAGTATCGTATTTACGGCCGGCATCGGCGAGCGCGATCCTGACGTGCGTGCGCGCGTGCTTAAAGGGCTGGAAAATTTTGGTATTGTTATTGACGCCGAGCGCAACGAGGCCGCCATGACTAACAAGGCCGAATGCCGTATTTCGGCGGACAATTCCCGCGTACAAGTGTTTGTAATTCCCACGGATGAGGAAATCGTTGGGGTGCAGGATATTGTAGCCTTACTGGCCGGTACATACGACGTGTATACAAAATTTAGGTATATCTTCCAAGAGAAAGATTACCGAAATAAACTGCGTGATGCGGCGTTTATAGAAGATGTTAAAAAACGCCCGTCCCTGTTGAAGGCTGCCGTGAACTTGCCTGAAGCCTTAAAACAGGAGTTGAAGAAATAATTTGTGTTGCCCGTTTGTGTAAAAAACAAACGGGCTTTTTAATAGGATAAAGCAAAAAAAGGAGACTACATCATGTTATTACCGAAAGAGGATAAATTCTTTGATCTATTTGACCGCCAGGCCGAAAATTTAGTCCGTGCAGCCGAGTTCTATCGCAATTGCATAAGTGGGGGAAAAATTACTCCTGAAAACGTACGCGAAATGCACGAATTTGAACACTATGGCGATGAAATCACACATACCATCATTAACACATTAAATGAAACATTTATAACTCCTTTTGATCGTGAAGATATTTTATCCTTGGCCAACCGTATGGACGACATCATTGATAATTTGTACTTACTGATGAATCGCTTTCATCTTTATTCGATTTCTAAGCCGACCGAATACAGCAAAAAACTGGCTGATACGATTGAACACTCCACGCGCGCCTTGCAGAAAACGGTGGCAACCTTGCGTAGCAATAAACATATGAAAGACACTTACCGCCATTGCGTGGAAATCAACCGTTTGGAAAACGAAGGTGATGTGCTGCGCGACGAGGCAATTTCCGACTTGTTTACTAACGAAAAAGATCCTATCGTGGTTATTAAGCAAAAAGAACTTTATGAAATTGCCGAATCAACTACTGATTTTTGCGAACATGTGGCCAACTTGGTGGAATCTATCTTGGTCAAAAACAATTAGGACAAACAAACTATGACGTGGATTATATTTTTAATTCTACTCGCTCTGTTTTTTGATTACCTAAATGGGTTCCACGATGCGGCAAACGCGGTTTCCACCGTTATATCCACCCGCGTGTTATCTCCAAAATTTGCGGTAGCCTGGGCAGCATTTTTCAACTTCGTTGCGTTCTTGATCTTCAAAACACACGTAGCTCAAACGATTGGTGCCGGTATTGTGGATATCAACTTGGTTGACTCCAGCTTGATCTTTGGTGCTTTAATGGGTGCCTGTAGTTGGAACTTAATTACCTGGTGGTTTGGATTGCCATCCAGTTCCTCTCACGCATTAATCGGCGGACTTATAGGTGCCGGCATTGTAAAAGGCGGTTTTGGCGCTTTGGTGGCCGGAGGTATTTTAAAAACCGTCGCGTTCATCTTTATTTCGCCCTTGCTGGGCTACTTCCTTAGCACACTGATGGGCGTACTTATTTTCAACATAGCTAATCACTTTAATCCTTTTAAAGTGGACCGCTTTTTCCGCAAAGCGCAGCTTTTCTCGGCTTCTGCTTACGCATTGGGATACGGTGGAAACGACGCGCAAAAAACGATGGGTATTATCAGCATGCTGCTTTTGGGCGGCATGGCCGGGGCGGAAGTAGGCCCCGTGCGTGATTTCTTTTTAACCCATCACGAGATGCACTTAGTATCGCAAGGACAATTTGTAGTGCCCTTATCGGTTGTGATTTTGTGTCAGGGTGCCATCGCATTGGGAACGCTTTCCGGCGGATGGCGTATTGTTAAGACAATGGGACAAAAAATTACGCGTTTACGTCCTGTAGATGGATTTTGTGCTGAATCGGGCGCCGCGTGTTCTATTTTCTTTGCTTCTATTTTGGGGGTTCCCGTCAGCACTACTCACACTATTACGGGCGCCATTGTAGGGATTGGATCCCTGCGTCGCTTGTCAGGAGTTCGTTGGGGTACGGCCAAACGCATTGTATGGGCATGGTTTATTACCATTCCTGCCTCGGCACTCATATCGGCTCTGTTCTATCTGATCAAAGTGTGGATTTTTTAAGATCAAATAATAAAAAGCCCTCGGTTTAAGCCGGGGGCTTTTGTGTAGTATGATTATTATAGAATAGTTTTTCCCGCAAGCCATACTTGTTGTATAGTGTAATCTTCGTGCAGAAGTAATAAATCTGCCTTCAAGCCGAGCTGTATATTCCCGGTAGGTAATTCCATTAAATGTGCGGCGTTGGTACTCGTACACTGCGACGCTTCTGTAACGCTGTAACCAACTTGTATAAGTTGCTTAAAAGCCCCTTGCATTGTAAGGGCAGAGCCAGCAGTTACGCCGTCAGTTTTGCGTTTCCACACGCCATCTATCAGCACCACTTCTTCTCCATTTGCCATAAATGGGCCGTGTTCTTGTTTGGTGGGCAAGAGTGCGTCGGTTACGGCGGTAATTTGAGAAATGGGTTTTGCTCGGCGTAACAGTGTGAGCAATGCCGGGTGCACATGTTTTCCATCGGCAATTACTTCGCAAGAAATATCCGGATTGACTAAAGCCGCCCCGAATACGCCCGGCGCCCGTTGATGCAAGCCACTCATGGCGTTTCCCCAATGGGTAACGCGGCGGACACCTTTGTCAAAAGCAGTTTGCATTTCTTCATAAGTAGCATTAGTATGTCCTGCTTGTACTATAATGTTATGTTGCAAACAGAATTCAATAACAGGGTCAATGCCGGGCAGTTCCGGTGCTAGGGTAACAATGGCTATTTTCCCTTCGGCCGCATCATAAATTTGTTGGAAATCAGGCAGATTGACAGAGGCGATATCTTGCGGACGCATTACACCGGGTTTTTCGGGGGAGATGAAAGGCCCTTCTAGGTGAAATCCGATGATGTGTGCCCCTGTTTCTTTGCCAATTGCCGGTGTTAATTTCTTAAGTAGAGACCCCATTTGAGCGGGTTGTGCACAGTAGAGTGTCGGGCAGAAAGCTCCTACCCCTTGTTTTGCTAAAACGAGAGACAATTCAAGAAGTGTCTGCACGGTTCCTTGTTCAGGCCCAAAGCCTCCCATTCCGTGAATGTGTAAATCGATCCAAGCTGGTGCTAACCACGCGTTTTTGGCATCCACCAATTGCCAATTCTCAGAAGGAATGGCGGAAGAATCAGTAATTTGCACAATGCGCCCATTTTCCATCCACACAGCTGCATGTGTCACTATATTAGAGGGGGTAACAAGACGGGCGTTATGAATGATGGTACGCTGGCTCATGCGGGATCCTCGAGGGTTAGTACCCATTGTTCGGCATGTGGATCGGCCTGCATAGCTTCGTCCAATTGGGTCTTTAGATCTCCGGAAAGCAAGACGCAGGCATCCAAATCTGCAAGCAATGTTGCGCGTGGATGAAGTTTTAGTGCCGTTAGCGGCCACGAAGGAATGGGAGCCTGTGTAATTAAGTGCGCAACAGCCGCGGCTTTTTTCACACCAGAGGCAATAAATAATAATTCTTTTGAATCTAAAATAGTACCGATTCCTACGGTCAGTGCTTGACGTGGCACGCGCGTGAGATCATTTTGAAAAAATCGTGCATTGGCTTCGCGGGTGCTTGGGGTCAAGTCGGCCACATGAGTACGCGAATTGAAGGGAGTTCCCGGCTCGTTGAAAGCAATATGTCCGTTACGTCCAATCCCTCCGATAAATAAATCTACGCCTCCTGCTTGTACCATAGCATTTTCGTAACGGATGCACTCCTGTGCTAAGTCGCTGGCTTGGCCGTTTAGCATAAAAATATGTTCGGGCAGCAAATTAACGTGGTCAAACAAATTGCGGCGCATATAGCTGTGGTAACTTTGCGGATGGTCAGCGGGCAAACCCACATATTCATCCATATTAAACGTGATTATTTGTTGAAAATTGAGTAGGCGTTCTTTGGCAAAAGTGCGCAAGATGGCATACATATCCAACACGGTGCTTCCAGTAGGAAGGCCCAATACAAAAGGGTGCTCTAATGACGGAGAAAATTGTTTGATTGTATTTTTGATATACGCTGCCGCCCACAAACCTACACTAATTTTGGTTACAATTAAGCGCATGTTTTCATCCCCTTGCAACGTTTATATATGCTATACCCATCTCTATTATAGTATATTTTAAGTCCAAGCACGTCAACGGGAAATTGTTTTTTAAAAATAATTTTTAGGGAGGAAAATCGACCAGCTATGCTTTTCTAATAAATAGTAGCATTGCTAATGGATAGGCCGATAGCAAGCAAATCTTAATCGACAGTGCGCTTGCTGGGAATTGTTTTCCCGTAAAGTAGGCCACAAACACCGTTACAACGCACAGGATAGCTATGCCGGCTAATTTGCCGTATTCGTAAGGGAGCGTGTAGTTTTTTTGCGTAAAACAGAATAATGCCAGCGCCATAGCTCCGTAACTGAGTGCTACCGCCCATCCGGCGCCTAAAATCCCAATATGAGGAACCAGCGTCAAATTCGTGGTAATACTTGTGACGGCGCCCAGCAGCGTAATCCACAACAAAACGCGCGTTTTTTTTGTCATGACAGGGCCGACCATAAAATTTACATACAACCCGTAAAAGAAATAGCCTGTAAGCACACATGGGATTACATTCATGCCGCTCCAGTAATTGGGACTAATTAAGTGGAAGTGGCCCAGCAAATTGCTTTGGATAATGGGTGGCATCAAGAATGAAAGCCCTAGTAAAAACCACGTTCCCAACGCAACAAAACACGTCAGTACTTGGGCAAATGTTTTTTTGGCGTCGGGTTCATTAGCGTGTGCCAAGAAAAAGGGCCGCCAGGCTTGGTCAAACATAGACACCAACAACATCATAAACACCCCTATTTTAAAATTAGCCTGGTAAATACCTACTTGGTCTAATCCCACTAAATGCACCAAAATCGGTTTGTCAATCACGCTAATAAGTAAACTGGCTAATCCCGATGGTACAAATGGCCAGGCAAAGCGTAACATGCTGGTGTAAAGTGTTTTATCGAAGCTGGGCTTGTGTGCCAATAATTCTTTCCATACAACGGGAGAAAGCAACAACAAAGATGTAAGAGAGGCAAAGATGTTTGCCCATAAAATAGATGCAATTCCTTTTTTAAGCACGGCGATGAAAAAAATATTTCCCAACACATTGACGATGATAGAAGCTGTACGTACTCCGGCGAAATACCATGGCCGACGCTCCAAGCGCAGCTTGGTAAAGGGGATCATATTTAATACGTCTAGCAGTAGCACCCATATGGCTAAATGAATTAAGTAGGCGTAAGAAGGGCCAATCCCAATGAGCGCGGCAAATGGCTTGGCAAAAAGCCATAACAACATCGACAGTATGGCCCCATTAAGTAGCACGCCATAAAAACAATGTTGAAACACGTTTGTTTTTTGAGAGTGTTCGCTGGCAAAGCGTAAATAGCTCTGGTCCATTCCGAACAGAAAAATTACATTAAGAAGCGCAATGACAGCAAACGTAGTAGCAATAATACCGTAATCACCGGGCAATAAGTAGTAAGTATAGAACGGAACGAGACAAAAATTGAGCAGCCGTGCTAGCACGGTAGATGTACCATAAATAAGGGTTTCTTTTCCTAAACGTTTAATGCTGGCTGCCATACGAAAGATGCGCGCAGACAAACGTCTGCGCGCTTATTTTTACAGTTTTACAAACAAAATTTCTAACAAGTCTTGAAACTTGCCGACAATTTTTTTGGTCTCGCGAATAGTTTCTTCGTGAGAGAGAGGGGTCTTAGCGATGCCGCACCCCATATTGGTTACCCAAGCCATGCCTAGCACTGCTAGTCCGCATTGGCGCGCTGCTAATACTTCCGGCACAACGGACATCCCAACGACGGTGGCTCCCAATTTTTTAAACATTTGAATTTCGCTGGGCGTTTCAAAGTTGGGTCCTGTTACAGCAAAATAAACGCCTTCACGTGCATTGATTTTTGTTTTCTTACAGGCATCGAGGGCTATTTTGCGCATTTTTTTGTCGTATGCTTCGGTGAGATCAAAGAACATCGGTCCAAAAGCGGGTTCGTGATTATTGCCGATTAGCGGGTTATTGCACATAAAGTTGATATGATCCTTCAAAATGCATAGAGATCCCGGTTTTAGTCGCATATCCATTGATCCTACTGCGGCGGAAACGAGTAGTTTTTTTACGCCTAACATTTTAAGGGTGCGGATGGAGATGGCTAAATCCTTCATGGAGTGCCCTTCATAGTAGTGAAAGCGGCCTTGCATAACGACGATATTACGCTTTTTGTAAGTACCAAAAATCAAATTACCCGTATGTCCGGGAACGGTACTTCTCAAAAAACCGGGGATGGTGATATAGGGAATTACCATTTTGTTGGACAAGGGGGGAACAGACTCCGCTAAGCCCGAGCCGGTAATCAAAGCAATTTCAGGTTGGAAGTTTTTTGTTTTTTTGCGAATGAATGCAACTGCTTTTTTCACTTGTTCTAGTTGGGTCATATCATTTCTCCTTTTATAAGACTTTTCTGGCAGGAACAAAAGCATTCTCTATATGTTCTATCCCCGTCGGCAGTATACAAATCACATCAAAGCGGATTGCATCATAAGATACGTGTTTATTTATTTTGATAAACTGAAGGGCGGCATTCGTAATTCGTTTTTGTTTAGTGGGTGTAACCGCCATAACGGGCCCTCCGAAAGCTTTTGAAGCGCGTTCTTTCACTTCCACAAACACAAGTGTTTTGTTGTGGAACGAAACAATGTCGATTTCTCCACCCGTCGCGCGAAAATTTCGTGCTAATACACGATGTCCTTTATCAGCCAAATAACGGGCGGCTTGTTCTTCCGCTAATGCTCCCTGTGCTGAAGTATTCATGGTAACGTACTCGTATCAGTTAACAATTTGCGTACGGGGCCAAATGTACGTCGATGTTCGGGGCAAGGCCCCAATTTTTGCAGTGCTGCCAAGTGTTTAGCAGTACCATAGCCCTTATGTGATGCAAAACCATACCCGGGGTATAATTGTTCGAGCACTTCCATGTAATGGTCACGGGTTACTTTAGCGATAATACTGGCGGATGCGATGGCCAAAGATTTGGCATCTCCGTCAACGATGGGGTGCTGTTTCATCGCCAACCCTTGTACTGTGTAAGGACCGTCGATGAGTGCGCAACAATCGGGTATTTGTAAAAATTTCTGGGCAGCCCGTCGCATAGCTAAAAAAGTGGCTTGTAAAATATTGAGCTGATCAATTTCTTCAGCGCTAGCAAAACCCACTCCGTATATGACGCCGTTTCCGGCGGTTAACCGTTTAAATAATTCTTCCCGTTTTGTCTCACTGAGTTTTTTGCTGTCGTTTACATCTGTGAAATCTTGAACGATCGAAGGAGGAATCAAACAAGCGCATGCTACTACCGGGCCGGCAAGTGGCCCACGACCTGCTTCATCGATGCCAACAATGAAATTGGCTCCCCGGGAAAGGACTTGCTTTTTATCAAAATCACATAGTGAACTGAACATGCCTTTATTATAACAATTCCACGAAGGTTTCGCACGTTGTATTTGGAGTGCATCTATTTTTGTGGATACAAGGGTTCGTAAGGGGTAATGGTAAGGGATTTGTCTTCGTTTAATTGAACTTTACACCAAGTTAGTTCATTGTCTATATTAAGAAGGACGGCCATTTCTTCGATTTGTTCCGCGGGGATATCATCCATGATAAATTCCATGGACTTTCCACGGAAGTTCCCTTTCATTTTGACAATGGTTAAGATGGGACGGGCTTCCGGGTGCAAGCGTATTTTGGCCCATTCCGCAGCCTTACTAGGGGTATTTGTAACACTAATTGAGGGATGAAGATGAAGTTGTTGCATGGATCCCCGGCTGCCGACAGAAAGAGCCCGTAAGTAAGTATTGCTGCCTTTACCGACATCCTTTGTAAGCATACCGTTTGTCCAAATGTTTCGGACGGCATCTCCACTCTCCGCTAAAGCTAACCCCCGGTAGGCAATGTTTTGAGCTTCTTCTACAAAAGGAACGGGCGGGATCTTTTCTAGAGATCGAACCTCAGGGGTATAATCTTCCATGGTTGTTACTGTAAACGTACGCTTAGCAGTACGCCTCGGATGCGTTTGCTTTGGTTGTACTGCTGGCCGATACTGCTGATGATTATTTGTGGCGGTTGAAGAGTGGGGCGTATCGAATCTTCTCGCTCGTCCCGCGTGAAAATTCTCAGCTTTTTGGCCGGCCTGTATGTTTCTTCTCCGCGTAACGAAACTAGAAACTTTTCTTTCTATAACAGCTGGCTTTATTACGGCAACTTTTCTTAGCGAATGATAATTAACTCCCATGGCAACTCCATAAGAACCACTATAGCGAGGAAGTTTGCGAGGAATGCTAATGATTCGAACTTGGGGCGGCGCGGCCTGTAACATCGTTGTTGTTAAGGACAAAAAAATTGCGAAAAGTACCACACGTTTCATATATTACATTTTATATAAATACTACGTAGACTGGAAGGACCAAAAGACCTAAAAGCTCATAGGACTTTGAGGCTATATCCGATCGAGATGAGGTTTTTTGCTATAATTGAGATATGAATAGGAAGAATTGGCTCAAATTGTTGGGAATTGCGTGGGGATGTTGTGGGTTTTCCTTCACTGCGGATCAAGTAATGCGGCCCGCAGTGCAACCCCAAACACGCTTTACACTAGATGGTTTTGTGCAAGAATATTTACGTAGATCCCCAAAGGTGGCATCCCAAAAGAACATGCTCTTAAATGCCCGTGCAACCTATCAGAATGCGTTTACAGAAGCGTTCCTGCCGTCGTTTTCCGTGTCGGCTACAGCTGATAAAACCTATACTCGGCCGGACAATATTCACTCGTGGAACGAACTGCGTCATTTTGATTCCCAGGCAAATGCTTCCGGTACCTGGAATTTGCTCAACAGCGGCAAGGACAGACTGGCGTATCAAGACGCTTCTTTATCGTACGAAATGGCCCAAATAGCTTTTGATGCTTTTGTGCAGGAAACCGTGTTGTCGGCGGTAAAAATGTATTACGATTTATTGTTAAATCAGAAGTTAGTGGAAGTATATCAAGCAGATTTGGAGATTAACCATAAGCAATACGAACAGGACAAAGTGCTTTACGATAACGGACTAAAAACCCGTTCGGACTTGCTATCCAGTGAAACAAATTACCGCTCCAGCCAGTTATCTTTGTTTTCCGCTCAGAACGATTACGCAAATGCGCTTACCGCCTTTAACATTGCGTTAAACCAACCGACGGAAACAGAAATTACCTTGGATGAAACCTTAGATAAAACGGTCACGCCGCTGCCCTCCTTGGATACCGATTTAACAAACGCCTTAGCACACCGCCACGATGTGCGGGAACGCCGTTTGCAGCTCAAGCAACAAGATATTGCATTTAAGCAGGGCAAGTTAAATACCTTGCCTTCTTTGTTTGTGGATTTGTTCGGCTCTACCGGACGGGGCCTTAACGGGCACGAACTGTGGAACTATAACTACGGGGTGGCTGCCGGAGTTACGTTTGATTTAGGGTTCTTCTACATAGATAAATACCGTACCCGGCAGAATTTGGCCCGTACCCATGAAAACGCGCAGCTGGACTTTGAACAGTTTTTGCGTTCCCTGCGTGATGACGTGGTGCAGACTCGCAACGCGTTAGCTCTTAAAATGCAAAGTATGGAAATATCGGACTTACGTTTGCAGGCGGCTACTCAAAAGTTTGAAGCTACGCAAACAAAGTATAAGAACGGTCTAATGAGTGCTACGGATTTGACGGTAGCCCAGCAAGCCATGGTATCGGCACAAATTGAACACGCCCGCTTACTAACAGATTTGGAAATTACGAAATTACGTTATCAGTACGCGGTCGGTCAGAATATTTTTGAATATACGTTGGAGGATTTATAATGAAACGCTTTTGGAGGAAACACTGGAAGAAATTTGTATTTGCGGCAGTACTGGCCGGAGTATTGGCCATCGTGTGGTTTTACGGAGCCAAGCCGCTTATTGCCAAGATTAAAGGCCAAGTTATTAGCCCGGACGATATAGTGATGGTTAAGAAGGATAAAGTAGAAGTGCTGTTTACAGGTTCCGGCACGGTCACAGCCAAGCAAGATGTAAAGGTTACTTCCAAGCCCAGCGGTATTTTGAAAGCCGTCTATGTAAAGGAAGGCGACTTTGTGAAGAAGGGGCAGCAAGTGGGTCTTATCAAACCGGGCCGTAATGAATTTGAAGATTACAAACCGATGCCTATTTACACCGAAGCATCCGGAACGGTTATTAAATGCGTGGATAGTGACGATTACCGCAAGTCATTAGCGGATAAAGATTTGTCGTTACCTCGCCTGGGTACTTTCTTACAAGGCAGTTATGATAACGCCGAAAATGCCACTTGTTTCTTGCGGGTAGTCAACATGGATTCGCTCTTAATTTCTACGTATGTTACCGAGGCGCAAGTGATGAAACTAAAACCGGAAATGCCCGTAGATGTAACTATTCGGGCACTAGGCGATAGTGCTCCGAAACTGAAAGGCAAAATCTCGCACGTATCTTCCCAAAGCGAAGCGACTGGGCGTTGGGGCGATAGTTCCGGGTTTTTGGTAATTACAGAGCTGGCGAACCCGGACAAACAGATTTTACTAGGTGTGAGTGCAGAAATGAGTGTGGCGATTGATAAAAAGGAAGATGTGCTTACGATTCCTGCTAATGCTTTATTTGAAAAGGAAGGCAAGAATTATGCCTTCAAAGTAACAGGTAAGAACAAAGCCGAAAAGGTGGAAATTGAAATTGGTCTTGCCAGTGATAAAAATGTGGAAGTCACCAAAGGCCTTGAGGAAAACGACCAAGTTTTAACTACCCTTCCGTACGGGGAATCATGGTAATAGCACAGTGTAAACAGCTCATCAAAATTTATCCCGGTGCACACGATTTTCGGGCACTAGATGAGGTATCATTGTCTATTAAGCAAGGCGAATTTGTATCTATTATGGGTCCTAGCGGATGTGGAAAGAGTACGCTACTCAACATTTTGGGACTGTTAGACGAACCCACAGGCGGGGAATATCTGCTGAGCGGCGTGCCGACCGCCAAATTGAAAGACGCTCGTCGCACGGAGTTGCGGCGCAATTCCATTGGGTTTATTTTTCAATCGTTTAATTTAATGCCGCGCTTGTCAGTATTGGAAAATATCGCTTTGCCTATGCGTTATAGCAATATGCCTCGTGCGGACATTTTACCACGTGCCCGGGAACTAGCCGTTCGGGTCGGACTTGAAAAGAAGTTATATAGCACGCCTTTGCAGCTCTCCGGCGGACAGTGCCAACGGGTAGCGTGTGCACGTTCCTTAGCCAACAAACCGTCTATCATTTTAGCGGATGAACCTACCGGAAATTTGGATTCCAAAGCCAGTGCCGATATTTTGGACTTACTGCAAGAGTTAAACAAAAACGGTATGACAATTATCATGGTTACGCACGACCCAAAAATTGCCGCAGGAACCCACCGCACCATTCACATGAAGGACGGTAAAATTATATGAGGCTCCCCGATTTAATGGCTACTGGTTGGACGGAGATTTGGGCGCACAAGATGCGTAGTTTTTTAAGTTTCTTCGCTATTGCGATTGGAATTGCCACGTTCTTTTATACCCTTAGTGTGCTAAGTCAACGTTACCGATGGCTAGATAAAACGGCAGAAGTTTCCGGAGCCGGACGGGTGGAAACTCGTACAAACCATCCGCTGAGTGTAGTACAGTACAAAGATTTGAAAGAGAGATTGCCTGCGGGGAGTTCTCTTGCCTTTACAAGTGATGACTATAATGTGCAGGAAGGATGGTGGAACTCCTTGTATCACAAAGGCAGTCAACTGATAGGAGCCACTGTATATGGGATTTTGCCTTCGTTTAAGGAAGCGGATTTTGTGTATCGTTTGGAAGGCCGTTTTATCAATTGGCAAGATGTGGAAAATAAGCACCGCGTGATTGTTTTAACGGTATTTCCTCGAGAAGTAAAGAAGTCAAAGAGACATTTTTGGTGGGATCGCGTAGATAAACAAGTCCCAAGATTAAAGGACTATTCTGAGCATCATCATTTACTACATCAACAAGTAGTGCTTCATCATCAAACCTTTACCATAGTAGGTATTTTACACTTGCCTACAGAGAGTGATGACGTGCGTATATCGCGCAATCGTGAATGGCGGCCTACGTTGTACATACCATATACCACTTGGTATGACTTATATCCGGAAGAAAATGATACCCGTCCGGTTGATATCCGGGTGGTAACAGGAAAAGAATCTACTGCTCACACGGCAGGGGGGATACTTACCAGTTATCTGCGTTCTCAATTTGGTCCCAATGAGAAACCGGAGATAGAGTTCTTTCATGAGAAGATAGAAGAACGCCTCAAAGAAGCCCGCAAGTCCTTAAACAATATGCTGTTTATGGGAATTATAGCGATGATTGCGGGTGGTATCGGTATCATGAACGTAACCATGGCGGTTATATTCTCTCGTACAAAAGAAATCGGTATCCGCCGTGCCTTGGGAGCTTCCCGCAAAGACATTCTGTTTCAATTCGTAGTAGAAGCGATGCTCTTAGGCTTGTGCGGGGCCATAGCGGGGATGATTTTGGGTTACCTCGCTGTGCTTCACTTAGCCGAGAATACCAGCCAGATGACTTTCTCGTGGTGGGTTGTAGCAGGTTCCATTTTAATTGCACTAGTAACCAGTTTCTTATTTGCTTTGTACCCGGCCTGGCAAGCTGCCAAACTCAAACCCGTAGATGCCCTTAAGAATGAATGATATATGAGAAACACCCTCAGTTTTAACTGAGGGTGTTTTTTAATGGCTCGCCCTGAAGGACTCGAACCTTCAACCTACCGGTTAACAGCCGGTCGCTCCACCATTGAGCTAAGGGCGAATAAATCTTTGCTACCTCATTATTATAGTAAATCATAATTTATTTGTAAACCAATTTCTAAGGCTGGGCGCCGTATTCCTTTAACAAATCGACAGCTTCTTTGTTTTCTTTTTGTTGTGCATAGTACAAAGGCGTATGTTGATATATGTCTTTTATATTAGGGTCCGCTCCGCGTTTAAGCATATAGGTCAATAAATCTAAACGAGCTTTTTCGGTTGGATAATCTTGGGTAGTTACCATCGTAAGGGCTGTCGCCCCCAAATTTGTTTGTATGTTGAGATCTGCTCCCCTAAATACTAGTAATTTAGCTGCTTCGGCTTGTCCGTCACGAGCAGCAATAAATAAAGGGGTCCAATTCTCAGGGGTAGGAGAATCAATATCCATCCCCTGATCTAGCAGGAACAAAATGACATCTTCATTTCCACTGGATGCAGCTGCTTGAAGAGCGTTAAATGTTTGAAGGGAGTAATGACGTTGTGGATCTTCGAAAGTAAATTGGTAATTCAACGGAGCTCCTGTTTCCACTGAATTTTTTACTTCAACCAATTCACCATAATAAGCATGCGTTACCAGTTCAACGCCTCGGTTGTCAATTAAACGTATATGATAGGTCAGAACAAGCCAAAGCGTAAGTATGCAAGCCATTAAAATTATATACTTCTTCATAAAATTATTGTAGCAAATATAAGGTATAATATAGGCGATGAAAAAGATAATAAATTGCGTAGTAAACTATTTGGATCCCCATCGGCAAAGCTTTATGTTTTTTCGATGGAATATGCGAAGCGTGTGCCTGGTGCTTTTGCTTTCTGTTGTGTTGACTTACGCCTGGAAAAGCGGTATAGTACGCCTCTTGTTAGATAATGTATTTGTTTATCTGCCTAATTATTTAACTCACGAGATGTTGGGGCATAATTTTGTAGGGGGGATTTTTTATCGCATATTTTATAGCTCTCATCGAGGGCTAGGGACTTGGATTGCTACGTTAGCAGGCAATGGGATAGAAACCCTCATACCATTTACGTTGCTGTTTGTGGCCTTGCGTTTGCAAGGCGGACGTTGGATTATGCCGCCATTACTTTATTGGTTATCCACTACGTTTTATGGAGCCGGTGTGTATGTGCAGGATGCAAGAGCGTGTTCCATGTCGTTGACATCTTCGGATATGGTGACCAACTATGCTCCGGGTGAAATTTGCGGCGATTGGAATCATATCCTGGACCCTATTGGATTACTGAATTATGATCAATGGATTGCCTACACGTTTTTATTTATAGGAAGTCTGTTGTTTATGCTGGCTGTTTACAGCGTATGGTATTATTGGACGCACGCCGATCAATATGCCTACACATTTCCCCAAACAGATCCTCTCCATTTAGATAAAGAAGATGATTGGCAGCCGCCAAACATATATACTCCCCAGTCGGAGAATACTGGGGAGTAGAAACTATTAGTCCTTGTAGGGAGGAGCTAATTGTTAACGCCGTCCCGGTCTATGTGGGTTATGTGGCCGATATCCGGGGTGCCCGCCGGGTCTATGTCCCGGGCGAGGTTTGAAAGCAATCGGACCCATGGGGCGGTGATGATGACGTGGAGCCGATACAAATACAGGGCGTGAGTAACTTCTTTCTACCACTACGGGTGCCGGCAAGAGTGCCTCTGTATAAATTTCCCCAGACGGGGTAACAGTAGCCATACAACCGCCTAGTAGTCCGGTCAATAGCAAAATTGTCATTATTTTTAGTTTCATAGTTATGCCCTCCTTGGGTATAAAACACATAGATTTCTCATTTTATTGCACTGCAGTACTGCGTTTGCTTTTTATATAATGTAAATATGAACTTAAAACTACGTGCCGCAATAGATAAGATAAAAGACATTGTCCATGTTTCCTTAAAGAAATATGCCATATTTTTGTTGCATTTAACTCCGCACCAAAACGTGGCGCAGACGGTGCTTGTCTACACAATCCTAGGGTGGATTATACTTTCTTTGCCGTTTATGACACGTGGAGGAGTGGGATTTTTAGATAACTTATTTACCTCCGCAGCCGCCGTATCTACGGCGGGTTTGCAAACGGTTAATTTTGCCGATTCTTACACGTTTTTGGGTAAATTGGTGGTACTTGTTCTTATTCAAATCGGCGGGGTAGGATACATGACGTTCTCCTCTTTTGTGTTTTTATCGCTTTCCCAAAAACATCGCTTGCGTAAACATCAGGAAAGTGCCCTTTCTGCCGAAGTTAAACTTCCCAATACACTTAAATTATCCGACTTTTTATGGGCGGCTATTGTTTTTACGGTCATTGCCGAAAGTATTGGTACTGTGTTCCTATTTAACTATTTCCGCCATCACGACTATTCTATTTTGCAGGCGGCCTGGTACAGTATTTTTCATAGTGTGAGTGCCTTTTGTACGGCGGGATATACATTGTGGAATAACAGCCTGGTAAATTTTGCTGATAGCAAAACCATTAACATCGTAATGTCTTTATTGGCGTTAGCTGGGGCGATGGGTTTTATTGTGGTGGCTGATCTGTTTAACTTCATCCGCCGCAAAACCAAAGAAATTTCGTTTACTACCAAAATCATTGTGCTGACTACCGTTTGCATATTGGCCTTTGGCACGTTTACGTTGTTTGTGACGACGCCGTCGCTAAGTTTGGCCGAGGCATTTTTCCAAACAATGGGAGCCACCACTACGGTGGGATTTAATACCGCGGATATTAGTTCGCTATCATCTTGCTCTGTGCTCATTTTGATGCTAATTATGAGCATTGGCGGCTCTCCCTCCGGTACGGCGGGGGGGATTAAAACAACGGTTTTTGCCAGTATTGTAGCTATTGCGTATAGCCACTTGCGGTTAAATCCTCTCGTTACGTTTCTCTCGCATCGGATTCCGATACAGCGGTTGTATGCGGCCACATCTACGGTAGTGCTTTATGGCACATTTTTATTCATAAGTGTATTTTTACTGACGTGGACGGAAGAGATGCCCTTTTTAAATTTGCTTTTTGAATCAACGGCTGCTTTGAGCACGGCCGGCTTTTCTATGATGGCGACTACCCAACTCTCTACGTTAGGCAAGCTCATTATTATTGCTACCATGCTTGTGGGACGTATTGGTGTAGTTACTTTTAGCATGGCCTTGCTTTCTTCGGATGAAGAGGACGAAAAACCCAAAGTGGTATCTCAAGAAGACGTAGCGGTATAATCTATGAAATTCTACGTGATCAGTTTAGGTTGCCCCAAAAATTTAACCAATAGCGAGGAATTTTCCGCGCGGTTAATTGCCAAGGGACATAAAATGGTATTTACGCCGCAAGAGGCCGATGAAATCATTGTAAACACGTGCGGTTTTATTGCCTCTGCCGTCAAAGAAGCCAAAGAAGAAATCCGCTACGCGCTCGAACTAAAAGCCAAAGGCATCGTCAAAAAAGTCGCTGTTACGGGCTGCTTGGTGGAACGTTTTAAAGAACAGGTAGCCAACGAATTTCCGCAAATAGATACCGTGTTTTCCATCGCCGCGCAAGACGACACAGAAACGATTTTAAAAAAGAAAGGCACTGTTCTAGAGCCGTTGCCGTCTTCACTTTATTTGCCCGAATACAAAATGAGTCTTACTGCGCCGCATACCGCTTATTTAAAAGTGGCCGACGGATGCAATAACCGCTGTGCATACTGCACCATTCCGTTTATTCGCGGGCGTTACCGCTCTAAACCCATGGCAGATGTGGTGCGCGAAGCCAAACTGATGATTGAAAACGGCGTGCAAGAAATTTCGTTAATTGCGCAGGATACCACGTCGTATGGGATGGACTTATACGGACGACCACACTTGCTGGAACTGCTTGAGAAACTGCTCAAATTAAAGGGCCTGGGGCGTTTACGCATTATGTATGGATATCCGCACCGCGTAACCAAAGAGATCGCGCGTTTAATGGCCGGTACAGACAAAATTTTTCACTACATTGATATCCCGCTGCAGCACATCGCAGACCCGGTACTTAAACGGATGAACCGCCATTGTGACGGGGCGCAGATACGCCGCACGCTGGATATGCTCAAAACCGAAGTGCCGGATATTTCGCTGCGGACCAATTTTATCGTAGGTTTCCCCGAAGAGACGAAAAAAGATTTCAACGAACTTAAAAAATTCGTGCGCGAGTATGAATTTGACAACATGGGCGTGTTTGAGTATTTCCGCGAAAAAGGAACGGCCGCCTACGATATGAAGCAAATTCCCGTCCGCATCAAGCACGAGCGTGCTGCTGAGCTCGTGGAAGTACAAAGCCGCGTAATTGATAAGATTAACAAGCGTTTGTTGGGCACTACGCTAGAGGCCATTGCCGATGGCGCGGACTTTGGCCGCACGTACAAAGATGCTCCGGACATCGACGGGAAAGTGACATTTACAAAACCTGTCAAAATAGGGAGCATTTTTAAAGCGCGCGTAGTAGATGCCGAGGGGTATGAGCGCGTGTTGGAACCGCTAAAATGAATTTAATATAGCGTAACAAAACACACCCCGCACAAATTGTGCGGGGTTTTTTCTGTGGTGGAGATTCCCAGTTACAGTCCGCGGGAATGACGAATAAAATAATCGTCATCCTGAACTTGATTCAGGATCTCCTCGTTTCGCAACACTACTCTAAACAACCTAAGGTGGGAATCCTGAGCAACAACCCCTCAGGATGACACTTTATTTCAAAGAATTGTCATCCCCGAGCATCGCTGTCGGGGATCTCCTCCTTTTTACGTCGTTTATTTGTTATTAAAAATAAATCACGCTTGAATTGTTTTTTTTTTTTTCTTATAATGGGCTATACGCGATATTATTTTTGTATAAATGGGGGGGTACCTGGTTATGAAAAAGAATTGCTGTAAAGAGAATATAAATCAATTAACGTCATCCCGGAAGGTCGGTATCCGGGATATAAATACTGCCTTCGCCCCTATATCCCGTATAAAAACGCTACGGGATGACGAGGGGCGCAGAGGTTTTACGCTTATTGAGTTGCTTGTCGTAGTTCTCATTATTGGCATTTTAGCGGCGATTGCGTTGCCGCAATACCAAAAAGCAGTGGAAAAAGCCCGTGCTGCCGAGGCCGTAACCCGCATTAGCCAACTGGAAAAAGCGATTGATTTGTGGAAATTAACCAATCCGGGGGAAGTGTGTAGTTGCTTTTGGGGAGAATGTGTGCCAAAATGTAGCCCTTTGGATATAGAATTTTCTTGTACAGAAATTGAAGGGGGCATTTGCTATACGCGAGATTTTTCATACCAAGCTATGCCTGATGAAATTATGGCATATTCAGAAGGTAGCCATTATTATGTGCTACATGTAAATTTAAATACCAAACAACGTAGATGCGGCTGGTTTGATTCTATAGGCAAGGCTGTGTGTGATGGCCTAGCGGCCAACGGCGGCTGGGAATCTATCGAAAATTACGACGTGTAGCCTATAAATATATTTTGTAAATAACATACCCCGCACAAATTGTGCGGGGTGTTCTTATTACTACTTAAAGTAATTATTTGGCTTCCGTGGTGGCTGCTTGCTCGGCAGTTTCACCTGCGGCATCAGTAGCACCGGTCGTCTTTTTAAGTTCCTGCAAGCGGGCTGCTTTGCCGGAGAGTTTGGTTAAGTAGTTCAGTTTGGCGCGGCGTACTTTACCAATTTTGAGTACTTCAATGCTGTCCACGCGGGGGGAGTGAATCGGGAAAATACGTTCCACACCCACACCGAAGGAGATTTTGCGTACGGTAAAAGTTTCGCCGATTCCGCTGCCTTTGCGGGCGATTACTACGCCGTCAAATGCTTGCAAGCGTTCGTTATCGCCTTCTACTACTTTCACTTTCACGCGGACCGTGTCGCCCGCTTTAAAAACCGGGATATTGGTTTTTAAGTTGTGTTTGATGTCACTAATGTTCATAAATTTTACTTCCTCCGAGTTACTTTTCTCTTCGTCCGGCCCGCTACCTTGGGTTGAGAGGTTTTTTCAAGCAAATCAGGCCGAAACTGCTTTGTAATTTTTAGAGACTCTTCGCGTTTCCACGCTTCAATCTCTTTGTGGTTTCCGTTTAACAGTACTTTTGGAACCCGACGGCCGCGCCAAACTTCGGGGCGGGTGTATTGCGGTGCTTCCAACAAGTTCCCTTCAAACGATTCCGATACGGTTACACCATCCTTTTTAAAAGTGCCCTTTTGAAGACGCGTAATGGTATCAATCATCACGCACGCGGCTAATTCCCCACCGGTTAGGATAAAGTCTCCTAAAGATACTTCTAAATCCACCTCTGGATAAATCCGGGCGTCAATCCCTTCATAGTGCCCGCACACAAAGATGAGGTGCTTCTTTTTAGCCAATTTTTTAGCCAATGTTTGGTTAAATACTTGGCCGCGCGGACTGGTTAAAATCACATACGATGACTTCTTTTTGAGCTTGTTAATGGCCTGATAGAGCGGCTCTGCCATCATTAACATCCCGGGCCCGCCACCGTAAGGGCGGTCGTCAATCGTCTTGTGTTTGTCCTTGGTAAATTCCCGCGGACTTAGGGTGCCCAGTTTTATTATCCCTGCCTGGCGTGCTCGGCCTACAATACTTTGGCCCAGCGTCTGATCTATCATTTCACCAAAGGCAGTGATAACGTCAATTTTCATTTGTCTTCCAATTTCAAAGTAACTTTCTTATCTTGGTTGGTAGCTGCGGCGGTAAGTACCGTGCGCACAGCTTTAATGATACAACCATCTTTGCCAATTACTTTGCCTTTGTCAGCTGCGTCTACTTGCGTAGACAAGAAAACCCGATTCTCTTCTACTGTTTCGTTTACTACTACGTTATCAGGCGTGGTAGAAAGCGATTTTAAGAGCAAGGTGGCTAGTTCTTTCATAGCACACCTCTAGGTTATTTCGCGCTGGCTTTTTTAATCAAGCTGGCTACTGTTTGAGAAGGTTTAGCACCTACTTTCATCCAGTATTCTACGCGCGGCATATTGAGTTTTACTTGCTGATTGGTTTCCGGGTTGCACGGGTTGTATTGGCCGAGTACTTCTTTGGCTTCACTTCCCACGGCGGATTTCTTTTCAATCGCCACGACTCTGTATTGAGGCTGGGATTTTTTGCCAACCCGTTGTAATCTAATTACTACTGCCATGTATGTCTCCTTATGTTTGCTTTTACTGAGTAAAAGCGCATTAAATTTCCGGGGACGCCTGCCTAATTTGCCTGAGGGCCAATTCGGGGTCCGCGGAAGAAAAAATCGCATGGCCGGCCACCAACGCATCCGCCCCGGCGTTAATTGCTAAAGGCGCTGTTTGTGCGTTAATGCCGCCATCTACTTCCAGCCAAATTTGTTTGCCGGAAGCGTTAATGATTTGGCGTACCCGTTTGATGAGGGCGGGGGAACTTTCCAAGAACGACTGTCCGCCAAAACCGGGGTACACGCTCATTACTAATACTAGATCGATATAATCCGTTAGGGGTTTTAGCACTTCGGGATCGGTATCGGGCTTAATGGAAACACCCGTTTTTACACCTAATGCTTGGATGGCTTTTAACGTCGTTACGGTATCATCTTGCGACTCTACGTGCACGGTCAGTAAATCCGCCCCGGCCTTGGCAAACGGCTCAATAAAATTAAGCGGGTTTGTGACCATCAAATGTACGTCTAACGGTAAATCTGTATATTGTCTCAAAGAACGAACTACGGCGGGGCCGAAGCTTAAATTCGGCACAAAATGCCCGTCCATAATATCCACATGCAACCAATCTGCCCCGGCTTTTTGCACGCGGGCCACATCTTGGCCCAGGTGCCACAAGTCTGCAGACAGAATAGATGGCGCAATAGATATTTTACCATTTACGGCAGGCATTTTGGAAGTATTTTTCATTTGACTTCCCGTTCCCGTACCAGCACTCCGTCGACAAATACGCGCACGGTGGCGTAGCTGGTATAGGGGATTTCTAAATCGATTTTGGAGCCGGGCTGCTTGGTTTCGTTCATCACATCGCTTGTGCCGGTTACATCTTCCACGCTTACGCGCACCAAGCTATCCTTTTTACCTTGCGGCAATTCGTAATGCAGGTGATACGATTTTTCATCATCTGCTGTAGCGCGGCGGCTGACGACTACTTGCACAGTAGAGCGCGGAGCCACTTGGCTATCTGCTTTGGGGTTTTGATCGGCAACTACCCCGTTAGGGAAGACGGAATTTGGATCGTCTTTGATGATTAAATTAATATCATGATTACTGGCCCACAGGGTGGCTTCAGCCAGCTTTTTGCTCTTGAAGTTGGGTACTAACACAACGCTGGCCGGCGGCGCTCCGTTGGAAGAAATCAGGGTAACATTCGTACCTTTTTGCACCATGCTATCAGCTTTGGGGGTTTGCGAAATAATTACGCCCTTTTCGTAGGTGAGGGAGTACGCATTTTCCACCTTGGCCACGTTTAGACCTGCTTGGCGGATGGCTAATTGCCCATCGCGTAGCGTGGTACCGACGGCATTGGGAACAAATACCATCTCATCACCTTGGCTGAGCCACACGCGGATAATACGTCCTTCGCGCACGGTGGATCCGGCGGAAGGAATTTGCCGCAGCACGGAGCCGGGGGGGACATCTTTTGCAAATTCTACCCCCGCTTGCTTGGCGGCTAAATTTTGCTTAGCCAGTAAATCTAACGCTTGGGAAACAGGTTTATGGATTAAATCGGGCACGGTTACTTCTTTGCGGGTATGAATCAGCGCACCTAATACCCAATCGGCCGATACGGCGATAAGCGCGATAAAAAATAAGCAAACAAGCGCCGCAACTAACCATTTGGTTAAGCGGGATTTTTTAGGACTTAAAAACTCATCAAAATTTTCTTCTTTATTAGGCATTTTCTGTAAATACGACGTCGTTAATTTTTAAACCGCGCCCGTTGGCAAAGTCATAAGCGGACATCGGTTTTTTTCCGGCGGGTTGCAACTCTGCAAGCCACAACGCACCCTCTTTACATTTTACTAAAATACCGCGGTCGCGTTCAATGGCAAGCACGGTGCCGGGAGCGGTTTGTTGGTCTGTGGTAGATACGCTGGTACGTAAGATTTGCACCCACTCCAATTTCCCGTTGTGCATAAAAGGAACTTTGGGTTTGGGGCCGCACGCCAGACCGCGCACGTAGTTGTGCATTTTCTGCGCGGTTAAATCAGCCGGGCGCAAAAGCGCATCTTCTTTTTGGAGCATGGGGGCCGTAGTCGGTTCGCCTACTTGTGAAATTTGCACGTTTTCACCGTTTTGCAAACGCGAAAGCACTTCCTTTAATCCTTCAAAACCCAGCGGGATCAGTTTTTCAAAAAGTGTTTGCGCGTTGTCTTGCGGATCAATATCCATTTCCTTTTGCAAAAAAAGCGGACCGTCGTCCATCCCGGGGCGTATCCAAAAAACGGAAATCCCGGTTTTAGTGTATCCTTGAATAAGTGCTTGTTGCACGGGGGCCGCGCCGCGCAGTTTGGGAAGTAGTGAAAAATGCACGTTCAAAATTCCCAGTTTAGGCAGTGCCAAAAAATCGGGGCGGAAAATTTTTCCGTACGCTACGGCAATTCCTAAGTCAAACGGTGTGGCGGCAATTTTATCAAAATCGTCTTTTAGTTTTTCGGGGGAAAGTACGGGTACGCCCAATTCCAACGCGCGTGCTTTGACGGGGCAAGCGGAAACTTCCATCCCACGCCCGCGCGGCTTATCGGCTTGCGTAACGGCCAGTTGCAAATCGGTGCATTGTTTGACCAGTTCCAAATACGGCACAGCCAGTTGGGGCGTACCAAAGAAAATTGTTTTTATTTGAGCCATACATATATTTTATCATAATTAGTATTTTATTTGTTGGTTGTTTATCGTCTAAGAAAAATAGCGCTTGAATCGTTTTTTTTTTTTCTTATAATGGGCTATACGCTAAAATAGTTTTGTATAAATAGGGGGATACCAGACCATGAAAAAGAGTTGTTGTAGCAAGAATATAAAAGAAATACAAAAGGATTGTCATTCCCGAGTGTTTTTGTCGGGAATCCCCACCGCTTTAGCAAAGCAAGGAGGAGATCCCCGATTACAGGCCTCGGGGATGACGTGCAATTTTAAGGAGAAGGCCCTGAACAAAAACGCTTTCAGGGCTCCGCTTCGTTCCGGTTTTACGCTTATTGAGCTGTTGGTTGTCGTGCTTATCATTGGCATTTTGGCGGCGATTGCCTTGCCGCAATATCAAAAGGCGGTAGATATGGCCA